>NZ_CP088261.1:654259-1308519 GCF_021117345.1 Microbacterium sp. cx-55 | reverse complement strand
TGTTAGGGTCGCCTTACTACGCTTTCGTAGCTGAGCCATCCCCCTCTCAGAAAGACGATCCGTCATGCCTTCACGCGCCCGCCGCCGCTCCCGCGCGCTTCTCGCCGCCTCGGCCTGCGCTCTGCTCCTGCTCTCCGGATGCGCCTCCGCATCGCCCTCGGAAGAAGGTGCGGCATCCGAGTCCTCCGGCACCCACGACGTCGAGCACGCTCGCGGCACGACCGCCGTACCCGACGATCCGCAGCGCGTCATCGTCCTCGAGCCGCTCGAGCTCGATACGGCGGTCGCCGTCGGCATCGTGCCCGTCGGCGCGGCCGTCGCGAGCAACGTCGCGGGAACCCCGGCGTACCTCGATGTCGACGGAGTGGAGGCGGTGGGGACCGTGCCCGAGCCCGACCTCGAGGCGATCGCGGCGTTGCAGCCCGACCTCATTCTCGGCACCGAGGCCCGGCACTCCGAGCTCTACGACCAGCTCTCGTCCATCGCCCCGACGGTGTTCATCGCGACGCAGGCAGACCCCTGGCGCGACAACGCCGAGCTCATCGGCGAGGCCCTCAACCGGCAGGACGAGGTCTCCGACCTGCTGTCGGCAGTCGACGAGCGCTGCGCATCGCTGGCCGACGAATACATGGTCGACGGCCAGACGGCCCAGCTCATCCGGCCCCGCGATGAAACGACCCTCAGCCTCTACGGGCCGGTGTCGTTCGCGGGAAGCCTTCTCGAGTGCGTCGGGTTCACCATCCCCGAGCAGGACTGGGCAGACGGGCTGCAGGCCGATATCTCGCCGGAGAACGTGCTCTCCGCCCGCGCCGACCACGTGTTCATCACCGCGACCGACGTGGATGACGATGCGGAGATCCCTGCCGCCATCGCTCAGAACGCGGATGCCTTCCCCTCGGTGACGTTGGTCGACACGAGCTACTGGGTGTCGGGCGTCGGCCCGAAGGGCGCTCAGGCCGTGCTGGATGACATCGAGGCGTTCCTCGCCGCACGTCGGTGACAGCCACCCGCGCCGACGGCCGAGCGCGCGTCACCGACGGCCGAGCGCGCGTCACGCAGGGCAGAGTGCGCGCGGTCGGGGGGACGTGGATCCTCCTGGCCGTGCTCTCGCTCGCCGTCGCGCTCTCGCTCGCGGTCGGCGCCAATCCGCTGTCGCTGGATGCGGTGTGGAGAACGCTGCGGGGTGAGGGCAGTCCGGAGACCGACTACGTCGTGTTCGATCTGCGCGTCCCGCGCACGCTGGCGGGTCTGGTCGCCGGCTCCGCCCTCGGGGTCGCCGGTGCCCTCATCCAGGCATTCACACGCAACCCGCTCGCCGACCCCGGCATCCTCGGCGTGAATGCGGGGGCCGCACTCGCGGTCGCTCTCGGCGTGAGCTTCCTGGGCCTCCGGGATGTGTCGCAGTTCGTGTGGCTCGCGTTCCTCGGCGCGCTCATCGTGACCGTCGCGGTTTATCTCATCGGATCGTCCGGGCGGGGCTCGGCCGATCCCCTGCGGTTGACGCTCGCCGGTGTCGCGCTCGGCGCCGTCCTCTCGGGCATCACGACGGGACTGGCGCTCAGCGACCCGGATGCGTTCGATTCGATGCGTAGCTGGAACGCCGGATCCCTTCTCGGACGCGGGTTCGACGTCATCGTCCCGGTGGTTCCGTTCGTCGTCGCGGGATTGGTTCTCGCGATGGTTCTCGCGCCGGGGTTGAACGCGGTCGGGCTCGGCGAGGACGTCGCCCGGGCGCAGGGGGCGAACATCGTCGGCATCCGGATCGGTGTCATCGTCGCGGTCACGCTCCTCGCGGGCGCCGCCACGGCGCTCGCCGGCCCGATCTCGTTCCTCGGACTGATGGTGCCGCACGTGATCCGGTGGACGTTCGGAGTCGATCAGCGGCTGATCCTGCCGCTGTCCGCCGTGCTGGCACCCGTCGTCCTTCTGCTCGCCGACGTGCTCGGCCGCATCATCATCGCTCCGGCCGAGGTGCCGGTGGGGATCGTGGCGGCGTTCGTCGGCGCGCCGGTGCTGATCCTCCTCGCCCGTCGTCGCCGCGTGAGTGCGCTATGACCGCGCCCGCCGCATCCGGAGTCGGTTACCGACGCGTGCTGCTGCGCATTGGTCCGCTGCGGATGCCGGTGCGCGCGCGCAGCATCGTCGTCGGGCTCGCAGCCGTCGCGGCGTTGTGCGTGCTCGGCGTTCTCGCGCTCGGGCTCGGCACCTATCCGCTCACGCCGCCGGAGGTGATCCGCGCGCTCACCGGCGGAGGCGGGGCGATGGACCGGACGGTCGTGCTCGACTGGCGGCTGCCGCGGGCTCTCGCCGCGATCACCGTCGGCATCCTCCTCGGCATCGCGGGGGCGCTCTTCCAGACCGTGACCCGCAATCCGCTCGCCAGTCCCGACGTCCTGGGTCTCTCCAACGGCGCCTTCACGGGGATGCTGCTCGCGCTGGTGTTCGTCTCGAGCAGCGGGAGCGCCCTCATCGCGGGGTCGCTGCTCGGGGGCTTCGTGACCGCGGCGCTCATCTGGCTGCTCTCCGCGCGGGGCGGGATGCAGGGCTTCCGTCTCATCGTCGTCGGCATCGGTGTCTCCGCGATGCTCGCGTCGCTGAACACGTGGATGCTGCTGCAGATCGAGCTCGAGACCGCGATGTTCGCGTCCGCCTGGGGAACGGGGTCGCTGAACGGCGTCACCGCGGGTCCGCTTCTCGGCGCGCTCCTGTGCGCTCTTCCGTTCGTCGTGGCCGCGATCATGCTCGTGCCTCGCCTTCGGCAGCTCGAACTCGGCGACGACATGGCCGCGTCGACGGGTGTGCGGCCGTCGGCGATCCGCGCCGCGTCGCTGCTCATCGGCGTCGTCCTCGTCGCTGCGGCGACCACGGTCGCCGGTCCGGTCGCGTTCGTCGCGCTCGCGGCCCCGCAGGTCGCACGGCTCATCGCTCGCACGCCGCATCTCTCGCTCGTGCTGTCGGGCCTGTTCGGCGGGGTGCTGCTGCTCGGCGCAGACCTCATCGCGCAGCACGTGCTGCCCACCGCTCTGCCCGTCGGCGTCGTCACCGTGTCGGTCGGCGGCGCCTACCTCGTCCTCATGATCATCTGGGAGATCCGCCGCCGTGTCTGAATCCTTCACCGCACCGACCTCGCGCCTGTCGGCCGAGGCGATCAGCCTGTCGTACGACCGCACCGAGATCGTTCACGACCTGTCGGTGTCGGTGCCGCCGGGCGGCTTCACGGTCATCATCGGGCCGAACGCATGCGGAAAGTCGACGCTCCTGCGCGGTCTCTCGCGGTTGCTCGCCCCGTCGAGCGGTCGCGTCGTCCTCGACGGCCAGGCGATCGGTTCGTATCCGGCCAAAGAGGTCGCCCGCCGGCTCGGTCTGCTTCCGCAGAGCGCGTCGGCGCCGGACGGCATCACGGTCGCCGACCTCGTCGCCCGCGGCCGGTACCCGCACCAGAACCTGGTGCGGCAGTGGTCGGAGGCCGACGAGCGCGCCGTGACAGGAGCGTTGGCGGCGACCGGCACCTCCGACCTCGCATCGCGGCCCGTCGATGCGCTCTCCGGCGGGCAACGGCAACGCGTGTGGGTGGCGATGGTGCTCGCGCAGGAGACGGACCTGCTGCTGCTCGACGAACCGACCACGTTCCTCGACGTCGCCCACCAGGTCGAACTCATGGAACTGTTCGCCGCGCTGAACGCGGAGGGGCGCACGCTGGTCGCCGTGCTGCATGACCTCAACCACGCGGCCCGGTACGCGACGCACATCATCGCCATGCGCGACGGTCGTATCGTCGCCGAGGGGCCGCCGGAAGAGGTCATCACGAGCGAGCGCGTGCACGAGGTGTTCGGGCTGGCGAACGTGGTGATCCGCGACCCCGTCACGGGCGGCCCGCTCGTGGTGCCGCTGCGGGGGTCGGCGCCTACCCGGGTCCGCTCATGACGGCGGGCGAGACGGCTTCTGCGCCGGTGGATCACCCCTGGGCCTACAGTGCGTTCCCGGTCGAGGTGCGTGCGCGCGTGATGCTCAGCCCGCGCTTCGTGCGGGTGACGCTGGCGGGCGAGAGCCTCCGTCATTTCGCCGCCTGGGGCCGGGATCAGCGCATCAAGCTCGTGCTGCCGCTGCCCGGTGGCCGCTTCGCCGATTTCGGTCTGCTCGACGAGCCGACTCCGCATCCGTCCGACTGGTACGCCCGGTGGCGGGCTCTGCCGGAAGACGAGCGGAACGTGCTGCGGACGTACACGCCGGCCGCGATCCGGCCCGACGAGGGCGAGATCGATGTGGATTTCTTCCTGCACGAGCCGGCGGGGCCAGCATCCGCGTGGGCTGCGGCGGCCGTTCCGGGTGATCGCGTCGTCATCAACGGCCCGGACTCGCGGATGGGATGGACCGGATACGGCCTGCACTGGCAGCCCGGCGACGCCCGCCGGTTTCTGCTGATCGCCGACGAGACGGCCTTCCCCGCGGTGCGCGGCATCCTGGATTCGTTGCCGGTGGATGCGGATGCAGACGTGATCCTCGAGTGCGCGGATCCCGCCGACGACGTGGTGTCGGCCGGCGTCCCCGCGCACGTCCGGCTGCGGCTCCTGCACCACGGATCACCGTCGGTGGACGCGGCCGTGCGGGAATGGGGTGCGGAGCACGGTGCGACCGCCCGTGAAGATGACGGCTTCTACGCCTGGATCGCCGGGGAGGCGGGGGCGACGACGGCCGTCCGACGGTACCTGGTCAGCGAGGTCGGCATCGCGAAGGAGCGCGTGTCGTTCCTCGGCTACTGGAAGCGCGGCGGCCCGCTCATCGGGTAGGCACACCGGCGCAGCTCCGCAACGGCGGCGCCCACCGAGGCGACGGCCTTTTTGAGAACGTTCGGTGCAATAATCGTTCTCGTGGGCGATGCAAGCGGAGGAAACCATGTCTCGACACAAAGAGTTCAACCCGGCCGATGCGCTGGAACAGGCGATGTTGGTGTTCTGGGACCACGGGTTCGAGGGATCATCGACAGCCGAGCTGAGCACCCGCATGGGGATCGGCAAGCGCAGTATGTACGACACGTTTGGCGACAAACGCCAGCTCTACGTCGCGGCATTGCGCCGTTACATCGACTCCACTGACGCCGCGCGCGATCACGCCGTGTCCGTCGCTACCTCCCTGAATGAGGCGCTGAGCGCGCTGCTGGCACCGCCGCCCGGCAACGACGCTCACCCGCGAGGCTGCTTTGCGACCGCAGCCGCAGCCGCGACGCCGGCGGATGATGCGGAGATTGGCGCGATTCTCGACGGACATATGGCACGAGGACGGGCACGGATCGCGGCTCAGATCTGCCGATTCACCGCAACGCCGAAATCACGAGCGGTGGAGATTGCGCACTTTGCGCAAGACGCAGCCACGGGGCTTCGAGTTCGGGCTCGCGCCGGCCTCACTCAACCCGGCGACGTGACACGCCTGGTCACTGTCGTGAACACGCTCGCGACTGCCGCCTGACCCGAACAGCGCAGCGCGCGCCTCCCCTGAAGCGCTCAGTCGAAAGGATTCTGCATGCCCCTTGCACAGCGGCCCGAACTCACCGAGGAGCGGGTCTCCGAGACTCGGTCGCACTTCGTCGTCGGGCCGCTCGAGCCTGGCTTCGGTTACACGATCGGCAACGCGCTGCGCCGAACCTTGCTCTCCTCGATCCCGGGCGCGGCCGTCACCAGCATTCACGTCGTCGGGGTACTCCACGAGTTCAGCACCATCCCCGGCGTACGCGAGGACGTCACCGAGATCGTGATGAACATCAAGCAACTCGTCGTTTCCAGTGAGCATGACGAGCCGGTTCGGGCGTACCTGCGCAAGACCGGCTTCGGCCCGATGACCGCCGCGGACATCTCGTCTCCCGCGGGCATCGTCGTGCACAATCCCGAACTGGTCATCGCAACCCTCAACGACACCGCGACGTTCGAAATGGAGATGACCATCGAGCGCGGCCGCGGGTACGTCTCGGCATCACAGAACAGAAACGATTATGCCGAGGCCGGCCAGATTCCCATCGACTCGATCTACTCGCCGGTACAGAAAGTCGCGTACCGCGTGGAGGCGATTCGTGCGGGCGATCGAACGGACTTCGACAGACTCATCCTGAATGTCGAGTCCAAGGCGTCCATCTCTCCGCGCGACGCCCTGGCCTCGGCCGGCCGAACCCTCACCGAGCTGTTCGGCTTGGTGCACGATCTCAACGGCGAGGCTGACGGCGTCAGCCTCGGTCCGACGCCCGATCTGACGGTCATGACCGAGCCCTCCGTACTGATCGAAGAGCTCGATCTCACCGTCCGATCATTCAATTGCCTCAAACGAGACGGCATCCACACGGTCGCGGAACTGGTCACTCGGTCTGAGGAGCAGCTCATGAGGATCCGCAACTTCGGCCAGAGATCCGTCGATGAGGTGAAAGACAAGCTCGCGAATCTCGGGCTGTCACTCAGGGAAGCCGTTCCCGCGTTCCAGAAGGCGCGTTTCTAAGCAGGACGCCGCGCCTCCGGTCAAAGACCCCATCCCCCACGCAACGAACAGCATCGAAAGAGCGGAACCCTCCGGTGAACACCGAACCCCTTGCCTCACCTAAGAGCGCGCCCGCCCAGGACCCACGGCGGTTGAGCTACTCAACCCTGGGAATCGCGCTGGGCCTCGCGGGCCTGGGCAGCGTCTGGGCAGGCGCAGGAGAACTCTTCGGCGTGTCGCCGGCCATAGCCGAGGTGATGTTCGCGGCATCGGCGGCCTGGTGGCTCGCCGTACTGATGGCACGACTGCCGGTGACACGGCAGCGACTGCGGGATCTGCGCGCGGACGTTCGCCATCCGACGACCGGTCCATTCCCGGCATACGTTCCGGTCGTCGGACTGCTGCTCACGAGCCACTACGCGACGTACCTCGCACCCGAGCTGGTCCAGGTACTGACCTTGCTCTGGGTGGCCGTACTCGGCGCCATGTCCGCGCAGATGCTCTCGTTCTGGTTGAGCGGCGCGCTGCAGTTGAGCCAGATCCACCCTGGCTACGCGCTGCCTGTGATCGCGGGCCCGTACATCGCAGCGATCGCCCTGAACATCGCCGGATACCCCGCGCTGGCCATCGGCGCGATCGGCGTCGGGACATTCTGCTGGGCCACGATCGGCACGCTCATCATCGTCCGACTCGTCGCGTCTGCACCCTTGCCTTCTCCCATGCTTCCCACGTTGGCGGTGCTCGTCACACCGCCGATCACGGCGGGACTCGCCTGGTTCGCAGTCCGCGATGGTGAAATCGACGTGGTGCAGTTACTGCTCTCCGGAATCACTTTTCTCATGGTGTTGACTCAGGTCTTCATGATTCCGAGGTATGCGTCTGCCTCGTTCAGCCTGGCGTTCTGGGCGTTCACATTTCCTGCCGCCGCGCTGGCGGGCTATCTGCTCCGGTGGGCAGCTGTCGTCCCCGGAACGACGACGACTCTCGTGGCGGGCATTGCCGTCGCCCTGGCCACGCTCGCCGTTCTGACGGTGGCGATCATGTCTGTCGACTCAGCGAGGCGCGCCCGCCGCCGCCGCTGAAGCGACGGGCGCCGTATGGTCACGGCATCAGAGAAAGAACATTCCGGATTCCTTGGATCAAGATCGCGTCGGAAAGGTCGGGGTCGCTGACCGCACGCGCAATCTGGAGCGTGCCCGACATCGCTCCCAAGATAGCCAGGGCGGCCGCTCGGCCATCTTGGTCCTCGTCGCCGATGTTGGCGGCAAGCGGTCCGAGGCTATCGAGCACTCCGCGCGTGTAGGCACTTCGCGTTTCGCCGGCACTGCGGCCGATCTCCGCAACGAGAGTCGCGGTGGGGCATCCATGCGCGGGGTCGTCCCTGTGCCCGGGCGACAGGTACTCGCGAACAATGCGCTCGAACGCCGAAGAGTCGTCGGTGACGCTCGAGAAGCGGTCTTTCTCGGCGCGAAGCTGGTCGACGACCGCGGCAGTCACGAGGTCTTCCTTCGAGGCGAAGTGCACATAGAACGCACCGTTCGTCAGCCCCGCATCGGCCATCAGCGTCGACACGCCGGACGCGACGATCCCGTCGGTCTTGAACCGCTCCCCCGCTTTGCCGACGATCCGAGCGCGAGTGGACTCCTTCTGACTGCTTCCGTACCGCATGACGGCCTCCTGAGCGTTGACATTACGAACATCAGGCTATCGCTTGGCGAGGTTGCGCTGTCGCCCCGTTAACCATAACCTTACGATCATCATCTAAAGATTGAGGTCTCCGTGGTTCTCTCCAGCAAACGTGTCGCGCTCGTCACAGGAGCATCGTCTGGTATCGGTAAGTCAGCGGCGTCCGCTCTGGTCGACGCCGGATTCGTCGTCGTCGGCACCAGCCGCCGCGCGACGGGCGCCGCACCCGCATCCGGCGTCGACCTGATCGAACTCGATGTCACCAACGACGCGTCCGTCGAGACAGCCGTGGATGACGTCATCACCCGGCACGGCCGCATCGACGTGCTGGTCAACAACGCCGGCTTCGGTTCGGTGGGAGCCGCCGAAGAAACCTCCATCGCGCAGGCCCAGATGGTTTTCGACGTCAACGTATTCGGCGTCATGCGGATGGTGAAAGCCGTACTGCCCCACATGCGAGCACGCGGCACGGGCCACATCATCAACGTCTCGTCGGTCCAAGGATTCATGCCCGCACCCTTCATGGCCGTCTACGGCGCATCCAAGCACGCCATCGAGGGTTACTCGCAGTCACTGGACCATGAGGTCCGGCAATACGGAATCCGTTCGATCCTCGTGGAGCCCGCGTACACGAAGACCGCTTTCGAGGCCAGCAGCACGCGTCCGGACGCGCTGCTCCCCGCGTACACGGAACAGCGCGACACGTTTGCGCGCGTGATGGCAAAAGCGATTGAAGCGGGTGACGAGCCCGCTGTCGTCGCCGAAGTCATCGTGAAGGCTGCGATCAACCCGACGCCCAAGCTTCGCTACACCGCCGGCCGTCTCGCCGGCAGCGCCAGCATGCTGACTCGCTTCGCCCCTGTCGGCACGTTCGACAAGCAGATCCGAAAGATGAATCAACTCCCCCGCTGAGGCCCCCGCCGGAGCACTCTCACGGAACGATGATGATCTTTCCTCGAAATCCTCCGGTCTCCAGCTGATGGTGGGCGCGAAACGCCTCGGAGAGCGGGATGACACTGTGCACGCGCGCTGGGTATGCACCGCTGGTCACGCCCGCGAGAAGCTCACCCAGCACTCTGCTATCCGCATGAGCACCCACGGCGGAGACCGAGATCTCACGCTCTGCCTCAGGCACGGCAGAGGGCGCCACACCGATGTAGATCCCGGCGTCTTCCACCGAAGCGAGAGCGGTCTCTCCGATCGTCGCCGCATCTAGGACCGCTGCGTAGGTCGGCGATCCGGGGAGCGAGGTGATCAGAGTCGCGCCGGTGGATTCGACGAAGACGCGATCCGACTCTCTCGCCAGACCGGTCACCGCGAAGCCTCGTTCTGCAGCCAGGACCAGAGCGAAGCCTCCGACCGAGCCTGCGGCCCCCGTGATCAGCAACGACCGACCGCGCGCAGCGCCAGCGAGATCGAGCGCCTGACTCGCGGTCAAGGCGCTCAACGGTACGGTTGCCGCGTCGATCGCGCTGAGCTCACGGGGGCGTACCGCCACCGCGTTCTCTGGAAGCACGACCGCGTCGGCGTACGTTCCCAGATCCCGATCGACCATGCCCGTCATACCCGCAACGAGCGACCCCACAGACACCCGCGTCACTCCCGGACCGACCGCTTCGATGACTCCGGAGACATCCCAGCCCAGCCCAACGGGCGACTTCGTCGCCCACCCCAGGGAGTGATAGAAACCCGCGCGAGTCTGCGCATCGACGGGGTTGACTCCCGCAGCTTCCACGCGCACGAGCACCTCCCGTGGACCCGGCGACGGGGTGGCGACCTCGACGATCCTGATCGAATCCGGACCGCCGGGAACCGTGACAACAGCTGCGCGCATGGTGACGAAGCCTTTCCTCTGTGTGAAGTGCTCGCCGGCTCATGCGCCGACGATTCCTCAAGTGTGCGCCGCGCGCTATTCTTCAGGAAGTACGTACCCGCAAGTGCGTAGCTATCTAGGAGGAATACTCGTCATGACCACACGCACCGCAGCCGTTCAAAAAAGCGCGGCGAAAGAGGCATACGACGTCTTCCTATCGAGCTGCCCGAGCAGACAACTCTTCTCGACGCTGACAGACAAGTGGCTTCTCCTCGTTCTGAATGCGTTGTCGGGGGGCGCCAAGAGGTACTCCGAACTCAACAGATTGATGGCGGGCGTCAGCCCCAAGATGCTCACGCAAACCCTTCGGAGCATGGAACGAGACGGCCTGGTCACTCGCTCCGTCGAGCCCACCGTCCCGGTCACGGTCACATATCAAGCGACCGATCTCGGGTGTTCTCTTTTCTCGGTGGCCACACAGTTCAAAGCATGGGCGGAGACCAACTTCGACTCCGTGAGTGCAGCGCGCGAACTCTACGATTCGACCGGGGACAGCAAGAGGAGAGACTCCGGCTCTCCCGCCGTGCTCTCGTCCTGAGCGAAGGGCCCACCCTCGACATCGAAGCTGGCGCTCATCTTGGTACCGCCCGGGGCGCGCGCCAAGAAGGGAGCCGACGCCGAGCGCCGACTCCCCCGCCCGTCAGTACCGGCTCAGACGATGGCCGCGCGCAGCTCCGCCGCGGCGGCGCCGACGTCGGGAGCGCCGTAGATCGCGCCGCCCGCGACGGCGACCTGCGCGCCCGATTCCTGCACCGAGGCGATCGTCGTCGCGTTGATTCCGCCGGCCACGGAGAACGGGACGCCGGATGCGGCGCCGTCGCTCAGCAGCGTCGCGAAGGTGAAACCTTCTTCGGCCTGCTCGTCGAGCCCCGCGTGCATCTCGACGAACTCGACGCCGAGCGCGACGACCTCCTTGGCGCGCGCGGGCTTGTCAGCGACGCCGATGAGGTCGACGACGACGCCCTTGCCGTGCTTCTTGGCCGCCTTCACGGCGCCCACGATGGTGCTGTCGCCGGCAGCTCCCAGCACGGTGACGAGGTCGGCTCCGGCGGCGAACGCGATGTCGGCTTCGAGCTCGCCGGCATCCATGGTCTTCAGGTCGGCGAAGACGATCTTGTCGGGGTGCGCGGACTTGATCGCGGTGATGGCCGACAGGCCCGCGCTCTTGATGAGCGGCGTTCCGAGCTCGAGGATGTCGACGTGCGGCGCGGCGGCGGCAGCGAGTTCGAGAGCGGCCTCGGTAGTGAGGGTGTCCATGGCGAATTGCAGCTTCATTGTGTTCCTTTTCGTATCGCGGAAGGGAGGTCGAGAGAGGGGGCTCGGCGGCTATTCGATGTTCGCGTGGCGCGGCCAGAGCTCGTCGGCGGTCTGTCCGCTGCGCTGCCAGAGCGCGTGGAAGAGCGCATCGCCGAGGATCATGACCGTCTGTTCGAAAAGCGAGCCGGCGTACTGGGCGGATGCGGTGCCCGAGCGGTCGAGCTTGTCGGCGGCCGGCACGATGATGGTCGCGGCGGCGAGGCCGGCGAGCGGCGAGTGCGGCGCCGTGGTGATGGCGGCGACGCGGGCACCGGCGTCGATCGCGGTGGATGCGGCGCCCACGATGCCGCCGGTCGTGCCGGAGCCACTGGCGACGAGGAGGAGGTCATCCTTCCCGATGGCGGGCGCGGTCACTTCGCCGACGACGTGGGCGTCGAGTCCGAGGTGCATGAAACGCATGGCGGTCATCCGCAGGGCGAGGCCCGATCGGCCGGCACCGAAGACGAAGACCCGCGGCGCGGCGGAGATGAGGTCGGCTGTGCGGGCCAGGGCGAGCGGGTCGCGGTGCACGAGCTCATCGATGACCGCATCCAATTCGTTTCGGATGCGGGTGAGCGAGTACCCGACGCCGGCTTCCAGTACGTCCATGCATCCATCGTCGAACGTTCCGTGGTCGCGGGCGCCCACCCGACAGACCAGTCTTTCCTACCCGAACGGGTCAGCTATCCGTTCGGGTAGGTGGCGCGTACGGTGGAGGGATGGATGAACAGGAGGCGCTCCGCTCGGCGACCGCTCGACGCGAGCAGGTCGCGCAGGCGCGCGCGGTGACCGATCATGCCGACGAGCACGCCGTGACCCTCGAGTCGATGCTCGCGATTCTGCGCTCCGACCGCCTCGACGACCGCGCCGCCCGCACGATGGCGATCGATGTGGCGGCGAGCGCGTTGGTCGGTCTTCGGATGGTGACGGACCAGCAGCGCAGCAGCGTGCTCGAGCCGGTCGTCGGTGCTTTTGCGCGGCTTCGCAACGATCTGCGGCCCCTCGTGCGTTTCGGCGATCTCGATGTGCAGTTCGTCGAGCCGCCCGTCACGGGGCGCGCTCTTCCCGGCGAGGTGGCGCACGCGGCCCGCGTGATCGTGCGGAACGCGGTGCTCGCGTTCGTCGATGCGGGCGAGTCGCGCCGGGTGCGCATCCAGTGGGATTGCGACGGCCTGAACTTGTTGATCGGCATCCGCGACGACGGAAAGGGCGAGCTCACCGCGCACGACGATTCGCTGCGTCCGATCGCCGAGCGGGTCTCCGCGCTCGATGGCGAACTGGCGGTCTCGTCGACGACCGGATGGGGGTCATCGCTCGAGATCCGGTTGCCGCTCGATCCGCCGGCCGATCCCGAGCCGCTCGTGGGCGCGGTCTCTCTGTCTGCCCGCGAACGCGAGGTGCTTCGCCTCGTGGCGTCGGGAGCCCGCAATCGTGACATCGCGAAGCACCTCGGCATCAGCGACAACACCGTGAAGTTCCACGTCTCGAACCTGCTCCGGAAGGCCGGCGCGCGCACCCGCGCCGAGCTCGCCGGCCTCGCTCTCGCCCGGTAGGGGTC
Source organism: Microbacterium sp. cx-55 (assembly GCF_021117345.1). Lineage (NCBI taxonomy): Bacteria > Bacillati > Actinomycetota > Actinomycetes > Micrococcales > Microbacteriaceae > Microbacterium > Microbacterium sp. cx-55. The sequence continues at coordinate 1,295,650 of NZ_CP088261.1, read as the reverse complement.
CCCTTTCCGGCGAGACGCTTCACGCCGTATCAACGGCCCTGCTGCGTCGGCGGCAAGTCGCCAAGGAAGACCAGGATGATGAACAGGCACCCGACTATGACAAACAGAGCCCCGCCGAATCGGTTCATGTGTGCCTGGATGCGCCTGGAACGATCCGTCCGACCCTTTCGCCGCACGCCTGAGCGTTCGGTCATAGTCTCCACATCCCGCGGACGGATGCCCCGGGCGTTTTGCCGACGCTCACGTATCACGCACCGGGCGCGGTCTCGTCATTCGATTCGAGGCTCGCGAGCCGACGATGACGGTGCCATCCCCAACTCAGGATGCTCTGCAGCGCCAAGTAGCCGCCGACAACGAACGTCCAGACGCTGATGTCCGAGCCCGACATGCTCGCCAATAGGCCGACGGCGATCAGAACGAGCGCGGCGACGGCCAGGACGGCGTGAAAGATCTCGAGTCCACGTCCGTTCGATCTGCGTGGGTCACGCATCTGGCCTCCCGCGAGCTCGCAGCTGAAGCGCGCTCGCCACGGCTGTGCAGGCGGAACCGACCGGAGTGAACCAGTTCCCGATGCCGGCGAAGACGATCATGCTGACCGTCACCAAGGTGACCGAGGACGCGACGAGCAGCAGAACCCACCACAAGGTGCGTCGCCCCGTTGGCTCCCCCTCCCTCATTCCGACACCAGGATCGGCCGGTACCGCTGGGCGATCACTCCCGAGGGGAACTCGCGGCGATCAATCACTTCAAGGGAAATACGTTCGCGCAGTCCGGACAGCAACGTCGGTCCGCGTCCCGCGAGGACCGGATGCACGAGGAACTCGTACTCGTCTATGAGTCCGAGGTCTGCCAGGGCGAGCGGCAGGGTGACGCCACCCACCGCCAGGATCCCGTTCGATCCTCGCGTGATGCGCCGGATCTCCGCGGCCAGGTCGCCGGCGAGCAGTTCCGCGTTCCAGTCGACGGCGTCGAGCGTGCCGGAAACGACGTACTTCTTCGCCCGATCGATGCTCTCGGCGAAGGGGATGTCCCGTGCGGTCATCCAGTCAGGCCAAGGTCCGGATGCGGGTCGCCGCCACGCGGACTCCATCATCTCGTAGGTGAGGCGGCCGTAGATCAGGGCATCGGCCTCCGCGATCCGCGCCGTCCAGTACGCCATCGACTCCTCGTCGGGAGGTAGTCCCGCCTCGTGGTGGCAGCATCCGTCGAGCGTGACGTTGATCGAGTAGCGCAGCAGTCCCATGTCGGTGCCCTCCCGGCGTCAGCGCCCGGCGTGACGGCGAGCGTGCGGCCAGGCTAGTCCCGGAGCGGGACATCGGGACAGGGCGGTGATCGCCGCTCGGAGCTCGACGAGGCGTCGTTGGCTCGGATGTCAGCGGCGCAACTGTTCCCAGATCACGGTTGCGACGAGACCGACTCCGAGCCCGGCCGGCACTCCGATGGCTGCGCCGATGCCCGGATTTCCCGCCGCCGCTCCAATCAGGAGTCCGGCGGTGGCGCCGATGGGGATGCCGCGCATGAGCGGCAGCGACGCCATCCCGCGGCGTGGTTTACGCCGTGTCTTCACGGTGCGAGCGTATCGATTGACGGGCGGGCGTCGCCGTGAACCCCACTCTCTTCGAGCCGACGGTGCACCCCTCACCGTGTCCGAGGATCAGCTCTCGGTGGCGCGCGTTGCGGAGACGGACAACAGACACCTCATGCGGAATGTCAGTTCTACGAGAAGCGCATAGCGAAACGGGGGTCGTCGCGCAGCAGCTCGAACCCTGCACTCCCACCCTGCAATTCCGCATACTTCTGGCTACCGGAGATGTCGTCCTCGGCCCGCCGTTTGATCGTCGTGTCCTCGGATTTGGTGACGACGGCGAAGCACCAGCCCGTATGCACACGTCGAAGAATCTCGAGCATCGACGGGCCGTCACGTCCATCGCCTTGTACATAAGCCGCAGTAAGTTGTGCGACGGTGTTCTGGAGCGGACGGACGTGCTCGAAGACGATGCTGCCACTCAGAGGCTTTCCGAGTTCCAGCGAGAAGAGGAGATCTCGGGCGCTCATCGACCACGGGATCCCGTCGGCGTAGCGGCGCGGACGCTTCTGACTGCTTCCGGGGAGGCGCGGGACCTGCCAGTCACGCACGAGGTGATCCTTGATACGACGGTTGACATTGATGTAAGCGCTCTGACGCATCCACAAAGCGAAGTAGTCGGAGAAGTCCTGAGCATCGCGCTCGTCGTTGTCGGTGCGCAGAAGTTGTTCCGCATCGCTGTCGTCCCAGGACCGGTGAGCGCTCATGGGATGACGATATCGACGCCGAGACTCCCCAGCGAGGGCCTTCCCAGGGCGAACGAGAATGGGCCCGCCAGGGCGGACCCATTCTCGTCTCTATCGAGATGACAGGATTTCAACCTGCGACCCCTTCACCCCAGGGCAACCCGAGCCAGTTTCCTATGTCGACCAGAGCTGACCAGAGACGCCCACGGAGACCCATTTTCCGCGTGTTTCCGCGGCGTGAAGGAGTGGTGGCGGAGGGCATCATTGGCGATCTGGAAGGTCGTCGAGCCGAGGAAGATCAGCACCTTTGCGAGACACGGTCATAGCCGCTGACTGCACCGCATTGAGGCCGAAGCGCTCGAGAGAGTCGTGGTTGAGCCCCTGACTGCCGAAAGTCAGGATGTCGAGAATGAGGGATGCCATGAAAGTGTCACCGGCTCCGATGGTGTCGACAGCGTCGACCTTAACTGCAGGTATACGGACGATGTTTTCGGCATTGGCGACAAGTGCGCCTTCCGCCCCGAGCGTGATCGCCACGAGACGGGGGCCGAGATGGAGTACAGAACGGAGCACCTCGTCCGGGGGTGTCGCTGGGTAGAGCCACGCTGCGTCTTCGTCGCTCATCTTCACGACGGTGGCGATGCGTGCGAAAGCCTCGAATGCCGCAAGCGCGTCCGCGTGCGATCCAACCAAGGCGGGCCGGATGTTCGGGTCGAACGTGATCTCTTGCGCTGACGAGCGCCGCAGAAATTCTCGGACCGCGGTCGCGCCGGGCTCCATGAATGTGGCCACAGACCCTGTGTGCACGATGCGCGGCGGCGAGTCAAGGAGCGGGCTGGTGGCGGTCTCCCAGGCTAGTTCAAACTCGTAGTCCGCATGCCCGTCCGACGCGATCTTCGCAATCGCAACGGACGTCGCCCGCGCCGAGTATGACTCGGGCAGTGTGTGTACGCCGGAGGCGGTCAGGTGACCGACGATCTTTCGTCCTCGCGCATCATCAGCAAGGTGGGTGAGGAGACCCACGGACGCCCCCAGCCGGCCGAGCCCGAGCGCGACATTAGCGGGGCTGCCGCCCACGTGCTCGGTGACCTCGGTGCCCGTGTCGACGATGTCGATGAGAGCCTCACCGATCACGAGAACGTCGAGGTCGAAAGTCCGCTCCATCCGCTCAGCCGTCCGTGTCGCGCGATTCAACGCGGATGGAATCGAGCGGAGCGGCGGGAAATACCTGCTCTGTGAATGTGACCAGACCACCCCCCGCGTAGATCTCGACGATCATCGCATCGACAATGATCCTCAGATCGAGGACAGTGTCGAATCCAGCGGGAATCGGAGCCCAGTCGACCGAGGGGTACTCGGTGTGGAAGTCGGTCGCACCGCTCTGCGTCCGGTCGCAGATGATGCTGCGGTCTTCGCCGTCGACGGTGATCACGAGTCGATCGCCCGCCTCGCTGGAAAGTACGACGGCGTTTCGGTCACCCGGTCCGCACGGCACGCTCACCGCGAAGTCCGTGAGGCCCGCCTGATCGAGTGGCAGCACCGGCCGCTGGACGAGTCGGAGCCTGCCCTCAGCGGTCCGGACGAGTGTCACCTCTCGCACGAGCGACATCGCAGAGCGCCATGGATGGGTCGGAGTGTCGTTCGCGTAGTCCCAGTTGCTCGCCCAGCCGATCATGAGCCGTCGACCGTCTGGCACGTTGTTGAACGACACAGCGGCATAGTAGTCGCGCCCATAGTCGAGCCAGTCGTAGTCCTCGGGGTCGGTCGAGTCGGTCACTCGGTCCGCCGTGAAGGTGAACCCATCGAAGTTCCCCACGAAGTACTGAGTTCCGGAACCGCCGGCGATGCCGCCGGGGTTCATGCTGACCACGAGCACCCAGCGTGTCTCATCGCTATCGCCGATCCTCAGCGCGAAGAGGTCGGGGCACTCCCACACGCCTCCTACGGCGTGCGCAGGTCCGAAGTGCGATGCGTAAGTCCACGTGATGAGGTCAGGCGACGTGTAGAGCACCACCCGCCGCTCGACAGCCTCGACGGCGACCATCACCCAATGACCGTCGTCACCTCCGTGCCAGAACACCTTCGGGTCACGGAACTCGGCGGATCCGATGTCGAGCACTGGATTGCCTGCGTACCGCGTCCAGGTCGCTCCGTCATCGAGGCTGAAGGCAAGGGACTGGGTTTGGGACGCCGGCGCGTCCCCTCGCGGTGGACGGGCACTCGTATAAACGGCCACCAGGGCGCATTGGCCAGGTCCTGCGAACCCCGCCGTGTTGCGCTCATCCACCACGGCACTGCCAGAGAACGCCATCTCGTCGTCCGTGGCAGGAATGGCGATGTCGTGCTCTTCCCACGTCACGAGGTCGGCCGACGTGGCGTGCCCCCACGAGATGTTTCCCCAGGTGCTCCCGTGAGGGTTGTTCTGGAAGAAGAGGTGGTACTTCCCTTCGTGGAACAGAAGGCCGTTCGGGTCGTTCAGCCACGTGCTCGCCGCGGTGAAGTGCGCCGTGGGCCGCAGGGAGAGGCTGTCGGGCGTGGTGGTCGAAGGCGTGGTCACGGGTGCTCCTGGCGTGATCGAGGCGATGCGGCGGCCGGTCGGATGAATTCGCGCGGGCGGGCGGATTTCGGGGTCCGCCCGCCCGAGAGACGGCTACTTGCCGCCCTGCTGGAACCGGTCGTAAGCCTGCTGGTAGGTGGCGACGACATCGTCGACGCCGAGTGTCTGCAGCTGCGAGACGTATGCGTCCCACTCACCGTCGATCGTGCCGTTCACGATCCACGATGCGAACTTCTCTTTGACGAGCGTGTTGATGTCTGTGTTCGCGAGCGAGACCTGGTCGAGTTCCTCGTTCGAGAGCATCACGGGCGGGTAGGCATCGTTGGCCTGGAACGGTGCGTAGAACTCGGTGACGAGATCCTGACGTTCCTTCGCTCGCGGCTCAGGTGCGACGACGGTCACGAAATCGTCCGCGGTCGTGATCTTGGGCCCGCCAGGTGCGACGCGCTGGCGACGCTCGCCCTCGGACTCACCTGCCGCTGCCGGGATCTGCACGAGAACGCCGTCGGCGTTCTCTTCAAGGGTGACGCCGATCGGACCCCAGTTCGACTGCGCGGACATCACGGGCTCGAACAGCCGATCTGCCCAGCGCATCGTGGCGGCCGGATACTCGTTCGCGCGGGTGATGGCCATCGCGCCGCGACCGATCTCCTGGTTGTTGGCGACGCTAGCGAGCTTCTGTCCGTCGACGCCCTCGAGGATGCCGAGCAGTGCATAGTCGCCGACCCGATCGTCGCCGACCATCTCCTTCGCCTCCCACCAGAAGAACGACCCGAGGATCGGGGTGCTCGACTTGCCCTTGGAGAGGTACGCGACGTCGTCCTGCGAGAACGACTCGGGATCGATGAGCCCGTCGGCGTACCAGTCGCCGAGCGCGGTCACGCCGTTCTTGAAGCCGTCGGTGTTGGCCGTGAACTGCACTTCGTCATCACGAACGATGCGGTGATCGTTGTTCTCGGGCTGCCCGCCGAGCGCGGCGATCAGGTCGTTGGGGTTAGCGCAGAACGAGTCCGTGCGAAACGAGAGGGGAATCTCGTCCGCGGCGCCGTTGCCGTTCGGATCCTGCGTCTTGAACGCCTCGAGCGCGTCGTGGTACTCGTCGATCGTGGTCGGCATCGGCAGTCCGAGCGCGCTCAGCCACGCGGTGTTGATGTAGAGGAAGTTCGGGTATTGCACGAGCCCCAACTCTTCGACGGATGGGAGCGTGTAGATGTGCCCGTCTGACGCGGTGATTGCCGCGCGGATGTCGGGTCGCGAGTCGAGGATGCCGGTGAGGGTTGGAGCGTACTCATCGATGAGGTCTTCCAACGGAAGGAGCGTGCCGTTGCTGCCGTTCTGCACGATCTCGGCATCCGAGAGTCCGGAGTTGAACAGGACGTCGGGAAGGTCACCACTGGCCAGCATCAGGTTCTTCTTCTCGGCGTATACCTGATCGGGAAGGTTCTCCCATTCGATCGCGATGTTGGTGTCGGCCTCCCATTGCTGCACGAGTTCCATCTCCGAATAGTCGGGAGCCAGTGGCGTCTTGCTGCCACCGAAGGTGAGCGTGAGAGTGTCTTCGACGATGGGGAGCCCCTCGTCGTTGAAGCCGAAGTCGGCGGATTTGTCGGCGATCTCGGTATCGGCTCCCCCGCCGGAGCAGCCGGCGAGGAGAACGGCGCCGGTGAGGGCGAGGGCGGATGCGGTGAGGAAACGACGGTGTCTCATGGTGTTCTTCCTTGTTGGGTGATGGAACGGTGCGAAGGGACTGCGGGCTACGTCGGGTGAGCAGGACACGATCAGCTCTTCACCGCGCCGAGGAGGGCGCCCTTGGTGAAGTGCTTCTGCATGAAGGGGAGGACGATCAGGAGGGGGATCGTGGAGACGACGATCATTCCGTACTTGATCAGCTCTCCGAGGCGCTGAGCTGCGGCATACGAGTCCAGAGCCCCTGTGCCTCCGGCGGAGTTCACCTCGGACTGGATCAGTACATTGCGCAGCACCAGCTGGAGCGGGTACTTGCTCTCGTCATTGAGGAAGATCAGTGCGTCGAAGAACGCGTTCCAGTTCGCGACGAGGTGGATCATGATCATCAGGAAGATGAGGGGCTTGGAGAGCGGGAGCACGATCTGAAGGAAGAACCGGAAGTCGTTGGCGCCATCGAGTTGTGCCGCCTCCCGCAGCTCGGCCGGCACGTTGTTCTCGAAGAACGCCCTCGCGATGATGAGGTTCCAGACGCCGATGGCCCCGGGCAGCACGATCGCCCAGATGGTGTCGAGCATGCCCAGGTCCCGAACGACCAGGTAGCGGGCGATGAGACCGCCGTCGATGAACATCGTGATGATGAACAGCAGCATGAAGAACGTTCGGCCGTAGAGATCCTTGCGTGAGAGCGCATAGGCGGCGCAGAGGATGGCGACCACGCTGATCGCCGTGCCGAGGACCGTGTACAACACGGAGTTGCCGAAGGCCCGGATGATCGTCGAGTCGGAGAAGATCCGCGCGTACCCCTCGAGCGTGAATCCCTGGGGCCACAGCCAGACGTTGCCGTTGAGGATCTCGGAGGGCTCGCTGACCGAAGCGATCACAATGAAGTACAGCGGGTAGAGGATGACGACGATGGCCAGGAGCAGCATCCCGATCGCCACGACGTTGAAGATCGGATCGGCGGCGCGGTCGCGCCAACGGCCGCTGCGCGGCCGTTGACTACGCGAGCGCGGTTGCGAGTCGTCGGGGGAAGGCACCGATGCCGCGGTCTTCGGGGCTGGAATCGTGTGTGTCATGGCGTCATCACCAAAGGGTCGATTGTCCGGCCCGCTTGGCGACCCAGTTGAAGGTCAGCAGCAGGACGAGGTTGATCAGGGAGTTGAACAGGCCGATCGCGGCTGAGTAGCTGAACTGCGCTTGCTGCAGTCCGATCTTGTAGACGTAGGTCTGGATGACTTCGGATGTGGGGAGGTTCAGATCGGTCTGCATGAGCAGCACCTTTTCGAACCCGAGGTTGAAGAGGTTGCCGATGGCGAGGATGAACAGGATTGTGATCACCGGCATGATGCCGGGGATGTCGATGTGACGGATGCGCTGCCACTTGTTCGCCCCGTCGACGCGTGCGGCCTCGTGCAGCGAAGGATCGATCGCGGTCAACGCCGCGAGATACACGATCATCGAGAACCCGGCCGTCTGCCAGATGTCCGAGCCGATGTACAGCGGTCGGAACCACTCAGGCGAGCCCATGAAGAAGACAGGTTCACCGCCGAAGGCGACGATGGCGTTGTTCACGATGCCCGACCGCGGTGAGAAGAGCAGGAAGATCATTCCGACGACGACGACTACGGAGATGAACGACGGCGAGTACAGCACGGTCTGCGTGAACTTTTTGAATCGCTCGCTCTGCAGTTGGTTGACCACGAGAGCCAGGATGATCGGCACGGGGAACGCGATCAGCAGTCCGAGTGAGTTCACCGTCAGGGTGTTCACGATCAGGCGTTCGAATTGGAACGAAGTGACGAAGCGGACGAAGTGCTCGAGGCCGACCCACGGACTGCCGGCGAAGCCGAGGGCGGGGTTGTAGTCGCGGAAGGCGATCTGTGCTCCGTACATCGGCCAGTACTTAAAAATTACGACGTAGACTACGGCCGGCGCGAGTAATACGTATAACTGCCAAGAATGAAGCGCCCGTCGGACGTGGAGACGGAGCCGGTTCTTCTTCTTCGGTGGCGCGATCTTCGCCGCCTCAGCCAGGGGTAGGGATTCGATGGTCATGTGCGCACCTTTGCACTCGTCACAGATCCGCGCAGGATCAGTGAACATTCGACGGACGTTCGGGAGGGGCTGTCGGGGGTATCGCTGAGAAGGATGTCGAGGGCTTGCCGCGCCATCTGCTCGTAGGGCAGCTCGACGGTGGTCAATCCGGGGTCGAGGAACGGTGCCAGCATGTCGTGGTTGTCGAACCCGATGATCGAGCAGTCCTCACCGACCCTCAAACCCGCAGATTCCAGCGCGCGATACGCGCCCCACGCGGTGCGGTCGTTGCCGCAGAAAATCGCGGTGGGCGGGTCCGCCTCTGCGAGGAGATTGAGAGTGGCGGAAAACCCGTCTTCGACGACGCCCGTCCCGCTCCGGGTCAGGCGGGGGTCATCGGCGATACCCGCCTCGGCGAGCGCGCGACGGTAGCCCGCGAGACGACCGATACCTGCCGGAAGGTCGCTCTCCGGGGGTTGGATGTTGATCATCGCGACACGGCCATGGCCCGCCTCAATGAGGTGCCGGGTGGCGGCGTAGCCGCCGCCCTCTTCGTCGGGGAACACGCTCGGGACGCGGTCGGATCGGTCATGGGCGTTGACGACGACGGTTGGTATCCCCTGCAGCCCGGCGGGGACGTCGACAGCACGGTGGTACATCGACGCGTAGACGACTCCCTTGACTCGATACGACAGCATCATGTCGATCGCAGCCGCTTCCAGGTCCGGGTCGTTGAACGTATCCACGCTGAGAATGACGCTCCCCGACTCCCACGCACGAAGCTGGGCACCCTTCAAAAGGCGACCAGCGAACGGCGAGCTCGCGACCTCGTCAGAGATGAAGCCGATCATGCCCGACTCGCCGCTTCGCAGTGACTTCGCGAACGCGTTGGTGCGATAGCCGAGTTCCGCGACCGCATTCATCACTCGCTCGCGAGTGACGTCATTGACGCGACTTCCGCCGACGTTGTTCAGCACGAGGGAGACCGTGGCTTGCGAGACGCCCGCACGCTCAGCGACCTGCCACATCGTGGCTGTCCGTGGCTTCTTGCCCACTGCCCCATCACCTCCTCGTGATATGTTAATCGTATGACTGATACGGTAATGGACACCGAGAAGATCTGTCAACCCGTGGCGAGCATCACCCGCCGCGGGAAGCGATGACCTTCCGGTACCACTGCGTCGCCGTTCGGATGGTCGCACTGGCACGACACCCAGCGCCTCCACGGCTACCTCGGTGACATCCCACTCGCCGAGTTCAAGCAAAAATTCTATGCTGACCAAACCACTGCCGATCAGCTCGTGGGAGTCAAATAGCGCGAGTCTCCATCAGACCCGGGGCGCTTCAGCAGTGTGAAGGACGGCGGGAATGGAAGTCAGCTGGCCGCGTGCGGAACGAGCTAAGGCCTCGCTTTTGCGAGCCGAGCCGCCGGGCATTGGAGACCTACGCCGAAACCCCGCGCCCCAGGTTCTGTTCTTCCTCGTAGTGCTGACTGGAGCGGTCGTCGTGGCGGCGTCTGACATTGGCCTCATGCAGCCTGAGTTCCTCGTCTCTTTTGGCTTCGTCCTAACGGGCACCTTGGCCGCACTCGGCGCTGCGCGTTTTCCCCGCAGTGACGCCGGGACGGTATGGCTAGCTGCCATCCCGCTCATCGATCTTGTCGTCTGGGCGTTCCTTCGCGATGTATTTGTAAGATCCTTCACACCTAGCGCTTTTGGATTGATGTTCCCGTTGGCGTGGTTGGCATTTGCGTTTCCCGCGCGGCTGCTCTTCGTTGCCGCCGTCGCAATTACGTACGCCGGCGCCCACCCTCTCATCCGCCAGGGTTATGTCGACCTGGATGGCTTAACGGGAGCCGTGGCCTTTCCGGCATTCATGATGGCGTTCGCGATCGCGATCGCCGTGTTCTCGCGACGTTTCTGGAAGACGGAACGTGGCCTAGGGAATGCCGCCGACCGTGTCCGCGGGCTCACTACGAAAAATTCGCGCACCGCATCAACTCTCGCCGCAGTCCTTGACTCGACATCCGAAGGCATCGTCATATTCGATGCCGATGGGCGCCCGGTTAGCGTGAACGATGCCGCACGGCAGCTCCACCTTGTCCTCGCTGACCAGCCGTCAGGCAACGGCACGCCATCAGCTCGGCCGGCAGACGGGTCCTCGGTCTCTTTCGGTCCTGGCTTCACCGCCCGGATGCGAGCAGGCGAGTTCTCCGAAGGCGTGACCGCGCGGTTCATCGACGCTGACCGAGAACGCGTGATGCGGTTCTCCGCTCGAGAGATCCAGGACGGCAATGACCATCAGATCATGGGGCACGTGCTGATCTCCCACGACGTTACCGAACTAGTGGAAGCCATCGATTCGCGTGATCGATTCTTGCGAACCGTCGGACACGAATTGCGCACACCGCTCACCGTGATACTCGGGCGCGCCGAACTGCTCAGCGAGTTGCCTGAAGCCACGGAATCGGCTCACTCGATCATCCGAGCTGGAGAAAAGCAGCTCGCCGTAATCAAACAACTTCTCGCAGCCGGGCGTCAGCATGTGCCCGACAACTTGACAGCCGTTCAATTGGAACCCACCGTCCGAAAGGCGATCGAAATATTCTTGCGATCTCCACATGGGAGGAAACGCTGCGTTCACTTGGAATCGACCAATGCGCAGCTAAAGGCTTGGGCAGATCCGACGGATGTCGAAAGGATTGTATCTATCCTTCTATCCAATGCTGCGCAGTACAGTTCCGATACTTCCACGATCACCGTCGCGCTCAGCCAAAGGAGCGAGCACGCAGTAATCGACGTGATTGATAAAGGAGTGGGCATGAGTTCAGCCGAACGCGTGCGCGTCTTCGAACCGTTCTACCGCACGGACTTCTCGCATAGCCAAGCCGTACCAGGTGTTGGACTGGGGCTAACTTTGGCACGAGAAATAGCAAGTTCTAACTCAGGTTCTTTGGAACTTCACGCCGGCGCGAATGGTGTCGGCACTTGCGCGAGAGTCGCGCTCGTGTGTCCCGAGTGAAACGAACTCAGCTTTCCCGACTTCCCCAGAGCCCAGCAGCCGCGCACCGCTCAGTCCATCAGCCGCGAAACGCCACGGCCCATACGACCGTGATGAGTTAGGCCATCCCGGCGATGTCCGGGTAGACGATGCAGGGGGTCACTCAGCGAATCGCGAATCCAACAGTTCACGGATCCAGGCGATCAAGTCGGGCGTATACCCCTCGGCAATCGTCTCATGCACATGCTGCCCCCACATTGCCCGCAGCACGTCTTGAGAGTCCGGCGGCATCTGCATCGCGCTCCGACGGATCCTTGCCCCGTCGACCCAGGCGCTTAGAGCGGATGCAATGTTCGGCGCATTCTCGGCGTTCGTGCGCGCAGTCCCCGCGTCCAGCGCCCCGAGTACGTACGCGTCGAGGAGTCGCACCATCGGCTTGCCGTCGTAGCGACCCGCATCAGCACTCGTAGCTCAGCCCCAAGAGCGCGCGTGAAGGGCGTCACGATCGCCATGAATGAACTCCTCGGCGATGACAGGATGGTCGGATTGCAGTGGCACCTCTTCGTCAGTAGAGCTTAGGTGCCCGCCGCCCAAGCCAGTATTCGATTCCTCGAATTGGCATGCGGTCGGTTTTCTCGCATACTGCTCGTCTCGCGAAAGCTGACGAGCCCCACCCCATACCCCTGCGCCGACGTACCTGTCCAATCGTCGCGACGCTCATCACCGCCGCATCTCTGACCGCTGCGATAGTCGGCACGGCGTCCGTCGCCTACGCGGACTCCCCGATTCATGTCACCGATACGTCCTTCTCTCCTGTGTGCGCAGAGGGTGAATACTCCCTCGACGTGACGACAACGGCAAGGACGTCACCGGGCAGTCCGACTGAGATCGTCTACCCATTCACGGACGGTGTCGCCGTAGACGGCGTCATGTCAAAGACACTGTTGGTCTACCCTCCCGGTGGAACCGTCACCCTGCCCGTCACGCTCCTCAGCACTGGCACTTACGTGGTGGACCTCTGGATCGAGAGCCCGGGCAACATCGTTGAAACGAGCGGCGAGCTCACCTTCCCGACCGTTTGCCCGCCGACACCCACGCCAGCACCGACTCCCAGCCCGACCACCGCACCCGGGTCTACGTTCACCGCCCAGCTGTCCATGAGCGTCGCGGTCGCTGGCGGCAAGGTCACCGTGACCGCGAGTGGCCTCGAGGGTAGCGAGCCCGTACAGCTGTGGTTGCACTCCGCGCCCGTCCAACTATGGAGCGACACCGCGAGCGACGCCGGCACACTCACCCAGACGATCACCATCCCGGAAGGCACAGCCCTCGGCTCGCACCAGATCGAGGTCCGCGGCGCAACCAGCGGCTCAGTGCGACTCAACCTGACCGTGTCCGAAGGGCTCGCCGCGACCGGCAGCAATGACGTACTGATCGGCAGTCTCAGCATCGGCGCGGCAGCGCTTCTCGCGGCCGGCGGGCTGGCATTGCTGCTTGCACGACGTACCCGGCAGCACCGCGCGATCTGAACCGGTTCCGCGAATGTGCGCCCCCTGGATTCACCAGGGGGCGCAAAGTTCTATTCTCCCCCGACGAAGGTGGCGGGTGCCGGTTGGAGTGGCAAACTCCCGCACCCGACTCTCGGGGTGATGCTCGATCGGACGGGTGCTCGCGCACACGTGTCGTCGTTCACTGGCAACAGCGTCCCGCTGCTTCTCGTTGCTGGCCTGCGGTCTCCATGAGAACCTTTCGAGTTCTCGGCCGCACCCGTCAAGGAGGCGAACCGCATGAGCGAGTCAGAAGCAGCACCCGTCCCGTCCGCCCACAACCTGGGCTACGGCCCGATCAAAACCATCGCGATGCGACTCAACGAGTCGACCCGGGTGCAGCTGGACATAATCGCCCAGCTCAACGACCGGAACGTCACGGACGAGATACGTCTCGCCATCGACGCCTGGATCGAGAAGACCCGCTCCGACCCGGTCGTACAAGAACGAGCCGAAACAGTTCGTAACGAGATCGAGCATGAAGCGAGCACAAAGTGCGACGCCATCGCCGCTATCTTTGACGCACGTGACACCGCGACCAAGGCGAGCCGTCCCCGAAGCTCAGCTCGCTGAGGTGTCACCAGGCGGCCGGCCAGGATCGAGTACCCCCTGCTCTCCTGGTCGGCCGCCGTCCTCCCACTCCCTTCTTCTCGTTTGTGTCCTGCGATCTGCAGAGAACCCCATCGGTTCCCGGTCGCTCACACAAAGGAGAAGTGCACATGGCGCATGGCATACTCATCCCGGCCTCGGACCGCATCGATCTCACGAGGTACGAAGCACGCGAACTAGCGGACTACCAACTCGCGGTCGACGGATGGATCGAAGCGGTCGACGTCGCCCCTTTCGGCTGCACGCTATTCGTCAACGAAGATGGCCACCCGCGCGGACTGCCATTCAACCGACGCGCCACGTTCCTCTGGTGGTTCCACGTCGCGCGAGCATCACCCGCTGAGGGAAGCGATGGCCTTCCGGTACCACTGCGTCGCCGCAGGGGTGGCGAGGGGAAGAGAGTTTGAGAGAGCCGGCAGAAAGCTCAACGATGCGTCGTCCTCGATCAACGCGCGCACGACATCGGAATCCCCGGAGCGGATCGCGTCGAACAATTCGCGGTGGCGTTGGGCACGTGCCTGCAGGGATTCGCTGTCGGCGCGGAATCGGCGGTTGGCGTTCATGCACATCCGTATGCGGGCCGTCAGCCGGCGATAGGTGTCCCCCAGCAGGGCGTGGCCCCCGAGATCGACGAGCACGACGTGGAAGTTCATCGTGTCAGCCACCGCGCGTTCCTCGAGGCCCGCGGCGGCGTGGTCCTCGAGCGTCTGCAGCGCCTCGGCGAGGGGGCGCAGCGCTGCCGCGTCGCGCACGGGGAGAGCGAGGGCGAGGGCGAACCGCTCGAGCGAGCGGCGCAACGTTACGATCTCGTAGGCGTCCTGCACGGTTAGTCCGCGCACCTTCGCGCCCCGGCGCGGGAGGAGGTCCACGATCCCCTCCTGGGCGAGCATCTGCAGCGCCTCCCGCAGCGGCGGGCGGCTGACTCCGAGTTCTTCCGACAACGGCACCTCGCGTAGCCGCTCGCCGGGGCGGAGCACGCCGGAGACGATCTGCTCGCGGATGCCTTCTGCGGCCAGCGTCGCCATGCTCGGGGGACTCACGATGCGGAGCTCATCGTTGAAAGGCATACCGCCAATTGTCGTGGACCCGCGCCGGAGCGAGGTCATCCCGAACCGGTCCCGACCCGGCGAGTCGGCACCACTACGAGGCCCTCCTCGACCGAATCATCGATACGGGCGCGGATGTCGAACACTCGCTCGAGGGTCTCGGGAGTGAACACGTCTCGAGGCACCCCCTGCGCCGCAATGCGTCCCTCGTGCATCGCGACCACGGTGTCGCTGTATCGCGCGGCCATCGTGAGGTCGTGCAGCACCAACATGACCGTCGTGCCGCGCTCGCGCACGAGGGTGGAGACGAGCTCGAGGGTGTCGAGCTGATGGGCGATGTCGAGGTAGGTGGTGGGTTCGTCGAGAATCAGGATGCCGGGGGTCTGGGCGAGCGTGAGTGCGATCCACGCGCGCTGACGCTGCCCGCCGGAGAGTTCATCGACCGGGTGGTCGGCGAGGCCGGTCATGTCCGTGAGTTCGAGGGCCGATTCGACCGCCGCGGAGTCGTGCGCCGACCAGGCCTCAAACCACCGACGGTGCGGGTCGCGACCGTGGCCGACGAGTTCCTTGACCGTGATGTGCTCGGGGGCGATCAGGCTCTGCGGCAGGAACCCGATCCGGCGCGCGGTCTCGCGCGGACGCTGTGTCGCGAGATCGCGGCCGTCGAGCATCACCCGCCCGGCCTGGGGCGTCACGAGTCCGGCGAGGGCACGGACGAAGGTCGACTTGCCGCTCCCGTTCGGGCCGACGATGCTGGTGACCTCCCCCGGTCGGATCACGAGGGACACGTCGTTCACGACGACCGTCGATCCGTACCCGAGGCTGACTGCCTCGGCGGCCAACCCGGTCGGGAGCAAGGTGGGTGTCGTCATCGGTTTTCCTGTCGACGGCTGACGAGAAGAAAGAGCAGGAAGGGGGCACCGACCAGCGCCGTGATCGCCCCCGTGGGCAGCTGCACGGTGAACGCGGCACGGGCGATCAGATCGCTCCCGAGAAGGACACCGGCACCGAAAAGACCCGAGAGCACGAGGCCTGCGCGCGGCCGCGCGGCGCTCATGCGCGCGAGATGGGGGCTCACCAACGCGAGGAAAGCGATCGGCCCGGCCGCGGCGGTCGCCGCCGAGGTCAGCAGCACGGCCAGGATGGTCGTCCCACCGAAGAGCACCCCGAGGCGGTAGCCCAGCGACCGCGTCATGCCCTCCCCGAGGGTGAGGACGTCGAGTCCGCGCCGGAACGGCAGCAGCGCGACCGCGGTCACGACGAGCGTCAGCGCGGTGGCGGTCACCTCCGGCCAGGAGCGGCCGTTGAGCGTTCCCGTCAGCCACACCGAGGCCCGCTGCAGGTCGTCGACGTCGGCGGCGATGAGCAGCCAGCTCACCAGGCCCGTGAAGATCGTCGACACTCCGATACCCACGAGGATCGGGGTCGCGCCGATCGTCCCGGTGCGGCGCAGGATCGCGAGCACGAGGATCGCGGCGGCGAGTCCGCCGACGACGGATGCTGCGGGAATCCCGACCGTGCGCAGAAAGCCGGAGACACCGTCACCGCCTCCCCCGAGCACGATCACGGCGACGGCCGCCGCGCTCGCGCCACCGGTCACGCCGAGCAGGTCGGGGCTCGCGAGCGCGTTACGAGCGGTGGTCTGCACGATGGCGCCAGCGATGCCGAGGGAGGCACCGACGAGGACCGCGAGGAGCACGCGAGGGATGCGGAGCGTCACGATCACGGTGTGCTGTGCGGCGGAGCCCTGCCCGGTGAGCACGGTCACCATCCCACCGAGGTCGACGCCGTAACGTCCCACGAACACGCTCACGATCGCGATCGCACTCACCCCCGCGCTGACGGCGACGGCCGCGATGACGGTGCGGCGGTGCCAACGGGCCGGCGGTCTGCGCGGGCCGGCCAGGCTCGTACTCACGACCGCGCCGCCCGTCGCGGCAGGGATTTCATGACGAGCAGCACGAACAGCGGCCCGCCGACGATGCTCAGAACGATGCCGACAGGGAGCTCCCCCGGGTACACGAGGAAGCGCCCCGCGATGTCGGCCAGCAGGGTCAACGTCGCCCCGTAGAGTGCCGACGCGGGCAGGAGGATGCGGTGCGCAGGGCCGACGACGAGACGGAGCGCATTCGGAGCGATCAGGCCGACGAACGCGAGCGAGCCGCAGCATGCCACCGCGCCCGCCACGAGGAGAGTCACGGAGGTGACCCCGAGGGCGCGGGTACGACCGAGAGATCGGCCAAGCGAGGCGGCGATGTCGTCTCCGAACGAGAGCACGTCGAGCGCCCGCGCCTGAAACAGTGCCACGCACAGCCCGACGGCGACGAGCGGGAGGGCGATGACGACCGTCTCGGAGCCGCGCACCGCCGCGAGCGACCCCACCGTCCAGAAGCGGTATCGCTCGAGAGCGCTGGAGTCAAGCAGCAGCAGGATGCCGGTGGCCGCACCCAGAAGAGCCGAGACCGCGGCGCCGGCGAGCACGAGCGTGGCGGGCGAGGAGTCGCGGCGGCGGCTCGCCAGGGCGGCGATGGTCGCGACCAGCAACACGCCCGCCGCGGCGCCGCCGATCGCGAACCAGACGTAGCCGAGCGGGCTGCGGATGCCCAGGAGGGAGATGGCGATGACCACGGCGACGGCGCTCCCGCCGGTGACGCCGAGCAGGCCCGGGTCTGCGAGGCGGTTTCGGGTATGGCCCTGCATGACCGCTCCGGCGACCGCGAGGCCCGCGCCACCCAGAATGGCGGCCAGGGTGCGCGGCAGCCGGAAGTCGCTGACGATCGTCGTGAACTCCTCGGTGCTCGCACCGACCAGAACCGCTGCGAGATCTCCGGCTCCCAGCATCCGGGATCCGAGGGCGACGCTCGCGGCGGCCGCTCCGACCAACACGACGACACCGACGGTGAGCACGAGGACCGGCGGCGCGAAGCGCGAGCGCCGCGGTACTCGTGTCGACGCCCCCGGCGTCATCCGAGGTTCGAGTAGAGCTCGTCGATCAGATCGAGCACGTGCATCGCGGTGATGGGTCCGCCCTCATGCATCATCTTGTCGCCGCGCACCACCGCGCCCGCGACGACGGCCGGGAGCTGCGCGTAGAGGGGGTCGACCTGTGCCGCATCCCACTCCTCCTGCGTGTCGGCGAAGACGAGCAGCGCGCCCGCGTCACCGAAGGCCTCGAGGGTCTGCTCGGGGCTGTACTCGAGCGAACCATCCGTGCCGGCCTCGGCGAAGGCCGAAGACGGGAGCGCGCCGAGGTCGCGGAGGATGACCGACTGGAGGCGACCTCCCTCGACCTCGGTGCCCTCGAGGTCGTAGCCGATCGGCGCGACAGGGACGGCTGCGAGGGCTTCCGCGTGCGTCGTCTTGACCTCGGCGAGACGCGCGTCGTACTCGGCGATGATCTCCTCGGCGCGATTCTCGGTGCCCGTGAGCTCGGCGATCGCACGCAAGTCCTCCTGCCAGGTGACGCCGGCGTCATTCGTGGACACCGGCAGGATCGGCGCGATCGCGCTCAGCTCGGCGTAGATCGGCTCGACGTCTTCGCCGCGGCTGATGATGATGCTCGGCTCGGCGGCGGCGATCGCCTCGATGTCGATCTCGCCGGCGAGGAAGAGCTGCTCGGCGCCGTTCTCGCGGGCGACGGCGAGCTCGTCTTCGAGAGGCAGCGGCAGCTCGATGCCGGTATCGGGCCCCTCGAACGGGTAGCCCACGAGCGGGAGGCCGAGGGCGAGCACGATGTCGAGGTCGCGGCGTCCTTCGAGCACAACCACCGACTCGATCTGCTCCGGTATCACGACCTCACCGAACTCGGTCTCGACGGCCGACCCCGTTGCGGCTGGGGCGGCGGAAGCACACCCGGCGAGCAGAGCGGCGGTGCCGAGAACGGCGACGGAGGCGGTGAGCAGGCGACGACGGGGTCCGGTAAGCATGAGGTTAGCGTACCCTAACTTCGTCTATTGTAGACAATATGCCCGCATCGCTGCTCTCTGTCCGCTCTCGCGTCAGCTCCTCTACGGGCTCGGACACCCTCGAGACCGGGATCCTCCGGGCGGCTCCTTCCGCCGGCTCCGTCGAACTCGCCTGTCAGCACCCCGCGAACCGTCCCGACCTAATCACTCGGGCTCGCGCGCGTGCGCTGCGCGAACTGCTGGAGAGCCATAATGTGTCGCCGATCGTGCACACCGACTCGTCGGTCAACACGGCCGAGCTGTACCCGGGGATCCGTGATGCCGTGCGTCGCCACATGGACGGATACCTCGATCTCTGCACACAGGTGGGAAGCCGGACGCTCATCGTGCACGGGGGTCTCACCTTCAGCGACGACCCGTCGGCAGCCGTCGACGCCTCGGTCGCGATGCTCGGTGAGTGGGCCTCGGATGCGGCGTCGGTCGGGATCACGCTCGTTCTCGAGAACATGAACGCGCTTCCCGCCGAGGCGGAGATCCGCTACCTAGGCTGCACCGGCGCCGAAGTACGGCACCTGATCGACACGGTCGACTCCCCCGCGCTGCGCGCATGCGTCGACCTCGGCCATGCGCATCTACTCGACGAAGGCGTCGCCGGTTTCGTCGCCTCGGTCGCCGGCCACATCGGACACGTGCAGATCACCGATAACGATGGCGTGCTCGACCACCACCTCGCGCTCGGGACCGGGACGCTCGACATCGACGCGGCACTCGTCGAGCTGCATGCTGCGGGCTACCGCGGCGCTCTCGCCGTCGAGTTGGACGGAGTCGACGACCGCGTCACGAGCCTTCCCGTTCTCGCGCGTGCGATCGCCGCGTTCGAGGATCGGCAGCCTGCATCCCCCGCACACGGCAGCGCATGACGCATGGCCCCTCTCTCCCGTTCACGTCATCCGGAACGGCGATACCCTAAGGTGCGCGACGGCAGGGCTGTGGACCGTCTCACTAGCGACACCGCGGACGGGAGCGAGCATCCGGACAGCTTCCTCGACGTCTACATCGCTGATGACGACTCGTCGATCGCCCGACCCACGTACATCTATATCCTCGGGGGCGGCCGGATCGCGGGAACAAGATCGACGGGCGATCCGAACGCGCCGGACGCAGGATTCTCGGTCATCGCTGCCCCCGTCCTTGACGGTGGACACAACTTCGTCAGCCTGGACTACGGGCTCACCCCACCGCGGCCTACCCCGCCGCCGTCGTACAGGCCTCCCAGGCAGTGTTGTTCTTGAGGGTGGCACCGAGAACTGGAGCGTCACGACCCCCGACGGTAGCCGCATCGCCTTCGGGCGCGACGCTGTCAGACACCTCCCATCAGCATCCACTCCCGACAAGACGACGACGCCCTGAGCCAATAGCTCGTCAACCTCGATTGTGCGCTTCGGCAACAAGAGACCAGGAGCTCAGTGGGGGTTGCGTGTGTCGTAGTCAAAACTCTCGGGGCGTTGTCCGTACCCGTCTCCACGGATGGCGGCGAGCGTCGCGGCGACGATGCCCGTTGCGGCAAGAGCGAGGGTGCAGAGCAGAATCGTTGTTTCCATGGTGTCCTCCGCATCCATGGTCGAATGAGGTCACCCCTCAACACCAGTTAGCGTTCGTGCGTAAAACATGAAACTGTCGCTACATGATTGATCCCATCAGCATCCGCGCGCTTATCGCCATCGCTGACCACGGTTCCGTCGCCGAGGCGGCACGGGTGCTCGGTTACACGCCGCCGAACATTTCCCAGCACGTCCGCAAGCTCGAATCGCACTTCGGAACACCCCTCGTCGAACGGGTTGGTCGCGGTGTCGTTCTCACCCCGGCAGCCCTCACCCTGGTGGGGCGTGGTCGACCGATCGTGGATGGCCTCGAGCAGCTACGCCGGGCACCCCTTCACGATGACGAGGTGAAGGGCGTGATCCGCGTGGGCGCGTTCCCTACCGCGGTGTGCGGGCTTCTCATCCCGACGATCACCAGGGCGGCCACCAGCTTCCCCGGATTGCGTATTGAGCCGTACGAGATGGATGCGGATGCGGCCCTCCAAGCATTGGCGCGCGGCACGCTCGACGCGGTCATCCACAAAAGCTGGGGCGCGAGCATCCCGGACGAGTACGAACCCCGCAGCCTGCACCGCACCGAACTCGGCATCGATACACTCGACGCTCTGGTGCCAGCTACCCACGTGCTTGCGAACCGCGGGCGCGTATTTCTGCGTGAGCTTGCCTCGGACCAGTGGGCGATCAGTCCCCGTCACGACCCGTACGGGCGGTGGATCGCATCGCACGATCCGTCGCTGTTGACGCCGCTGGGCCACGCGTTCCAGGCGGCCGAGTTTCAGACACTCACCCGGTACGTCGAGGCAGGCCTTGCCGTCACCGTCATGCCCCGGCTCGGGCGGGGGACGCTGTCGGCCTCGGTGCGAGCGGTGCCCCTGGCCGACCCGGACGCGTACCGCAAGATCCACCTGTACGTACGCCCCATCACCGCACGCTCGCAGGTAGCAGAAGCAGTGACCGCAATGTTTAAGGATGCACTCCAGAACGAAGAGCACAGGGACCGCGACCCGATCCACCGCGCAGAAGAAGAGCAAGACGCTGAGGAGCATCCGGCAGGTCGGCGACCAGGCCTCGAGGCGTAGCGCGTGCAAACCACGTTTCGTTGCCTACGGGCGACCGGCGCCGAGTACCAGCGCTGCCCGGGTGTTACGGCAAGGTCTGTCCGTCGCGTGTCGGGGTAGGCGACGAGATTCACGCAGCGTTAGTAATCTGCTCCCATGGTCCCCGATGTGTCCGTGCTGTGGTCATTCGCCCTCGTCGTTGGCTTGCTCACCATCACTCCAGGGCTTGATACCGCGTTAGTGCTTCGAACCGCTACAGTGTCGGGCCGGAGACGAGCTTGGGGTGTGATTACCGGCATTCAGACTGGGACAATCATCTGGGGTGTGCTTGCTGCGACGGGCGTGAGCGCGATCCTCTTCGCCTCCCAGATCGCCTACGACGTGCTTCGCATAGTCGGCGCCGGCTATCTGCTCTGGATCGGCGGCAGAATGATCTATTCAGCGATTCGACCCTCAACGACACCAGGCGTTTCAGCGACTGCTGAGGCCCCCTCCAGTGACTCGCTCCTCGCGGGATGGAGGCTGGGTTTCACGACGAACCTACTGAACCCCAAGATGGGAGCCTTCTACATCGCGTTGCTGCCACAGTTCATCCCTGCTACTGCGCCTCAGATCAGCTGGGCTGTATGCCTCGCGCTCGTGCACGTCCTCATCGGGATCACTTGGCTTACGTTCCTTCTGCTCCTGGCTCGGTCATTTCGCCGCTGGTTCGCTTGTCGTTCCATGGCGCGAGCCCTCGACGCGATCGCCGGCACAGTGATCGTCGGATTCGGTCTGCGAATCGCACTAGAGAAAAGTGTTCGGTGACTTGATCCGGCCCCTCAACTGGGGGGCCAACATGAGTAGTCAGATGCATCATTTCACCCTTCGAGTCGCCGAATGCGTCGACATGCGGCAACGCGGACGTCTCTACCCGCTCGGTTTCGCGGCGCGAGATCTGCTGCCTCGGGCTTGGGGTTGGCGCTTGGGCGGGAGGATCGGACTGTTGACAACTGATTGGTAGTGCCGCAAGGGGCTGGCGGGGAGGATGCCGTCCGTTGGTTTCGTACCCGAGGAGTTCCGCGAGGACCGCGACGGACCTTGAGCACGGTGCCCCGCGCCTGTCGGTCGCTGCCCTCGGGAAAGTCGAGAAGTGCGGGGTGGCATAGCTGAGGCGGACGAGGCTCAACTATTGCGGGCCTCCAGCCGCTGGCGGTCTCGCTGCTCAGCTCACCCCGCTTAAAAAGATGTCGGCGTCCACTCGCTTCCGGAGGCGATTGTCGCGCGATCGAAACCCTCGGGATCCGAAATGCCGAGGGGCGTCGCCCCGTCGGTGTCGAGCAGGAAGCCGAGAAGGCGAGGGCCATCGGACGTGGAGACGATCCGACCGCTGTAGAGGTCGGAGGCTCCGACGTTCTGGGCCTCGCTCAGGTCGATCGTGTTCTTCCATGGGGCGATCCACACCCCGGTACGGCCGCCGGCGGTGATCCGGTCGGGGGAGATCACGGCGGAATGTGCGGAGAACAGGACCATCGATCGCTCCCCGACGGTGACCCGTTGAACCACCTCGAGGTGCGCGAACCCTTGACCGGGGGCGGTGAGTGGCGGGTGAACATTCCACGTGTGGAGATCGTCAGACGTCGCGTGGCCTATGACGCCTCTGCCGTCGATGTCCCCGTGGCGGGCGCGAGCGGTCACGAGCATGTGCCATTGCCCGTCGTCGCCGCGGTAGACCCAGGGGTCTCGCCAGGCCTCCTCTGGCCAGCTCGAGGATCCGAGCGTCTCGTACCAGCGCTCATCGGCACGCACGACGACAGAGGAGTCCTTGCGCCAGTGATGCAGATCGTCGGAGACGGCGACCAGGATGACCTCCACGTTGCCATCCGCACCCGGGGATAAGAACCTGGCGCCGGTGTAGAACATGCGCCACTGGCCGTCGTCTGCGCGTACGACGCATCCCGTCCACGTCGCCGTCGCATCGGGCGCGTCCGGTCCGCCGGGACGGAGGACCGTTCCGAGTTCGGTCCAGTTCACGAGGTCTTTTGAGGTTGCGTGGCCGATCGTGGCGTTGCGGTGTCGCAGGTGAGGGTCGCCAAGAGATCGGGGCGCCTGCAGGTAGAACAGGTGGTGGGTCGACCCGTCCTGGACATGCCAGAAGTCCCAGACCCAGCGGTCAGCGGGATTAAGCATTTTGAGGATCTCCCAGAAGCGGCAGGCGCATCAGGCGGTCTCGGTGAGTCGGGGGTCGTGCTTCCGGAGTAGCGCGATGATCTCATCCCGCCAGGTCGCCGACTCAGGGAGGAGTTTGGTGAATCCCGATGACCCATGCACCTGCCCTTCGCCGAGGGTGAAGGTGGCTTCCACCCCAGCCGCCGAGAGCAGTTCCACGAAGCGTCGTCCGTCGTCCTGCAGTGGATCGAACTCGGAGCTGAAGACATGCGTCGGGGGGAAGCGTGTTGGGTCCTCGGTCAAGAGCGGGGAGGCAAACTCGTTGAGACCATCCAGAGGCTGGGCGAGGTACAGGCCGATATAGGTACGGATCTCCTTCTCCGACAGCGGGTAGTCGCCGCCGCCGTACCTCTTGAAGGAGTCGCTGCTGCAGGTGAGGTCGAGCGCGGGGACCTCGAGGATCTGCAGCGAGATGACCGGTCCGCCTTCGTTCGACGCACGCAGGGCGACCGCCGCCGCGATGTTCGCGCCGGCGGAGCCGCCGCCGAGTGTCACTCGGTCGGGATCCGCGTCGAATTCGGCGGCGTGCTCGACGGCCCAGAGGAGGGCCGCGTAGGAGTCGTCGACCGGTACGGGAAAGGTCACCTCGGGTGCGAGTCGATAATCGACCGTCACAGTGACGTACCCGGCGAGCCCGGCTCGCTCCCGGCCGACGATGTCAGTGAAGGCGTCCTCGATGCCGCCCGCGATCCACCCGCCGCCGTGGAAGTAGATATGAAGAGGGTGCGGGCCGGGAGCCATCGGCTGGTAGATGCGCACATCGATGGTGCCATCGGCGACCTCGACCTGGGCGGTGGTGACGGCGCCGACCTCCGGACCGGCTTGCGCGACCATCGCAGCGAAACCGGCCGACGCGGCGAGAGCCTCGGAACGGACCCCCGGAATGTCGTTCAGGTCGATCGAGGTCGACGGGAGGGCGCTCAGGGCGGCCTGGAGAGTAGGCAAGAGGGGCATGTTGTGAATCCTTCAGAAGTGGTGAGGGTGAGGCGAATGCCGGCCGAAGAGGGGCCGACGTCAGAGGGTGTTTTGGAGCGCCGTGAGGATGTCGAGCGATCGAGTGTCGCCCTCACCGCGCAGATCGTTCGTGACGAATCCGAAGCCGACGCCGTGGTCACTGTCGGCGAAGGCGAGCTGTCCTCCCGCGCCGTCGTGCCCGAAGGACGCCGGGCTCAGCAGGGGCCTTTCCGGCGAGTGGATCATGTAGCCGGTTCCCCACTGCGGGGTCGGTGTACCCGCGATCCCGAAGACGGGCTCCCCGAAGGTCCGTCGAACGGTCATGTCGGAGAGGACGAGCGGGTCGATCGGGCGACTGGTCTCGGTCGGAATGATGGCGGACGACCAGAGCGCTGCGAGGTCCGCTGCGGTGGCGATGACGCCGCCGGCAGGGATGTCGGCCGCCTGGAGGTCGGGGTCGTTGAAGCCTGCCGCTGGGCCGACGAGCTCGATGGGGAACGCGCCCCCGAGGGTGAACGAGCGCGCGATGTCCTCGGCCCCGTCCACACCGGCGAGGGAGTTGCGTGAGAATCCGGGGATCGGAGCCATCTGCGCGACCGGCCTCTGCGCCATGTGCGGGGCACCTAGTGAGGCGCTGGCGCCGATCGGATCGCTGAGGTGGTCGCGGAACGCTTCGCCGACGGAGCGGCCGGTGACACGCCGGATGACCTCGCCGACGAGCCATCCCATGGTGAGGGCGTGATAGGCCCATCCGGTGCCGGGCTCCCAGAGGGGTTTCTGTGCGGCGAGCTTGTCCACGACGGGACTCCACGCGATGACGTCGGCCTTCTCGACATCCTCGACCGGGTAGGAGAGCCCGGCTTGGTGCGTCAGCAGCCACCTTACTGGGACCGATTCTTTGCCGGCCTGGGCAAATTCCGGCCAGTAGAAGGACACGGGGCGGTCGAGATCTACAAGCCCTGCCATGACCAACCGGGACACGAGGGCGGCCAGAAGACCCTTGCTGCACGAGAACACCCCTGTCGGGGTGTCCCGATCCCAGAGGCGGCCCGCTGGGTCCGCGACGCCAGCTTGGAGGTCGACGACGGTCCGGCCCTCGACCATGATCGTCAGCGCGGCACCACCGCGCGGGCTGGCTGCCGCGGCGTCGGCGAAGGCGTCGACGACGGCTCCGTAGCCGGGTTCCGCGAACCCTCGCGGCGTCCAAAGATCTGCCCCGCGGGCCGGCTCCGCAACAGGAGCTTCGGGGTGTCCTTCATACAGCGGGCGCATGGTGCTCTCCTTTGAGACGGGCGGTGCCGACTGCCGGGTCGCTCTCGACGACGAAGGTGTTCTGGATTCGTCCTCCTCGGAAGCCTACGTACGCGACCGCGACGGCGAGGAGCTGGATGACCGCGAGGGTGAGGAAGAAGCCGGTCACCGAGAACGCGATCAGCGCCGGACCGACCGTCAGCGAGGCGGCTAGGAGGAGTCGCCCGACGGTCAGGATGAATCCCTGGGCGGTGGAGCGGAGCATGGTGGGAAAGGACTCGTTCGACCACACGCGGGTGATGGGTTCGCCGCAGATCGCGCCGATGCCTCCGATGAGCGTGAAGACGACGAGGAGCGAGACGATGTCGAGCCCGAAGACGACGGGGACGATCAGCACGATGACCGTCAGCAGGCCGCAGCCGTAAACGAAGGCTCGCCGGAACCGGGTGTCGACGATCTTCATGAAGAAGAAGAGCGCGAGGAACCCCACGGGGAATGCGATGGCTGTGTAGGCGACGAACTGCTCGACGGGCACGCCGGCGACGTTCACGGCGATGTAGGTGATGTACGAGGCGAGCATCCCGCCGGGGATGCTCACGAGCGCATAGAAAGCGGTGAGCACCAGGAGCGGGCGACGCAACGGCGGGGACAGGAGGTCGGACACCCGTGAGCGCACCACGCCGACCGTCTGCGGGCTGTCACTACGAGAATCCCGCGAAGCGAGCCAGCGCGCCGACTCGGGAAGGGTGAGGCGGAGGAGGAGCCCGATGACGCCGACGACCGCGACTAGCCCGTAGAGGATCTGACCGGCGATCCGTCCCTGTCCGCCGATCGACGAGGCGACGATCACGACGACGAGGGAGGCGGTGATCCACAGCACCTGGGTGAAGACGAGCATCGCGCCGCGGTTCTTCTCTGTCGCGGCTTCGGCGATGGTGGCCAGCGATACCGGCAGGTCAGCGCCGACGCCCAATCCCACGAGCGCGAGCCCGGCGAACAAGAGCCAGAAATCAGCGGAGAAGATGGGACCGAGCGTCCCGATGACGATCATCGCCATCGTCACGATGAACACCTTCCGGCGGCCGTAGACGTCGCCCAAGCGTCCCCCGAGGAGCGCTCCGATCGCCGTCCCCACGGTTACCACCGCTGTCAGCAGGCCGACCTGTTCGGGCGTCAGACCGATGGCCTGCTGGTAGATCACGAGAGCGATCCCGTTGACGCTCAGCGCGGCACCGTCGACGAAGGAGGCCAGCCCCGCAATGATGGCCACTCGCCAGGGCCGCGGAGGCGAGCCGGGTGAGCCCGAGTCACCCGGGGGCGCCGCATTCGCGGCCTGAGGTGTCGTTGACATGAAATCCTCCTTGATTTACACGTGTCTACCGATCGTGTGTCGACCACAGTAGCGATGTAGTAGACACGTGTCAACTTCGTGAATGACACGTGTCTACTAGAGTGAGGCCATCATGACCAGAATCCGGACCGTAGATATCGCCCGTGAAGCGGGCGTGTCGCGGGCGACGGTGAGTTACGTCCTCAACGGTCGTCGCGATGGGCAGGTCAGCGAGGCGACCCGGAACCACGTCCGTGAGGTCGCGCGACGGCTCGGCTACATCAGTTCACCTGCGGCAAATGCTCTCCGAAGCGGTCGCGGCGACGTGGTCCTCCTCCTCGTTCCCGATTGGGAGGTCGCCGGTCAGCTCGAGCTCCTTCTCGAGGAGATCGGGCGGCTCGTGGGGCAGTACGATCTCGTCGCGGTGCGCTACGAAGGGCCCCACTGGCAGGGCGCCCTCGACCGCCT
Source organism: Microbacterium sp. cx-55 (assembly GCF_021117345.1). Taxonomy (NCBI): domain Bacteria; kingdom Bacillati; phylum Actinomycetota; class Actinomycetes; order Micrococcales; family Microbacteriaceae; genus Microbacterium; species Microbacterium sp. cx-55. The sequence goes on along the minus strand of NZ_CP088261.1, from coordinate 1,268,128 downwards.
GCTGGGCAAGGTCGAGGCCGCGTGCGTCGTGACCTTCGATCCCCTGGGTGATGCGGACGCGACGGCCCTCCGAGCCGCGGGCGTGCCGGAGGTCGGAGCGTGGATCCTCGACCGCACCGACCCCGCGCACGCGACGGCGATCGGACAGGCCGACATCGTGGCCGCCCAAGTGACCCATCTGCTTGAGCGGGGCTATGAGCGGGTCGCCTACCTCGCGATCGAGGAGCCGCGTGGCCGACCGTTCATCGCCGCTCGCGTCGCCGCGTTCCGCGCCTTCTGCGCGGAGCGGGGGATCGACGGGTCCGCATCCACTGTCGTGGGGCGCGACGTGCGGCGGATCGAGGAGGTCCTCCGGACGTGGACGGCGGAAGCTTCCGGCCCGTGGGGCATCGCCGCCTGGAACGACGTCACGGGTCTGGGGGTCCTCACCGCAGCGGCGTCACTCGGACTGCGTTCACCGGAGCAGGTCGGAGTGATCGGTGGAGACGACACCACGGTGGCCGCCTTCAGTGACCCCCCGCTGAGCAGCGTGCGATTCAACCTGCAGGCCGAGGGGCGCGGCATCGCCGCTCGTATCGGGATGAGCCTGGGTCTGGAGATTGCCCCCGCGTCGACGGACTCCGCGGTCGTCGACGTGATCCCCCGCGGGTCGACCAGCCTTCCCCTCTGACGGTCAAGCCTCCGTTCTCCCGTCCGGGCCGCCGGCCCAATACTTTCCCCGTGCACGCCGGACCGCTGCGAAGGCGCCGGCCAGCGCGTCATGAGCGAGGCTGAGCACGCCCTCGCTCCCCCGGTCGTATCCGGCCATCAGTTCAAACCGCAAGACGACTCCCGAGATGATGCCGAGGATGATCTGAACCGCAGCGTCGTCGGGATCAACATCGAGTTCAGCGGCGATCGCAGTGGCGGCGGCTGCAACGAGCGGCTCGGGGTCCGCAGCACGTGCTCCGTGGAGGAGCGGGTTCCTGTGGAGCATGGCGGCACGAACGCGCCACTCCTCGTCGGGGACAAAGCGTGGCTCGTCACGGAGCCACCGGTCGACGAGATCGACGATCGAGCGTTCGGGGGTCCACGAGGTGAACGAGTCCATCAGACGGCGGGCGGCCGCTGCCGATGATGCGGTTGCTATGTCGAGCTTCGTCGGAAAGTACGCCGACACTGAACGGGGGGAAACCTCCGCTTCCTCCGCGATCTGCGCGACGGTGGTGGCCTCGTACCCCTGCTCAGCGAACAGCCTCATCCCCGCTAAGAGAATTGCGCGGTAACGGCGTTCTTTCGATCGCTCTCGGAGGGAGACGGCATCCATCCCTCGATGGTAGCGAAGCGCAAAACTGCGTAGCGCGGTATATTTGCAGCAGCCTGCAAATATTGGAGAAAAGCTGATGCTTACCGCCCCCGTTCCCCCGTTCCGCTCGCGTCGGTTCCGGTGGACGCCGTTTCTTGTCGGACTCTTCGCGCTTCTCGTCGCCTGGGCGGAGTCATTCTTCCTGCGCGCTCCTGCGTACGGCGTTCTCGTGATCATGATCCTTCTCTGCGCGGCCCTGATCAGGCCCGCCCTCTCGGGCTCTCGTACCGCGGTCATCGTGCCGGGTGCAGCCGCCTTGGGCGTCGCTGCACAACTCGGGTGGATGATCTGGGGATGGTATCCGGCGGTCGTGGTGGCACAGGTAGCGGCGATTGCCGTCGGCTTCGCCTGTATCGCCGGCCATCACCGGCTATCCCCCGCGGATGGGCGCCCCCACGGAGGCGCTCGCTCGATCGGCGGCCAGCGCCTTCGTCGCCTCCTCCGCTCGACCGTCACCACGGCCCTCATGGCGACCGCTGTGGTCGTGTCGCTCACCCTCGTTGCGATCGCGGTGGTTCCGGCAGGTGTTGCGGTCGCCCTTCAATCGGCTCTGGGCCAGACCTCTTCCTATGCTCCGCGGGGTCCTGAGAACGCAACGAGCGTGACCGCCAATGGCGACCGCCTTACCAGCGACATTGCCTACGGGAGCAAATATCCGAACAGCTTCCTCGACGTCTACATCGCCGATGACGACGCTTCGATCGCCCGACCCACGTACATCTACATCCACGGGGGCGGATGGATCGCGGGAACGAAGGCAACGGGTGATCCGAACGCGCCGGACGCCGGATTCTCGGTCATCTCCAACCCGGTCCTCGATGGCGGTTACAACTTCGTCAGCCTGGACTACGGACTCGCCCCGACCGTGAGCTATCCCGGACCCGTCGAGCAGATATCCCAAGCGGTCGTGTTCCTCCAGCAAAATGCCAAGCAACTCGGCCTCGACATGGACAACGTCGTGATCAGCGGAGGCAGCGCCGGAGGACAACTCGCAGGACAGTTCGCCAACATCCAGACCAACCCCGCGTACGCCGAACGCGTCGGCATCGACCCCGTCATCGGAAGCGCCCTGAAGGCTGTCGTCTTGGACAGTGCAGCCCTCGAACTCCACAAGACAGGTGAGACCCAGGCCCCCGTCCCCCTTCTCGACTTCTTCTTCGGGCTCTCCGCGCGCACCTACCTCGGAACCTCCGACGCGGTGATCGCCGAAGCCTCCGTCACGAACCATGTGACCGCCGACTTCCCGCCGACTTTCATCGCCGACGGCAACGTCGGCACCTTCCCCGACCAGGCATCCGCGCTGCATGAACGCCTCGACGACCTCGGCGTTCCAAACGCCGTGTTCCTCCCTACTGCGGAGGAGGCGTCACTGGGACACGGATTCATGGGAGCACCCAGCGTCTGGACCGACTCCTACAACGCGCAGAAGCTCGCCTTCCTCGCCTCCCTCGGACTGTGACAGCTCAGGGACGTAGCGCTTCGGGGCGCCCGCCCCCGCATCATCAAACAAGGTGCAGGCGTGCGGGACTCGCGGAACGAGTAGGTGCCAGTCCTGCCGGGTCGTTTTCGAAAGTTGGCCGAAAGAGGTGCGGGTTGGCGAAAAGCGCGAGCCTCGAAGGACTTAGCATCCGACAGTCAGAAGACCGGTGCCAGGGTTCCCTCCCGTCGAAATCGTCCGCTCCGTGAGGAATGGAGTACCGGCGGTCATCAGTGTTCCTGAGGCGGAGAACGCATCGTCCCAACGACGGATGCAAGCGCCCACGAGTGCGATGCCAGCTTACGGACCGAAGGTGTGACGTTGCTCCCTCTGTGGCGGCTTTCCGTGATCGCTTTGTGTCGGAGGGACGGTGGTCGCTTGTGTCTGGGCCTCATCGCGCAGCCCTGCCGCGACCGAGGATCCCGCCGCATCACAAACACGCTTCGCCGCGTTGGCGGCGTGCCCATGAGGTGCGCAGGGGCTGGAGGTGAGGGCACCCTGGACGGCAGCCCCGTCGCCCTGACCGCCGACGAGCAGGAACCGCAGAGAGTTGTTGCAATCGGAGTGAACATGATCTGACCCACGCGGAGCACACCCTGAGACGTATTCGTGATGGCGAAAGCCGCAGATCCGACACCGGCGTCCGAGAATGACAGCGGACCCCACACTCCGATCAGGCCCTCGAACGGCTCCGCAGGGGTGTGCTCGCCTGAGAGGCCGGCGCCCCGACCGCGGCAACCACGAGGAGCGCGACATCCTCGCCCCGGCCGGCTCGTTCTACGTCTACGAGGCCTTCCGCCGTCTCGAGTTGAGCCACCCGAAGCCCTACCTATTTGGTCTCACCCCGTACAACGACGACGTCGCCGACTGCTCGACTCCCTCCCCGACTTCGCCTCCTGACCCATGTGCTGGCGATATCGCTGTACGGGGGTCGTGTACCGCCTGCGCGCCAGGAAATCGGCAACGTGCGGCAGGCCGGGTTACGTCCGACTCACGGCCACGACACGGTTGAACACCAGTGTCTCTGGACCGCGGTTCTCGTACCGGTACTCGCGATCGCTGCGCAATCGAGCGCTGCCGCCGGTCGGGACCGTGACGGCCGCACCGTCAGCGACGATATCGAGGCTGCCCTCGTGCACGACGAAGAGTTCCTCTGATCCGGACGGGTCGGGTGAGGCGACGTAGCGATCCTGCGGGAGCAGCCGCCAGCGCCACAGCTCGGGCCCACCGCTGTGCTCGCTCGTGATCAGCAGGTGCGCCGTGCTGCCGAACGGGCTGGACCAGATCAGCGTCGCCTGCTCGATGGTCCGCACGGCGGCAACTCCGGGGTCCGCCTCTCGCGGCGCGGTCAGCGCAGCGAAATCGACGCCGAGCACCTTGGCGATGCGGTCCACAGTGACCAAGCTCGGATTCGCCTGCCCCAATTCGATCTGGGTCAGCAGCCGCCGACTGACCCCGGAGCGATCAGCGAGTTCCTGGACCGTCAACGGCTGAGCCTTGCGCAGCGAGCGGATGCGGCGCCCTAACCGATCGATGACGCCGTCTGACGTGCTCTGCGCGTCCGTCTGATCCGCCACCGTGTTCCCTCCGTCGCCGAATCCAAGTCTGTCAGGCGGATCAGCGCGCCAGGCGCGCGATCGTCTCGCCCATCCGAGCCAGCCCCGCATCCATGTATGCACCGTCGAGCGCATGCGTGACACGAATGTGGCTCTCGACACCGAAGTGCGAACCAACGCCGACCAGCACGCCGTCGAGCCGGAGCTCATGCGCGACCTCGAGCGAGGTCAGCGGTAAGCCGATGCGGGGGAACGCCAGCGCGGTCGCCTTCGGCTCGACCACGGTGACGACGCCCTCGGTCGTCTCGGCCCAGGCCGCCAACCGCGCGAAGCCCTCCCGGACGAAGCGGCGGTTGCGCGCTAAGAGCCACTCCCGGCGTATCGGCTCGACCGCCAGCTCCCCGATCTTCATTGAGAGCTTGCTTGTCGAGATCGTGGCGTACTCGTGGCGGCGCCACAGCTCCTGCACGGTGGCAGCATCGCCGACGATCCAGCCGAGCCGCACGCCGGAGAGACCGTATGCCTTGGAGAGGCTGTTGGTCACGACCAACCGGTCGTAACGGCCGTGGAAGCTCGGGGTCTCCACTCCGTCGAGTTCAGACCCGTGATACACCTCGTCAGCGAGGATCCAGGCGCCCACCCGAGCCGCGATGGCGATGATCGCATCCATCTCAGCGGCGGTGAGCACCGCGCCGGTGGGGTTGTTGGGGTTGTTCACCGCGATCAGCTTGGTGTCGGGGCGCACGATGCGCTCCAGCTCCTCCAGGTCGGGTCGCCAGCCCTCAGCCTCGATCAAGTGGAACGCCTCCACCTCGCATCCACGGTTCGCCGCGAGCCCGGCGACCTGCCGGTAGCCGGGCTCCAGGACAACAACGTGGTCGCCCGGCCGGGTCAGTGTGGTGACGGCGAGGCCGTTCGCCTCAGCTGCGCCTACCGTGACGAGCACTTCGTCGGGTGTGACCTCGGGGCCGTACAGCGCCGCGATCCGCGTGCGCAACAGGGTTGTTCCGTTCACCGCCGGATAGTGCAGATCGCTGTTCAGGAAGTCGGCGATCGCCTCCGAATCGGTCAGCATTTCGGACAGAAGCACCGGCTGGACCCCGCTGTCCGCGAGGTTGAAATCGACGTCCAACTCGTACAGGGACTGCCATTCCTCAAGCTGGAACGGCTGGAACTGAGTAGAAATCATGGCGTCAACTTTCAAAGTGCGAGCGGATGTGAACATCACATCTATCAGGCCGGCCCGTACCGCCGACCTCGGAAACAATCTGAAAACAGAATCTTCATGCGCATTATACTACCCACGGTGCGCACTATAAGCAACGCTAGATCATATTCATCCGCCGCGCTCCAATCCCAGTGAGGATCCCCGCCACTACAACTTCGCCGGCATGTTCCACGGCGTGGACGAACGCGTCCCCGGCCGACGCACTGCGCTTCGGAGCGCGCACCCTCTACCGTTCCCTCGACCTCGCCTGAACTACCCGCCCGGAAGGACACCATGAGCAGCCCGCAGATCATCACAGCCGACCAGCTCCCGACCCTCGACCCGAAAGAGGTCATCATGAGCCTGCGCTTCGCCTTCGGCGCACTCGCCACGGGACGTGCCGTGCAGCCTACGCAGACCGTCCTCGATCTCGACGGCGGCGGTGACATCATCTCCTACCCCGCGCTCGACCTCGACGCCGGCGTGTACGCCGTCAAGCTGTCGCCGTACATCCCGCGCGTAGACGGCGCCCTCATCACCGCCTGGACACTGATCTTCGACGTCACATCCGGCAAACCGCTCGCCCTGATCGACTCGAAGGCGCTGACCACCCTGCGTACCGCGGCCACCACCGCGCTGGCTGTGGACCTGCTCGCCAAGCCCGACGCAAACACCCTCAGCGTCGTCGGCGCAGGCCCGGTCGCACGCGCCCACGTGGACTACCTGCGCGCTGTGCGTCCCTTCTCCGAGATCCGGATGCACGTGCGCAGCGCCCGCGAACTAGACCTGCCGGGAGTCGAGATCGTCCAGGGCGTCGAAACCGCACTGGACGCCGACGTCATCGCGCTTTGCACCTCCGCCGCGGGTGCTGTGCTGGATGCGACGCACGCACATCCGGCCGCGCTGATCACTTCGATCAGCACGAATGCACCCGACGCGCATGAGATCGACCCCGCACTGCTGCCGTCGCTGGAGATATACAGCGACTACCGCACCTCCGCTGCCGCCGTGCCCGACTTCGTCGCCGCGGCGGCACTCGGCTGGAACTCGAAGAACATCCTCGGGGACCTGCCCGAACTCGTCGCCGGTACAGCACCCGCCCCATCGCGCACCCGCACGGCCTTCTTCCGATCGATCGGGCTGGGGATCGAAGATGCTGCAATCGCCGGTCTCGTCACCCGAATGCTCGGGCTGATTACGTCGCCCCCTAGATAAGCCGGTGTCGGCTCGAAGGCTTCCCCGCGATGCAGCCGGGTATGGGGCTCCGCTCGGCGAGAGGACGCCAGGACCTCGGTACCGATTGTCTCGACCTTCTGAGCCGCGCTGCGGCTGCGGGGGTGGTCACAGTGCCGGCAGCGTCGCGTCTCGATCCTGGAGCCCGCAATGGCGCCTTGTGGGAACGCCTGTTTTTCTGGGAGCAATCAGAACCAGCGCTATTCGTCTCGAGAGCCTCGCCCCTTCCTCAGATGACGAGGATGCGGGTGAGCGACGTGCTGGCGTCGCGAGTGTTGACGTAGGAGTAGGGCGTCGAGGCCGCGAAAATGATGTGTTGCCCGTCCGAGAGGGAGAGATCCTCGCCGTTTGCCTCGATCCGTAGTGAACCAGTAGTTTCGAGGACCATCTCCTTCCATCCGTCGAGTTCTGCCTGTACGTCTTAACGGGCGCCGACCGCGAAAATCGTGGTCTAAACCTGTGTCTCGCCGTGGACGGGAAGGAACCCGAGCAGTACGGTCAGGCTCTCGGGGTCCTGGTTCCCCAGGTCACTTCGTTGATCGGGGTACGAGTCGCTTCCCGGCGGAGACCAGTGCGATGAACGTCGTCCCTAGGGCCGCCGCTATCCGATCTAGACCGGTGGGGCCGATGTTCACCTGGCCGGCGTCCGCGCTGACGATCGTCCGTCGTCTGAGGTTTTGCAGGACTGGCGTGGGCCGCTTGGCTTAGTCCTGCAGTGCGCCGATCTCCCCGTACGTTCTCGCCGACGTGATCAAGGGCTGAAGCTCGAGCATGCATGTGATTGATTTGGCACCACGCATTCGCGTTTGCCAGCACGAAGTGCTCTTGCCAATCACGTCCGGATGCGTCATCTCGAGAATCAGTCCTTTACCGAGACGCAGAAGGTGTCCCTACGTCGCCCGCCTAGCTGACGCTCGAGGGTGAGGCTGCCGGCGTTGCACGAATTGCGTTGACGCCGCGATCGGCGACGATCTGGTTATCGGTTCCGGAGTCGAGGATGGTGTTGCCCGTCGACTCGGTCTCGACCACGACGGTCCGAACGTCGAGCGCGTCCGAGGCCGCCGTGCTCAGCAGCGCGTCTACCTGCGCCTCGAAAGCGGAGCCACTCGACGACGCGTTGATGTCCCGGGCGACGATATGGTTTGTGGCGATGTAATTGCCCGATCCCGAGACCAGCCGGAAGATCGTAGGTGCCTCGCCGGCTGGGCGAATGCCGCGCGAGTCGACGATCTCGGAGACGTGATTGCCGATGACAGAGTTGCCGCTGCCGCTGATGCGCACGAGTCCATAGTCGTCGTCGAGGTCGTTGTCCGCGCCGAGAAACGGGGTCCAGGGCTCGAGGTCCCGCAGCAGATGGTTTGAGCCCACGAGGTTCTCCGAACTCTCGGCGTCGAGCACGACCATGCCCGGATAGAAGGAGTGCAGGCGGTTGGCCGTGACACTCGAGCGTGTGACGCCCGAGAAGTGAACGCTGCTCGCACCGCGCGGGAAGACGTTGTTCGCAGTGACGAGCAGTCCGCCGTGATTCTCGGCGTAGATCGAGTGACCGTCCGGGCCGGCCCCGATGAGATTGTCGGTGATCTTCGACGCCTGGCCCCATCCGCGCAGTTCGATGCAGCTGCCGCACTCGGCGATGAAGTTGTCGTGGATCGACAGCGCATCGGCGTTGTGGATCGTGAGGGCGTGCTCGAGGTAGACAAACCCCATCCCGTTGATCCGGAACGAGTCGTTGGCACCGTTGACCTGGATGCCCGTCTTGCCGTTGCGGTAGGTGTTCTCGGGGTGCCGGTCGGAGCCGTCGCCGGTGAAGTGCAGCCCGTCGATACAGAAGTTGGAGAACTCCACGGAGCTGATACGCGGGCTCCCCAGGCGCTCGACGAGGAAGGCGGCACCGTCGGACTTCGACGCGTTCTCGCCGATCGGGATGTCGACGAGGATGCGGCTGCCACCCGGCCACAGCTCGTGCAGACCGGGCCACTCGTCCTCTGGCACGTTGAACCGGATGCTCGACGAGGTGAAGCCGTGCCCCGATCCCTCGATGCGGAGGAAGCTGACGTCGATCACGACCTGGGTGCGCAGACGGAAGTCTCCTGGCGGCAGATAGATCACGGCACCCGGCTTACCGCCGTCGTCCTCGTCGCTCGCCGACTGCCGGCGCTTAATGTCGGCGATGATGCTCGTGATCACCTCGCCGACGTCCTCCGTCGGATCTCCGACGGGCCAGTCCGTCACATCGTATCGGTTGGCGGCGGTCATGGGTTCTCGCTTTCGAAACGGATGGAGGACGCCGGAGCGACCTCGTCGAGTCTCGGGAGGTCTGCCCCCGGCCGGCTCACCGTTACGGCTGCGCAGGCCGCGGCGAACGCGGCCGCCTGCACGGCGTCGGGCAGCGTCATCGCCCCGCCGAGGAGTGTGCCGGAACCGACCGTCGTGGTGAGGAAGAAGAGGAGCCCCGCCATGTAGGAGTCGCCGGCCCCGATGGTGTCGGCGACCTTGGTGGTCTGCGCGGGAACGAACGCCGTCGCGGCGCCGAGACGGAGGACGCTTCCGGCACCTCCCTGGGTGACGACCACGAGCGCCGCGCCGAGGCGCGCGTAGTGCGCCGTCACCTCGGCCGCGTTGAGCCCCGGGTGCAACCATTCCGCATCCTCGTCGCTCAGCTTGACGACCGTGCTCGCTCGCGCGATTCGTTCGACCGACGGGAGCACCTGCTCCCGCGGTCCCAGAACCGATGGGCGGATGTTCGGGTCGAACGAACGAAGGATCTCCGGCCCGGCCGACTCGAAGCAGGCCGCGACGATGTCGCCTCCCGGCGCGAGGAGAGCGCCGATCGACCCGGTGTGGAGCCCACGGAAACTCGAGATGCGGGGAGCCGAGATGTCCCAGGTGATGTCGAAGTCATACTGTGCCGATCCGTCAGATCGGATGCTTGCCGTCGCTGACGAGGTGCGGATAGAGGGGTCCACCGATCCCTGTGTCACCACCACACCCGACCGGGCGAGGTGGCCCGACAGGATCCGCCCGAACTCGTCGGTACCGATGCATGTCGCGAGAGTGACTGAGGCCCCCAGCCGGGCGAGACCCACGGCGACGTTCAGGGGGCTTCCACCCGGGTGTGCTTCACGGCCGGCGCCAGTCGAGACCACGTCGACGAGCGCCTCGCCGATGACGAGCAGGTCACTCACGGGAACCCCCCTCCGAGGAAACCGGGGCCCCGACCGACTGCCGCCGAACCAGCGGGCAGGGCAGTACGACCACCTCGTACACGGCGGGCTGCTCAGACTCCTCCGAGCCCGCCATCAGCGTGGCGAGAGCCTCGAGCGCCCACTCCCCCATCTCGAAATGCGGGAGCGCCACCGTCGTGAGCGCCGGGTAGAGGCCTTCGGCGATGAGCTCTTGATTATCGAAGCCGACCAGTGAGAGATCGTCTGGGATGCGAAGGCCGAGCTCGGCGGCCGCGCGGTAGGCGCCCATCGCCATCCGGTCGTTGTAGCAGAACAGGCCCGTCGGCCGGTCCGGCCGGCCGAGTATCTCCATCGCCGCCTTATACCCGCCCGGGGTCTCCGACTGATCGGCGACCACGAACGTCGGGTCAAACTCCAGACCCGCGCCCGCCAGGGCCCGGCGGTAACCCGTCAGCCGCCCCCGGGTCGCCGGCACGTCGTCGGAGTTGGTGATGAAGCCGATCCGACGGTGCCCATGCCGGATCAGCTCATCGACCGCGACAAAGGCCCCTCCCTCTTCATCCGGTACGACCGACGGCACGCGCCCGTCCTCGGAAGTCGAGTCGATCAGCACCGTCGGAACCGCCTGAAGCGAGGCCGGGAGGGCGATCTCGCGGTGGTACATGGTGGCGTAGAGCACGCCATCGACCTGCTGGCGCAGCAGGGCGTCCGTATCGCGCTGGATGTCGAGCTGATCACGGCTGGTGTTGATGAGCACGAGGGTGAGCCCGCGTTTCCGCGCAGCCTCTTGGGCGCCGAGGATGATGCGGCCGGCATGCGGAGTGGTCGCGATCTCCTCACTGAGCAGGCCGATCATCTCGGACTGCTGCCGCCGGAGGCTGCGGGCAATGCGGTTAGCGCCGTATCCGAGCCGCGCGGCCGTGGTCTTCACCCGTTCGCGTGTCTCGTCGCTGGCGCGCGCGGACTCGACGTCGTTGAGGATGTGCGAGACGGTGGTGACCGAGACCCCCGCTTCCCGGGCCACGTCCTTGATGCCTACGGCCTTGCGTGTCACTGTGTCCCCTTGAATGCTTGAGGCCGGGCAGTTCGGCTCCCGGCCATTCTCACCGAGTCCGTCATCCTTTCACCGCACCGGCAGTGAGTCCGGCCACGATGTGACGCTGCAGCACAAGCGCCAGAAGGATCACGGGAACCGAGTAGAGCACCGCTAGAGCTGTCATCGCCCCCCAATCGAGACCGAACTGAGTCTGGAAGTTCGCGATGACGATCGGGGTGGTCTGCGAGCGTGTCGCCGTGAGCAGCAGCGCGAAGAGGAACTCGTTCCACGACGCGAGGAAGGCGAAGATGGCGGTGACAGCGATGCCCCCGGCGGTGACAGGCAGCACCACTCGCCAGAGTGCACCGAGCCGACTCGCGCCGTCGATCTTCGCCGCCTCCTCCAGCTCTTCCGGCACGGCCTCGAAGAAACTCGACATCAGCCAGATGGACAGCGGCAGCGAGATCGTGGCGTGCGCGATGGCCAGCGCGAACGACGTGTCGGAGATGCCGAGACTGCGGAAGATTCCGATCATCGGCACACCGATCACGATCGGCGGCACCATCCGCATCACGAGGGCGCCGACGATGAAGAACCGGCCGAAGCGGGTGCGGAAACGCGTGACGGCGTAGGCCGCCGGCAGCGCCAGAACGAGCGAGATGGCAGTGCTGAGCACAGCCGTCACGACGCTATTGATGAACGAGGCGACCACGCCGTCGCGGCCGATGGCCGAGGCGTAGTTCTCGATCGTCCAGGTCGACGGCAGCACCGTCGGAGGCACCGCGATGGTCTCCAGCGGTGTCTTGAACGAGGTGAACAGCATGTAGAGAAAGGGGAAGCCGTAGAGCACGACGAGGAGCACCAGGGCGACCCAGAGGATGGCCCGTGAGCTGACGCGGGTGGTTTCGAGGCCGTTCATCGGTTGTTCTCATTTCCGGGACGCCAGATGAGCAGGATGGCTGCGACCGAGACAGCGAGCATGGCGATGAGATACACGGTTCCCATCGCGCTCGCCAGGCCCGGGTCACCGAATCGCACCATGGTGCGGTAGACGAGCAACGACATGGTCTCGGTGCTCTGTTGCGGTCCCCCGTTGGTCTGGATGAGGATGACGTCGAACGCGCGGGCGGCGTCGATGCCTCTGAGGATCAGGGCTACCGCGATCACAGGCCGCAGCAGCGGGATGATGATGCGGAAGAGGATCGTCGGGTAGCGGGCTCCGTCGAGTCGTGCGGCCTCGATCACGTCGCCGGGGATGTTCTGCAGGCCTGCGAAGAGCACGAGCGAGATGAATGAGGTGGTCAGCCAGATGTCAGGGATCGCGACCGAGAACAGGGCGATGTTTGGGTCGCTGAGCCACTGGATCTGACCGGGGTCACTCAGAATGTGCGCATCCGTCAGAAGCTGGTTGACGATGCCGAAGTTGTCGATCAGCAGGAACCGCCAGAGCAGGCCGGCCACGATCGGGGCAATCATCAGCGGGTAGAGGAAGATCGTGCGGAACACTCGGGAAGAATTGCCGAGCGCCGTGAACATGAGCGCGACGGCGAGACCGAGCACGAACTCGAAGACGACCACGATGATCGTGTAGACCACGGTGCGCCAGGCGGCGTTGCCGAAGTCACCCGAGGTGAACGCCTCGATGTAGTTGTCGAAGCCGACGAAGGTGCGGGGGCCACCGGCGAACTTGCTGATCTCGAAGAAAGAGTCCGAGACGAACTGCACAAGCGGCCACGCCACGAACACGGCGAGAAAGGCGGTGGCCGGAAGCATCAGGAAGAACGCGAACCGGCGATCGGTGAGACGCACGATGAGACTTTCTGGTCGAGGGGATGGCGAGGAGCGGGTGATTCGGCTGTGGCGCCCTGTCCGGGACCGGGCGCCACAGCTCAGAGTCACTCGATGATGGACTCGACCTGCGCCTTGGCGTCGTCAAGGAGCTGCTGGTTGTCCGCTCCCGGTACGACGGCCTTCTGGATCATCGGAATGAGAGCGGAATCGACGATCTCCTGCCAATTTGGGTTCGCGGGGCGCGGCACGGTCGACTCGGCGTTCAGAGTGTCGATCAGCGGCTTGTAGTTCTCGTAGCCGGGCTCATCCTGGTACTGCTCGAGTACCGAGATGCGCGAGGCGAGCCCCAGATCGGTGTCGACGGACAGCTCGTTGTTGTCGTAGGCGTACTGCACGAACTCGAGCGCCTTCTCCTGCTTGCTCGTACCGGCCGGAACCGACAGGTACCAGGCGCCGGGCACACCGGCGACTCCGCCGGGACCACCCACCATCGTGGTGACGCCGACCTTGCCCGCTACTGCCGAGTCGGCGGGAATCTGCTTGTAGGCGTGCGCCCAGAAGCGCATCATCGCCAACTGGCCCTGGTTGAAGAGGTTCTGTGAACCGGCCCAGTCGAGCTGCGCGGCACCCGAGGGCGCATAGGGCAGCAGGCTGGTGTAGAAATCGAGGGCCGCGAGGCTGTCGGCATTGCCGAGGGAGACCGAGCCGTCGTCTCCGACGACCATGTTCTTCTCCCCTGTCTGCGAGAGAGTGGCGAGCCACTCGGTCTCGACTGCGCCCTTCACGTCGGTGCCATATACGTCGACCTGGCCATCGCCGTCGGTGTCCTGAGTGAAGAACTTCGCCACGTCCGAGTACTGCTCCCAGGTGGTGGGCGGCGCAAGGTCGTAGCCGTACTCGGCCTTGAACTCCGCCTGCTGGGCCGGGTCCTCGAAGAGGTCAGTGCGGTAGTAGAGAATTTCAGAGTTGGTCCAGGCGGGCATCCCGACGAAGGAGCCCTCGACCTGCGCTTCGGTGACGAGCGCCGGGAAGAGGTCGGACTGCACGTCATCGGTGAACACATCGTCGAGGGGGGTGAGAGCCTCGGCGAAGGTCGGCAGCCAGATCGAGTCGAGGGCGGCGACGTCGAAGGAGAGCGACCCCGAGCTGAACTCGCTGTTCAGCCGGTTATAGAGGCCGTCGTAGGGCAGCTCGACGAAAGTCACCGAAGTGCCGGTGTCCTTCTCGAACTGGTCTGCGATGGGCTGCAACTCGCCGTGGCCGCCAGCCTCGACGAGAACGGTGATCGAGTCGGCGCCCGCTGCAGGGGCCCCTCCTCCGGCACCGCATCCCGAAAGGACGACGGTGATGCCGACGGCAAGGAGGCCGGTGGCGCCGGCCAGGACACGACGGGACTTCCGGGTGTGTGTGCGAAGCATCATCACTTCGACTCCAATTCTGTGCGACGTTGCGTGATTGCGAGGGTACGTGCCCAGGTTTGCGGCACTCGCCGCCGGAGCGACAAACATGACAATACGTTTTGCCAAATCGTCTTGTCAAGCCCATACTTGGAGACAGGTCCGCTATCTATGGCGGCAGCAAAGGAGCCGCACGCATGACGCACGACCGCCCCCGCTGGCATTTCACCCCCGGCTCGGGTTGGATGAACGACCCGCTCGCGCTCACCTGGCACAACGGCCGCTACCATCTCTTCTTCCAGTACGTGCCCGACCGCACCACGTGGGCGCCCGAATGCCGCTGGGGTCATGCCAGCTCACTCGACCTGTTCTCGTGGACCGAGCATCCCGTCGCCCTCGAACCGGGAGACGGCGACGACGGCATCTGGTCAGGCTCGCTCGCAGTCGACGACGACGGCCGCGCCACCATCTTCTACACCGCGGTCTCCACACCCGAGTTCGCTGTCGGCCGCATCCGTACCGCGACCCCGGTCGACGACGACTGGCTCGTCTGGACGAAGGGTGACGTCGTCGCCGAAGCCCCACCACTCGACCTCATCGCCTTCCGCGACCCGTTCGTGATGCGCGACGGCGAGCGGTGGCGGATGCTCGTGGGCACCGCCATCGCCGGCGGCGACGCCGCCGCGAGCTCATTCATCTCCGACGACCTCCGCTCCTGGTCGTTCGACGGACTGGCGGCAGCGCGGAACACGAGCGAGACGGAGCCGGTGTGGACGGGCGCACTCTGGGAGTGCCCCCAGATCTTCACCATCGACGGCCGCGATGTGATGGTCACCTCGGTCTGGCAGGACGACGAGCTGCACTACGTCGCGTACGCCATCGGGTCATTCGCAGACGGACGCTTCGATGCGGCCAGCTGGGGACGCCTCACCTACGGCGACAGCTACTACGCGCCCTCCTTCTTCCGCGACCGCGACGGGCTGCCATGCCTGATCTCGTGGATGCGCGGTGCGGGCGATGCCGAGGCGGGCCGTGCCAGCGCACTGAGCGTGGCACACGTGCTGCGACTCGAGGGCGACACTCTTGTCGCGGAGCCGCATCCGGGAGTCGCGCGGGCCTCCGCCTCGGCGCGCACGAGCATCTCCATCGGCGAAGAGTGGGCAGCGGCGAGCGCGGACGACGCGCTCACCCTCCGCCGCGAGCTCGAATCGGTGATCTGCACGTGGCGGGGGGCAGAGACCATCGTGCCAGCCGGCGACGGCGAGGTCGAGGTGCTCGTCGATGGTGAGACCGTGGAGCTCTTCACCGGAGCGGCACTCTTCGGTGTCGGCTCAGGCTCTGCATTCGACGCCGGCAGCAAGAGCCGGTAGCTCTTCACGCAGGCGTTGGCCAGGCGAGGTGCCGCGATTCACAGTTGAGAGTGAGAGGGCGCTCTCGCGGGTGCCTCAGCGACCGCGCTCTCACCACCAGTGATCCGATATCGGATCAGTCGCTGTGGACAGCGCGGCAACGAGATCTTCACGAGTGTGCTTCACCGAACCCTCGATAGGGTGAGCCGCCGACTCGCTGGGGGCCCCCAGCACCGCATCCGGGCATGCTCGCGGCGCGGCGAAGCCCATCGCCGGTTCTGGGTGCTCATGTACGACGTATGCATCGAGAGTGCCGGCGCGGTGCATGCGGGAAGCATGCTCTATCTCGGAGACCAGAGCTTTGCGTTCGATCAGTTCGATTAGGCGCGAGTTATCATCGGTGATGGGGCCTCCGGCGACTTCACGGACTTCATTCCAGTTGCGTACGGTCTCGTTCTCCGAGAGCAGAGCGTCCGCCGTGCCGTGCCAGATCATCACCTTCTCACCATGTTCCCGACGTGATCGCAGCGTTTGAGCTGGCGATCGAGCACTTCACCTGCCCCGGCTCGGCGCGCGCCGGCACGGCTCATCGCGTACGCCTCGGCGTCGGATGACGCCGCCTCGCACACCCTCACCGCGACATCCGCCTCGAAGGCGTGGAACCTCGCGGGACTCAAGGGCGCACAGATCATCCTGTCGAACGACGTGCATGCGCAGCTCTGGGAACGGATCGCGATGTGGGCCGGTCATGGAGCCTCGACGGTCGGCGTGGTCGCGCACATCGCCGCGTACTCTGCTGGCGGCCGGTGGCTCGATCATATCGTGGAGTACCTCGACGGGACCGGCAGACGCTCGCTCAGCTCGTCGACGAGAAGCTGCCTGGCGTACGCATGGTCGTGCCGGAGGGGAACTTCATCGCGCTGCTCGACTTCCACGAAGCCGGAATGACGGGCGACCTGGGCGAGTCGTGGAGCCACCAACACGTTCGTATCACGCGGGATCCGGGCGGATAACAGGTTTTGGGTTCTTGCGCCAGGTGTAGTGGTCGTTGGAGGTGGTGAGGCCAGCTCCACGACGCATCCACAGGGATCTGCTCGGATGCGTGGGCGGCCAACTCATCGTTCACACGCTTTGGCCTGGTTCGCTGCACGAAGCGGGGCCTTCGAACGGGCCCTATCCGCCAAGGCCAGCGGGAGATTCGTTCAGAGTAACGACCTGGGGTCCGCGGACCTGCGGGCGTTGGCTTGTCGGTGTACCGAGATGGGACCGACGTAAAATCAGTCTCATGAGTCGACTGAACCGGCGAGGACCATACGCCAAAGGAATCGAGCGACGGCGGGAGATCCTCGATACTGCTCTCGAAGTGTTCGCGGATCGCGGCCTAGATAAGTTGTCTCTGAGGGCAATAGCCGACGATCTCGATATCAATCACGGAACAATCCTTCATTACTTTCCATCGCTCGAGGATCTGCTGCTCGAACTCCTTGTGCGTCACGATTCCGAAGTTGATCTGAGGTCACGTGACGATGGAGGGGTCGGCCTCGTCGGAGAACTGCAAGCCGGTACAGAATCCAACGTGAGGATCCCGAGTCTCGTCGCCCTGTACACGAGCATGCTGGGGCGGTCTGTGGAGCCGGGGAATTCGAGGGCCAGGGCTTACTTCGCGGAGCGATTCGAGGTTGGTCGCCAGCAAATGGGACGAGCGATTAAAGAGGCCCAGCTCGCTGCGGGGACGGATGGATCTGATGCTGAGCTGGTGGCGGGGGTGGTGATGGCAGCGTTGGATGGACTGCAGGTTCAGTGGCTGCTGGATCCTGACTTCGATTTCGTGGGCGCTATACGTAAACTGCAGCCTCTGATCGGGAACGCACCAGAGGTATGGCGGGCGTTCCAAACCACAACTTTTTGGGGCACTGCAGTGCCTCTAGCCCGCGAACGAGCTGATCACAAAACGCAGTAAGCCATCGAGCGTCTCGGTGATACCTGCACCGAGTGGTGCAGATATCACCGAGATTGTGGTTCCGACTAAGAGGTGACTCAGCCTCTGAGTATCTGCGCCTCCATCGTCAAGTCGAGGATGCTTGTGCCCACGCGGACGCCGTACGTTCCTGCTTCCTCGAACCACTGGCCGTTCAGCCACACCTCGAAGGAACGGCGGGGAACTCTGATCTCGACCGACGTACTCGCTCCCGGTTCGCACCGGGCAACCCCCCAGGCAGCCAACCACAACACCGGGCGGTGGATGCTGCTGTCTTCTTTCGACAAGTAGACCTGCACGACTTCCTTGGCACTCCTCTCACCAACATTCGTGACCGTCACGGTAAGACTCACGTCCTCCGCCCCTGGAGAGATGTCGACGTTGTCGATCTTCCAGGATGAGTAGCCCAGCCCGTGCCCGAATGAATAGGCAGGTTCGGCGTCCTGTGAGAGCCACTCGCGGTAGCCGACTCCAATGCCTTCCCCATAGACGACATCGCCGTCGACCGGGGTGTTCGAGGGCAGGAAGGCCTCGTCTCCGGTTCGCGGCCAGGTGGTCGTGAGACGCCCGCCGGGCTCCGCGACTCCGATCAGCATGTCGGCCAGCGCTTCGGCCATCTGCTCACCACCGAAGTAGGTCACCAGAACAGCCGCGACCTGGTCTCGCCACGGGGTGAGCACCGGTGCTCCGACGTTCAGGACGACGAGCGTGGGGGTGCCCGTTGCTGCTACTGCGGCTACCAGTTCGTCCTGGTTGCCGGGGAGTCTGAAATTCTCGCGGTCGAACCCCTCGGATTCCAACTCAGCCGTTGTACCCACGACGACGATGGCGACGTCGGCGGCCGACGCCTCGGCGACAGCATCTGCGAGGAGCGCCTCGGAGTCGTATTCGCCGACGTCGGTGCCGATGAAGATTCCGAACATCCCCTCGTGTCCTTCGAAGACGACTCGGGTAGTCATGTCGAACTCGATCCGAATGCCTACGGACTCCCCGGTACGCAACTGGAGGGGTGCGGTGATGGGGGGCGGCTGGTTCAGGTTTGCCCCGAGGTCGTGGACGATCGGGACGCCCGTCCCGGAGCCGACCAAGGTGCCGTCTGCGAAAATCTTCCCAGATCCGACGGCGGCGAAGCCGATTCGGTGATCACCGTCGAAGTCCGCGGTGTAGCTGAACGTCACTTCCATCAGGGCCGCGGTCCTGATGGGGGCGTCGCCGGTGATGTAGACGAGGGTCGTCGCGAGACGGTCTTCGCGGTAGAGCTCAGCGCCCGCGTCGTCCAAGAATCGGACCAGCGCGCCCGGCTGCTGGGTGGATGGATTGACGATTTGTGTGAGGGGTATCGGGGCGATACCGGTTTGCACGATTGAACCGATCGCGTGCGTGACGTTCTGTCCGGGTAGGGCAGCGCGGATCGCGTCGAGCGGTGACGTGACGTGTGTCGGAATTACGGTGGCCGACCCTCCGCCCTGGGTCCGTGGCGTCAGGGCATGCTGACCGATCACGGCGACCCGGCCGATGTCAGCGGGGACCAGCGGAAGGGCTCCATTGTTCTTGAGTAGGACTGCGCCCTCGGCAGCGGCGAGTTTTGCCACCGCCAGGCCATCGATGTCCTTCGGTGCCGAGTTCTGTGGAAGGTCGGTCAATGCACCGACGCGCGCCGCGAGCAGAAGGATCCTGCGCACCTTGTCATCGATGGTGCTCTCCGGTATCTGCCCCGATCGCACAGCATCGACCAGCGCGTCGCCCCATGGACCGCCGGGCCCCGGCATGGCCAGATCTTGCCCCGCTGCTGCAGAGGCAAGGGTTCGGACGGCAGTCCAGTCGCTGACCACGACACCGTCGAATTCCCACTCGGTCTTCAAAGGGTCAGTGAGCAGTGGCGATTCCGTTGCACTCACGCCGTTGACGGCGTTGTAGGCAGACATGACCGCCCACGCGCCGGCTTCTCTGACGGGTTCCTCGAACGCAGCCAGGTAAATCTCGTGGAGCGCACGATCCTCGACTTGGCTATTGGCGGTGTAGCGGTCGGTCTCGTAGTCGTTCGCGACATAGTGCTTTAGGTTTGCGGCCACCCCCATTTCCTGTAGTCCGCGGACGTATCCGGCGGCCATGGCTGCGGTCAGTCGCGGGTCTTCGCTGAACGATTCGAAGCTTCGGCCGCCCAGCGGAGAACGATGGACGTTGATCATCGGGCCGTTCACGACATCGACACCTTTTTTTCGCGCTTCGAGAGCCATCACGGTTCCGTACAGCCGCGCGATCTCGACGTCCCAGGAGGCTGCCAACGCCGTGCCTGACGGCAGGTTGATCGACGGCTGCCGCTCATCCCATGCACCTCCCCTGACACCCGACGGGCCGTCTGAGAACACGATCGGGCGTAATCCGATCGATTCCTCAGCCCATGTCTCCCAGACGTTGGCGCCGGTGAGAAGTCTCACCTTCTGCTCGAGAGTCAGCTTTCGCAGACGGTCCACGATTTCCGGCGAATCGAGAGTCAATTGCTTCGACCGGTCCACGCTCGTGTAATCACGTAGGTTGTGATCTGAGGTCAATTGCTGATTCCTAACTAGTTTCTTGAATGGTGACGAGTAAAAGGTCGTCCACGACGGGCGGACGACTATCCGTCCGCCCGTCTGCATCTTCTTGGGCAATCGTCTTGGTTCAGCGGACCTTCTTGACGCGAAGCACAGCCAGCGCGCCGAGGACACCGAAGAACGCCCCTCCCAGGAACAGACCGGGATACCCGAACGCCGCCACGACCCCCGGAGCAGCAATCGGAACCAGGGACTGGGGAAGCGCCTGGGCGATGTTCACAACACCAAGATCTTTACCGCTGTCCTCCTCACTCGGGAGAACGTCGGAAATCAACGCAAGATCGACCGCGAAGAACGCGCCCATCCCCCCGCCGAGGATCAATTGACCCGCCAGCACCCAAGTGAAGTCCGGCGCGAACGCCATGATCGTCAGACCGACGACTGCGATAAGAGCCGACGCAACGACGAAGGGCTTGCGTCGCCCAAGCTTGTCAGAAAGCCACCCGAGCACTGTCGTCGTGAGAAGAATCCCGACCGCGTTCGCCAAGGTTGCCTGGAACACCAAGTTCGGAGCGTCAGCGGGCGATACACCGAGATGGTCGATGAGAAACAGCACCAAATATCCCAACGCGGTGGCTTGAGCGACCACGAGGAAGAACCGCGTCAACCACGCCCAGCCGAGGTCCGGGAACTTCCTCGGATTGAAAACGAACGAGCCGAACACTGTCTTCAGGTCCAGCGACTCCTTGGGTGGTTCAGTCCGTCTGCGATCCTTCACTCCAGCGATCATCACGAACACCAGAACAAGACCGAGCGCACTCGGCACAAGGCTCTGAGCCAGGCCCATCGGGAAGAGCTGGACAATATACGTCGCCCCTACCGGCGCGAGATTCTGAGCGAGACTGACAAAGGATGCGACCCGACCACGCCGACTCGGGCGAATCTGGTCAGGCAGCATCGCAATGAGGGCCGCGAGAGCGAAGTTGAACCCCACCGACGTGATCGACCAACCAAGAATCAAAAAGCCCACGTTGGGCGAGAACGTGATGATCACGATTCCGATGTAGCCGATCGCTCCTCCGAGCACGATCCACGGCTTCCGCATACCAAACCTGCTCATCGACCGGTCGGACAAGCGACCCCCGATCGGGTTTGCCACGAAAGCAAAGAACGCCCCGATCCCGAGGACGAGGCTCAGATTGCCGGTGACCGCGTCCGCGTCCATCTCGCGCAAGCGCAATGCCATCGTGACGAGCAGGGGCGGCAGCAATGCGACGATGAGCCCGAGCATCGCAACCGGAATCGCGACCATCGGATACACCGACTGCTTGGCGCCCGCGGGGACAGATGAGGTCTCTGGCATTTTGTCCAGAGGGAATGCTGGCATATCGCCGAGCGGCTGTGAACTGGGGGGTTTTTCCATATCGATCCTCCTTGATCGCGCGCCTGGGCGGAACCCCGGCGGTGCGGTGACGTACGCAGCATGCTAACACTGAAACCCACCGTACGGTGGGTTATGGGCTGTCGGCAGATCTGCGGAGGGTCATAGGCATGCGGGAAAGCCGCCACCCGCGCCCGGGAATGTCGCCCTCGTCGCCGCCGACTACGCGTGGATTGGCGGCGTCCCCGGTCATCTCGGGCGGAAACGTTCAGTCGGCCGACGTTGATCCGTCCGCAGCGTCGTGACGGACGCGTGGCAGCTAGTTCTGGCGAGCGGCGGACCGCGCGAGTTCCGCGCCGGCCACGCGTGACCAGCACGCGGGCTCGGCGAGTGCGGCGTCGGAGGATCCGGCGAGATCGGTGAGCGAAGCGGATGCGGCGAACAGGCTCAGGTCTGCTTCCGAGGTGATGAGACCGGCCGCGAGCATCGCTCGGGCGCCGGCGTCGGCGGCAAGTCCGGCGAGGAACGACGGAACCTTGCCGTCGTTGGACTGTCCGTCGTATGAGCCTTCCCCCGTGATCACTACGTCGGCATCGGCTATGGCGTCGGCCACTCCGATAAGCTCTGCGCCCTCGGTGGCGCCTGGAGCCAGCACGCCGCCCCAGACGTCGAGGGCTCCTCCGGGGCCCCCGGCCGCCCCCGTTCCCGATTGAGTCGCGTCGAGACCGAGCACGTCGGCAAGACGCTGGAGACCGCTGTCAACCCGCGTGATGTCGGCAACCGAGTTCGGCCCTTTCTGCGAACCGAAGACTGCGGCGGCACCGCGGGGTCCGATGAGGGGATCGTGACGTCAGTGAGGACGAGCACATCGGGCGCCGCCCGGAGATCCGCGAGGTCGAGTCGACGGAGGCGATGTCGTTGAGTCCGCGAGCCCCGCGGGCGACGGGTTTGCCCACCGCATTCAGGAATCGCGCGCCCAGCGCAGACAGCATGCCGTTGTCGCCGTCGGTCGAGCCGCTCGATCCTATTCCCACAACGAGACGTGAAATCCCGTGTTCGAGCGCGGCGAGGATTGTCTGGCCGAAGCCTGTCCTGTCGGCATCCCAGAGGCGGAGTTCGTCGAGCAGTTCGATGCCGGAGGTCGAGGCGATGTCGATCACGGAGGTGCCGCCGGGCACCCCGGAGGTCGCGGGCAGGAGCAGCAAAAGGCCGTCTCGATCGCGGCACCGGCAGGTCCCTCGACTGTGACCGCGATGCGTCGAGCTCCCGGCACTGCCGCGGCGAAGGCTGCGACCGTTCCCTCACCGCCGTCTGCCATCGAGCGGTGTACGAAATCCGCGGCTGTGTCGACGTCGGCCCAGCCCGATGCGAGGGCCGCTGCGAGGGCCGCCGCCATGATCGTGCCCTTGAAGCTGTCGGGCGCCAGCACAACCCGCGTCACGACGTCGCCTCGGCTGCGCGGGCTCCTCGAGCGGGGGCCGGGATCGAGGAGGGTGACGGCGAGGCGATTTTGTTCCCGAGTCTGCCGCCGGCGCGCAAGACCCACGTTGGTGTAGTCGGAGGCGCGTGCTCGCGAGACCTGAGCCACCGCGAGGGCCTTGAGATCCGTGTGCACGATGATGAGCTCGACCGCCGGAAAGCCCGCGAACGTCTGCGAGAAGGAGGGTGGGCATGCTTACGGTCTGACTTCAGGATTCGCTTCGTGCAATGGCCTGTGGCCGGCGGCCACGTCAACGGCGTTGAGGGCGCTCAGGCGCGCCATTTCGGCACGGACAGTAATCGTGGCGCTTCCCACGTGTGGCAACAGCACGGTGTTCGGCAGCAGAGCCAGCCCCGGGGCCAGTTGCGGTTCATTCTCGTGCACATCCAAACCCGCCCCTGCAATCACGCCGCTACGAAGCGCGTCCACGAGTGCCGCCTCGTCATCGATTATTCCGCGGGCGGTGTTGATGAATCGTCTCGTCCTTCATCCGACGAAATACATCCGCGTCGACGAGGTGGACAGCCTGTTCGGACAAAGGCGCGTGGATCGAGAGAAGCTCGCTCTGCTCGACGAGGTTGTCCCGCGGAACCTGCCGGACCTTGCCTGCCAACTCGCCCAGTTCGTCATCGCTGACGACACGTTCCCCCGGGGGCCTCGGCGAAAACAGCACCTCCATCCCAAACCCGAGTGCCCGCATCGCCGTTGCGCGTTCGATCCGACCAAACCCTGCCAGGCCAAGCACAGCGCCAGACACGTCCCGACACAGGAGCAGCTCCGGCTGCCGGCCATGGAAGTTCGCGATGCGTCGCTCCACCTCGTCGACCCCGCCAAGCTTCTTCACCCCGGGGCTCAGACGGTCTCTGTAGGAATGGTCAGTTTCTGGAACTATTCGATCGAGCGGGATTAGCTTCAATGTCTCTGTTAAGGACATCATGGCCGGGGGCACGGAGAAGTAGCATCCCAGGCGTACAGCTTCGTCTGGGAGCTCGGGTGACCCGGTCCACCAGTGAAGAATGACCCCTTGAACGGGCGTGCGATGAAGCTCGCGCAGGACCTGGAAGTGCGTCGCGTCGACTCGACACCTGGGCGAACTCATCCGTGGAGCGGGTCACTGCGAAGACGAATGGCCAAGACTTCGTATGGCATGGCCTTCTGTTTCAGGCGACAAGTGGGCGTGCGTGTCGAGAGGCGGCGGCCTTCTCATAGAGCTAGTTGTCTCAGCTCTTCTCGCCCACGTTCGACCAATATCCCAAAGCTCGTGAGCGAGATGTCGGACGAGATCTGTAGTCGTGCCAGTTCGACTTCGCCGAAGGGCTCAGCCAGTCTGTGAGAGGCGCAGCCAAGTCTCGACGACGGTGTCAGGGTTGAGGGATATGGATTCGATGCCTTGGCCGACGAGCCATTCGGCGAGGTCGGGGTGGTCGCTAGGTCCTTGACCGCAGATGCCGACGTATTTCCCAGCCTTCCGACACGCGGTGATGGCCATGGAGAGCATCTTCAGGACGGCGGGGTGGCGTTCGTCGAAGGTCGCGGCGACCAGGCCAGAGTCCCGGTCGAGGCCAAGGGTGAGCTGGGTCATGTCGTTGGAACCGATCGAGAAGCCGTCAAAGTACTCCAAGAACTCATCGGCTAGAAGAGCGTTCGAAGGCAGTTCGCACATCATGATCACGCGTAGTCCGTTCTCGCCACGGCGCAGGCCGTTCTCGGCAAGCAGTTTGATCACCGCGCGCGCTTCACCGACGGTGCGGACGAAGGGAACCATGATCTCGACGTTGGTGAGTCCCATCTCGTCGCGCACGAACTTCAGAGCCTCGCACTCCATATCGAAGCACTCCCGAAAGTCGGTGGAGATATATCGGGAAGCCCCGCGATAACCCAGCATCGGGTTCTCCTCATGCGGCTCGTAGAGGTCGCCGCCGATCAGGTTCGCGTACTCGTTCGACTTGAAGTCGCTCAGACGCACGATCACCTTCTCGGGGGCAAACGCGGCACCGAGCATCGAAATACCCTCGGCCACGCGCTGCACGAAGTAGTCACGAGGTGACGGGTAGGCGGCGATCCGTTCGGCGATCTCGGCCCTCAGGGCGGGCTCGAGGGTGTCGAAATCGAGCAGCGCGCGCGGGTGGATGCCGATCTGCCGGTTGATCACGAACTCGAGGCGCGCAAGCCCGACGCCTTTGTTGGGCAGCTTCGAGAACGCGAACGCCTGGTCGGGGGTGCCGACGTTGAGCATGATCTTCGTCGGGCTCTCGGGCATCTCGTCAAGCTTGGTGATGACCTCCTCGAAGGCGAGGATCCCCTCGTACACCAACCCGTTGTCGCCTTCGGCGCACGAGACCGTGACCTCGCGCCCGTTCGCCAGGCCAATGGTGGCGTCGCCCGTGCCAACGACGGCGGGGATGCCGAGCTCACGCGCGATGATCGCGGCATGGCAGGTGCGGCCGCCGCGGTTGGTGACGATCGCCGATGCGAGCTTCATGATCGGCTCCCAGTCAGGGTCGGTCATGTCGGCGACGAGTACGTCGCCCTCGTGGAACTGATCCATCTGCGCGAGCGAGGTCATCACACGCACCGGGCCGGCGCCGATCTTCTGCCCGATCGCCCGTCCGATCGTGATCACGGTGCCCGCCTCTTCGAGCACGAACCGGCGGGTCACGTTCCCGTCCGTACGCGAGACCACCGTCTCGGGGCGCGCCTGCAGGATGTACAGCTTCCCATCGATCCCGTCTTTGCCCCACTCGATATCCATCGGGCATCCATAGTGCTCCTCGATCACAAGCGCCTGCCGGCCGAGCTCCTCGACCTCGGCGTCGGTGATGCTGAATCGGGTACGTGCTGAGGCGGGCACATCGTCAAAGACCGTGCTCTTTCCGATCTCGGCTCCCGTGGCGTAGACCATCTTCAGCGCCTTCTCCCCCACCGACCGCTTCAGAATCGCGGGCTTGCCGGCGCGGAGAGCCGGCTTGTACACGTAGTACTCGTCCGGGTTCACCGCACCCTGCACGACCGCCTCCCCGAGCCCGTACGAGCTGGTGATGAACACGGCCCGGTCGAACCCGGACTCCGTGTCGACGGTGAACAGCACACCGGAGGCCCCGACATCCGACCGGACCATTCGCTGGATTCCCGCCGACAGGGCCACATCATGATGGTCGAAGCCGTGATGCACCCGGTAAGCGATCGCTCGGTCGTTGTACAGCGACGCGAAGACGCTGCGGATTGCCGCGAGGATGTTCTCGATCCCACTGATGTTTAGGAACGTCTCCTGCTGCCCTGCAAAAGACGCATCAGGCAAATCTTCCGCCGTCGCGCTGGAACGCACCGCCCACGACACGGGCCCGCCTACTGATTCCCTGCCCACAAGTGTCCAATACGCGTCACGAACATCTGCCTCGAAATCAGACAAAAAGGGCTGATTCTCAATCCACTCGCGCACGTTTGCGCCCACTCGGGCGAGCTCCACAACATCGGTCACGTCGAGCGACTCGACTGTCGCGCGGATCCGGTCGGACAGGCCGTCGGCGGCGAGGAAGGCGCGGTAGGCGTCCGCGGTCGTGGCAAAACCCCCGGGGACGGTGACGCCCGCGTTGGAGAGGTTCGAGACCATTTCACCGAGGGAGGCGTTCTTGCCGCCGACCTGGCCGACGTCGTGCATGCCGATCTCGGTGAACCAGAGGGTATTCGTCATTTTGGTGACCCGATCTGTGTGGGGTGTATGCGCGAGGAGATGGATGGGTGTCGGTCGTTCAGCGAGTCGACACGTCAGGTGCGCAGTCGCATGGACTGCATGATCACGGCCGACATCTCTTCGACAGATTTGGTGGAGGAGTTCAGGAACGGCACGCGATTGCGGCGGTACAGATCTTCCGCCCGCCGCAGCTCGAGGGTGCATTGCGCGAGGCTTGCATAGGTCGAGCTCGGACGGCGCTCGTGCCGCACCTGACTCAGGCGCAGCGGCGTTGTAGTGAGACCAAAGCACTTCTCGACGTACTGAGACACCGTATTCGGCAGCCCGTCGGAGGGGAAGTCGTCGTCGGTCAGCGGGTAGTTCGCCACGAGCAGGCCGTATTGGAGTGCCAGATACATCGTTGTGGGCGTCTTGCCACACCGCGAAGGCGCAATGATAATCACGTCTGCGATGTCAAGGGCCCGCATGCTTTGACCGTCATCGTGCTCGATCGCGTACTCCACCGCGCGCATGCGTGCGAAGTACCGCTCCATGTCACCCACGCCGTGGTACTGACCGAGCTGCTCCGACGCGGTGCTGCCCAGGGCCGCCTCCAACTCGCGGAGATGGCCACCTAGAAGATCGATCACGATCGCACCTGAAGCGGTCAGCACCTGGAGTATCTCGGTGGCCTTGACGGTGGTGAAGAGAATGGGGTCGACACCAGCCTGTTCTGCGCGCTGGATGTCGCCGACGAGATTTCGCGCCCCACTGACCGAATCAACGAAGGGAATGGTGTGGCGGTGGAAGACGACTCCCGGGAAGTTCGCCAGCAGGGCGCTGCCCAGGGTCTCGGCGGTGATGCCGGTGCTGTCAGACACGAAGTACGCGGCGCGAGAGGCAAGATGGGTGCCTTGTTGCACGGGCGCTTCGCTACCTACTTTGTCGAAGGGATCATTCCAGGTCCCACCGATGACATCGGCCACTGTCACTCGCCTTTGGTCGTGGCCCCGTCTACGAGGCATCCGTTGCATGTGGGCCCGAAGGGTCTCGTGTCTCCGGGCCCACATGTTCACCGCTATGCAGCCAGAATGCCG
Organism: Microbacterium sp. cx-55; assembly: GCF_021117345.1. Lineage (NCBI taxonomy): Bacteria > Bacillati > Actinomycetota > Actinomycetes > Micrococcales > Microbacteriaceae > Microbacterium > Microbacterium sp. cx-55. Next base: position 1,240,412 of record NZ_CP088261.1, on the reverse strand, counting down.
CCGTCGACGATCAGCTCGACGCCGGTGATGTAGCGTGCTTCGTCGGACGCGAGGAACAGGACCGCGAACGACACTTCTTCTGGCTCGGCGAAGCGGCCGATCGGAATCGATGCCGCTACTCCGGCCAGCGCATCTTCGCCCCAGGTCCTGTTCAGTGGGGTGAGGATGGCACCCGGATGCACCGAGTTCACCCGCACGCCGTGCTTCGCGTACTCGACAGCGGTCGCCTTGGTCATGCCGCGAACGGCGAACTTTGCGCCGGTATATCCGATGTTCGGGCTGCCCGGCTTGTGAGCCATTCCTGCCAGAGAGGATATATTCACGATCGAGCCGCCGCCAGCGGCGATCATGGCCGGAAGGACAGCACGCATTCCGTAGAAGACGCCGTTCTGGTCGATGTCGATGATGCGGAGATAGTCGGAATCGCGCAGCTCCAGGGTCTCAACGACCGGCCCCGGGATGCCCGCGTTGTTCACCAATACGGTAATGGGGCCGAACGCGGCTTCACCGGCTTTTACTACTGCGGCCCATGACTCGGGTTCACTCACATCGTGAGAAAGGAACAGGGCGTTGGCACCCAGTTCTTTGGCTAACGAGGAACCCAGTTCCTCGTTGATGTCTGTGATGATGACTTTCGCGCCCTCGTCGAGAAACACCCTGACGTGGGCGGCGCCCATGCCAGACGCGCCACCTGTGATGAGAGCAACTTTGCCTTCTAGTCTTGCCATTGGTCTTCCTTTCATTGATCGCGAGAGATCCGCGAAGATGATTGACGGCACGTGCGCAGTGCCGTCGGAGTTTGTGCAGCCCGTGAGACCGCTTTGGGTGTGCGTCGCGACAACATCGCTGGTGGCTACGGGTTGAACCCGACGGTCACCACGATGTAGACGCAGTCCTCGTCATACGGGTTTCGCCACGCGTGGGTGACGCCGCCCATGACAAGGAGGTCACCGGGCCGCAGTGTGCGGATCTTGCCTCCGGGCAGCTCAACGTCGACTTTCCCTGAGATGACAACTTCGTAATCGATCGTGTCGCTCGAGTGCATCGCGGGGTCGCCGCCCTGGCCGACTTCCATCGAGGGATCGATATCGCTGATGTCGAGAGTCTTGCCCGCCGAACGGGCCGGAAAGCTGTTCACCCCGAAAGTCGACCCGCCGGGCCCAGCGAGTCGGACACTGTCCGGCGGGCTGCCAATGTTCTCTTTGCTATGGCCGCCGTCGACAGCCCAATAGAAAGCGCCCTTCGCCACACCGGGGATGTCGATGGTTGCTGGTGGATCAACCTCGAGAAAATCAGGTTCCCCCGCAGCGGAGAGCCCCGCGACGACAAGACGGAATTCGGTGGGGTCCGGAAAAGTCATTCGATAACCTGCCTTTGCTCTAAGTGAGCCGCGGTCACGGAGCCACAAGAGTGGTCGCGCCCGCGGTGGTGGGACGAGCGCTCGCGCCGGCGTAGCATCTCGCACGCTGGTGAATCACGTTTGCTCCATTGCCTTGTGAGCCGGCCATGCTGCCCGCTCCGCGATAGGCCTTCACCGTAACCAGCCTCAACGCTGACTTGACAGGGTGAACCGCGCCAGTACCCTAGGAAACTACGCCGCATTTCCGACTCTTCTGCGCCTACAAGACCGCGCGTCGGGGAGTGCTCCAGAAGACGTCGATGGAGGTATGCAGTGCGATTCAACTCTTACCGGGACTTACGCATCCCCAACTTCAGCCTGCACGCGCTCTGCGACGTGCTGAAAGACGCGGGGCTTGACTGGAAGCTCGCCTTGTTGGCGGCCGACATCGACCACGACGTTGTAAACCGGCCCGGGGGGACCGTACCGGCGAGAAAAGAACTGGCTTTCCAGCTGCAGTTCGTTGCTCTCACGAAGGACCGCGTCGACTTATGGGTGCGGGCCGCACGTTCATATACTCTCGGCTCGTTCGGTATCAGAGGACTCGCTCTCGTGGCCGCGCCGAACCTCGAAGCTTGGGTACGGGCAGCAGCGACAGATGACGTTCCGGGTCTCGTTGAAGTGTCGCCACTGAGAACGTCAGACGGACGGCTAACGGGCCTCGAATTCACCTACCCGGATGCCCCCGACGAGCTCGTACCATTCAGCATCTACCGCGAGCTCGTCGTGACCTTCCGGACGTTCTCTTGGCTTTACGGCGAGCCATTCCCATTCACCCACGTGGACATTCCGCTCCCAACCCTTGCTCCCGAGGTCTCGACAATCGTTGCGTGCAGCGTGAAGTGCGACTCCGAAGCGCTACGGGTGTGGTGGGAGCCCGAAGCGTCCCTACACGAACTTCCCTTTGGCAATGAGTTTCAGTACACAACGTGGGTACACCAAGACACGCGGATTCTCGAAGTCCTCCGTGAGACTGGCGACTGGCCGAGCACAGTAGAGAAGGTCATCCGTGCGGCCCCGCACCTAAATCGCAAGCTGGCGAACGCGGCCGCTGCGCTGCGCGTCTCCCCACGCACGCTACAACGAAAGCTTGAATTGACCGGGCACGATTTTGCACAGGTACGCGATGCCACCCTGGGCACCCTCGCTTCCGAGCTGCTCGCCGCATCGAATCACTCGGTGTCGCAAATATCACGAGTTCTCGGGTACTCTGACCCGGCAAGTTTCACGAGTGCGTTCAAACGGTGGAAGGGAACGTCGCCGACCGCCTACCGCGACGCATCCCCGTCGGTTGCGATCACACATAGCCATTAGGGCGGGATCCGCCTTGCCCCCGTGTGAGCGTTCGGGAATCTCATGGGCACTGTTTGTGACCGCGAGCCCTCCCCCGTTAGAGCAGCACCACTTTCTACGCGTTTAGATTGTTGACGTAGTCTCGCCGCCCCTCGGCGGGTAGATACTCTTCCTCAGTACCTCGAACGTACTCCGTTGACGGGCGCCCCAACTTTCCGCCCCAGCCAAAGTCGTACTCGGTTCTCAAGACTGAATCCATGCGGTCGAGATAGCGCGCAATGGGTGTCGCATCACCCGCCTTTTTGACATCTACCAGGAGCCGCCACACCTCATTTATCCCCGGCAACACGAAAGGAGCGATGTCGATCGCTTGGCCCATCGCCGTCAGCTCGGGCAGTGTCTTCTGCCCCAAAAGGTTACCGCTGGGAATCACATAGTTCGCCCCGGGTGTTTCCTTCAGCGCAAGTTCCGCCTGTTCCCACGATTGCAAACCTTCGTAGAAGATGACGTCGACGCCGGTCTCTGCGCGGTAGAGCTGTCCTCGCCGAAGAGCCTCGTCAAGACCACCCCCCGCAGCGCCGTAACCATCAGTGCGGGCGACGATCACGAAGTCGGCGTTCAATCGGTCTCGCGCGGCTACCGCTGCATTCAAGCGTCCAATTGCCTCTGCGTCGGAGACCAGCTCGATTCCGGTATCGCCGCCAGACTTCTTCGGTTCTCTTTGATCCTCGATGTGAATACCGGCTACGCCCGCATCGGAAAACTCCTGGACCGTGCGCTGAACATTGATGGGTGCCCCGTACCCGGTGTCCGCGTCGCAGAACACTGGTATGTCGACGCTCCGTGCGACGCGCTTCGCATGGGCTACGACTTCGGTCAGCGTCAACCAGCCTGTGTCGGACGCGCCCTCGGCCCACCATGCTGACATGCCACCCGAAAGCTCGAACGCCTCGAACCCCGCGTGTTCGGCCATCTGTGCGTGGATTGGAAGCGCACCGAAGGGCATGATGACCGTTTGGGGGCGTTCAAAGATTTCTCGGAGTGCTGCGCCGGGTGAAGTTGGACTCATGAGAACTCTCCTGGTGGAATCTTGGTTATGGACTTTGTCACGTTCATGCTCCTGCCCATGGATGCCTTGCTCGGGCTCTTTCGCGCTCGCCTCGGCCTCGGCCGGATCGAGTGCTCTAGCCGGTTAGGTTTCAGGACAGGTGGACCCGATCGAGGTCACGTCATCAGCGGTTGGCTGCTTGAAGTTTCGCGGTGTTGACTGCCGTGTCGACAGCGTGCAGATCCTTGATGGACGTTGGCGCGAACACGGTCCACACGGCGACGAAGACAGCGATCACGACGGCACCTGCTACGAAGATTCCAACGAGTGCTTGTTCCGGAATGAATCCGTCAGCCCCTGCGACCAGGACATTCAGGACAATGGCGGTCGGAACTGTCCCCGCGGTGTACTGGACAATGCTCTGGATGCCAATCGTCACCGCCATATTGTCTTGGCGTCCCGCTGCTGCGACAAGGGCGTACCCCGCGGTTAGGCAGCTCAGTGTGGCCAGCCCGTAGCCGAAGACCCACAGCCACGGTGCCCAAGCGGGTCCATTCGCGAATGCCATGCCGAGGTACACCACGACAGAGAAGATCCCGGAAGTGATGAGGACGACTTTCGGCCCGAGCCGGGCAAGGCCCCACTTCGTCCAGAAGTAGCCCAGCGCCGCACCAGGAATCTGTGCGAGAAGCACGTACGTCGAATCGAGGGTCGACAATCCATGCCCGTACCCCGACTCAATTGGAGCTTGCAGGACAGCAGGCATCACGATGAAGATACCCGACCCAACCAGGCTGATGAGCAGAATTCCCGAATACCCAACGAGGGCCTGGCGCCGGTCCATGTTACGGAAAGAAATGAGCGGGTCAGCGGAGCGTTTTTGCTGAATCACCCAGCTTATGAACGTTAATGCACTGATCGCGAATGCGCCGATCACCAGCGGCGAAGACCAGCCCAGACTGGGTCCCGTACTGATACCAACCAGCAGCGCGGTAACCCAGACACCCAGGCCAATCGCCCCGAACCAGTTCAAACTCCCGGTGGCCAGGGAAGACGCGGGTGTTTCACGTGCGATCAGGGCCAGGATCAGCAAAATCGCGAACAGCGCAAAGCTGATCCAGAAGACCATCTGCCAGGGCAGTCCCGCCTGAACGACCAGACCGCTGATGACGAGGGCCAAGGGGGTGAAGATCGCCATGACCAGCGAGAGAACGAGCGAAACATTGCGGACCTGACGGGCAGTAGCACGTGGGCGCAGTAGACCCCATGACAGTGGGACCGGGACCGCGAACCCCATCAGGAACCGGCCCGTGACAAGAGCCCAGAATCCGCCTCCGGTAGCAGCCAGGGCCGCGCCTACAAGCGCAAGGCCGAGAAGAACGATCAGAACCTTCCGATGTCCAAAGATGTCGCCGATGCGGGTAGAGAGGCTCACTGAGATGGCGCTACCCACCATCATGGCGTTGAGGACCCACCCGATCTCCGGTCCAGAGAGCCCAGACTCTGCCGCAATCGTCCCCACGAGCGGTGGGAGACCGCCGAACTGGACGTCGACCGTTACGCCGGCGAGAAGGAGCAATGTCACCAGAGTTGCGTATTGCCCGGTGCGCGCTTGGACCGATACAGATTGCGTCATCTTTGACCACCCATAGTTGAAAACCAGCAACTGCTGGTGTCACGTAACCAACAACAGACCTTGGAAGCTAAAGCGGTCAACCAAGCTCGGTTTTGGAATGATTTGAAGCCGACCCGACGCGGGAGACGAGTGAGCTAACACTTCAGGTCGTTGAGATCACACGTTAGAGTTTCGTCGACTGCAGCCGAGATGGTAACACACGCCAAGATGACCTGAAATCACGCCGTTCGTTAGGGGTGGAGAACCCGCAGCACGACACTGGTGAAGCGGTGATGAGCGTCGTCGACGCAGACAACGACCTTGCCACCGTGGGCCGGCCCGGCCGATTGCGCCACTATCCCGTGCCGTTTGACCGATTCTTAGGTTCTACTTGGGGCCATCCACGTCGTGCTCGCGCCTTGGTCCTGACGAGGTGACCCCCGAGGGCGGAGCCAGGGTGAGCGAGGACTTTGCCGACGCCATTGCGGCTCTCGGAGTGCGCTCCCAGCACATGCATTGCTGAATCGCCCGAATGACGACTTCATCATTCCGTTCGGCGCATAGATGGCGGCAGCTCGGCGGCCCTCGAAGCTATTGGAGTTGAACCCGGTCTTGTGGACACCTGAACTGAGCGGCGAGAGTCGTTTGTGAAGGAGGCATGCCTGCAGCGCACCCGGTGGAGTTTGGTCGGAGGGCGGTTGCTCTCGCGCGAATCGCTGGGAGTGTCACCGGAGCGTGCGCACTTGTCGGCGAGTACCGGTAGATGCGTTCTCCACCTCGGCGGAGGTGCGCATGTCAAGCTCGCGGATCACAGAGGGAGGACAACGGGTTTGAACATTCCCATTGTCCTCCCCTCTCAGTCGGGATGACAGGATTTGAACCTGCGACCCCTTGACCCCCAGGCGTCCAAACCGCCAAAATCGGGCCAAGAAACGCATAGTTCTGCGGATCAGATCATGCAGAACACGTCACGCGATGCGTGGTTTGCATGATTCTGGTCCCCTTTTGGTCCCCCGCTTTCGACCGCCGAGCTCCCCGGCCTTCTCCGCCGCATGAGATGCGGACCAGTGAGGGGGTGTCCTCTGCGATTGGCATCGGTCTTGGTGAAGGAGCGCCCTTCAGCGCCCCTCGTAGGATGGAGTCGACAGGTTCGGCCCTAGTTCAGGGCGCGATCGGAGCTGGGCGAGGCGGGAAATTTATGGCTGACTGGAAACCTCTGTCGCTGGCTTCATCGCTGTACGCGCCAGCGTCGGTCACCACCCCGGCTCCGGTGATCGGCAAGCTCGAGGAGCTCCCGTTCACCTCCCTTTCTTGGGAGAACTTCGAGCGCCTTCAACTGCGGATGATGCGAGACGTCGAAGGACTTCGCGAAGCCCAGCTCTACGGAGACCGCGGGCAGGCCCAACTCGGACTCGACATCGTTGCACTGGCGCCGGACGGTGCGGGCGTCGCTCTCCAGAGCAAGAACTACAAGCAGTTCGGAAAATCTCAACTCACCGCCGCGATCAAGAAGTTCCGCAATGTGGAGCAGCCGTTCACGGTTCAGCGCCTGATCCTAGGCGTGGCATGCGCCGTCAAGAGCACCGGCGCAGTCGAGGAACTCGCTGTTCAGCGCAAGGAGCTTCACCCAATCGTTCTCGACCTTTGGGATGCGCAGGAACTCTCGGCGTTCCTGCGTAAGCGGCCAGAGATCGTGATCGAGTACTTCGGTATGCCCACCGCCGAGGCTTTCTGTCACGAGTTCAAGATCGACGTCACCCAAGTCCCCACCGCCGATGCTGCCGGGGTGCGCGAGGCAATCGCACGCACCCCAGAGGTCTCCACGGGCGCCCAGGAGTTCTTCGACAAGGCGGCTGAAACGACCGATCCCGAACAGGCGCTTGCGCTCATCGAGAAGGGGCAGGCTGCCCTGCAAAATGCAGGGTTCAAGCCTCATGCGGCGTCTCACGACAAGGAGCGCGTGCGCCTCTTGGCTCTCAACGGACGGGCCGAGGAGGCGGCACGCCACACTCTCGATGAGTTCTGGTCGGCACTCGAGCAAGGCCTCGCGACAACCGCCCAGATAACGCAGTCACGTCTCGCGGAGCTAACAACTCAGGCCAACATTGCCCCAACAGTAGATGCCTGCCGCAAGGTCGCCGAAAGCGCGATCAACCTCTACATGAATCCGCTCGGCTATCTTCCGGACATCAAGGAGCTGCGGCTTGGGGAGCCCGAGGACCAGGCGCGCCTCGCGCTCCTTGCGGGCGAAACAGCTATTGCTAACGACCGCTCCGACTGGCTGAGCAGCGCCGTCCCCACCCTGGCCGAGCTGTCCCGTCTCCCTGGTCTCGATCAAATACGACGCACGCGCCTTCGCCTGATCATCGCCGAGTCGACGCAGGACTGGGCAGAGCTTCTTGCCGATGCTCGAAAGATCACCCACGGATATAGCGTCTCCGGACTCATCGCCGCTCGCCACGCACGCAGCCTCGCTCGATACGAGAAGTTCAAGAAAGCCGACCTGGCCTGGGATGAGGCCTCCGGCTTTGCGTCGCTTGCCTCGCAGTGGGGCGAAGCATCGACGTGGATCTTCAGCAGGCGTTCCTTCCGCTCACGCTGGAACCCGTTCACAAGCAACGAGCTACTCCCTCTGCAAACCGCTGTCCGGGAAATGGGCACCTCAAGGCCAATCGTGCCGACGGCCCATGACGCCTACGTCGACGCGCTATCAGGACTGAACGAGGGCACCCTGCGATCTGCGGCGATCTCCGCGCAGCGCGCGCTGCGCGATGCGGTCGCGACTAGCGACTTGGTAGAAGAAGAACGCGCGCGGCGCGTGCTTGCCTCGATCCTGATCGATTCTGACGAACCTACCCTCGCCGCTCATCACCTCGCGCAGGTCGGTGCGACAAAACAGATCGACTCACTGGGCAAGTCACTGCCGCTTCAATTCCTTGACATCACGGAAAATCTGGACGCGCCGAACTACTGGACGGTCGGCGCCACCTACCGCCTCATCGCTTCCCAGGCGGATCTCGTACCCGACACCCTCGTGGACTTCATCGCGGAGCATATCGTTGCGGAGCTCGCAGCAGCCGAGGAAGGTACCCGACCCGATCTGCGCTCCTTTGCCACCTCGCGCTATAACAACGCGATCAAAGCATTGGCGGGTATTGCCGGCCGCATCGCTCTCGAACCGGCGACCGCCGCGTTGGAGCACTTTGAGCGGCAACCGGAGGTGCAGGAAAACCACTACCGGTTCCACGATGACGATGAAGCGCTTGCTGTGGCGAGAATCGCGCTCAGCCATCCGAACCTCGCTCCACGGGCCATCGCCCATCTTGTGCCGCTTCTGGGCAGAGCGCAGGGCGCGCGAAGTGAGACTGCCCACGATGCGATCAGCAAGTACGAGACGCTCGCACGCGACGGACTCACCGTACTCGCCGCAGCACGCAACCACTGGGCACAGGAAACGCTGGCACTCGCCAACCCGACCGACATCGATCCGGCCGTCGCGACCGATGCTTTGGCGCGGCTCACCACACCGCTTGCCCACGTCGCCGGCGTCTACAGCGTCGGCACGAATGCGATCGGCGACTCACTTCTCATCCGTCATCTGCCCTCAGACTCAATCAACACCGCGGTTACCGAACTACTGATTCGCGCAGATGATCCGCACCTTGGCTCGAGCGATCGCGCGGACTATCTAAACGCGGCAGGCAATCTCACACGTCATCTCAATAAAGCCCACCGTTCAAGTCATTTTGAGACTGCCATGCGACTCGCAAAATCGCCCACTCCGTCGAAGTACGACGAACTCAACGGCCAGTACACCCACAAGCTCGGCGGCTTCCGCATGAACGGGATGCCCCAGGGAAGTAGCGGGCAGGCGCTAGCGCTTGCCGCCAGCCTCGCAGGCAACGATAACCAGCGAAGAGAAGTCCGACGCGTCGTCTACGCGCTGCTCGGCGAAAAGGCCGATTACTGGCCGACCATCGCGCTGCAACGTCTCGGTGACACGGTGAAAGACGACCTTGCGTTTCTCTCGATGCAAGGATGGGCTATCCGAAGTCTGGTGGCGCTGAAGTGGGTTGAGCACGGCGAACCTGAACACCTCGGCATCCGCTTGGCGCGGGACCCCGACGCGCGCGTCCGTCGAGCACTCGCACGCGCACTCACGGACCAAGCCAATGGGAACCATGCAGATGTGCGCGCTGTCTTGGCCGACGACCCCGCGTACAGCGTCCGCACGGCCCTCAGCGGCGCAGAGGCCCCCTAGATCCGACACTCCGACGCAACCGAGGACCGCCTCGCCCTCATGTCGGTGCCCCCTGCCACTATGGCCAGATGAGCGACGAACCGACTGACTGGACCGAAGAAGACGACGCGATGGTGACCTACGAGTCGCTCCCCGATTGGCACCCATCACTCTTCGTCGATGTATTTCGTACCGGCCTCGATATGGAACAAGCGAATGCTGGAGAACTGTTAGGCGGCGCATTCGTCACTCCCGAATCGCTTGGCACCTGGGAAGACTTCTCCCGAGCTCGATCCGTCTTCTCATCAGGTCTCAAGATCAGCACCACAGCGTTATTCGGTATCGGGGCACCGGACGTCGCCTACGTGCGCCTCGTCGAAACCGATGCGCATCTCAACGATGACATCGCCGCCGTCCCCGCAACAATGCACGTGACACTCGTGTGGCGCCCAGAGATCGCGGTCGTGCCAATCAGCAGCTGGCGCATCCACCACCTCGGTGAGGCGATCGAGCCCACTCTCGTGCCGCGCACTGCGGCTAGCTTCGATCCGCGAACGCAGGCCTAGCCTGCAGCACGCTGCGAGCTTGGCGAACTGATTTTGGAACCTGTAGCGGGAGGCTGGGCTACCTGCGACCGCCGCCCATGCTTGCTCCACGTCGGCCCAGTCGTCACCCACAAGCGACTTTGCGTCAGCATCGTTACGCCCGAGTGCGCTGGCCAACTTTGATCGCGTGGCGACGTCGGTCACAGGAGGGTGGTCAGGCCTCGGGCGGCGGGGAATCGACTACTGATCGATAACCCAGCAACAACAACCCCACCTACAGCTAGCGACGCATCCGCGCTCGCGATCCGCGCTGTTAGGTCGACTGAAATAGCTCCAGCAATGCTTAGGTTCCCTCACCGTTCCGTGAGGTCGCTGTGTCCAGCCGACGATGGATCATGGACAGCGTTCCCAGAACGTCAAGTGCGTCCAGCTCGCTCATCGTCCAGTACAGCTTGGGCTCGTGAGCCACGGGGTTCCGGAAGGCGCTGAACAGACCTTTCGCGAGGTTGGCTATGCCGAGTTGCTCGTCCCGTTCGGTTCGGGTTAGCCCTTCGTTGATCCGGAGTAATGGGCTTGAGCCGGCCATCGACTTCTCGATGAGGCCGTATCCATCGGCATCAACACCGCTCTGAGAACGAATTCGTGCCCCCAGACCCTTGATGGCCTCAAAGACCACTTCGTAGTAATCTTTGCGGAGGAGGTCTTCGCGGCAGTACGCAAGCACTTCAGCATGTGCTCCGCGTTGTTCGAGAATCTTGTAGAGCCGCTCAGAGCGAGCCAGCGCCTCAGTGTCAGTAGACGCCCTCTTTGCCGTCGCTACTCGTCCGTCAGCGAGCACTCTGAGGCTCACCAGCGATAGCACCTGATTGAGTTCATCGCGTGCGATGTCTGCGCGGGACTTGCGATCGAGTGTGCGTTCCGGCCGCATTGCCGCCCGCACGAGAGCTACCAGCGCATTCCCATTACCGATCTTTGCTTGATTGCTGGAGACAGCGTGGGCGAGTCGACGCCATTTGGTGTGTCCTTCGCCCGGGTCAGAGCGAAGCGGCACCTCGGCGATGATGCGTGTGAGTTCGGTGCCGCTGTAAAGGTCACCGACGATCTTGGCGACGCCCTCGATAGTCCCGAGGGGAAAGGCGCTGATCGAGTTGGTCATGTGTGGTTCACGCCCATTTGGCACGAGCCCTTTGCATGACTTTGCGCGCTCCGCTGTGGTTCATTCGCCAGCGGGCAACCGCAAGACTCACGTCGAACACCTGAGCTGCACGCTCATCTGTGGCGTTGGCTCGGGCCAGCCGGAAGGCGCCGTCGTAGGGAATGAGCATCTCGCCAGAGAGCCAGTCGGCTTCCTCCTCCTGCTGGCCTCCGAGGCCGCACTTCCGTTCGTCGGACAGCGAGACACCAAATGAGTGCTCAAGAACAACGTGTGCAAGTTCGTGACACATTGTGGTCCGCCTCCGTGTGAGCGGTTGCGCATCGTTCTCCAGAATCACAGCTCCTGTGCCGTCTGGGATCAACGCGCCTGACAGCGCGCTCCCCTGTTCTTTCAGGAAATGCTCGCGGGCTGCTCCGTCGAGTTCGCTGAGTCGAACGACAGCGATTCCGTACTCCAACGCGAAGGCATACGGGTCGAAGGGCGCGTGCGCGCCGAGGCCTATTTCAGTCCGAAGCTCTAGCGCAAGGCGCTTCGCCTCGGTCTTGAATCCGCGACGCACAGATCATCCCTTCGCCCGAGCGCGTTCAACGGTGAGGCCGATTACTTGCTGTAGGTAGTTGATATCCGTCTCGCTTAGATCCTTACGGGCCCGGAGAAGGGGCGCGAGCTGCGCCATGAGATCTGGTTCACGCGCGTCGTCGGCATTGCTCTCGCCATCGCGCTCAAAGAAGCCCTCGGCAGGGAGCCTGAGCCACGCAATGATCGTTGCGAATCCGTCGGTGTCAGGTTTCAGTCCGTTGCCGAGCCTTGAGAGCAGCGACGGGCTCACACCGATCTCACCTGCCAGCGTTCGCCACGAGAGCTGGCGTTCTTGGCGGGCAGCGTCGAGCGCCGAGTAGAGCGCGGCCGTGTTGATCGTTGTTTTGGCCATACTCGAGTGTCTCACATGTGCAACACCAAGTCACTCTCGACACGGCTGTGTTAGAATTGAAACACGACATCGAATTTGGAACACAAGGGGGGTGAGAGCAATGGCAGGTAAGCGAGGGCGTAGCGCCATCACCGGGCGCTTTGTGAAGCAGTCAACCGTGAAGAGTCACCCCAAGACGACGACCAACGAGAGCACTGGCAAGAGCGGCAAGAAGAAATAGCCCCCATTCCGAGTCTTCCTCGCACTGTCGGTGGTGTGAGGAAGACTCGGAACACCGACCCCCTACAATCCGAATCGGAGGAGCCGATGGCTCACCTCAAACAGCAGTTCAAGGATGCGCTGAGTTCCATCGAGCCCAGCGATGACAAGACCAACGCGCCAGAAGCGCATCGGCTGGTCCGCGATGCCCTCGAGGCGGACGCCAAGCTCACCGAGTACGGCGTCTCCCCCGTGTTGATCGGTTCATACAAGCGCAACGTGTCGATCAAACGCATCAAAGATGTCGACGTATTCGTGCGCCTCCCTGACATGCCGAGCGACGTCACATCGAAGGACATCCTCGATAAGTTCTTTGCCGTGTTGCACGCGGAATTCGGCACTGACTCCGACGGGCACCGACGCACCAAGCGTCAGGACCGCAGCCTCCAGGTCTCCTTCCCCGAGTACGACCTTTACGTGGACGCCGTCCCGGCCCGTCCCCATTGGGACGGAGAGACATGGGAGATCCCGCAGAAGGGTGACGAGAACGAGTGGGTTCGCACAACCCCCGAGGGTCTAACTTCGCTGTCCAGCGAGATGAACGCGGCTCACGATGGTTACTACGTGCCTACGGTCAAGTTGCTCCGTCAGACCCGGCGGGCCCAACTCGGCAAAAAGAAGCCTGGGGGCTTCTTCTTCGAACTGGCGACCTACCAGGCCTTCGCGTCGGGCGCCGTGTCAGGGAGTGACCAAGCGGAATACTACGTGTCAGCACTCACCGAGGTAAGCAAGATCATCGAGAATTTCGTGACATACGGGATCGGCGTGAACGACCCCACCCTGGCTGGTGCGACGATTCACATACGCGCCTCGGACGAGGAACTCGAAGCGGCGCGAACTCGATTCGCGGATGCAGCCATCTCAGCGGATGATGCCCTGGCAGAGGAGGATGAGGGCAAGGCGGCGCTCGCCTTCCAGAAACTCCTTGGCAAGAACGGCGACGACAAGACGGTGTTCCCGATGCCGCCCGGCTTCAACGAAGACGGCAGCAAGCGCGCGTCCGCAATCCTTGCTGGCGCCCGGGTGGTGCCCGCCGGCACAAGGACTTTCGGGGGAGCCTGACCGAGTACGACGACTACATCGCCTACTCGCGGCAACACTTTGAAGAAGGTCTCATCCGTGGCGGCTTCACCGAAAGCGACGCCGGATCGCGGGGACCCATCTCGCACTCCGGTAGAGCTACGGAAGTGCTCATCACGCTACGATCGCGGTTCCCGTTCCAGCCGCCGCGTGTCGTCCCCATTGAGCTCGATCTTGTGCCCTGGTCCTGGCACCGAGAACTCAACGGCTCACTGTGCCTGATCGCCGAGGACGATCATGACGGACTGTGGTGGACCGAGGCCAGCGAGTTCGTCGAGCACATCACGGCCTGGTTCGAACGAGCAGACGCCGGTTGGCCAGACGATCGTCCCGATCTCGACCTCGACCGGTACTTCGACCTGTCCGAGGACGCTCGTGTCTATCTGTACGATGATCTCGAGCAGCACCGAAACGGCTTTGTGCGCTTCCGTCCCGCGAAGAACGACGTCATGCGAATCGGAACAGGCACGCGACCAGCGAAGGTCTCGAAACACAGCAAAGACCGGTTCGGATACGTTGCCGACCTTGGCGAGGTGGCCGCTCCTCCCCGAACGTGGGAAGACATTTCAGCGCTGATCGATCCCGCAGTGGATCTGGACCGCCGGATTCGCGACCACACAGTGGCAGTCCTCGTTCTCATCTATCGACGTGGTGCTCACAACGGTGCGATCGCTCTGGACGTCTGGCCGACGACCGCCGGTGGGATCGCCGTCAGACGTCTGCGTTCAGGAGCAGATACCAACGCGGCCAGACAGGCTCGGGCAGGCGTCCTTGCCCTCGCGCTCAGTGATCGCCGTGTCGCTGTCGTTGGTGTCGGCGCACTGGGCTCCTTCGTGGCAGACACGCTCGTGCGATCCGGTGTCCGCCATCTGACTCTTGTTGATGGAGACGTCGTGATGCCGGGCAACCTCGTTCGCCATCTCGTTGGCCCCGAAGCCGTCGGGCTGACGAAGGGCAAAGCTGTAAAGGGTCACCTTGTGGCTCGCGCCGACATCCAGGGTTCCGACATCGAAGTCGTTGATGACAACATCAGTTCCGGCGACGCAGCCGTCGAGCTTCTTCAGAATCACGATCTTGTTGTCAATGCGACTGCTGACTTCGCGACCACGGCGCTCCTCCATGTCTCGGCCAAGTCGCTTGGAACACGCGTTCTCTCGGCTGCGCTTCAGAACGATGGTGCCACGTACCGCATCGACGTGTTACCGCCACTCGACGGCGCCACTCCTCACCCGCCCTCGGCGCTCGATGCCGAGCGTTCCACAGCGGATGTGTTCGAAGCTGGATGCGGAAGCCCAATCTCACCAACTCCGCCGTACGCGGTGATTGAAGCGGCTGCAGCAACGGTACGACATGCGCTCGGACTACTGACGAACAGCCCGCTCCATCCGGCGGGAGAGGTGCGAACCATCGCATCAAGCCCACAAGGAGGTGAACTGTGACGCGCTTGCCTGCTCGCATCGAGCTGAGCGGCAATGCTCACGAGACGATCGCCTCCGAGAATGCAAAGCAGCTTCCGCTCGAAGCGGGCGGGGTCCTTCTCGGGTACAGGGAGGGACGCAACATCGTTGTTACCCACGCCCTGACTGTCGACGGGCAGGCCGGCACTAATCGCTACGTTCGAGACGACGTCCGGGCGAACGAGCTCCTTGAAGAATTCCTCGCTGGACGAGCAGATGACGATCCGACAGGCTATATCGGCGAATGGCACAGTCATCCCGCCCCCTCGGGGCCTAGTCCGACGGACGTCGCCGCCATGCGTGCAATCGCGAAAAGCAGCGATGTCCCAGTAGCGCTGCTGGTCTATGCGCCTGGCCGAACCGATCCGTTCATCGGACTGGTCGCCCAACGGCACCGCTTGGGTCGCATCACCAGTACCAAAGCGGAAGTTTCCTTCCCAGCGTCGAGGTTCGCGCCCTTGGGCCCCTTGCCCGATGGAGCCGTGCGCGGAGACGGTCCGGTCTTCATCTCGTACCGACAGTCAGACGGAACGCCCCATGCCGAATCTCTCGAGGGCCTGCTGAGAGCCGCGGGGCTTGTCGTGTGGAGAGATAACAGCGATCTGCGAGCCGGGACGACTATCGACCGGCTCGAACAGGCGCTCACCAAAGGGCTCTCGGCTGGTGTTCTCGTCGTGACCCCGGAGATCGTCTACAGCGAAATCGTTCGCGAACGCGAGTTGCCTCGCCTACTCGAACTCGACAACGATTCGGCATTCAGCCTGTGTATCGCAAATGCGATCCCCCGGGTTGGGAACGGATCGAAGTGCGACTACGACGGACCCGACCGCCTCCTACGACTCTCACCCGCGCGAACGCTCGCAGACAAGAAGCAAAGCAACATGCTGGCTCCGACCGGTGAAGTAGAAATCGTGCGTGATCTACTCATGCACCGGGTCGAGCAGCGACGACCGAGAATCCGCGAGGAGGGGCGGCCGTTCAGCATCCGTGTCCAGACCCGCCCCACGCCGTTTGCCCTCGAAGCCGACGAAGACGACCTGCACATCCGCATCAAGTCATCCGACAACGGACGTCTTCCTTCCCGCGATGGGCTTGAACACCTCAAGACGACTCTCCCGCTCACTGGAGACGCCGTGTACGCCTCCGGCGCGAAAACTGCACGGATCTCCGGCGGGGCACACCTCTCGGTTGCCCTTGCTATCGGAGCAGCCCTTCCCGAAACCAAGATCGGCAACGTCGAGGTGCTCGATGCTCGCGATCAGATCTGGACGTCCGTCACCCCCGAAGACGATCCGATAACCACCCAGCTCGACAGCACGCGACTCATAGTTGCAGGGCTACGACAACCTGAGGTCCCAGATCGTGCCGCGATCTTCATCAGTCTGACGCCCGCCCCCGATGAGACAGCCTTTGAACGCCTCTTGCATGATTCAACACAACCGTTCACGACAGCAGCCGTGATCTCAATTGCCGGATCAGATCGGATCGATTCTAGAGAAGCAGGACGGCTCAGCGCTGCCATCGCGCGGCAGATAAAACAACTAGCCGCCACTAACGGACGTGCCGAGGTACATCTTGCATTCCACGGCCCCTATCCGATGGCCATCCTCATCGGCCGCTATCTCAACACCCTCCGCACGGTGGTGTACGAGTGGGAGATCAGCGATACGAGTGATTCGCGCTATTCGCCAGCCCTAATCCTCGAACCTGGAATCGCCGGAGGGCCAATCACAGACGTACTCGTCTTGGAAGAACAAAGCGGGTGCTGAGTCAAGAGCATCCCAACTTTCCCAGTCTCGTCTCGGGCTCCTGACACACCGAGTAGGCCGCGACGATCGAGCCCACTACAAATACGCAGACTGTATTAGCTACGTGGCTAAGAACCCGTCACAAAATCGTGCTGCAGATCGCGGCGCTAGAGCTTGTATATGGGGATGAAGGCCGCGAGCGGCTTGGGGTCACGATTGACATCATAGGCACGGAGCAGTTCAACGTACGGCTTCTTGTCGATCGACCAGTCGTACATCTCGACGTCCTCTGACTCCTGAGCAGCTAGGAACGTCAGATCAGCATACAGGCGGGTGCTCCGGCCGTTCCCATCAGTGAATGGGTGGATCCGCACGCATTCAGCATGCACAGCGACACCGAGTTCACGCGGTGTCCAGTCCTCGGTGTGATCCCATCGATACCGGATGGTTTCGATAGAGATCCGCAACTCGAGCGCGATGTAGGCAGGGTCGACTCCGAGATTGAAGAGATGACGCCGGTGCGTCCCTGCCCAGATCCAGATATCCCCGTACAGTCTTTGGTGCAGTTCTCGCAGGAAGCGGTCTGAGAGCAGCTCGTCGAGCCCGAGTCGGTCTTCGAGAACGTCAGTGATGAGCTGTTCGGTAACCTCGGCTTCGACGGCCTGTTCGAGGTCGTAGACGGCCGCTTTAGTGATCGGTTCTTCAAGGGCTTCGCGAGCCGCCGGAGTCAGGGCATCCAGCTCATCGAACGGGAGCGGAGTCTCGCCGTAACCCGGATCGAGCGTCACTTCTGCGTGTTGCGGGCCACGACGAAGCGCCCGGTCTTTGCAGACCGAACATAGTTTGCCGGCACGGTTCGTCGTTCCAGCGACGCTGACTCACGTGTGGAGCGTACGGCGGCACGCTTTACAGCGTCCTGGTCGATCGCCTTACGCTTCATCACCGTCCTCCTTCATGCATTTCGTGTTGCACCACTCAACTTTACCGCACCATTCTGGGGCCT
This sequence comes from Microbacterium sp. cx-55, assembly GCF_021117345.1. NCBI lineage: Bacteria > Bacillati > Actinomycetota > Actinomycetes > Micrococcales > Microbacteriaceae > Microbacterium > Microbacterium sp. cx-55. The sequence continues at coordinate 1,222,639 of NZ_CP088261.1, read as the reverse complement.
TCTAGGCACCGAGAGGCGGGAATCGGTCAGGAATCCACCGCTGGGGCAGTGCGCCTCCCGATTCAATACATGTGGCAGGTATCTGTCACGAGGGAGGCTTGAGGTTGCACGGCCGATCAAACAATCGATCACGCCCGCACGATCAGCTCTTGCCGAGCCCCTGCTCCGCCGTGAGGGAGTTCACCGTCTCATTGCGGCGGATGCGGTTCTCGCGGATGACGGCTGGGGCAGCGTATTCGAGGAGTTCCGAGGCAAGTTGGAGTCCGCCGACCTCGTTGATCACTGTGGCGGACGCACGGCAATATCTCGTACAGAAGGGCGGGGAATACTTACATCAATGAGGCGAGATCCTTGATCGGATGATCACTCGCCCACCCGCTCTCCCGCCGCCCGGAACTCGCCTCCACCTCGACACGCTGAAACGAGGATCTCGATTTCGTGCCAGAGTCCGCTGGACTGACCCGTCATCGCGCGAGCGCCGGAGCCGCTCGGTCACGGTTGACGATGAGGTCGGCGCCCGGGAGTTCTTCGAACTCATGCGGGCGAGTTCGATTCATAAGATCGATCCGTTCATCAGTTTGAGCGATTACGCACTCTCGATCAATGGCCGATTCCTCCGCGGCGTCGACCCAACCTCGACCGCCACCGGATATCGTGCCGGGCTCCAACTCCGGGTCCTGCCTGCCCTCGGGCATCTGCGCATTCACGACATCACGACCGGGCTCGTAGATCGAACCATCGACCTCTGGGAGAGCGAGCACTCTCGCTCCACACTCAAGAGCACGATCGCCGCGCTGACACGGATGCTCGATGAAGCGGTGCGCGATGATCTCATCGCTCGCAATCCCGTACGCGACCGCGCCGGCAGACGCTACCACCAAAACACGGAACTTCAGCGTACGAGACCCGTTCCCTCGCCCGATGAGGTTGCACGGATCGCTGAGACCTGCGCTGCGATCCACCAAAGCTACGGCGACCACATCATGCTCAGCGCATTCCTCGCCGCGCGCAGTTCAGAAGTAGCCGGACTCATCGTCGGCGACGTCGACTGGACGAGCAAGCTAGTCACGATCGAGCGTCAGTGCTTCCCCGGCGCCGGCGGCCTCAGCATCAAGCCGCCAAAGGGGCGTCGAGTTCGCCGCGTTCCGATCATCGAGCCACTTGAGCCAGCGCTGCGCAGACTCACAGTGCAACGGGCACGCAACCTGCCGCTGTTGCGTGGACCGCGCGGCGGCGTCATGACCACCGCAGCGTTGCGTGATGCAACAGGCTGGGATCAGATGGTTGCATCACTCGGGTTTCCGGGGTTGCGCCGTCATGACCTTCGGCACGCGGGTGCAACCTGGTTCGCAAACGCGGGGATCCCGATCCATGTCGTGAGCGACATCCTCGGGCACGCATCCGTCGAGACAACACGTGCATACCTACACACTGACGACAGCGCACTGCAGAACGCCGCAGAACGCATGAACCAGCACCTAAGGAGGCGGCGATGAGTAGCTAGAAATGGCTGAACCCCTTGACCATGTCGAGTCAAGGGGTTCAACGGGTACATATTTGGGTCCAAGACCGGCGATTTACCGATCTCACGACTTCATAAAAATACCTTCTGATCAGGTATTTTACATCTGTCGGGCTGACAGGATTTGAACCTGCGACCCCCTGACCCCCAGTCAGGTGCGCTACCAAGCTGCGCCACAGCCCGTGGCATTCAATTTTCAGTTATTCGGGCCTTCCGGGAAGGGTGAACCCCTTAACCCCCAGTCAAGTGCGCTACCAAGCTGCGCCACATCCCGATGTCGCCCGCACGCGGGCAACTAGACCATCTTAGCCGACCCCGTGACCGCCCGCGAACCGCCGTGCGCTCCGTGTCTGCATCCGCCCGCCGTAGACCGTGTCGGCGGCCACCAGTACCTTCGCGCCATGAGCCCCGTCGCCGTGCTTCCCGCAGGACCCGGCCGTTTCGATGACGTCGAACATGCCCTCACCGGCGGGGGCGACGGCGCATCATGCCAGTGCCAATGGTGGACTCTGACGAACGCCGACTACTCGCGGTCCACCCGCGAGGAGCGTGCCGAGCTGATGCGCGCGGAAACCCTCGCCGCCACGCCACCGGGGCTCGTCGCACAGATCGACGGCGAGACCGCCGGCTGGGTGCGCGTCGGCCCACGCACGCTTCTACCCCGCCTCTCGCGCACCCGAATCTACGCGGCACATTCTTCCGAGCCGTGGGACGACGAGACGGTTTGGGCGGTGAGCTGCTTTTCGGTGCGGCGGGAGTTCCGCCGACAGGGCGTCGCGAGGACCCTCCTTACACACGCCATCGACTTCGCCCGCGGCCACGGCGCTCGGCTCCTCGAGGCCTATCCGGTCGACACCGATGTCACCGACGCCAGCACTAACGAGCTGTACCGAGGCGCGCTTCGCACCTTTCGGGGCGCGGGGTTCGTCGAGACCGCCCGGGCACGCGCCGACCGCCCCATCGTCGCGCTCGCGCTGACCTGAGGCAGGGCGCGCTACCGTGGGGCGGTGGGCACCGCAGCGAAACCCGACTCCCGCGCCGCACTGCCGCAGAACTGGTGGTGGGGCTTCGTCGCCTTCGCCGCGCTCGCCCTCGTGCACGTGACCGCTCTCGCCCTGGATGCGGACGCCGTCGCGGCACCGACGAAACTGGCGCTCATGCCGGTTCTCGCGGTCGCCGCGCCCTGGGCCGGACGGGGGTCCGGATGGGGAACCCCCTTCACCCTGCTCTTCGTGGCCCTCGCCTTCTCCTGGCTCGGCGACGGCGCCGCGACATTCTTCCCCTTCGCACCGACCCTGCCGGTCATGCTGCTCAGCTTCGGTCTCGCGCACCTCGCGTACATCTGGCTCTTCGTGCGTCACCTGCGCGGCACGCGCCAACCCGCGTGGTCGTGGATCTACGCCGCCTGGTGGACCCTCCTCCTCGTCCTCCTGTGGCCGCACCTCGGCGCACTCGCCCTTCCGGTCGCGGCCTACGGCGTCGTGCTCGCCGGCACCGCATTCACGGCCGCGCGCAGCGGCCCCGTGATCGCAGCCGGCGGCGCGTTCTTCCTCGCATCCGACACGGTCCTTGCGTTCCGCCTCTTCCTCCCCGACGCCATGCCCGACTGGACCAGCCCGCTCGTCATGGTCACCTACTGCCTCGGGCAGGCGTTGCTGGTCGTCGGCGTCGTGACCGCCTCACGCGCGCGCGAGGCGGTGGCACGATGACGGATGCGGTCAGCCCCGTGCGCGTGGACTCCTGGCTGTGGGCGGTGCGCGTCTACAAAACACGCTCCGCTGCGACGACCGCGTGCCGCGCCGGGCACGTCCGCATCGGCGGTGACCGCGCGAAGGCCGCACAGCAAGTGCGACCCGGCGACGAGGTGCGCGTGCGCATCGCGGGTTTCGACCGCATCCTCGTCGTCCGCCAGACCATCACGAAGCGCGTCAGTGCCCCGCTCGCCGCGGCCGCCGTCGACGATCAGACGCCTCCCCCGCCTCCCCGGGAATCCGTGCCGTTCGTGCCGACGCGGGACCGGGGCGCCGGACGCCCGACCAAACGCGAACGCCGCGACCTCGATCGGCTCCGGGGGTATACGACCGAGGAGTGACGCCCTCCTCGCCGCCTCGCCGAGCGCGCGTTCTGCGGTGCACCGTCGACGTTCGAACGAATGTCCGAGGTTCGCGCGACAATAGGAACATGTCCGAACAGCGCACGCTGAGCCCCATCGAGGCCGAAGTCGCACTCCTCGATGCGCTGGTTCTGGGGGTCGAGAACGCCCGCTCGACGATCGCCGCGATGCAGGCGCTCGAAGTGACGTTGATGGCGACCGCCGCCGCCATCGCCGAAGATCAGATGTCTCGCGTCACCGACCGATCGACCCGTGACCGTGAGATGCCGATCCGTTCGCTCGCGGCCGAGTTCGCCTCCGCACTCCGCGTGAGTGATCGCACCGTGCAGCGCCAGCTCGTCGAGTCATCGGCGATCGCGCGGCGACTCCCACTGTCGCTGGCCGCTCTCGGCGAAGCACGCATCTCCCGCGCTCACCTGCGGGTGATTGCGGAGGCCGGCATCCACCTCGAGGATGACGAGGCACGTGCCGCGTTCGAGCGAGACGTTCTCGCGGTGGCCGAGCGAGAAACGCCCGGCCGCCTGCGGCCCGTCGCTCGTCGGCTGGCGGAGCGCGCAGAACCACGGTCGCTCACCGAGCGCCACGCCGAGGCCAGCCGGCAACGCGGCGTGTTCGTGCGCGATCTCGACGATGGCATGAGCGAGCTGCTGGCGATTCTGCCGTCGGTTCTCGCGCACGGCGCGCACGACCGGCTCACACAGTTTGCTCGGCAGATCCACGACGCGACTGGCGCAGACGACCGCGACCCGCGCACGATGGACGAGCTCCGCGCCGACCTGCTGAGCGATCTCGTCCTCACGAGCACGCCCGATTCCGTGGGGTCGGGGCCCGGGGAGGGCAGCGGGCTCTCGGCAATCCGCGCCTCGGTTCGGATCACGATCCCGGTGACAAGTCTCGTGGGCGACGACGGACCGGCTGAACTCGACCGCTCCGGACCGATCGACGCGGCGACGGCCCGACTTCTGGCGGGCAGCGCGACCGGGTGGGAACGAATCTTCACCGATCGGATCACCGGATGCGTGCTCGCGGTCGATCGATATCGCCCGACCGAGCAGATGCGGCGCGCGCTCATGGTTCGCGACGGGCATTGTCGTTTTCCCGGATGCCGAATGCCCGCTTCCCGGTGCGACCTCGATCACACCGTGGATCATGCGCTCGGCGGTCCGACCGCGGTCTGCAACCTCGCGCATCTCTGCCGACGACACCACTCGTTGAAGCACGCCACGGCGTGGAGTGTGCGTCAACTCCCGCACGGAGATCTGGAGTGGACGAGCCCCCTCGGACGCCGATACCCCGACACTGCGGAGAACCGCGTCGTGTTCGCCTCGAGCGTCGACCCGCCACCGTCCTGAGCCGGGGTGATGAGGGCGCGAGCCCGGCGGGGCGGTGGGCCTATCCCCGCCAGGAGGGAGCGGGCGTGCGCCCGCGCGAGGGGCGGGCGGGAGTGCGCCCGCGCGCGTTCCGCTACTCCGCGAGCAGGTTGAGCAGCCAGCCCGCGCTACGCACGTCCGCGCCGGCCGCAGTGCTGCGCGCCGAAAGCTCGCGATCGCTCGTCACCACGGTCACCCGGTATCCGGATGCGGTCGCCCGCACGACCTGCGCGACGATCTCGTCATCCCCCGCGCCCGGCGCATCGACGGCCCGAACGGCGTCGCTGATGCGCTCCGCTCCATCCGCAAGCGAACCGCCCGCCTCGGCAGCACCCGCACCCGCACCACGCGCAGTACCCGCACCTCGCTCAGCGCTCGCGCCCCGCGCGGCACCCTCGCGAACGACCACGAACTCCGGGAACCAGTGCGCCGCTTCCAACCCCAACGCCGCTGCCGGAACACCTGCATCGGCCAACAACGCGATGCGCTCGATTAGGCGAGCCGTCGCCCCGGCGCGATCGCGCCACCATCCGTCGGGAACAGATCCCACGACGTTCGCCGCATCCACGATCACCAGGGGACGCACATCGAGCAGGCGCCGCAGACCGGCCCACGAACTCGCGAACCCCGGATGCAGCGGATACCCATCGATCTCCGCGACCGGCACCCACGCCAACGCCAGGCTCTCCGGATCGCTGATCACGGGCTCGAACGGCACGACGACATCCGCCACAAGAGTCGTGTACGACCAGTACCCGAGGTCCAGAACACCGAGAAGGCGCGGGCGAACAGACCCGTCCGGCACCCCGGCCTCTTCGGTCGCCTCACGGATGGCGGCATCCGTCGCCGACTCGCCCTCGTGACGCGCACCGCCGGGCAGCGCCCAGGTGCCGCCGTGATGGCTCCACGCCACACGGTGCTGCAACAGGACACCGAGTTCCGGATCGAGCGCGAGGAGGCCCGCGGCGCCGAATCGACCCCAGTACCGCTCACCCGAAGGCGCCTCCACCCAGGCATCACCCGGATCGCGGGGGCCCTGCGGGCGCCGCGGCTCGCCGGATTCGGGCGGCAGGATCGTCATCGCTCCAGCCTGTCACACCGGCACCACGACGAAACGACACGTGTCATGAACCAAGGGGTTTTCACGGCGATCCAACGCGCACCGGGCGACGCGATCTGGGATCACGCGCGCGCGAGTACGCCCCGAGAACCTCCCGGGCGAGAACGACGCGCACGACTGTACGAGCTCACAAAGGCGCCTCCGCCGCATCCGCACGCGCACTGTGCCGACAGCACATGTCGTGTGCGATCGCCGCACAGGCCCCCATATATTGCGTTTCGACGACGCTCCACCGACCCGCAGCGCCGCCTCCCCTCACCGCACCAGGAGCGCGCCATGACCCCCACCTCGACCCCCAACCCCGCCCCGACCAGCCCCACCACCGCAACGCCTCGCACCATCGCGGTCGCCGAGACGATCGACGAGTACCTGCGCCGCCAGGACTGGCGGGTGAACGCGAACGCCAACCAGGGCTACTCGCTCGGCGGACTCATCCTGAACGCCTCCGGCAAGCTGATCGCCAACTACTGGCTCGACGAGGTCTACTCCCCCGCCGCCGGCGCCGCCCACCGCGACGGCGACCTGCACATCCACGACCTCGACGTCTTCGCCGGCTACTGCGCCGGATGGTCGCTGCGGAACCTCCTCGAGCAGGGCTTCAACGGCATCCCGGGCAAGATCTCCTCCGCGCCCGCCCGCCACTTCTCCAGCGCACTCGGCCAGATCGTGAACTTCCTCGGCACCCTCCAGAACGAGTGGGCCGGCGCGCAGGCCTTCAGCTCCTTCGACACCTACCTCGCCCCATACGTGCGCCTCGACGGCCTGACCCAGACCGACGTACGCCAGGGCATCCAGGAGATGGTCTTCAACCTGAACGTTCCGTCCCGCTGGGGAACGCAGACGCCGTTCACGAACCTCACGTTCGACTGGACCTGCCCCGACGACCTCGCCCCCCAGCATCCGCTCGTCGGCGGGCAGGTCGCCGACTTCACCTACGGCGACCTCGCCCCCGAGATGGCGATGATCAATCGTGCCTTCATCGACGTGATGACCGCCGGCGACAGCGACGGCCGTGCGTTCACGTTCCCCATCCCGACCTACAACATCACCCCCGACTTCGACTGGGACACCCCCGAGGTCGATGCTCTCTTCGCGATGACCGCCAAGTATGGCCTCCCCTACTTCCAGAACTTCCTGAACTCCGACCTCGATCCGCACATGATCCGATCCATGTGCTGCCGCTTGCAGCTCGACCTCACCGAGCTCCTCAAACGCGGCAACGGACTCTTCGGTTCGGCCGAGCAGACCGGGTCCATCGGCGTCGTCACCATCAACTGCGCCCGCCTCGGATTCGTGCACGCGGGCGACCGCACCACGCTCCTCGCCCGACTGGACGCACTGCTCGAGATCGCCCGCGACTCTCTCGAAGCCAAACGGGACGTCATCGGCCACCACCTCGCAGGCGGCCTGTTCCCCTACACCCAGCGCTATCTCGGCACCCTCGAGAACCACTTCTCGACGATCGGCGTGAACGGCCTCAACGAGCTCGTCCGCAACTTCACCCACGGCCAGGACGACGTCACCACCGCATCCGGCATCGCTCTCGCCGGCACAATCCTCGATCACGTGCGCGATCGGATGGTGGAGTTCCAAGAGCAGACCGGCCACATGTACAACCTCGAGGCGACCCCCGCCGAGAGCGCGACCTACCGGTTCGCGAAATCGGATGGCGAGCACTTCGGTCCCGCGGCGATCCTGCAGGCCGGAACGGCCACGAACCCGTATTACACGAACTCCTCGCAGCTTCCCGTCGGATTCACCGACGACGCCTTCGAGGCCATGACGCTGCAGGAAGAGCTCCAGCAGAAGTACACCGGCGGCACCGTTCTCCACCTCTACATGGGCGAAGCCGCCCCGTCAGCCGCGGCGTGCCGCGCGCTGGTGCGCCGCGCGCTCGAGCAGTTCCGCATCCCGTACATCACGGTCACCCCGACCTTCTCCATCTGCCCCGCCCACGGGTACCGATCCGGCGAGCACGAACTCTGCCCGGACTGCGGCGCGACCTGCGAGGTGTGGACCCGGGTGATGGGCTACTTCCGCCCGATCTCGTCGTTCAACATCGGCAAGCAGGGCGAGGCGGCCGAGCGGGTTCCATTCTCGTTCCGCGCGGCCGAGGCGTACCTCGTGCCGGATGCGGTCTGAGCGCCGCCGTGTCTGCCGCACACCTCCCCGCGACCGGAGTACCCCGGGCGGTCGGCCTCCGCATCGCGGGACTCACCCGGCTATCGACCGTCGATCGGCCGGGCATGCTCGTCGCGACCGTCTTTCTGCAGGGGTGCCCCTGGGACTGCGTGTACTGCCACAATCCCGACCTGATCGACCCCCGCACCCCGGGGGCGCTGACGTGGCCGGACGTCCTGACCTTCCTCGGCACCCGCACCGGCCTGCTCGACGGCGTCGTCTTCTCGGGCGGCGAACCGACGATGCAGCGCGGTCTGGGCGCCGCGATCGACGACGTCCGGCGCCTCGGATTCTCCGTCGGGCTCCACACCGGGGGTCCGTATCCGGCGCTGCTCGCCCGCATCCTGCCGAAGGTGGACTGGATCGGAATCGACGTCAAGGCACGATTCGCCGAGTACGGTCAGGTCACCGGGCGCCCCTCGAGCGGGCGGGCAGCCGAACGCTCGCTCGAACTCGTGATCGCGAACCACCTCGTGCGGCGCGACACGCCGCGTCCCCTCGGGTACGAGGTGCGCACCACCGCGCATCCGGACCTCACCGACGACACCGGGCTCGCCGCGCTCGGCCACGACCTCGCCGAGCGGGGCGTCGAGACGTGGGCGCTGCAGCGCTACCGGCCGACGGGCGCCCGCTCGGGGACACCCGTCCGCTCGGCGCTGCAGTTCGACGAACTTCCGCGGGAGCGGTTCACCGAAGTCATCGTCCGGTGAACCCGGCTCAGCGCTGCTTCTTCTCGCGCACTCGCATATTCACCAGGATCGGGGTTCCCTCGAAGCCCCAGATCTCACGGAGACGACGCTGGATGAACCGGCGGTAGCCAGGGTCCAGGAAGCCGGTCGTGAACAGCACGAAAGTCGGCGGGCGGGTGCTCGCCTGCGTGCCGAACAGGATGCGGGGCTGCTTGCCCCCACGAAGCGGATGCGGGTGCTCGGCCACGAGTTCGGAGAGGAACGCGTTGAACTTGCCGGTCGAGATGCGCTGATCCCAGGAGGCGAGCGCGGTCTCGAGCGCGGGCACGAGGCGGTCGAAGTGCCGACCGGTGCGGGCGGAGATGTTGACCCGCGGCGCCCACGCGACGTGCGCGAGGTCCTGCTCGATCTCACGCTCGAGGTACCGACGCCGGTCGATTCCCTCCATGTCGTCGTCGTTCAGCCGGTCCCACTTGTTGAAGGCGAGCACCAGGGCGCGACCGGATTCGAGCACCAGGTCGATGATGCGCACGTCCTGCTCGCTGAGCGGCTGCGAGACGTCCAGAACGACGACGGCGACCTCCGCTTTTTCGAGCGCGGCCGAGGTGCGCAGCGACGCGTAGAAGTCCGCACCCTGCTGCAGGTGCACGCGGCGACGGATGCCGGCGGTGTCCACCAGGCGCCACAGCTTGCCGCCGAGCTCGACGACCTCGTCCACCGGGTCGCGGGTCGTGCCGGCGAGCTCGTTGACGACAACGCGCTCCTCACCGGCCGCCTTGTTCAGCAGCGACGACTTGCCGACGTTCGGGCGGCCGAGGATCGCGACGCGACGCGGGCCGCCGATCTCCTGCTTGCCGACGGCCGAGACCTCCGGCATCACCTTCATGAGCTCGTCGAGCATGTCGGCGACGCCACGACCGTGAATGGCCGACACCGGATACGGCACCCCGAGGCCGAGGTTCCAGAGCGCGGCCGCCTCCGGCTCCTGGCGGGCGTCGTCGATCTTGTTCGCGACGACCATGACCGGCTTGCCGCTGCGGCGGAGCAGCTTCACGACGTGCTCGTCGGTCGCGGTCACCCCGACCATCGCGTCGACGACGAACATGACGACGTCGGCGAGGTCGATCGCGATCTCGGCCTGCAGCGCGACCGAACGGTCGATACCGCGGGCATCCGGCTCCCACCCGCCGGTGTCGACCAGCGAGAAGCGACGGTCGAGCCACTCGGCCTTGTAGATCACGCGGTCACGGGTGACACCGGGAGTGTCTTCCACGACGGCCTCACGACGGCCGAGGATCCGGTTCACGAGCGCGGACTTGCCGACGTTCGGGCGGCCCACGATGGCGACGACCGGAAGAGCCGCGGAGTACTCGATCCCGTCGCCCTCGCCGAGAAGGCCCGCGAGAACGTCGGCATCCTCGTCATCGAGGTCGTAGTCCGACAGCCCCTCGCGGAGCGCCGACGCACGCTGTTCGGCCAGCGTCTCATCGATGTCCGCCAACCGCTCCTCGAGCTGATCGGGCCCTGCTTCGTATTCGTCTTCAGCGCGCATTCTGCACCTCCTGCATCTTCGCGACGACAGCGAGAAGCGCCGTCACCGATCCTTCGAAATCGAGTTCGGTCGTGTCCACGACCTCCACGCCCGGCGCCGCCGACATGAAATCCACGACGGCGGAATCCGATGCGTCGCGGCGGTGCAGCGCATCGGCGACGGCAGCGGCGTCCGCATCCGTCATCTCCGCCGAACGGCGGGCCGCGCGCACCTCGGGAGACGCGGTGAGCAGCACCCGGACGGGGGCGTCGGGCGCCACCACGGTCGTGATGTCGCGGCCTTCCACCACCACGCCGGCGCGGTCGGAGTCCGCGATCAACGCGCGGAACCGATCGTTCACGGCGTGCCGCACGACCGAGACCCGGGCGACGCCGCTGACCGCGTCGGCCACGCGGGGTTCACGGATGGCAGAGGTCACATCGACCTCGCCGACACGCACCCAGTAGTCGTCGGGATCGAGCGAGATCGCGGCGTCGAAATCGCCGAGCACCTCGACGACCGCGGTGGAGTCCGAGGTGTCGACACCGTGATCGAGCGCATGCCAGGCGAGCGCGCGATACACAGCACCGGTGTCGAGATAGCCGAACCGGAGGCGGCGGGCGGCCTCTTTCGACACCGACGACTTTCCGCTGCCGGCGGGACCATCCACCGCGACGATGAAGACGTCCTCATTCATGGGAACTGCTCGCAATCTTCCATCCGCGCTCTTCCAGGCCCGCGGCGGCGGGTCCGGCGGCGCTGGGTACGACACTGATCTCGGCGAGACCGAACTGGGCGCCCGGCGAATGCTCGAGGCGCAGGTCTTCGACGTTGACACCGAGCTCACCGAGCTCACCGAAGAGCCGGCCGAGCTGGCCGGGGGTGTCATCGACCATGACGACGACCGTTTCGAAGCGGCGGTTCTGACCGTGCTTGCCGGGGAGACGTTCGACACCCTGGTTGCCGCGTCGGATCGTGTCGGCCACGGCCCGTCGCGCACCCGGCGCCGTCGGCGCCCGCAGCGCGTCGGCGACGTCGGTGAGGTCACCGGCGAGCGCGTCGAGCACCTCGACGACCGGACCGGAGTTCGCCCCGAGGATCTGCACCCAGAGTTCGGGCGCTGAAGCAGCGATCCGTGTGGTGTCGCGCACGCCCTGCCCGGCGAGGCGGAGCGAGCCGTCTGGTGCGGAGACGAAACGGCCGGCGAGCAGGCTCGCGACGAGCTGGGGAACGTGCGACACGAGGGCGACCGAACGGTCGTGCTCCTCGGGAGTCATCTCGAGCGGCGTCGCCCCCAGATCCAGCGCGAGCCCCTCGACGAGCGCGAGATCGGATGCGGTGGTCTCACCGTCACGGCAGACGACCCACGGGCGTCCGATGAACAGGTCGGCGCGCGCGGCGATGGCCCCGCCGCGTTCGCGCCCGGCGAGCGGGTGCGAACCGATGTAGCGGCGGAGGTCGACGCCGCGCGAGCGGAGCTCGTGGAGGGGGGCGATCTTCACGCTCGCGACATCGGTGACGACGGCCCCCGGGAAAGCGGCCAGTTCGCGCTCGACGACATCGGCGGTCACATCGGGCGGCACGGCGACCACGACGAGCGCCGGGAGGTCGGCGGCGGATGCGGCGCGCCCCGCCCCGTAGTCGATCGCGAGCTGCAGTTGCGCGGGCGACGTGTCGGCCAACGCGACGTCGACGCCGAGAGCGGTCAGCGCGTGGCCGATGCTCGCCCCGAGGAGACCGGCACCGACGACGCGCACAAGGCCCGCCGTCCGCGGCGCGACGCGCGCGGGCACGCCTGCTGCGATGGTGTCGCTCACTCGTTCTCCTGCTCTTCGGGCGGCACCTCGCCGGCACCGCGGCGCGCGAGCGTGAGAAGCGCACCCCGCTCTATCGTAGTCAACTCCCGTGCGCGGCCCGCCGCGAGGGGTCCGAGGTGCAGCGGACCGAACTGGCGGCGCACGAGCTCGCGCACCGGGTGGCCGACCTCGGCCAGCATCCGTCGCACGATCCGGTTGCGTCCGGAGTGCAGCGTGAGCTCGACGAGGCTGGTCTCCCCCGACGTGTCGAGCAGGCGCGCCTTGTCGGCCGCGATCGGTCCGTCCTCCAGCTCGACCCCGCGGGTCAGACGCGCGATGGTCTGCGGCAGCACGCGTCCCTCGACCTTCGCGATGTAGACCTTGGTGACACCGAACGAGGGGTGCGCGAGCACGTGCGCGAGTCCGCCGTCGTTCGTGAGGATCAGCAGACCGCTCGTCTCCGCATCCAGACGCCCGACGTTGTAGAGGCGCTCCTCCCATTCCGCCGTGAACTGACGGAGGTCGGGGCGGCCCCGGTCATCCCGCATCGAGCTGACCACGCCGGTCGGCTTGTTCAGCATGACGTAGCGCTTGGACTGGTCGAGCTGGATGGCGACGCCATCGACGTCGACGAGATCGGTCTCCGGGTCGATCCGGCTGCCGAGTTCGGTGACGGTTTCGCCGTTGACGCGCACGCGGCCCTCGACGATCAGGTTCTCCGCGACCCGGCGGGAGGCGACGCCCGCGTTCGCCAATACCTTCTGCAGGCGAACGCCCTCGGTATCGAGCGTGCTGTCGTCGTTCATGGTGTGTCCTTCCGCGGAGAGCGCGTCGCGCTCACCGGATTGCTTCGTCGAAGCCCGCCGACCCGTCATCGAGCAGCGGCGAGATGTGCGGCAGCTCATCGAGGGCGTTGATCCCGAGGTGCTCGAGCAGCGCCTCGGTCGTGCCGTAGAGGATGGCGCCGGTCTCGCCGTCGTGTCCGACCTCGGTGATGAGCCCACGGCCCACGAGTGTTCGGACGACCGAGTCGACGTTCACGGCACGAATCGAGGCTACCTGACCGCGGGTGACAGGTTGCTTGTAGGCGATGACCGCGAGTGTCTCGAGCGCCGCCTGCGACAGGCGCGACGGCTGCTGCGTGCCGAGGAACTCGGCGATCAGCCGGTCGTATTCCTCACGCACGTAGAGGCGCCATCCGCCGCCGACCTCGCGCAGCTCGAACCCCCGCTGGGGCCCGTCCGACTGTCCGTCGTAGTCCGCGACGAGCGCCGCGATGGCCTTCCGCACCGCGGGCACGGGCGCGCTCACGGCGGCGGCCAGGCTCACCACGCTGTGCGACTCGTCCACGAGCAGCAGCACGGCTTCGAGTCGACGCGCGACCGAACCGACATCCTGCGGCCAGCCGGGACCGGTTTCGGGCTCGGTCGCGGGGGTCTCTTCGAACGCCCGACTCTCGCCGGACGGGCTCTCGACACCGCCGTTCGGCGTCTCCACGTGGTCAGCGGTCATAGTCGGCTCCCAGGGTGGCGAGGTTGTCGTCGGACCAGCGTTCCGCGCTCCAGCGCAGAGTGAGCTCCCCGAGCGGCTCCAGCTGCTCGAACGAGAGTGCCGAGTTCCGGTAGAGCTCGAGGATCGACAGGAATCGCGCGACGATGACGCCGGGCACCGTCACCCCGGCGATGAGGTCGCGGAAGTTCAGCGTGCCCTTCTCGCGCAGAAGGGTCACGACGATCGCCGCCTGCTCCCGGATGCTGACGAGCGGCGCGTGCAGATGATCGAGACCGACGATCGGAACCTCTTTCGGCGCCATCGCGAGCATGGCGAGCGCGGCGAAGTCCTCCGCGCTGAGGCTCCAGACGAGTTCCGGCGCGGCGCGGCGGTACTTCTCATCGATGCGCACGCTCCGGACGTGCCGGCGGTCTTCCCGCTCCAAGCATCGGGCGAACCACGTCGAGACCTCTTTGAACGCGCGGTACTGCAGCAGCCGCGCGAACAGCAGATCCCGCGCCTCGAGCAGCGCGACCGCTTCGGCGTCGACGAGCTCGCCCTGCGGCAGCAGCCCCGCGACCTTCATGTCGAGCAGCGTCGCCGCGACGACCAGGAACTGGGATGTCTCATCGAGCTCCGCATCCGGTCCGAGGGCCCGCAGGTAGGCGATGAACTCGTCGGTCACCGCGCTCAGCGAGACCTCGGTGATGTCGAGCTCGCGCTTCGAGATCAGAGAGAGAAGCAGGTCGAACGGGCCGTCGAACGCACCGACGGTGACACGGAAGCCCGAGTCGTCGGGCGCAGCGGGCGCGAGGGGTCCCGGATCGGATGCGGCGGGTTCGCGCTCAGGCGACGGCGCCACGGGCGACCAGCTCCCGCGCGAGCCGCAGATACGCCTGCGCGGCCGCATGTTCGGGGGCGAACTCGGTGATCGGCATGCCCGACACCGACGCATCCGGGAACTTCACGGTGCGGCCGATCACGGTTTCGAGGACGTCGTTCCCGAAGGCCTCCACCACCCGCTCCAGAACCTCGCGCGAGTGCAGCGTGCGGGGGTCGTACATCGTGGCGAGCACACCGTCGAGCGTGATGCTCGGGTTCAAGCGGTCGCGCACCTTGTCGATCGTCTCGATCAGGAGGGCCACGCCGCGGAGCGCGAAGAACTCGCACTCGAGCGGTATCAGCACGCCGTGGCTCGCCGTGAGCGCGTTGACCGTGAGGAGGCCGAGCGAGGGCTGGCAGTCGATCAGGATCACGTCGTAATCGGACGCGACATGGCGCAGCACGCGGGCGAGGATCGTCTCGCGCGCGACCTCGTTGACCAGGTGCACCTCGGCCGCCGACAGGTCGATGTTGGCGGGAATGACGTCGAGTCCCTCGACCGAGGTGTGCACGATCGTGGTCCGCGGGTCGCGCTTGGTGTCGAGCAGTAGGTCGTAGATGGTCGGCGCGTCATGCGTCTGGATGCCGAGCCCGGCCGAAAGTGCGCCCTGCGGGTCGAAGTCGACCGCGAGCACTTTGCGCCCGTAGGCCGCGAGCGAGGCAGCCAGGTTGATGGTCGTCGTGGTCTTGCCCACGCCACCCTTCTGGTTGCAGAGGGCGATGATGCGCGCAGGACCGTGGCTGTCGAGAGCGGGCGGCGTCGGGAACCCGTGATAGGGACGACCGGTCGGCCCGAGAAGCGTATCGTCCTTGCCGGACGACGTCCTCGTTGCCTTGCTCACGCGCTGCGCCACCGTACTCCCGATCTCTGGGTCCGTCGGAACTCCCGACCCGAACCCCTGCCTCGATTCTAGCGACGCCGAGCACGCCGCGCGGGAAGGGCATGCCGCAAACGGCATCGCCCGCGGCGACGGAACGTCAGAAGAGCGAGCCGAGCGCGTCGAGCCGCACCTGCGCGACGACCGCGATGAGGGCGAGGTTCACGATCGCGATGAGCGGCGCCCACGAGCGGAGCCACTGCCCGAACCCTCGTGAGCCGACGCCCCAGACGCCCGCGCGGAGGGTCCACCCGAGCGTCACCCAGAACAGCGGCACGGTCACGAGCCACACGATCATGCACCACGGGCAGAGCGACCCGTACTCGAAGATGCTGCGATACGCGAACAGGTGCACGAGCGCGAACCCGGCGGCGAGGAAGCACTGGTAGACGCGCCAGAACCAGAGTCGGTGGCCACCGGATGCGGCGAGCGCGCTCACACCCGCGTACACCGGGCCGAGGAACATCACGATGCCGATGATCGAGTTGCTGAAACCGAGCAGATTGCCGCCCGGCGAGAGCAGGTTGGGTCCGCACGTGACGATCACGCTCAGCTGGCACGACACGATCGCGTCGGCGCCGGTGAGCTGGCCGACGTACTCGAGGTACAGCAGGAACGAGACCGCCTCCCCGATGAGGCCCGCGACGATCCAGAAGATCGCCGTGGCGCGGGCGGGTGACGCGGTGCGGACGGGCATGGGTCGATCCTCGCCGCATCCGCCCGCGCACTTCGGTCCCGCCCGCCGGGAAAAACCCCGCCCGGCCGGTCACTGGGAGCGTCACGGGATTCGGAGATGTCACGGGATTCGGAGAAGAACGGCGCGGGCGCTCCGAATCTCATCGCATCTCCGAATCTCGCGACGGCGGATGCGGCAGCGACAGCGGATGCGGATGCTGCAGGAGCGACAGCGGCGGCTCAGCGCGCGCGGGGGTGCGCGGTCGTGTAGACATCGCGCAGGGTATCGACCGTGAGGTGCGTGTATATCTGCGTCGTCGCGACCGAGGAGTGCCCGAGGAGTTCCTGCACGACCCGGACGTCCGCTCCGCCCTGCAGCAGGTGGGTCGCGAAGGAGTGCCGGAGCGTGTGCGGCGACACGTGCGCATCGAGCCCCGCCCGCTCGGCCGCCGTCTGCAGCACCGCCCACGCACTCTGCCGCGACAACGGCGCCCCGCGCGCGCCGAGGAAGAGGCGCGGCGTGCTGCTGCCGCGCCGGGCGAGCTCGGGCCGCGCGCGCGTGAGGTACGCATCCGTCGCCGACCGCGCGAACGACCCCACCGGCACGATGCGCTCCTTCGCACCCTTGCCCCGCACCCTCAGCACGTCACCGTGCGCGAGGTCGTCGACGTCGAGCTGCACGATCTCCGACACCCGCGCGCCCGTCGCGTAGAGCAGCTCCACGAGGGCACGGTCCCGTACCGGAACCAGGTCGCTCACCGTCTCCGCCCCGGGCGCGGGGCCGGCGGCATCCAGCAGCCGCTCCACCTGGTCGATCGTCAGCGCCTTCGGCAGGCGCTGCGGCAGGGTCGGCGGCCGGAGGGCGGATGCGGGATCCTCCTCGGCACGACCCTCGCGAACGAGGAAGCGGTGCAGCCCCCGCACCGAGGACTGCAACCGCGCGAGCGACGTCGCCGCCGGACGCGGGTCGGCGCCGGCCCGCTCGGACACGAACTCGGCCACGAGGGCGGGCGTGACCGCTTCCGCATCCGTGATGCCGCGCGCCACCATCCACGCGACATACCCGGCGAGGTCGCGTCGATAGGCGGCGACGGTGTGGCCCGACAGACCGCGCTCGATCGTCACATGACGCAGGTACGCGTCGACGGCACGCTCGAGCTGCACGTCAGGACACCGCGCCGGCCCGCCTCAGCCGTTCCGCCGCGGCGAACGCCCCCGCCATCAAGATGCTGTTGCGCATCCTTCCGGCCAGAACGGCCGTCACGACGTCGTCGAGCGGCACCCACTCCTGGCGGATGTCGGCCTCTTCGTCTTCGCGCGTGTAATCCGCCGCGACCGTTCGCACCCCGCGGGCGAGAAAGATGTGCACGATCTCGTCGCTGCCTCCGGGCGTGGTGAACATGCTGACGAGCGGCTCCCACGACGACGCCTCGAGGTCGGCCTCCTCCGCGAGCTCTCGCCGCGCCGCGAGTTCCGGCGCCTCCCCGGGCACATCGAGCAGGCCCGCCGGGATCTCCCAGTCGCGATGACGGATCGGATGCCGATACTGCTGGATCAGCAGCATCCGCCCGTCGTCGTCGATCGCGACGACCGCCGCCGCTCCGGTGTGGTCGACGTACTGCCGCACCATCTCGCCGTCGTTGTAGCGAACCGTGTCGGACCGCACGTTCCAGACACGGCCCTCGTAGACGAGATCGCTCGCGAGCACCTCCGGGTCGAACGGTTCGTCGTGGAGCTCGGCGGCGGTCATCTCAGCCGTTCTCGACGTCGAAGAGCTCGCTCGAACGGTGCCGCTCGAGGGCCGCGCCGATCAGGCCGCGGAACAGCGGATGCGGCGCCGTCGGGCGCGAGCGGAGCTCGGGGTGCGCCTGCGTCGCGATGTAGTACGGGTGCACGTCGCGGGGCAGTTCGACGTACTCGACCAGCCCGAGCTCGGGGTTCAGACCCGAGAACACGATGCCCGCGGCGCTCAGCTGCTCGCGGTACGCGTTGTTGACCTCGTAGCGGTGACGGTGACGCTCCGACGCGCGGTCGGCACCGTACACCTCCGCAGCGATCGAACCCGCGGCGAGGTCGGCAGGGTACAGACCGAGCCGCATCGTGCCGCCCAGGTCGCCGCTCTCGAGGATGTCGACCTGCTCGGCCATCGTCGCGACGACCGGGTGTGGGGTCTGCGGATCGAACTCGCTCGACGATGCTCCCTCGAGACCCGCGACGTTCCGCGCGTACTCGATGACCATGCACTGCAAGCCGAGGCAGATGCCGAGCGTCGGAATCCCCTGTTCGCGGGCGAACCGGAGCGCACCGAGCTTTCCTTCGATCCCGCGGATGCCGAAGCCGCCGGGCACGATGATGCCGTCGAGCCCGGACAGGGCCTTCGCCGCGCCCTCGGGCGTCTCGCAGGTGTCGGAGGGGATCCAGGTGATCGTGACGTGGGTCTCGTGCGCGAAACCGCCGGCCTTCAGCGCCTCCGTGACCGACAGGTACGCGTCGGGCAGGTCGATGTACTTGCCGACCAGCCCGATCGTCACCTCGTGCTTCGGGTTGTGCACGGCGCCGAGCACCTGCTGCCAGCGCGACCAGTCGACCTCGGCCGCCTTGGCGAGACCGAGCGCGCGGACGATGTAGTCGTCGAGGCCCTGGTCGTGCAGCATCGTCGGGATGTCGTAGATGCTCGGCACGTCGACGGCGTTGACGACGGCGGACTCATCGACGTCGCACATCAGCGCGATCTTGCGCTTGTTGGACTCGGTGACGGGGCGGTCGCTGCGGAGCACGAGCGCGTCGGGCTGGATTCCGATCGAGCGGAGCGTCGCGACCGAGTGCTGGGTGGGCTTGGTCTTCTGCTCGCCGGACGCGCCCATGAAGGGCACGAGCGACACGTGCACGAAGAACACGTTCTGCCGGCCGAGCTCGTGACGGATCTGACGCGCGGACTCGATGAACGGCTGCGACTCGATGTCGCCGACCGTGCCGCCGATCTCGGTGATGATCACGTCGGGCTTCGGCGTCTGGTCGGCCTGCAGCCGCATCCGTCGCTTGATCTCGTCGGTGATGTGCGGAATGACCTGCACGGTGTCGCCGAGGTACTCGCCGCGTCGCTCGCGCGCGATCACCTGGGAGTAGATCTGTCCCGTGGTGACGTTGGCGGCCTGGCTGAGCTCGATGTCGAGGAAGCGCTCGTAGTGACCGATGTCGAGGTCGGTTTCGGCACCGTCGTCGGTCACGAAGACCTCGCCGTGCTGGAACGGGTTCATCGTTCCCGGGTCGACGTTCAGATACGGGTCGAGCTTCTGCATGACGACGTGAAGGCCTCGCGCAGTGAGGAGATTGCCGAGACTGGCGGCCGTTAGACCCTTACCCAACGAGGAGACGACACCGCCCGTCACGAAAATGTGCTTGGTGGTGTCGTCGTTCGAACCGTGAGAAAGGCCTGAGCCAGAAGAGTACGTCACGGGCTTCCATCCTATCAGCGGGTGGGACGAGCGAGCGCGAGCAACTCGCGCGCGTGGGTCAGAGCTGCGTCCGAGTCTGCCAACCCGGAGAGCAGACGCGCCATCTCGGCCTCACGATCGGCGCCCTCCAATCGCTGCACGCTCGAGGAAGTCACCGACCCGTCGTGGGCTTTGACGACGCTCAAGTGGTTGTTCGCGAAGGCCGCGACCTGCGCGAGATGGGTGACCGCGATGACCTGCGCGTTCTGCGCCAGCCGGGCGAGTCGCCGCCCGACCTCGATGGCGGCGGCACCGCCGATCCCGGCGTCCACCTCGTCGAACACGAAGGTCGGGACCGGGTCGGTTCCCGCGATCACGACCTCGATCGCGAGCATGACCCGGCTGAGTTCACCGCCGGAGGCTCCGCGCGAGACGGGCCGGGGTTCGGCGCCCGGATGCGGTGCCAACAGGATCGCGACGTCGTCGCGGCCGGCCACGGTCTCGGATCCTTCGCTCACCAGTACGTCGACGCGCGCATCCGGCAGCGCCAGTGCGCGCAGCTCCTCGGTCACGGCGGCACCGAGGCGCACCGCCGCCGCCGTCCGCCGGGCGGTCAGTTCGGCGGCGGCCTGATCGAGTGCGGCGGCGGCCGCATCCCGCTCGGCCTGGAGCCGCTCGACCCGGGTCCCGTCGTCCTCGAGCTCCGCGAGGCGGAGACCGCCGGATGACGCCAGGTCGCGCGCCGCGTCGAGCGAACCGTGCGCGCGCACGAGCACGGAGAGCACTGACCGCCGTTCCTCGACGGCGGCGAGCTCGGCCGGCCCGCTCTCGTCGAGGTCCGCGAGGTAGCCCGCGATCGTGGTCGCCAGATCCGTGAGCCGGTAGCCGATGTCCGCCGCCTGACCGGCGAGGTCCTGCAGGGTCTCGTCGCTCCCGGCGGCCCGCTCGAGCGCGCGTCGCGCCTCGGCGACGAGCGTCAGGGCATCCGGCGCCTCGTCTTCGTTCGAGAGCGCGGCGTGCGCGAGCGCGGCCGATTCGCGCAGCTCCTCGACGTTCGAGAGTCGCTCGGCCCGTTGCGCGAGCGCGACGTCCTCCCCCGCCTGCGGATCGACGGCTTCGATCTCCGCCAGGGCGACGCGGAGTTCCTCCGCCTCCCGAGCGCGCGCGTCCCGCGACGTCACGAGACCGTCGAGCTCCCGCGAGACGGCGCGCAGCGCGTCGTACGCCGCGCGATAGGTCGCCAGCGCGGAGCTGATCGCCGCGCCTCCGAACCGGTCGAGCGCGTCGCGCTGGGCCGCAGCGGACTTCAGCCGCAACTGGTCGGACTGACCGTGCACGACCACCAGGAGGTCGGCCAGATCGGCGAGAACGCCGACGGGCGCCGATCGTCCGCCGACCGTCGCGCGACTTCGGCCTTCGCCGCTCAGCGTTCGCCCGAGCATGAGCTCGGCGCGACCGTCACCGACGGGGTCGAGGTCGCCGCCCGCGTCGCGCACGCGCTCCGCCACCGGTCCGTCATCCGCCACGATCCACACGCCGTCGACCGCCGCGCCGCCCGTTCCGGAACGCACGGCGCCCGAGTCGGCGCGCTGGCCGAGCAGGAGCCCGAGGCCGGTCACGACCATCGTCTTTCCCGCGCCGGTCTCCCCGGTGATCGCGGTGAACCCGGGCCCGACGGGCAGGGTCGCATCGGCGATGACCCCGAGTCCGCGCAGCCGCATCTCCTCGATCACGAGGAGAGTCCCGAGGCGCCGTCCGAGACGGCGGGATCGGGGCCGCGCCATCCGGTGACCGGCAGGCGGAACTTCTGCACCAAACGGTCGGTGAATGCCGGCGGATGCAGCCGCGCCAGCCGCACCGGACGGGTGGAACGCCGAGCGACCACGCGCGCACCGGGCGGCAACTCGTGGGAACGCCGGCCGTCGCACCAGAGGATGCCGGTGCCGTTCGTCCGCGCGAGAACCTCGATCGCGACGGCGGCCTCCGGCCCCACGACGAGCGGCTTGGCGAACAGGGCGTGCGCAGAGAGCGGGACGACCGCGATGGCTTCCACGGTCGGCCAGATCACGGGCCCGCCCGCGGAGAAGTTGTAGGCGGTCGATCCGGTGGGCGTCGACACGACGACGCCGTCGCAGCCGAAGCTGGAGAGCGGCCGGCCATCGACCTCGATCACGACCTCCAGCATCCGTTCCCGGCTGGCCTTCTCGACCGTCGCCTCGTTCAGCGCCCAGGTCTCGTAGATCACGGCGCCGGATGCGTCTTTCACCCGCACCGAGAGCGCGAGGCGCTCCTCGACGCGATAGTCGCGGGCGATGACCCGGGCGACCGCGTCATCCATGTCATCGCGCTCGCTCTCTGCGAGGAACCCGACGTGGCCGAGGTTGATGCCGAGCAGCGGCGCGGTCCCCCCGCGCACCATCTCGGCGGCGCGGAGGATCGTGCCGTCCCCGCCCAGCACGATCGCGAGTTCGATCTCCGACAGCGGGATGTCGAGCCCCAGCGTCGGCAGGCTCGAGCACGCGGGCAGAAGCTCGATCAGCTCCGCGCGGTCGTCTTCTGCGAGGACCGGGACCGCACCCGCAGCGAGCAGCGCACCGATGACCCGCGCGGCGGCATCGACCGTGTCGTCGCGCCGCGCGTGCGCGACGATGAGGATGTAGCGTTCGCTGGTCATCGCACTCCCGTCAGCTCGATCACGGTGGATTCCCATTCTGTCGGAATGCTGCCGCCACGGCGGCCGAGATGCACGACGTACTCGCTGTTGCCGTGCGTTCCGAGAATCGGCGACGTGATGAGCCCGCGCACACCGAGGCCCTGATCCCACGCGGTCCACAGCACCTGCGATACGGCGTCCGCGCGGAGTGCCGCATCCGTCACCAGACCCCCGCGGACGGCCGTGCGCCCGACCTCGAACTGCGGTTTGATCAGCAGCACGATGTCGGTGTCGTCACCGGACACCGCGCGCACGGCGGGCAGCACGTGCCCGAGCGAGATGAACGACAGGTCACCCGTGATCACGTCGGGCGAGAACGGCTCCCCCACCGCCTCGGCGAGAGATTCAGGCGTCATGTAACGCACGTTGAACCCCTCGATCGAGGTGACGCCCGCATCGGCCGCCACCCGCGGGGCGAGCTGGCCGTGGCCCACGTCGACCGCGACGACACGTGACGCGCCCCGCTCGCGGAGCACCTGGGTGAACCCGCCGGTCGACGCTCCCATGTCGAGCGCCGCGCGCCCCGAAACGTCGATGGCGAAGGAGTCGAGGGCCGCGACGAGCTTGTGCGCCGCACGGCTGACGTAGTGGTCGGATGCGGCGACATCGATCGTGGTCTCCGCCGTCACGGAATGTGAGGGCTTCACGACCCCCATCCCATCGACGCGCACGAGACCGTCGGTGACCAGGGTTGCCGCGTGCGACCGGGATCGAGCGAGTCCTCGTGCGGCGAGCTCGGCGTCCAGGCGCGGACTCATGCGCCGGCCGGACCGGACTCGAGCCGGCGGGCAAGGTCGTCGAGGACCGCCGAGTACGCGGTCGCGCGAGCCGCGAGGGGCTGCTGCTCGATCACCTCGAGGGCCGGAAGCAGATCGTCGGGTCCGTCGTGGGGTGCCGCATCCGTCTCGTGACCGTCCATCCCTCCAGGATACGGTCGCGCCTGGCATCGGCGGGGACGTCAGGGACGGTGGAACGAATCCGCGTAGAGCTCTTCGGGAACGCGGAAGCCGAAGATCGCTCGTCCGCTCGCCCACACCGCGGCCGCACCCGCACGCACGAGGTCGATCGGACGGGAACCCGCCTCAAGGATGCGGAGGTCCGCGCCGTCGATCGCCACGCGCGCGTCGCGGACGATCGTGACATCGCCCTTGACCCGCGTCGCGGGGTAGGGCTCGTGGAGTTCACGCAGGTCGCCGAGGATAAAATCGGGTCGCGAGTTCGACGGCGCCGCGAGGACGTGTTTGGGCCGGTCGATACCGGTCAGAACGAGCGCAGACCGGATGCCGGCCGCTTGCGCGCCGGCGATATCGGTGTCGAGTCGGTCGCCGATGAAGAGCGGATGACGCGCACCGAAACGCGCCACGGCCTCTTCGAAGATCGGAATCTCCGGCTTGCCTGCCACCGTCGCGAGACGCCCGATGGCCGTATGCACGGCAGACACGAGCGTGCCGTTTCCCGGCGCGATGCCGCGCGACTGCGGGATCGTCCAGTCGGTGTTCGTTGCGATCCAGGGAATCCCACCCTCGTCCTCGGGAAGCTTCAGCGCGAACGCCGCCTCCGCGAGGTCGGACCAGCCCACGTGCGGCGCGAAACCCTGCACCACCGCCGCCGGAGAATCATCCGCGCTTCGCGTGACGACGTAACCGGCCTTCTCGAGTTCGAAGACCAGGCCCTCGCCGCCGACAACCATGATGACCGAGCCCGGCTCGACGCGCGTCTTCAGCAGACGCACCGCGGCCTGCGGGCTGGTCACGACATCGTCCGCCGCGACATGCAGACCCAGATCGGTCAGGTGCGCGGCGACGGACGCATCGGTTCGCGACGCGTTGTTCGTGATGAATCCGAGACGCCGAGTCTTCGCGGCTTCGTTCAGGCTTTCCACGGCGTACGGCAGCGCACCGGCACCGGCGTACACGACGCCGTCGAGGTCGGCCAGAACCGCATCCACGTCATCGAGCGGAGTCGCCGCACGGGAGAAGAGCGCCATCAGACGTCGTCTCGCGTGTCGTCCTCGCCCGATTCGGACGCCGCATCCGCCGCGTCGACCGACGCACCGTTCGGCTCGTCGAGATCGTCCGTGTCGATGTCCGACTCGGGCTCGGGCTCAACTTCACGTTCAGCTTCAGAGAGGTCGTCTGCGTCGTCGAGAGCGTCCTCGTCGAACTCCTCGACGACGAGGATCTCCTCGTCGGTGCCCACACCGGTGGAATCATCGATCGCGTCCGCGGCCACAACGGCTCGGCGGTGCCATTCCGCTGCTTCGTCGTCGCGCCCGAGCTCCTCGAGTACGGTCGCCCGCGCCTGGAAGAGCGACGGGCTCCACTCGAACGCGCGATCGGGATCGAGTTCCGGAATGTCCAGTTCGGTCAACGCGCGCGCAGGGTCGCCGAGGTCGAGCCGTGCGCCGGACATCGCGATCGCGAGTTCGACACGAGCGAGAGTGGGCAGCTCCGCGCGATCGACCGATCGGCCGAGTTCGACGGCGCGATCCGGGCGACCCACACCACGCTCGCTGTCGACCATGAGTGCCACCTGGTCCTCACGACCGGAGATGCGACGGTAAGTACGAAGCTCACGCAGCGCCAGGGCGTAATCTCCCAGCGCGTACGCCGTGATCGCGACGGTCTCGCGGACGACGGCGATGCGGCCAGCGCGACGGGACGCGGCCAGCGCGTGCTCGTGGGCCTTCTGGGGCTCTTCGTCGATGAGCTGAGCGGCCATTGCGAGGTGCCGTGCGACGGCCTCCGCGTTCTCCTTGCTCAGCGTCTTCAGCTCGTTGCGCGCACTCGGGTGTAGGTCCTTCGGCGTGATCTCGTCGGGGAGATCCGGCTCCGCTGCCTTCGCCGCACGCACATCGGCATCCTGTGGCGGACGCGTTCCCCGGTAGCCCCCACGATCGGACGAACCCCGATCAGAGGGGCGACCCGAGCGACGATCCGCTCCCCCGTCCTGACGGGGACGGTACGGACGGTCGCCGGAACCACCCTCGGTACGGGGACGGTAAGGGCGGTCGCCGGAACCACCCTCGGTACGGGGACGGTAAGGACGATCGCCGGAACCACCCTCGGTACGGGGACGGTAAGAACGATCGCCGGAACCACCCTCGGTACGGGGACGGTAAGAACGATCGCCGGAACCACCCTCCGTGCGCGGACGGTAAGAACGGTCCCCGGAACCGCCCTCCGTGCGCGGACGGTAAGGACGGTCGCCGGAACCACCCTCGGTGCGGGGACGATAAGGGCGGTCACCGGAAGAGCTGTCGTTGCGGGGACGGTACGGACGATCGCCCGAAGCGCTGTCACTACGGGGACGGTACGGACGGTCTCCCGAACCACCCTCCGTTCGGGGACGGTAGGGACGGTCACCGGAAGAACTGTCATTGCGGGGACGGTAGGGACGGTCTCCGGAACCACCCTCGGCGCGAGGACGGTACGGACGGTCCCCGGACGCACTGTCATTGCGGGGACGGGCGGGGCGCTCGCTCGAACCGCCCTCGGCACGGGGCCGATAAGGACGGTCACCCGAAGAGTTGTCGTTGCGAGGGCGATACGGGCGATCACCCGAACCCGCGCGATCGCCGGAACGACGATCTGCGCCACCGCTCCGACCCGTCGACGAAGACCCGCCTCGAGCGGGACCATCGGAAGAACGTCGGGGACGCTGTCCATCCCCGGAGCGTCGACGGTCGTCGTCGCCCTTTTTATCGCGATCGTTCTCCGACATCTCGTCTCCTTCTGGAGGGTGTCCGTAACGCAGGAAAGGCCACCCGTCACTGGGTGGCCTTTACTGTTTTGTGAAAAGAAGTCCGGCGGTGTCCTACTCTCCCACAGGGTCCCCCCTGCAGTACCATCGGCGCTGAGAGGCTTAGCTTCCGGGTTCGGAATGTGACCGGGCGTTTCCCTCTCGCTATGGCCGCCGAAACACTATTGATGTTTCAGTCTGCATAACAACAGTATTGTGTTGTTCTGCGGTTCTCGACCGTACATCGAGAACCACTCAGTGGACGCGTAGCACCATAAACGGTGTGTTATCAAGTCATCGGCTTATTAGTACCAGTCAGCTGCACACGTTACCGTGCTTCCACATCTGGCCTATCAACCCAGTAGTCTGGCTGGGAGCCTCTCACCCGAAGGTATGGAAGTCTCATCTTGAGGCCGGCTTCCCGCTTAGATGCTTTCAGCGGTTATCCATCCCGAACGTAGCTAATCAGCGGTGCTCCTGGCGGAACAACTGACACACCAGAGGTTCGTCCAACCCGGTCCTCTCGTACTAGGGTCAGATCCTCTCAAACTTCCTACGCGCGCAGCGGATAGGGACCGAACTGTCTCACGACGTTCTAAACCCAGCTCGCGTACCGCTTTAATGGGCGAACAGCCCAACCCTTGGGACCTACTCCAGCCCCAGGATGCGACGAGCCGACATCGAGGTGCCAAACCATGCCGTCGATATGGACTCTTGGGCAAGATCAGCCTGTTATCCCCGAGGTACCTTTTATCCGTTGAGCGACAGCGCTTCCACAAGCCACTGCCGGATCACTAGTCCCGACTTTCGTCCCTGCTCGACCTGTCAGTCTCACAGTCAAGCTCCCTTGTGCACTTACACTCGCCACCTGATTGCCAACCAGGTTGAGGGAACCTTTGGGCGCCTCCGTTACTTTTTGGGAGGCAACCGCCCCAGTTAAACTACCCACCATGCACTGTCCCTGAACCGGATTACGGTTCGAAGTTAGATATCCAGAGTGACCAGAGTGGTATTTCAACAACGACTCCACATTCACTAGCGTGAACGCTTCACAGTCTCCCACCTATCCTACACAAGCCACACCGAACACCAATACAAAGCTATAGTAAAGGTCACGGGGTCTTTCCGTCCTGCTGCGCGTAACGAGCATCTTTACTCGTAATGCAATTTCGCCGAGTTCGCGGTTGAGACAGTTGGGAAGTCGTTACGCCATTCGTGCAGGTCGGAACTTACCCGACAAGGAATTTCGCTACCTTAGGATGGTTATAGTTACCACCGCCGTTTACTGGGGCTTAAATTCAGAGCTTCGCTTGCGCTAACCCCTCCTCTTAACCTTCCAGCACCGGGCAGGCGTCAGTCCGTATACATCGTCTTGCGACTTGGCACGGACCTGTGTTTTTAGTAAACAGTCGCTACCCACTAGTCTCTGCGGCCTCCAAACGCTTTCGGAGCAAGTCCTTATACGTCGAAGGCCCCCCTTCTCCCGAAGTTACGGGGGCATTTTGCCGAGTTCCTTAACCACGATTCTCTCGATCTCCTTGGTATTCTCTACCTGACCACCTGAGTCGGTTTGGGGTACGGGCAGCTAGAACCTCGCGTCGATGCTTTTCTTGGCAGCATAGGATCACCCACTTTTTATCCGCATCGTGTCTCAGCCTTAACGAGTGACGGATTTGCCTATCACTCGGCCTACGCACTTGCACCAGGACTACCATCGCCTGGCTTGGGCTACCTTCCTGCGTCACACCTGTTAATACGCTAACCGCACCAGAACGGGGTCGAGCGTTAGACCGGCCGGCATCACCCCGAAGGGATCCACTCAGCCGGGTTAGGACTCTTAGCACCACTGGATTAGCTTGGGCGGTTCTTCGCCGGTACGGGAATATCAACCCGTTGTCCATCGACTACGCCTGTCGGCCTCGCCTTAGGTCCCGACTTACCCAGGGAAGATTAGCTTGACCCTGGAACCCTTGGTCTTTCGGAGGACGTGTTTCTCACACGTCTTTCGCTACTCATGCCTGCATTCTCACTCGTGTAGCCTCCACGGCTGGTTCACACCGCCGCTTCGCTGGCCACACGACGCTCTCCTACCCATCAACACGGCTGGACCACGAAGGCCTACCAAAAATGTCAATGCCACAACTTCGGTGGCGTGCTTGAGCCCCGTTACATTGTCGGCGCGGAATCACTTGACCAGTGAGCTATTACGCACTCTTTCAAGGGTGGCTGCTTCTAAGCCAACCTCCTGGTTGTCAAAGCAACTCCACATCCTTTCCCACTTAGCACGCGCTTAGGGACCTTAGTTGGTGGTCTGGGTTGTTTCCCTCTCGACTATGAAGCTTATCCCCCACAGTCTCACTGCTGCGCTCTCACTTACCGGCATTCGGAGTTTGGCTGACGTCAGTAACCTTGTAGGGCCCATCGGCCATCCAGTAGCTCTACCTCCGGCAAGAAACACGCAACGCTGCACCTAAATGCATTTCGGAGAGAACCAGCTATCACGAAGTTTGATTGGCCTTTCACCCCTATCCACAGCTCATCCCCTCAGTTTTCAACCTAAGTGGGTTCGGTCCTCCACGACGTCTTACCGTCGCTTCAACCTGGCCATGGATAGATCACTTCGCTTCGGGTCTAGGACACGCGACTGAATCGCCCTATTCAGACTCGCTTTCGCTACGGCTACCCCACACGGGTTAACCTCGCCGTATCGCTAACTCGCGGTCAGTCATTCATCAAAAGGCACGCTGTCACCCCTACTAAGGAGGCTCCAACGGTTTGTAAGCAAACGGTTTCAGGTACTATTTCACTCCCCTCCGGGGTACTTTTCACCTTTCCCTCACGGTACTTGTCCGCTATCGGTCATCTGGAGTATTAGGCTATCAGGTGGTCCTGACAGATTCACACGGGATTTCTCGGGCCCCGTGCTACTTGGGATACTCTTCACGCCAAGGCAAGGCATTTCGACTACGGGGTTCGCACCCTCTATGACCAGCCATTCAAGACTGTTCGTCTATACCTTCTTGTCACGTCGACCACTCGGCAGAATGATCAAAAAAGTCCCACAACCCCCAACATGCAACGCCTGCCGGCTATCACACACGCTAGGTTTAGCCTGATCCGGTTTCGCTCGCCACTACTAACGGAATCGCGGTTGCTTTCTCTTCCTGTGGGTACTGAGATGTTTCACTTCCCCACGTTCCCTCTACCCGCCCTATATATTCAGGCGGGAGTCACTAGGTCGGCACGCCGCCCAGCGGGGTTTCCCCATTCGGACACCCTCGGATCAAAACTTGCTTATCAGTTCCCCGAGGCTTATCGCAGATTGCTACGTCCTTCTTCGGCTCCAGATGCCAAGGCATCCACCGTTTGCTCTTAAAGACTTGAAATCACATGAGTTTAAATCGTTCTCGACACCGAACCCCGAAAGGTCCAGCATGAAATTGACTAATGATCTTTAAGATCATCTATAAGAACCGGTCAAAGACCGGTTCAAAGATGCTCGCGTCCACTGTGTAGTTCTCAAAGTACGGGCGGTACCTCCCCCACCAGCCACCAAGTGACAAGCAGAAAAGGCCCAGAAGTCCCAGTCACACACCCAAAAGTGTGCACCCGGTCCCTCAGGACCCAACAGCGTGCATGTGCAACCAACCTCACCCCAAACCGTTCCGACCACGAAAAACGCGATGTACTAAATCCAAAGATCAGCTGAAAGCACCTCATCAAATGTTCCACCCATGAGCTCCCAGCAGAAACATTCGTTCTGATCTGGGCTCTGTCACCCCAAAGGGTGCAGTGCTCCTTAGAAAGGAGGTGATCCAGCCGCACCTTCCGGTACGGCTACCTTGTTACGACTTAGTCCTAATTACCGATCCCACCTTCGACGGCTCCCTCCACAAGGGTTAGGCCACCGGCTTCAGGTGTTACCGACTTTCATGACTTGACGGGCGGTGTGTACAAGACCCGGGAACGTATTCACCGCAGCGTTGCTGATCTGCGATTACTAGCGACTCCGACTTCATGAGGTCGAGTTGCAGACCTCAATCCGAACTGGGACCGGCTTTTTGGGATTCGCTCCACCTCACGGTATTGCAGCCCTTTGTACCGGCCATTGTAGCATGCGTGAAGCCCAAGACATAAGGGGCATGATGATTTGACGTCATCCCCACCTTCCTCCGAGTTGACCCCGGCAGTATCCCATGAGTTCCCACCATTACGTGCTGGCAACATAGAACGAGGGTTGCGCTCGTTGCGGGACTTAACCCAACATCTCACGACACGAGCTGACGACAACCATGCACCACCTGTAAACGAGTGTCCAAAGAGTTCCGTATTTCTACGGCGTTCTCGAATATGTCAAGCCTTGGTAAGGTTCTTCGCGTTGCATCGAATTAATCCGCATGCTCCGCCGCTTGTGCGGGTCCCCGTCAATTCCTTTGAGTTTTAGCCTTGCGGCCGTACTCCCCAGGCGGGGAACTTAATGCGTTAGCTGCGTCACGGAATCCGTGGAATGGACCCCACAACTAGTTCCCAACGTTTACGGGGTGGACTACCAGGGTATCTAAGCCTGTTTGCTCCCCACCCTTTCGCTCCTCAGCGTCAGTTACGGCCCAGAGATCTGCCTTCGCCATCGGTGTTCCTCCTGATATCTGCGCATTCCACCGCTACACCAGGAATTCCAATCTCCCCTACCGCACTCTAGTCTGCCCGTACCCACTGCAGGCCCGAGGTTGAGCCTCGGGATTTCACAGCAGACGCGACAAACCGCCTACGAGCTCTTTACGCCCAATAATTCCGGATAACGCTTGCGCCCTACGTATTACCGCGGCTGCTGGCACGTAGTTAGCCGGCGCTTTTTCTGCAGGTACCGTCACTTTCGCTTCTTCCCTGCTAAAAGAGGTTTACAACCCGAAGGCCGTCGTCCCTCACGCGGCGTTGCTGCATCAGGCTTGCGCCCATTGTGCAATATTCCCCACTGCTGCCTCCCGTAGGAGTCTGGGCCGTGTCTCAGTCCCAGTGTGGCCGGTCACCCTCTCAGGCCGGCTACCCGTCGACGCCTTGGTGAGCCATTACCTCACCAACAAGCTGATAGGCCGCGAGCTCATCCCTGACCGAAATTCTTTCCAACTACCGACCATGCGGCCGTAGCTCATATCCAGTATTAGCAGCTGTTTCCAACTGTTATCCCAGAGTCAGGGGCAGATTGCTCACGTGTTACTCACCCGTTCGCCACTGATCCAGAAAGCAAGCTTCCCTTCACCGTTCGACTTGCATGTGTTAAGCACGCCGCCAGCGTTCATCCTGAGCCAGGATCAAACTCTCCGTAAAAGAAAAATACTGACCAACCGGAATAAGGTCGGACAGCGAGTTTGAACTGACCAAAAGGATGCCATTACTGACAATCCATAACGCCAACCCCCAAAAAGGAGATTGGACTTGATCCAAAGGAATCTCCCTAGCCGAAGCTAGACGAGGTTATTTGGCATTTGACAAGTGCACGCTGTTGAGTTCTCAAGGATCGGACGCTCCCACCAGCTGACCTCACGGCCAACCCCGCAGGGCAACTTCCTTATCTTACCCGTCTCGGTCTCTCTGTCAAATCGTCGCGTCGTTCCGAAGAGGAACAGTGGGACAGCATCTGACTCGGACGAGCCGGGTTCCCCATCATACTCGCAGAACGAGTCTCACTCAAGGAGTGAAGTGAAGGGGGTGGTTCTCCGCTTGAGGGCGTCAGGCCTTCCGGCCTTCGCTCTTCCCTTTGGGGCGAACAAGTAAGAATTTACGTGGATCCCGGGGAGCGGGCAAATCCTGACATCCCCCCGGGCGTGTCGCCCGTGATTCCGCGGATCGACGATCCCCACCCCCGAACGCGGTGGATGACCGCGGTCTTCGGGTACCGCCCGGCGGGGTCGCCGATCTCGAAGAGATCGAGCATGAGCAGCATGGGGTACGACGTGGACTGGGCGATGCGCCGCACCACGATCCCTTCGCATCCGATCACCGTCTCCCCCGCTCCCCACACCACTGTCCACGTGTGCGGCCGAGTCCCCTCGAACGGAAGAACGACCTCGCCCATGTCTGCGACCAGGCGGGGATCACGGTGCGCCTTGATCCCGACGCGCGCGGTCGTCTGCGGGCGCACCGCGTCGGCGTCGATCTCGAAGATGCAGACCTCGCCGGAGTCCTCCGCGCCGCGGTGCTCGGTGCCGACCAACCAGGCCGCCAGCATGCAGTGCGCGCCGTTGCTGGCGGAGACGGTGACGTCGATCCGTCCCCCGGATGGCGCCCAGAGCAGACGCTCGGGTGTCTCCGTCCGTACGGTGAGTCCATCCGAGCGGTGCCGGTGCATCCCCTCCCCCGCGCCGAGCCTTCCGGCGGTCGTTCCCGTCTGCAGGTTCGAGACCCGGAGCGGCGCATCCTCCGGACGCCAGTCGAGCTGGTCGTCCTCGATGCGAAGCTCGAGTCCACCCTCGGGCAGAACGCGGTAACGAGCGGCCGACCGCTCGGGCGTCGTCCAGTGGGGAAGGTAGTGCGCCACCCACCGTTCCGGGGCCACCTCCCCCGAGAACGTCTCATCGAAGTCCGGCGGACCGTCCGCTGCCGGTAAGGACTCGACGCGCGGGGTCATTCTGCCGGCGATGCGGTGCGGGGCGCCCGAATTGCGCGCCGAATCTGGACCAGCACGCAGAGCGCGACCAGGAGCAGTGCCCAGATCGCGCAGGCCGGCGGAAGCACGCGGTACGCGAGGTGAGCGACGGTGAACTCGCTCGTGAGAGGACCGTAGAGGGCGAGTCCCCCGAGCCAGCCGACCACGAGCACGACCGGGAGCGACACCCAGGCGGCGACCCGGACGGCCCCGGTGAGGAGGCGATCGACCCGTACCGGATGCTGCCGGCGCACCCAGAGCCATCCCGCGATCGCCAGAATCAGCAGCCCGAGCGCGCTCGAACCGTGCTGCACCCATTTGAGGCCGAGCAGCGGACCCCACTGCTCATCGAGTGCCGGCACGAGCTCGACACCGATCCGCCCCTCGTGGGTGAACGCATCCCACGCGATGTGGCTCGCAACGCCGAGCGCGAGCGACGCCAGCAGCAGCAGAACCGACCGCCACGACGGCCGCAGGGTTTCCGCCCAGCCGTCGGCGACGCCGCCGTCCCAGGACGCGGGAATCCGCGCCGCCAGCCATCGCGGGGAGAGCTCGCGCACCGCCGGCCGCAGCACGCACCGCCACACGAGCAGCAGCACGAGCGCGAGCAGTATCGTCGCCGGGATCCAGCGCGGGTCGTGCGTGACCGGATAGGTGATCGGCGTCCCACGGAGGAAGAGCGGAAGGTCGGGGGTCATCGCCCCGACGGCGATCGCCGCCGGCACGAGCGGTGTCCGCACGAACGGCAGGGCGACCACGGCATGGCTCGGCGTGAACGGCATCGTCAGCTCCGGATGACGACCCCGGCGAGCGTCTTCTTGCCGCGACGCAGCACCGACACCCCGCCCGGAAGAGACCCCGACACCACCGCGGACTCGTCGGTCACCCGCTGACCGTCGAGAGTCACCCCGCCTTGGGAGACCGCGCGCCGTGCTTCACCGAGACTCGACACGAGCTCGGTCGCGATCAGCGCCTGCGCCACGGTCGTGCCCGCATCGACCTCGGCGTTCGGGAGCTCGTCGATCGCCGATCGGAGGGTCGCCGCATCCAGAGCGGTCAGATCCCCCTGCCCGAAGAGCGCGTCGGACGCGGCGATCACGGATTCGGCCGCCCCCTCGCCGTGCACGAGCGCCGTCACCTCGAGGGCGAGCCGCTTCTGCGCCGCGCGTCGGAACGGCTCATCGCGCACGCGCACCGCGTACTCCTCGATCTCGGCCCGCGTGAGGAACGTGAAGACCTTCAAGCGATCGACGACGTCCGCGTCATCGGTGTTCAACCAGAACTGGTACATCCGGTACGGGCTGCACATCTCCGCGTCGAGCCAGACGGCGTTGCCCTCGCTCTTGCCGAACTTCGTGCCGTCGCTGTTCGTGATCAGCGGGGTGCCGATGGCGTGCACCGAGACGCCCTCGACGCGATGGATGAGGTCGGTGCCGCTCGTGAGGTTTCCCCACTGGTCCGAGCCACCGGTCTGCAGGACGCAGTCGTACTGGCGGTAGAGCTCCAGGTAGTCCATCCCCTGGAGGATCTGGTAGCTGAACTCGGTGTAGCTGATGCCGGCCTCGGAGTTCAACCGCGCGCTGACGGCATCCTTCTTCAGCATCGTGCCGACGCGGTAGTACTTACCGATCTCGCGGAGGAAGTCGATGGCCGACAGCGGCGCCGTCCAATCCAGGTTGTTCACCATGCGGGCAGCGTTCCCGCCCTCGAAGCTGAGGTAGCGCTCGACCTGGGCGCGCAGGCTCGCCACCCACTTCTCCACCGTCTCGCGGGTGTTGAGCGTGCGCTCGGCGGTCGGGCGCGGGTCGCCGATCAGGCCCGTCGACCCGCCCACGAGTCCGAGCGGGCGATGTCCGGCGAGTTGCAGCCGGCGCAGCAGCAGGAGCTGCACCAGGTTGCCGAGGTGCAGACTCGGCGCCGTCGGATCGAAGCCGCAGTAGTACGTGATGGGGCCGCCCGCCAGGAGGGCGCGCAGCGCCGCCTGATCAGTGGACACATGCACGAGGCCGCGCCAGACCAGTTCGTCCCAGACGTTCTCGAACGTCGGATCGTTGGCGGGGGCGGTCGCGCTCAGAGCGGGCGTAGACACGCGGATCAGCGTAGCAAGCCCGGCACAGGAGCCGCGTCGGAGGCACGTGCCAGACTGGCGCCATGCTGATCGTGGTCCCGGATGCCCTCCTCATCACGGTGCTGTCGATCGCCCTGGTGCTCGCGCTCTGCGCAGCCCTCGTCCTCGTGATCGTCGCGGTGCGGCGCCCCTCGAACGTTCCCCTGCTCATCGCCGCGGGGCTCGTCGTCGCCGCGATGATGGTGGTCGCCGTCGCGCCCCTCAACGTGCCGCTTCCGGTGGGGCTGCTGATCGCTCTGATCGGCGTTTCCCTCGGCGTCGTCGGGGGCAATCCGACCACCCGGCGCATCCTCGATCTGGCCACCCACGGCGAAGTGCGCGAGGGCGTGCGCGGCGGCATCCTCGTCTACGACTCCCGGAGCACCGACACCGACCGGATGCAGGAGGTACTGCGAGGCGGCACGGTGATCGGCTATCTGGAACGACTCGCCGTCGTCGCATCGCTCGTCGCGGGCTACCCCGAGGCGATCGCGATCGTCGTCGCCATCAAGGGCATCGGTCGCTTCTCCGAGCTCGCAACGCCCGCGGCGCGCGAGCGGTTCATCGTCGGGACGCTCGCGAGTCTGCTCTGGGCGGGTCTCGTCGGCGCGCTCGTGCGCCTCGCCATCTGGTGAGGACCGCCGACCGGCGCGACGATCAGTCGGTCTCCCCCACCCACCGGAACCCCTCGACGATGGCGTTGGCACCGGACGACGCGAGCAGTTGCGACACCGCGGACTGCGTCACGCCCTCGGATGCGGCGAGCGCCCGCTGCGGCGTTCCGATGCATCGCCCGTAGGTGAGCCGGCGGGCGCGGGCGCTCATCGCGGTGACCAGGTGATCGCGTGTGAGCAGTCCCGCGTTGGCGATGCGCACGGTCTCCCGCATCCGGTCGTTTGCCTCGGCGGAGGCTGCCACCCACGTGCGCGCCCCCGGCACCGTGCGCGCCTGGAGCCCGTGCACGGTGTCGATCGCTTCGCGCGCCGCCCACCAGCCCGGCCCTTCGGCGATGGTGCCGACCGCCTCCGAGGCGATCGTGCCGGTCGCGCCGATGCCGATGCCGAAGCGGCAATCGACGCCGTCGGGGAGGGCGAGGCGCACGAGGAGCACGGCGCCGAGCGCGGCGCCGAGGTCGGTGTAGACACCCTGGAGTTCGTCACCCACCGTGGGCGTCAGCATCCGTTCCGCGCCGGGCAGATCGGCGGTCGCACGCGCAACGGCCTGCTCGACGGCTCGTTGACCGGCTTCTCGGTCGACGAGCCGTCGGGAACCGACGATGTCTGCAATCACCGCAACACTCATTTGATGAGCGTATAGCTGATTACGGTGAAATATCAGTACAGCGCTGATATTTCGGAATGATCAGCCGAAGCGACCGTTGACATAGTCGTGCGTGCGCGGGTCGATGGGGCTGGCGAACATCGCGTCGGTGTCACCGAATTCCACGATGTGTCCGGGCTGCCCCTGGGAGGCCAGGAAGAATGCGCACTGGTCGGACACGCGCTGCGCCTGCTGCATGTTGTGCGTGACGATCACGATCGTCACCTCGCGCGCCAGCTCGAGCATCGTCTCCTCGATCACTCGCGTCGAGGTCGGATCCAGCGCCGAGCAGGGCTCGTCCATCAGCAGGATGCGGGGCCGAACGGCCAGCGAGCGAGCGATGCACAGACGCTGCTGCTGCCCGCCGGAGAGTCCCCCGCCCGGCGAGCGCAGCCGATCCTTCAACTCGTTCCAGAGGCCGGCCTTCGTCAGGCAGGTCTCGACGAGGAAGTCGCGCCGATCGCGGTCGGCACGAACGCCCGTGAGCGCGAGTCCGGCGAGGACGTTGTCGTAGATCGACATCGCCGGGAACGGGTTGGGCTTCTGGAAGACCATTCCGATGCGCTTGCGGGCCTCGACCACGGGGAGCCCCGCGTCGTAGATGTCGTCACCGTCGAGGAGGACCTCGCCCGCGAGCGTCGCCGACGGAACCAGCTCGTGCATGCGGTTGAGGATGCGCAGGAACGTCGACTTTCCGCAGCCCGACGGACCGATGAGCGCGGTCACGCGACCGGCCGGCATCGTGAGGGAAACGTCCTGCAGCACCTGGTGATCCCCGAACCAGGCGGAGATCAGGCGCGCTTCCAGCACGGAGGGGTTCGTCAGCAGCGGATCGCCGCCGAGGATGGGGCCGGCGCCCGCGGCGGACACGACGACCGGCGCCGGACCGCCCGCCAGATACTCGGGCGGGACCGCGGGTGCCCCCTCGAGCGGCGCCCCGGCGATCGAGGGTCGCTCGAGGACGGTTCCGCGGCCGAGCGCACGGCCGAGGAACCGGGGCCCCGCGACGCGCTGCCGGCGGCGGGTCGCGGTAGCGGCGTCGTCCGTGTCGGTGACGTCGCCGGTGGACGCCGACGCGCGGAGAGCTTCGACGGGTGGGACGACGAAGGCCGAAGCACGGACCTCCGCATCCGGGTGGTCGATCGAGACGACCTCGGTGATCGTCTCATCGACCGCGTCGGCGGGTTCCTGTGGGGTGGTGGACAACTCGGACTCCGGTCAGATCAGGTTCGGGAGAAGGACGGCGACCTGCGTGGCGGTCAGCAGGCTCGCCAGCAGGAGGACGGGGACGAAGGCGATCCAGGTCTTCCGCCACCCGAATCGGCGGAGCGCCCAGATGGCGCCGATCTCGGCGACCACGAGGAACTGCAGCGCGAAGATCAGTGCCCACACCGTGCGGGTATCGGTGGCGAGCGGCGTGTCCTGGGGCGGGAGCGTCACGAACGTCGTCTGCCGCGCCCCGCGCGGTTGCGCATCGCCCACGAGGGTCGCGTCGACGTACTGCACACCGACCGGCGCCAACGGACCGCCACGGGCGGTCGTGAGGATGAGCCGGCTCTCGCCGGAGCGCGGGTTCGCCGGAGCCGGGTCGCCGGCGTACCGCGTACCCATGACCTCGTACACGTGCTCGCCCTGACCCGTCGTCACCGAGAATCGGTCCCCCGGGGTGAGCTGCGACAAGCCGCCGAACGGCCCGCCGTACGCGAGAGCGCGCCCCATCAGAACGCTGACGCCGACCTGACCCGGCAGCACCGTGTCGCGGCGATGCCCCGGGCCGTCCATGAGGACGCTGCCCGAGGTGCCTTCGACGACGACATCGCGCAGTCCGATCTCGGGGATCTCGATCAGCGCCACTGGATCACCGTCGGCGAGCAGCACATCCTCGAAGTCGCCCTCGCTGACCGGCGCCGTTCCCGCGGCGAGCTCGGCCCGGAAACGATCGTCGAGCTGCTGTTGCCGGGCGTGATAGGTCAGGTTGCCGATGACCAGGAGCGACAGCAGCAGCATCGCGATCAGCGACGCCACCATGATCAGCACTCCGCGGACGATGGACTGGCGCAGGGTCAGCGGGGGCAGGGGCGCGCTCGGCGGACGACGCGGTGGCCGCGGCGGCGCCGGGGGGCGCGACCCACGCGGCGGGCGCGGCGGGCGCGAACCGCGCGGCGGACGCGGGGGAAGGTGCGGTACCGCGGGTGCGGCTGGGCCGGCAGGCACTGCCTGCGGAAGCGCGACGGTCATGCGGCACCGGATGCGGCGGGTGCCGCCGCGGGTGCGGCGAGTGTCGCGCCGAGCCGCATCAGCACCAGCGCGAGAACCACGAGGACGAGTCCGATGAGCCCGAGCCACGGGAAGACGAACACGACCGTCTCCCGGGTGACCGGAGCGGTCTGCTGCCCCGCGATCACATCCGGCGGATCGATGGTCACGCGCCCGCTCACCCACGGCCACTGGCCCGCGCCCGACAACCTCGCGTTGACGACCCGGGTCTCATCCGGCTTCAGCCCCGTCACCGAGACACGATGCTCGGCGAGTTCTGCGCCCGTGGGAGCCACGATACGGAAGTCCGCCGTGAGATCGATCGTGTCGTCGGACAGATTCCGCAGCGACACCCACAGGTCGGTCGTGCCCTCGAACGGGTTCACCGTGGGACGGGACGAGCCGTTGACGTCGCCGAGGTAGAGCCCGCCCGCGATGAGGATGTCGCTGGCGGCGGGTTCGGGGGCAGCCGCATCCGTCGTCACGCCGGTCGACGGAGCGCCACCGGAGCCGGACGAGGAGGAGCCGCGAACGGAAGGTACGGCGCCGGAAGACGGCCCGCCGGTCGTGGGCGCCGTCGTGCCGATCACCGGCACGCTGAGGCCGATCCCCCCGTCGCCGGAGGACGTGTCCTCCGCGTGGGCGGGGAGGGAGAGCAGCGACACAGTCAGCATCGCCGCGCCGGCGGCCACGAGGAATCGCGCGATGCGCTGCAGTCGCATCTCAGGCCCCCGATCCGACGGTTTCGCGGGGAGCCGCTGCCGCACGCTCGGCCTCGGCCTGCGTGAACGCCATCCACTCGGCCGCGCGCCTGTCGTCGCGGCGGCGGCGCCACCGCGCGATGAGCACGGCGAGCGCGGCGAGGAGCAGGATGCCGACGAGGATCCACGGAACGGCCCACATGCCGGCGTTGCGGTCCACCTGCGGCGCTTCGGGTACGGCGGCGGTGGCGCCGGTCTGATCGCCGCGGGAGTAGAGGGACGCCGCCGCATCCACGTACACGTACTGGCCCACCGGGCCGAGGTCGTATGTCACGGTGCGTGATGCCCCCGGGAGGAGCTCGTCGAGGTTCTCGAGCCTCCGCTCGGTGAGATCGGAGCCGAAGAAGCTCTTGGCATACAGCACGAGGGTCGGTGCGAGCGCGACATTGCCCTGGTTCGTCACCGTCAGCGTGACGTTCGCCGTGCCGTCGAAGGGGTTCAGGGTGGGCGTGTAGGTCGCGGTCATCCCGGTGATGTTCAGCAGCGACTGCAGCTCGCCCGGTACGCGGACGTACATGCGGGTGCCGACGCGACGGTCGACGAGGATCTGGTCGGACGGCGTCTGCGCCGACACGATCAGCCCGCCGGCGTGGTCGCCGGGACCGGCATCCGCCGGGACGGTGAGCGTGAACCGCACGGGGCGGGAATCTCCCGCGGCGAGATCGAACTGCATCCGGGCCGATCCGTCTTCGAGCGCGATCCAGGCACCGGCGTCGGTGGGCGATGCGGCCCCGTCGAGCAGGGCGAAGTCGCCGGCCTCGGTGTTGAACGCATCCGTCGCGTATACAGTGACCCGCTGCGACACGGTGCCGGTGTTCTCGACCAGGTAGCAGTCGGAGATCTGCTGGCCGGGAACGGCGTCGTACGTGAAGCGGGATCGGCCGTCGCTCGCGCCGCTGTCGTCGCACGGACCGCCGGCGATCGACTCCGCGTCATCGGCGTGCGCGGCGAGAGGCGCCGCGACGGTCAGCAGACCGGCCGCGAGGAAGGTCGCTGTCAGCGCGATGAGCGTGCGCAACGCAAGGGCACCCGTTCGGGTTCGGGTTTCGAACACGGACTATTAACTCCATATCGCGCTGACCGCCTCGCGTCCGGGATGTGAACGCGGGGCGAACAGCGAAGAATCGATGACGCCGCACCCCGGCAGAAGGCCGGGGTGCGGCGGGTGAGACGGGGCGGATGCAGCATCCGCCCCGTCTCCGGATCACTTCGAGACGGCGGTGACCGTCAGGGTCGAGGTGTAGGTGCCCGCCGGCGTGCCGAGCGGCGCCGTCAGCGTGAGGGCGGCCGACAGGTCGGTCACGCCCGTTCCGGCGCCGGCGGCGGCCTCGGCGAACGTGCCCGCCGTGACGGAGCCGAGGAGCGATGCGACCTTCGTGACGCCGGTCGAGGTGCTCGTGGCGGCGACCGACGGAGCGATCGAGAGCACAGACGGCTCGAGTGTGTTGGTGCCGCTCGCGAAGGCGGCGACCGACGTGTTCACGGTCCAACCCGGCTTGGTGACGTAGCGCTTGTCGGTGACCTGGAAGGTCGGCAGCGTGCCGGTCGAGACCGACTGCCCCGACGAGTTGAGCGCGGCAGCGCCCAGCGTGGCCTTGGCACCCGTCGGGACGCTCAGGGAGAGCGCACCGTTGACGGGAGCGGCAACCGGCGCCTCGATCGCGACCTGACCGGTCGTGTTCGGGTCGACCGGGGGCTGCCCGACGATGGCGGTCGGGTAGTCGTACGTCCAGTCGGCGGTGCCAGCCGTGATGTGCACCGTCGTGTACGCGCCGAGACCGACGAACGTCACGCCGTTGTTCTTCGTGTAGGCGTAACCGAGGCTGTAGTCGCCACCCGCGCTCTTGACCGCGGCGAACGACGCCGCGGGGAACTGGAACAGCGACGAGAACGGCTGGAGGATGCCTCGCTTGCCCGGCGCGAAGCCGATGCTGACGCGAGACGACCACCCGGAGATGGTCGATTCCTTGCCGACCGGCGCGATGAACACGTAGGCGTCCTCGGCCTCGGCGGGGGCGTCGGCGAACCACTGCTCGGGGTCCGTCTCCGAGGGTGCCGCGACGAGTCCCGACGTGTACTTGAGGACGGTGCCACCGGTGCCGGCCTGGTTGTTCCCCTTGACGACCTCTCCGGTGTCGGTGGAGTAGATGAAGTACGGCTGCGGCGTGCCGTTGGGGGTCCAGTCCCCCACGGCGGCCGATGCTGCGGTCGAGCCGAAGCCGGCCGCCGTCAGTCCGAGGGCGACGGCGAGACCCGCGGCCGCGGCCTTCTTGATCGAAAGCTTCATGATGATGTCTGTTTCCTTGTCTGATTCAGGCTCAGAGAGTGACGTACGCGAAGAGGGGCGCCGTCTGCGACGGGGCCAGGAATCCGAACTTCTCCTTGACGCGACGGGGGGTACCCGAAAGTCCGGCCGTGAAGTTGGTGAGGCTGCCACCGATCGACGGATCGACGAGCGCGGCCAGAGCGGCGTCGTACTTGCCGTCGCCAGGGGTGATGCGCGCACGCTCGACGACCAGGTAGGTGTCGCGACCGAACGTGCCGTTCGAGTAGTACGCCGCGTTCGGCACCGTGGTGGTGCCGGTACCGGTGACCGGCTGCACACCGCTCACCGCGCTGCCGAGCGTCACGCCCGTGGACGCGGCGACCGTGTTGACACCGGCGGCGCCGGTGACCTGGGCCGTCCAGCTCGCGACCGAGAACGGGATGATCTCGCCGGCGGCGAGGACCGTGGCGTCGTTCTCCGCGGTCGTGTTGTTCGTGTCGATTCCGGCCTTCAGCGTCGGGCTGCCGATCGCGGTGAGGAAGAACGAGCGGGTGCCCGAGCCGGACTGCGGGAGGCGCGGGGTGACGGGAACGCCGTCGATCGAGGTGAGCGTGCCCTCGTAGACCTGCTTGAGCTGGGCCGCCGTGAGGTTCGCCCACGCGGCGGTGCCGCCCTTGTAGATGTACGACAGTGCGTCCCGACCGAACGGCACGTAGGCGAGCTTGCCGTCGGCGTTCTGGTTCGTGCCGGGACCGCTCGAGGAGCGGGCGATGTCGACCTGGCCGGTGATGACCTTGCCGTTGAACGCTGCGCCGGTGATCGACGCCCGAAGAGCCGAGACGCCGTTACCGGAGCCGGAGGGGCGCAGGAAGAAGGGTCCACCGGGCTTGGTCTGGATCTGGCTGCCCGTGCCCGTGTTGGGGAACGCGTCGAACGAGCCGATCGTGTCTCCCGTGGCGGCGAGCACGCGCACACGCGAGCCCGTGACCGTGGTGCCGTTGGCCAGGGCGTTCGCTGCATCCTGCAGGGTGTCCGAACCGACCATCACGTAGCTGTTCGAGACGACCTCGGCCTGCGCCGAGCTCGCGACGATACCGCCGGCGACGACGACGCTGAGCGCCGCGGTCACGGCGGCGAACCGCTTGAACTTCATAGTGTTTTC
Organism: Microbacterium sp. cx-55; assembly: GCF_021117345.1. Classification (NCBI taxonomy): domain Bacteria; kingdom Bacillati; phylum Actinomycetota; class Actinomycetes; order Micrococcales; family Microbacteriaceae; genus Microbacterium; species Microbacterium sp. cx-55. Next base: position 1,179,988 of record NZ_CP088261.1, on the reverse strand, counting down.
TCTCTCTTCATCGGGTGGAAAGACGTACTACTTCGGGTGGGGAATCGTGCAGAGGAAAAGTCAGAGGCGTCGGCGCAGGCGACCGACGAAGGGAACCGCGCCGGCGGCGAGCGCTCCGGCGAGGAGGCTGAGCGGCATCGCCTGGGCGAGGGCGCCGGTCTCGGGGTCGGCCGGTGTCGCGCCGGCGGAGAGCGCCGCGGCGGGGGCGCCGGATGCGGACGGGTCGGCCGCGACCGCGGGAACCGCGGCCACCGGAGCCGCAGCGGCCGGAGCGGGCGCGGCGGCGACGGGGGTGGCCGCCGCCGGAGCCGGCTGCGGGGCCGCGGGGGCCGCCACCGGGTCGGACTGGATGAGATCCGCTGCCGCACGGGACTGGGCCCGCCAGCCCTCAGGAATCGGCGCGTAGCCCGCGGGGAGCTGGCCCTGCAGCACGCCCGGCGTCTGACCGTCGGTCGCCGCGAAACGGATGAAGCGGGCGTAGCTGTCGTTCACATCGGCGGAGTTCAGCGTCGCGTTCGTTGCGGCGTACACCGGAATCGCGAGCGGGTAGGCCGAGCTCGCCCGGGCCGCCCTCGCCGACGCGGCATCGAAGGAGTACACCTGCGGCTGGGTCGCGGACGGCGTCATCACCGCGGCGGCGGCGAGCAGCCCGTCGCTCGTCGGTGAGACGTATGTTCCCGAGGGGGTGAGCAGCGACGCGGTCACCGTCTCATACCGCTCGGATGCGGAGGTGTCGGTCATCGCGAGCACCTTGCGGTCGCCGACGAGGTCGCGGGATTTGCGCGTCCACTTCTTCGGCACGGCGATCGGATCCCACTCGCCGACGTTCAGGCCGTCCCCGCGGAGCGCGTAATACGCGCCGGAAGCGAGGTCGTTCGTGTACGGACGCCACGTGACGGAGTTGAGGACGCGGTCCTCCCCCGCGTACGCCTCGGCGTCATCCGCCTTCGGGAAGTCGTCGCGGGGCAGCTCGAGCGGCTCCACATCCTGCGTGCCGCTCCACTGGGTGTCCGTCGACGCGTGCGGGTTGACGCGAGTGCCCCAGGCGTCGGGGGTTCCGGCGAGGAATGCCCGCGCGTCGTCGTCCGCGAGGATGTAGTTCCAGACGGCCCGCGCGTACCCCGACCGCCCCTGGGGCACCATGATGTCGGCGACCGCCGGGCTCACGATCGCCTGATCCTTCCAGGTGGGGTTGAGGGCGAGGAACTCCGGGTCGAACAGGATGCTGCGGGGATTTCCCTGCAGGTAGTCGATGGCGGCGTTCGTCGGCAGGGCGTCCGTGTAGGAGGACGTGAGGAGCTTCGCCAGCAACCTCGGTGTGAGCCGCATGTCGGTGAAGGGTTCGCGTGCCTGCTCCTGCACGTCGGCCGGGGCGGATGCGGACGGGTAGCGGTCGACCGCGAACGTGATGGCGATACCGGCGAGCGCCACGGGCGCGTAGACGAGCGAGTCCGTCTGGCCCGTCGAGGTATCCAGCGGCTGCGAGGTGAGCGTCAGCGGCGCATCCGCGATCGTGTTCGACTGGGCGGCGGCATCCATGTCGGTCGTGGTGATCAGCGTGTACGCGTCGCCGTCCGCGGCGCCGCAGAGGTCAGGCTGCCACGACGACACCGCGTCCGAGATCAGCTCGCTGCCGGCGAGCTGCTGCTCGCCCGCGCCGATCGCGCAGTGGTTGCCGACGGGCTGGAAGTCGAGCTTCACCGCGACCCGGTGCTTCCACTGCTCCCAGAACAGGGGCGAAGCCGTGTTCGTCCCCGCGCCTCGCGGCACGACGACGAGCCAGCACGCGCGACCGGTGACCGCGCCATCCGCCGCGGTCTGCGCGTCGCCGCAGCCGAGCCCGGGCGACTGCAGCGAGGTCTGCAGCTCGAAGGTGACAGATCCGTTGCCGTTGGAGCCGGAGCCCGCCCACGGCACCTCGTTGGTCGTGTACTTCGTGAAGAACTCGTTCTCGTTCAGGTTGACGCCGGGGATGATGGCACCCTTGTCGTCGACCTTCGCGATGGTCTTCGATTCGCCGGTCACGGGATCGGGAACGGAGCGGAACGGAATGCCGGTGTACGAGCCGTTGAGCCCGCCCGTGCCGAAGTACGAGTAGCGGGCGTCCTCGGGGGCGATCGCGGCGGCCGAGGACGGCGAGTCCTCGCGCTTCGCGCCGGGAGTACCGAAGGCCCCGAACTGACAGGTGGTGCGCGCCGGCAGGAACTCGGCGTCATCGTCGACGACATCGCCCCAGCACTGCATGATCTGCAAGAAGTTCTCACCGCCCGTCTGGCCGCTCGGCAGCGTCGACTCCTTGCCTCCGGTCCACGACACGGTGACCGCTTGCGCGACGAGGTTGGTCGTCTGCGACACGGTGACTTTCAGGTCGGGCATGGGTGCGGTGCCGACGTAGATGTCCTGGTCCTTCGCCGAGACGGTGACGGCCGAGTTCGAGCCGTCATCGGCGTGCGCCGCGTCGCCGACGACGACCGACACCGACAGCACGGCGGCGAACGCCACCACGCCGGCCAGCGAAGCGCGCGCGACCGTGCGTGCGCGTCCGGATCGGATCACCTGATACCCCAGTTCCGGCCACCCCCAGGCGGCCACATTCCGGCCGCTCCGGCGGCCATGACTGACGCTATGAAAAGCGTGCGAATCCGCCCTGTCCGCAGCGCGAACGGGCGGGGCGTGCGGTCGTCCGGTTGCCCTCCGCCGGGTGAACGGCAGGTGACGGGCGCGCCGGATCAGCGCGTCGCGCGACGGCGACGCATCAGCAGCGGCGGCACGAGGACCGCGGCGAGCAGCAGGAGAGCCGCGGCGAGCATTCCGATCTGCGCGACACCACCGGCGTCGGAGGCCAGGGTGAACGGGGCGGAAACAGCAGCGGCGCCACCCGCGGCAGAGCCGGAGACGAGGTTGCCGTTCGCGTCGTACACGGCGTCGCCGCCGACCGCCGCACCGGATGCCGCGGCCGCCGCATCCGTCCCCGCGGCCGCGGCCGTTCCGCCACCGGCGGCGCCTGCCGCGGCGGGAGCTGCGCCCGTCGTCGGATCACCGCTCCCGGCAGCTCCGGTGTTGCTGCAGGAGTTCGCGTCGTACGCGCCGACCTGCGAGCCCGGGATCTTGCTGATCTGCTTGAAGGCCGCCTCGACCAGGTTGTTCGGCAGCGGCGAGTATCCGAGCGCGCCCGCCTGCTTCTGCCCCTGGCACACGACGTACTTGACGAACTCTCCGAGCGTGTAGCCCTTGCTCTCGTTGAAGATTCCGGTCGCCTGCGTCGGCACGATCATGTACGAGTAGCTCGACATCGGATACGCCACCGGGTCGGGGTTGTTGTAGACCCCGTCGAGGATCTGGGTCAGATAGTCCGGCGAGCCCGTGTCCTCGTTGATGCGCGCGGCGCGCAGCGCCACCTCGACGTTCGCGGCGGTCGGCTCGACGTAGCTCCCGGCCGCGTTCTTCACCTTCACGACGGGAAACCCGGACTTCATGGCGTAGGAGTATTCGACGTAGGTGATCGAGCCCTCGCCGTAGTTCTGGCTCACGTAACCCGACACCCCGAGCGAGCCGCTCTGGGCCTTGTACGCCGACAGCTTCGACGTCGGGAACTGCGAGGTCATCGGGGTCGTCCAGATGCTCGGGTACTGCGTCGCCATCCACTTCGTGAACTGCGCGGTCGACCCGGATCCATCGGAACGGACGACGGGCATGATGTCTTTGTCGGGCAGCGCGAGACCCGGGTTGTCGGCGACGATCGCGGGATCGTTCCACTTCTTGATCTGCCCGGCGAAGATCTTCGCGACCACATCGCCCGACATCTGCAGGTTGTCGACCTTCTTGCCGCCGATCTTGAGGTTGTACATCAGCGACGTACCGCCCGCCACGATCGGCAGGTAGGCATAGCCGCGCTCGGAGATCTCGGGGGCGGATCCGTCTTCCGGGGTGCGCTGGAACGGGATCTCGCTGACCGCGAAGTCGACGGAGCCCTTGATGAAGTCGCTGCGTCCCGCAGACGATCCGGTGCCCGAGAAGTTCACGGTCATGCCGTAGTTGCTCGCGACGTTGCGACGCCACTGGTCCAGCGCGTTCTGCGACCACGTCGACCCCGACCCGGCGATCGCGACGTAGGACGCAGCGGACGCCGGAACGGCGGCGCCGAACGCGAGGGCGCTGACGATGAGCGCGACGAGCGCACCGCAGACGGCGCGGCGGCGGAAACGAGGGATCACGGGTTCTCCTGCGGGCGGGTACGTGCCGGAACGGCGTAGTCGGGAAGCGTCGAGCGGGTGACGATGCGGATGAGGTCGTCCTGCGAGCGCCGGGTGGCCCGACGGCGCTGACCGTCGGAGAGGATTCCCGCGCCGCGCCCGCCGATGAGGCGAGCGACGACGAACAGGCTCAGCACGAGCAGGATGAGCACGGCGGCCGTGCCGAATCCGCGGGCGACCATGTTCGGTTCGGGCGACTGCACGAAGGTGAACACCTGGAGGGGCAGCGAGATCATGGGCCCGGAGAACGGGTTCGTGTTCATCTCGGCGGTGACTCCCGAGGTGAGGAGCACCGGCGACGTTTCACCGATCCCGCGAGCGGTACCGAGGATGACGGCCGTCGCCAGCCCCGAACGGGAGGTCGGCAGAACGACCTTCCACACCGTCCGCCAGCGCGACGAGCCGAGCGCGTAGGACGCCTCGCGGAGCTGGTGCGGTACGAGGCGCAGCACCACGTCGGCCGAGCGGATCACGATCGGCAGCATCATCACGGTGATGGCGATGGATGCGGCGAAACCGGAGCGTTCCTTGGTGACCAGGGTGATCAGCGCGGCGTAGACGAACAAGCCCGCCACGATCGAGGGCAGCGCCGTCATCGCGTCGGACACGGTGCGGACGAAGCGGGCGAAGCGTCCGCCGATCTCGTTGAGGAACACGGCCGTCGTGATGCCGAGCGGCACGGTGATCGCCAGCGCGATGGAGATCTGAATCAGGGTGCCGACGATCGCGTGCGCGATTCCGCCCACTTCCAGCGGATCCAGGGGTCCGGCGAACCGCATCGTCTCGACGAAGAAGTTGAGATTCGACAGCGCCGGAACGCCGCGGCCGACGGTGTACAGCACGACGAACAGGAGCACCGCGAGAACGGCCAGCCCCGCGCTGCACAGCAGCACCGTCACGATCCGGTTCATCACGGCGAGACGGTCGGCGCGGAGGGAGACGAGCACCGCGTACGAGATCAGGAAGACGAGGTAGGCGACCACGACCCAGCCGACGGCGCCCGACAGCGGCGCGATCCACCCGAACAGCAGCGTCGCCACCGATCCGCCGGCCAGAAGCGCCCCGACGAGGTCGAAGGTGTCCTCCAGCGCGACCGTGCCGGGGCGGCGACGCTCCGGGCGCGCGCGGCCCTGGTACGGCCGCGGCACGGTCGTGCGCGCGGGGGCGGCGCGGCGTTCGTCTTCTGCCTGCCGTTCGGCGGCGGTGATCGTGGTCATGTGCTTTCCGCTCCCGACCGCGAACGGGCGACGACCGATGACGCCGTGAAGTTGATCACGAGGGTGATGAGGAAGAGGGCGAGGCCCGCGGCCATCAGGGCCGACAGCCCGAACTCGCTGGACTCGCCGTAGCGGAGCGCGATGAGGGCCGACACCGAGTTGGTGCCGGTCTTCAGCACCTCCCAGTTGATCGTGAAGATCGGCGAGATGATCATGTACACCGCGATCGTCTCGCCGAGCGCACGCCCGAGGCCGAGCATCGTGCCGCCGATGATCCCGCCGCGACCGAACGGCAGCACGACGGTGCGGATCATCCCCCACCGCGTCGAGCCGAGCGCGAGAGCGCCCTCCCGTTCGCCGATCGGCGCCTGCGAGAAGGCCTCGCGCATGATCGAGGTCTGGGTCGGGAGCACCATGAGCGCCACCACCATGCCCGCGATGAACGCCGACGAGGTGAAGGCGCTCGCGTCGGTGAGGCCGATCCCCTCCGCATCCGTCACGGCGAAGATCGGGATGGCGCCGAGGTACTTCGAGATCCACTGGGCGACCGGGATCACGTTCTCCTGCAGGAACTGCACCCCCCAGAGACCGAAGACGACACTCGGGACGGCAGCCATGAGGTCGACGATCGTCGTCATGGCGCGCTTGACCCCCGCCGGCAGCACCTCGCTGATCAGCAGAGCCGTGCCGAGAGCGAGCGGGAAGGAGAACGCCAACGCGATCGCGGCGATCGTGACGGTGCCGAAGAGCACGGCCGCGATTCCGAACGAGTCCGGCACGCCCTCCTGCGGGTTCCACTCCTGCACCCACAGGAACGAGAAGCCCGACGACGAGAGCGCCTGTCCTCCCCGCGCCGTGAGGAACACGCCGACGGCGAGCATGATCGCCACCGTCACCCCGCCCGCGGCGAAGCACACCGTGCGGAACACGCGGTCCGAGAACACCGGCAGCGAGCGCAGCGAGCGTATCGGTGCCTGCGCTGGCTTGTCGGCCGGCGCGATCACCTCCGTGACGGCATCCGTCATCGATTCCTCCGTCTTTCGGGCAGGCGGAGCCCTCCCCAGGGCATTCGCGTCAGCATCCCGCCACCGCGTGAACCACGAATGCTGGCCGCGTGTCCGGGAGGTGTCGTAATCCCGTTCGGCGGGTGCCGCACGGCGTCATGGCGCCCCCTGCGTCGCGGTCGGCGAGGGCACCGGCGCGGGACTCGGACTCGACGGGGCGGGGACCGGTGTCGGGGTCACGGCGGGAGGAGCGGATGCGGGCGCCCAGAGCGTGACTCCGGTGCCCAACGCGACCACGGCGCCGGCCGCGGGCGCGGCGGCGACGACGACATCCGGTTCGCCCGCGCCGGCGTACTCCACCGTGGGCACGAATCCCGCCGCACTCACCAGGGCCGCGGCCTCTGCGATCGATAGGCCCATCACCGCGGGGATCGCGTTCCGGCCCGAGGCGACCTGGACGGAGACGGCGGTGCCGACCGGGCGCCGAGAGCCGGAGGCGGGGTCGGCGGCGACGACGACGCCCGCGGGCGTGGTTCCGTCGACGGCCGTCTCGGCGCCGACCGCGAAGCCCGCCGCGGCGAGCACACCTCGGGCGTCACCGACGGGCATCCCGACGATCGGGGGGACGTCGACGAGCACCGGAACGGTCTCGGCGGGCGACGGAGCCGACGTGGAGGCCGTCACAGTCGGTGTCGGAGCGGATGAGACGGGAGGCGGGACGGCCGACGGCGCCGATCCCGCTGCCGCGGAGAGCGCGATGATGCCGATCAGCGCGACCGCGCCGACTCCCCCCGCGGCCCAGGCGGGCCAGCGCGGACGACGACCGGCCGCTGCTCCGTGCGGGGGTCCGGATGCGCCGGCCCCGGACTCGGGCACCGAGGTGCGGTAGACCCGGGTGGCCGCGCGCGCATCCGCGTCCGCATCCGCATCCGGATCCGTCGCCGGAATGCCGCCGCTCGGGAGGCCCGGCTGCGCCCGGGTGACCGCCGTGTCTGCGCGACCCGTGTCGGCGCTTCCGGTGACCGCGGCCGCGGTGACGCCGGTGTCTGCCGGCGCGAGCGCCCGCCGCATCTCCCCCGCATTCGCGAACCGATCGGCCGGGCGCTTGAGCATCGCCGTCGTCACGACCCGGTCCATCGCGCGGTCGATGCCCGGACGCTCCGCCGAGGGCACCGGCGGGGGTGCCGTCAGGTGCGCGCGCACGACGACATCGCTGGCGCCACGGAACGGAACGCGGCCCGTCAGCGCGAAGAACAGCGTCGCCCCGGCCTGGTAGAGGTCGCTGGCCTCCGTGACCGGTGCGCCCGACAGCTGCTCCGGTGAGGCGTACGGCACGCTCGCCACGACCCCGGCCGGGGCGGCCGCCGTGCCCGCCAGCAGCGCGTCCGACCCGCGCGTCGTGCGTCCGGGCACATCGGCCAGCCCGAAGTCCAGGAGGCGGATGCGGCGACGGAACAGCATCGGATCGAACGGCTCGAGCGCGTCGGACGCGATCATGACGTTGGCCGGGGTGAGATCCCGGTGCACCACGCCCTCGGCGTGGGCGGCGGCGAGCGCATCCAGCAGCCCGTCCATCAGGACCCGCGCCGCGGCACTCGGCAGCGGACCGTGGGCGCGGACGTGCTCTTCGAGCGTGACGCCCTCGACCAGCTCCATCGCGATCCAGACGACCGGCGGATCGGTCTCCACCGTGCCGGCATCGAAGATCTCCGCCACCAGGGGGTGCACGATCGACTGCGCGGCCCGCACCTCCTCGAAGAAAGCCGCCCAGACGGCGCGGTCGGCCGCGAGGTGCGGATGCAGCAGCTTGAGCGCGACCGGATGCCCCACCTGCTCATCGACCGCCGCGAAAACGGCGGCCGTCCCGCCGCTGCCGCGGAGCGCCGTCAACCGGAACCGGCCCGCGACGAGGCCGTCCGTCACAGGGCGAACTCGGGAGCGGAGCGCTCGAGGTCGCCGCCGGTCGCGCCCTCGCGCGCCGTGACCGCCATCGCCGAGACGAGTCGCGCCGCGAGCTGTCCGGCATTCCGCGCGACCGATCGGTTCTCGTAGCGCCGGGCGTGCAGCATCACCAGTTCGTCGTCGACGGTCGCGAACCAGCCGGTGGTCCGCACCCGTGGCTCCGGCGCGGAGTGCACGATGATGTCCGCGGCGCGTGTGAGCAGTTCCCCGGCGGCATCGTGCGCGCCGCGCTCACTCGGGTAGAGTCCGCAGCTGCGGGCGAGCTCCCGGTGGTTGTCGCTCATCAGCCGCCATCCCACGACCGGCCCCGCGTGGGCGGCATCGATCGTGTGCAGGTGCACGCGCTCGGCGTGGAGCGCGAGGACCTCGGATGCGGTACGCATCCAGTCGAGCGCCGTGCGGTGCTGCAGCGTCGGAAAGCGCGCGTACAGGAAGTGCGCAGACATCGCTCCCCTTCATCGTCGGCGCACACGAATCAGGGCGCGTCCGAATGCTGCTCCTCACCGGCCACCTGGACGCGTCCGGGTGGTGAACGGAAGAAGAAGAAGCAGGGAGCGACGGGTGGCGGAGCCCCGCTCAGACCGAGAACGTGTGCGCGAGCGCCTGGGTGCGGGCGACGAGCTCAGCGCGCTGTTCGGCGACCCGGACGCCCGCCGTCCCGCCGACCCCGGCGCGACTCGCGATCGAGCCGGCGACCGTCAGCACTTCGCGCACCTCGGGCGTGAGGTGCGCGGACACCGCGGCGAGCGTCGCGTCGGACGCCTCGTGCAGTTCGATTCCCTGCTCCTCGCAGACCTGCACGAGGGCGCCGGAGACCTCGTGCGCCTCCCGGAAGGGATGCCCGCGCTTCACGAGCCACTCGGCGACATCCGTCGCGAGCGAGAACCCCTGCGGCGCGAGCTGCGCCATCCGCTCGGTGTCGAACCGCAGCGTCGCGACCATCCCGGCGAACGCCGGCAGCACGAGTTCGAGGGTCGCGATCGAGTCGAAGACCGGCTCCTTGTCCTCCTGCAGGTCGCGGTTGTATGCCAGCGGCAGACCCTTCAGCGTCGCGAGGAGCCCCGACAGGTTGCCGATCAGGCGCCCCGCCTTGCCACGGGCGAGTTCGGCGATGTCGGGGTTCTTCTTCTGCGGCATGATGCTCGAGCCGGTCGAGTACCCGTCGTCGAGGCGCATGAAGCCGAACTCGCGGGTGTTCCAGAGGATGATCTCCTCGGCGAAACGGGAGAGGTCGACCCCGATCATCGCCGTGATGAAGGCGAACTCGGCCACCACATCACGCGCGGCGGTGCCGTCGATCGAGTTCTCGGCCGGACGATCCAGTCCGAGCTCGTCCGCGACGAGCTGCGGGTCGAGCCCTAGCGTGGAACCGGCGAGCGCTCCTCCTCCGTACGGAGAGACGCGCGCCCGGACCGACCAGTCGCGGAAGCGTTCGAGATCGCGCACCAGCGGCCAGGCGTGCGCCTGCAGATGATGCGCGAGCAGCACCGGCTGCGCGTGCTGCAGGTGCGTGCGGCCCGGCATCGCGGCGTCGGCGTGCGCGTCGGCCTGCGCGACGATCGCGTCGATCAGGCGTACGACGTCGCGAGAGATGGTGCGGGCGTGATCGAGCAGGTACATCCGGACGAGCGTCGCGATCTGGTCGTTCCGGCTGCGCCCCGCCCGCAGCTTGCCGCCGAGCTCCGCGCCGACCTCGGCGATCAACGCCTGCTCGAGGGCACCGTGCACGTCCTCGTCGTCGGGCCCGGGCAGCAGGGTGCCCTCCGCGACGGCCGTGGCGAGGGCGTCGAGGCCCGCGTGCATCCGGGTCGCCTCGTCGCCGCTCAGGTATCCCGCGTGCGCGAGTGCGGTGGCGTGCGCGTGCGAGCCGGCCAGGTCGTACGGCGCCAGCACCCAGTCGAAGTGGGTCGAGCGGCTGAGGGCGGCGAGCTCGGGGGACGGTCCGGAAGCGAAGCGTCCTCCCCAGAGCGATCCGCGGTGGGTGGCGTCGTTTCTGTCCTCGTTCACGGCATCCAGCCTACCGAGCGCGGTGATCGCTCCGAGCGGCGCGACAGGCGCGCGAGGAGGGTCTCGAGGGGCCCGCGTCCGACGACCACGGCCCAGGCGGTGCAGGCGACGACGACCAGCACGGTGATCGGCCAGAACGGCTGCAGCGCCCGGAAGCCGGAGAGGTCTCCCGGGTCGCCCAGGGCCGCCGTGGCCCACACGGCCCAGACGAGCACCTGGGCACTGTAGGCGGTGAGCGGCATACTGCCGGTGGCACGCAGCGGCAGCACGAGGGCGCGGACGAGGCGAGCGCGGCAGACGAGCAGCGCGGCGCCCAGCACGGCGAGCGCGAACCCCGCACCGCCGAGCACCTCCGGAAGGCCGCCGGAGTGCGGTTCGACGCTGAGCACGATGTCAAGGTAGTCGGCCGGCTCGCCGAACACGGACGGCCGGGACAGCGTGCCACCGACCCCGTACGAGACCAGCGCGACGCCGACACCGACACCGAGCAGCAGAGCGGGCACGGCGCGCCGACGCAGATCCAGACGCCCGACCGCGAGCCCGAGCACGATGAACCCCGCCCAGAGCGGGAACGGGTACGCCCAGCCGATCACGAGTGCCAACGACGCCCCGGCGGCCGTCTCCCAGATCGGCAGGAGCCCGAGCGCCGCCTGCACGAACGGCATGACCAGCAGCAGGCCCGCCGCCAGGACGAACAGCGCCTCCACGCGCAGAGTGAGCAACGGGATGGCGATGAGGAACAGCACCGCGTAGGCGGGCAGGATGACGTAGATCGGGACGCCGGTCGAGATGAGCAAGATGCCGAGCACCCACAGCACGACGGCGCGCACCGCCAGTCGGCCGCGGGCGGCGGCCAGCGCGGCGCCGGACACGGGTCGTGTTCCCCCGGTCGTCAGCGCGATCGAGACGCCCGCGAGCACTGCGAAGAGGATGGACGAGCGCCCGTCCACCACCGCGATCCAGGTACCGGGCCTACCCAGCGAGAACTCGCCCGTCTCCAGCAGATGCGCGGCGAGCATGCCGAGCACCGCCAGACCGCGGGCGAGGTCGATCCCGGCGAGGCGCTCGCCACCCGCCAGACGCCGGATGTTCGTCCGCATCCGTCCGGCAGGTGGCTCCGCCATCTCGGTCACTGCTGCCGCAGCAGCCAGACCAGCAGCGCCTTCTGGGCGTGCAGACGGTTCTCGGCCTCGTCCCAGACGACGCTCTGCGGACCGTCGATGACCTCGGCCTCAACCTCGTACCCGCGGTCCGCGGGGAGGCAGTGGATGAAGATCGCCTCGTCGTCGGCGAGGGCCATCGTGTCGCGGGTGACCTTGTACTCGCCGAGTTCGCGCAGGCGCGTGGCCTTCTCTTCTTCCTTGCCCATCGACACCCACGTGTCGGTCACCACGACATCCGCGCCGGCGGCGGCCTCGGTCGCATCCGTGAACAGCGCGATCGACCCACCCGTCTCCGCGGCACGCACCTCCGCGTCGCGGATGACGTCGGCGCGCGGGGCGTAGGACTCGGGAGCGGCGACCCGCACATGCATCCCCGCGGTCACCCCGGCGAGGATGTACGAGTGCGCCATGTTCGACCGGCCGTCACCGAAGAACGTCAGCGTGAGGCCGGCGAGATCGCCCTTGTGCTCGCGGATCGTCAACAGGTCGGCGAGCAACTGGCACGGGTGGAAGTCATCGCTGAGGGCATTGACGACGGGCACGCGGGTACCGCGCGCCATCTCCTCCAGCCCCGCCTGCGCATAGGTGCGCCAGACGATCGCGGCGACCTGACGCTCGAGGACGCGGGCGGTGTCGGAGGGGGTCTCCTTGCCGCCGAGCTGGCTGTTCGCGGTCGAGATGATCAGCGGAGATCCCCCGAGGTCGGCGATGCCGACGGCGAAGGACACGCGCGTGCGGGTGGAGGACTTGTCGAAGATCACGGCGACCGTCTGCGGACCCGCGAGCGGCTTCTGCGCCCAGCGGTCCTTCTTCAGTTCGATCGCGAGGTCGAGGATCTCGGACTGCTCAGCGGCGGTCAGGTCGTCGTCGCGCAGCAGGTGGCGGGTCATGCGGGGGCCTCCGTGGGGGCGGATGCGGATGCATCCGGTTCGTCGAGAAGAAGAGCGTCGCTCACCGTCGCGAGCGCCGCGGTGAACAACCGGATGAACTCGTCGATCTCGACGTCGCCGATCGTGAGCGGCGGCGCCAGGCGGATCGTCGAGTCGTTCGCGGCGTTCACGATGAGACCGTGCTCCTGCGCGGCCGCCGTCACGGCCTTCGCCACGGGACGGGTGAGCCCGACCCCGAGCAGTAGCCCGCGGCCACGGACCTCCGCGACGAGAGGCGACCCGATGCCGTCGATCGCCGACTGCAGCTGCGCTCCGCGGGTAGCCGCGTTGCCGACGAGGTCGGCCCGCTCGATCTCGTCCAGGACCGCGTTGGAGACGGCGGTGGCGAGCGCGTTGCCCCCGAACGTCGACCCGTGCGTGCCCGGGTAGAACAGGTCGCTAGCCGCACCGAAGGTGACGAGCGCCCCGATCGGGAACCCCCCACCCATGCCCTTGGCGACCGTGATCGCATCGGGGGTGATGCCGTCGTGCTGGAACGCGAACCAGTCGCCGGTGCGTCCGGCACCCGTCTGGACCTCGTCGATGATGAGCAGCGCACCGTGCCGGGTGGTGAGCTTCCGCGCCGCGGCGAGGTAGCCCTCCGGAAGCGGCAGCACGCCCGCCTCCCCCTTGATGGGTTCGATGAACAGCGCCGCGACCCGATCGTCCAGAGCCTCCTCGAGCGCGTCGACGGTCGAATCGATGAACTCCACCCCGGCGATCATCGGCAGGAACGGTTCCTGCATCGCCGGTTTGCCGGTCAGCGCGAGCGATCCCATGGTCCGACCGTGGAACGCGTCCTTCAACGCCAGCACGCGGGGCCGTTCGGTGCCGCCGTGCAACCGGGCGAGCTTGAACGCGGCCTCGTTCGCCTCGGCGCCGGAGTTGCCGAAGTAGACGCGGCCCGCCTCGCCCGCCCCCGAGATCCGCTTCAGCCGGGCAGCGAGCCCGAGCTGCGGCGGCGTCGCGAAGTAGTTCGAGACATGCGCGAGCCGAGCGGCCTGAGTCGCGACGGCTTCCACGAACACCGGATGCGCGTGTCCCAGCGAGTCCACGGCGATACCGGCGAGGAAATCGAGGTAGCGCTTATCGGCGTCATCCCACAGATACGCACCCTCGCCACGGACGAACATCGCCATCCGGTCGCCGAAGCTCCGCACGAGGTCGCGTCGGGCGTCCTCTTGCCACGTCACCGTCTCGGTCGCATTCGACATCACCGCACCACCTCTGTTCCGATTCCTTTTTCTGTGAACAACTCCACGAGCACCGAATGCGGCACACGGCCGTCGATGATGGCGGCCGTCCCGACACCGCCGGAGACCGCATCCAGGCACGCCTGCATCTTCGGGATCATCCCCGACTCGAGTCGCGGCAGCATCTCGCGCAGCTCCGTCGAATCCAGGTGCGAGACGAGCGAGTCCCGGTTCGGCCAGTCGGCGTAGAGCCCGGGCACGTCCGTCAGCACGACGAGCTTGATCGCGCCGAGCGCGACGGCGAGCGCCGCGGCCGCCGCATCCGCGTTGACGTTCAGCGAGTGGCCCGGACGATCCAGATCGGGAGCGATCGACGACACGACCGGGATGCGGCCGGCCTCGAGCTGATCGATGATCGGCTGCGGATCGACCTGCACGACATCGCCCACGCGGCCGAGATCGTGCTCGACGCCCTCGATGATCACGCCGCGACGGCGCCCCCCGAAGAGCCCCGCATCCTCGCCGGACAGCCCCGTCGCGACCGGCCCGTGGGCGTTGATCTTCGCGACCAGTTGCGGGTTGATCTGACCGGTCAGCACCATCCGGACGACGGTGATCGCCTCGGTCGAGGTGACGCGGTAGCCGCCCTTGAACTCGCTCGGGATCGCCAGCCGGTCGAGCATGTCGGAGATCTGCGGCCCCCCGCCGTGCACCACGACGGGCTTCGCGCCCACGTAGCGGAGGTAGGCGATGTCGGCCGCGAAGGCGTCTTGGAGCTCGTCGGAGACCATCGCGTTGCCGCCGTACTTCACCACGACGATCTGATCGCGGAAGCGCCGCAGCCAGGGCAGCGATTCGATGAGCGCCGCGGCTTTCGCACTGGCTTCCGCGGGATCCGTGTCCTGCAGGTCGATATCAGTCATGAGGAGTACGCGCTGTTCTCGTGGACGTAGTCGTGCGTCAGGTCGTTCGTGCGGATCGTGGCGGTCGCGTCTCCGACTCGGAGGTCCACGACCACGTCGGTCGCGCGGGGCGTCAGGTCGACGTCCTCACGCGGCCGGTCGGGGCCGCCGGCCGTGCACACGCGCACGCCGTTCATCCAGACGTCGACGTCGTAGGGGTCGAACTCGGCCTCGGTCGTGCCGATTGCGGCGAGCACGCGCCCCCAGTTGGGGTCGTTGCCGAAGATCGCCGCCTTGAACAGGTTGTTCCGTGCGATCGACCGGCCGACCTCGACGGCGTCGTCTTCGGATGCGGCGTTCGTGATCCGAATGGTGATGTTGTGGCTCGCCCCCTCGGCGTCACCCTGCAGCTGACGCGCGAGGTCGTCGCAGAGCTCGGTGAGCGCGGCACGGAACGCGTCCGGCGCCGGCACGACTCCGGACGCACCGCTGACCATCAGCGTCACCTGATCGTTCGTCGACATGCACCCGTCCGAGTCGAGCCGGTCGAAGCTCACGTGGGTGGCCGCCCGCAGATGGGCATCGGCGTCAGCGGCGTCGAGCACGGCATCCGTCGTGATCACCACGAGCATCGTCGCGAGACCGGGCGCCAGCATCCCCGCGCCCTTCGCGATCCCCCCGATCGACCAGCCCGCGCCCCGGACCACGCTCGTCTTCGCGACCGAGTCGGTCGTCATGATCGCGTGCGCCGCGTCATCGCCGCCGCCCGGAGAAAGCGCCGCCACGCCGGCGTCGACGCCCTGCAGCACCTTCGCGCGGAAGACCTCGTCGCCGGTTCCGATGAGTCCGGTCGAGCAGACGAGCACATCGCCCGCGCCGATGCCGAGGAGAGATGCCGCCCGCTCGGCGGTCTCGTGCGTCGTCTGGAACCCGAAGGCACCGGTGAAGCAGTTCGCCCCGCCGGAGTTCAACACGATCGCCTCGACGACACCATCCGCGATCGCCTGCTGCGACCAGATGATGGGGTTCGCCTTGGCGCGGTTCGAGGTGAAGACCGCGGCGCCCACCTTGAGCGGGCCGCGGTTGACGACGACGGCGACGTCGGGCTTGCCGGTCGACTTGAGACCGACGGCGACGCCGGCGGCTTCGAAGCCCGAGGGGACGGTCACGCTCACGGCGCCACTCCGTTCACGGTGAGGGCGCGGTCCTCGGGGAGGCCGAGCGCGATGTTCATGGACTGCACGGCGGCGCCGGCGGTCCCCTTGACGAGATTATCGACCGCGGTCACCACGACGACGCGGCTCGCGGCACGGTCGATCGCGAGACCGAGGAGGGCGGTGTTGGCCCCCAGCACGTCTGCCGTCCGAGGGAAGACGCCCTCGGGCAGCAGCTGCACGAAGGTCTCCCCCGCGTACGCCTCTTCCCAGGCGGCCCGGATGTCTGCATCCGTCGCTCCGGGCGCGATCGGCGCCGTGCTCGTGGCGAGGATCCCGCGCGCCATCGGCACGAGAACGGGCGTGAAGGAGATGCGGACGTCGCTTCGCGCCCCCGCACCGACGAGCGCCTGCTGGATCTCAGGGATGTGCCGGTGCGTCCCGCCCACGCCGTAGGGGTTCGCCGTCCCGAGAATCTCACTGCCGAGCAGGTTCGTCTTCAGGCTCTTGCCCGCACCCGAGGGGCCGACCGCCAGCACGCTGACGATGTCGCTTGGGTCGATCACGCCGGCCGCGACCCCGGGGGCGAGGCTGAGG
This sequence comes from Microbacterium sp. cx-55, assembly GCF_021117345.1. Taxonomy (NCBI): domain Bacteria; kingdom Bacillati; phylum Actinomycetota; class Actinomycetes; order Micrococcales; family Microbacteriaceae; genus Microbacterium; species Microbacterium sp. cx-55. The sequence continues at coordinate 1,163,607 of NZ_CP088261.1, read as the reverse complement.
CTGACGGTAGAAGCGTTGCATCCGGGTGCCGCGATGCGAGTGGCCCCCACGAGGTTCTGCCGCTGCTTGCCGCCCGCGACGGGCAGCTCCGGAACGGCGTACGTCCACGGTTCGTGGAACTCGCCGCCGTAGAACGCCTCCCAGGCGGAGGCCGACGTCAGCCGGTGGTCCGCGCCCGCATCGATGACGAGCGGGGTGTCGGCGAGCGCATCCGTGTACTGGCCGGACTGGCCGTGCGGCAGCGCGAGCACCACGATGTCGTGGCCGGCGAGCACCTCCGGCGTCGTCGGCTCGAGCGTCAGATGCGCCAGCGAACGCAGGTGCGGCTGGTGCGCGATGAGCGGCTGGCCGGCGCTCGTGTTCGCCGTCACGGTGCGGATCTCGATGTCCGGATGCGCGGCGAGAAGACGCAGGACCTCGCCTCCCGCGTAGCCGGAAGCGCCGGATACGGCGACCGAATAAGACATGCATTCCACCTTAGAGTCTGGGCTCGGCGCACGAGTGCGCCCCGGGGCGGGGACGGCGACACCCGCGCGCTCCGAAGTGCGTGCCGGGTCGCCTAGAGTCGGCGGTCGCCCAGACGTCGGCGCGCACCGGCGAGACCCGAGAGGGTCATCGAGCACGGAAAGGCAGCCGAAGGCATGTCGCGACCCTAGCCGCGGTGCCCGCACGCGCGCAAATCGGGTACGCCGACGGGTGGGCGACGCGGCTCGCGGCGACAACTCCTCCAGATCCGCTCGTCCCGTCGCCTCCGAGGACGACTGCCGCGATTCTGGAGGAGTTGCACGAGCCGCGCCGGGGACATGCCGGCGTCGGGGGTCTCTGCGACAGTGGACGAATGCTGCAGACGCTCGCTGTATCCGGATACCGCTCGCTCCGCGACGTCGTCGTGCCACTCGCTCCGCTCACGGTCGTCACCGGACCGAACGGGTCGGGGAAGTCGAATCTGTATCGCGCCCTCCGACTCCTCGCCGCGGCCGCGACGGGCGGGATGGTCGCCGCCGTCGCCCGCGAGGGCGGGCTGCCCTCCCTGCTCTGGGCGGGCCCAGAAGGAGGTGGCTCGCAGGGCACCGTCCGATCGCGGCCCGTCGCGCTCCAGCTCGGGTTCTCCTCCGAAGAGCTGGGCTACCTCGTCGATCTCGGCCTCCCCCAGGTCGACGAGCACAATCCGTTCTCGCGCGACCCCGAGATCAAGCGCGAGCAGGTGTTCGCGGGTCCGGTCGCGAAGCCCGCGACCGTCCTGATCGACCGCCTCCGTCAGTCGACCCGCGTCCGAGAGGGCTCCTGGGTGCACCTCGATCAGCGACTCGAGCCGTTCGAGAGCATCCTCACCGATCTCGCCGACGGCGACACCGGGCCCGAGCTTCTCGCTCTCCGGCGCGTGTTGTCCGGATGGCGGTTCTACGACCATTTCCGCGTGGATGCGGATGCCCCCTCACGGCAGCCGCAGGTGGGCACCCGCTCCCACACCCTGGCGCACGGCGGCGAGAACCTGGCCGCTGTCTGGGCGACGATCCGCGACGCGGGTCACGGGGCCGCACTCGACCGGGAGGTCGATCGCGCGTTCGCCGGCGCCCGCATCGAGATCGAGGCCGTGGACGGCAGATTCCGGCTCCGGATGCGGCAGTCCGGGCTACTGCGCCCGCTCGACACGACGGAACTGAGCGACGGAATCCTCCGCTACCTCCTGCTGTGCGCCGCGCTCCTACCCGCGCGTCCGCCGGGACTTCTCGTTCTGAACGAGCCGGAGTCGAGCCTGCATCCCGCGCTGCTCGGCCCGCTCGCTCGACTGATCGTCGCGGCATCCGAGGCCACCCAGGTCGTCGTCGTGACGCACGCCGTCCGACTCGCCGACGCGCTCGGCGAGGCTGGCGCGCTCCGGCACGAGCTCATCCCCGACCCGAGCGGCACACGTATCGACGGTCAGGGAATGCTCGACCAACCCGCGTGGAACTGGGGCCGCCGCTGAGTCGATCCGGGTGCCGGGGCCACGGCACCCGGCACCCGGATCGCTCTCGAAGTGACTCCGTCCCGCAGCATCAGTCCCGCAGGGTCGCGCCGAAGCGGTCCGCCGCGACGGCGACACCGGCGAGCTTCGCATCCGTCGCCTCGGCGGCGGTGAGGGTGCGGTCCTCGGCGCGGAAACGCAGCGAGAACGTCAGGCTCTTCGTGCCATCCGCCACCCCCGCGCCCCGGTAGTCGTCGACCAGACGCAGCGATTCGAGCAGCGCGCCGGCGCCCTCGCGCAGTGCGGCGCGCACGTCACCCGCGGGAATGTCCGCGGGTACGACCAGCGACACGTCCTGGGTTGCCGCCGGGTAGCCCGACAGCGACTGTGCGACGACCGCGGATCCGGCGAGCTCGAGCACGAGGTCGAGGTCGACCTCAGCGACCGTCACCCGGGCGCCCAGGTCCGCCGCATCCGCCACCGCGGGCAGCAGTTCGCCGACGTACCCGACGGGCGTCCCGGCGACCGAGAGCACACCCGTGCGTCCCGGATGCAGCGCCGCACGCTCGCCCTGAGTGAGCGTGATCTCGACGCCGGCAGCCGACGCCAGCACGCGGACGGCGTCGACGACCTGGGTGAGTCCGGACTCCTCAGCCGGACGCCCGGGCTGCTTCGGCGTCGCGTCGCCGGTGACGAGCAGCGCCACGTGCCGATGCTGCGGCGGAATGGCGGCGTCGAGTTGCGCGAGCGTCGACGCATCCGGGCGCACCGCGAGCGGCGGCACGAACGGCGTGCCGTACTCGACGCCGGGCGCGGGCACGAAGACGACGCCCGCCTCGAACAGCGCCAGGTCGGTGAAGCCGCGGGAGGCGTTCCGGTGCGCCACCTGCAGCAGACCGGGCACGAGCGAACGCCGCAGGAACGGTGCCTGCCCATCGAGCGGGTTCGCGAGCTTGATGCTCGGAAGATGCGAGCCGTTGGCGCTCGAGTGCAGGTCGTTCTGTTCCGCGGTCGTGAACGGGAAGGACGGCGTCTCGACGAAACCGGCCGCAGCCAGCGCGTTCGACACGCGTCGGCGCCCCTGCTGGGCCGCCGTCCATCCGCGACCGGATGGCGCGATCGGCAGGACGGACGGAATCCGGTCGTACCCCTCGATCCGGGCGACCTCCTCGGCCAGCGTCCACTTGTCGGTGAGGTCGGGACGCCAGGACGGCGCGTCGACGAACCACTCGCCGTCGGTGTCGTGCACCGTCGCGCCGATGAGCTCGAGCGCGCCGACGATCTGTTCCGGCGTGTAGTCGACGCCGATCAACGCGGGCACGAACTCACGCGGAAGCACGATCGCCTCGCGCTCCCACGCCGCGCCGAGCGAACCGCCGAGCTCGTCGGTCGTTCCCCCTGCGTACTTCACCATGAGTTCGACGACGCGCTGCGCGGCGACGTACGGGATGGCCGGGTCGACACCGCGCTCGAAACGACGCGACGCCTCCGACGGGAGCTTGTGACGACGCGCGGTGCGGGCGATCGAGACGGTGTCGAAGATCGCCGCCTCCACCAGCACGTTGGTCGTGGTCGAGGTCATCTCGGTGCGCCCGCCGCCCATGACCCCCGCAAGGCCGATCGGCCCGGACTCGTCCGTGATGAGCAAGTCCTCCGGATGCAGCGTGCGCGCCTGTCCGTCGAGCGTCTCGAGCTTCTCCCCCGCCGCCGCCCGGCGCACGGTGATTCCGCCGGTCAGCGCGTCCAGGTCGTACCCGTGGATCGGGTTGCCGAGTTCGAGCATGACGTAGTTCGTGATGTCGACCAGCACGCCGAGCGAGCGGATGCCGGCGAGCGTGAGCCGCGTGATCATCCACGGCGGGGTGGGGCGTGTGGCGTCGACCCCGCGCACGGCACGCACGACGAACTCCTGCACGGCACGTCGGCCGCGTATCGGAGCCTGGTCGTCGATGACGATCTCGAACCCGGTTCCCGGGTCGTCGACCTCGCGCTCGGCGGGGTCGCGGAAGGCCGCGCCGGTCGCGTGCGAGTACTCGCGCGCGACACCCCGCAGCGAGAGCGCGTAGCCGCGGTCCGGGGTGACGTTGATCTCGACGGCGACGTCATCGAGTCCGAGCAGAGCGATGGCATCCGTACCGACCGGAGCATCGATGCCGAGTTCGACCAGACGCAGGATGCCGGAATGCTCGCTGCCGAGTCCGAGCTCCTTCGCCGACGCGATCATGCCGTCGGAGACGTGGCCGTAGGTCTTCCGCGCCGCGATGGGGAACGGACCGGGGAGGACGGAACCGGGCAGGGTCACGACGACCTTGTCACCGGGGAAGAAGTTGCCCGCACCGCAGACGATGCCGTGCACGTCGTCGCCGCCGTCGGCGGCGGTTTCCCCCTCGGGGGCGACCTGCACCTGGCACCATCTGATCGTCTTGCCGTTGGACTGCGGCTCCTCCTCGAATGAGAGCACCTGCCCGACGACGACCGGCCCGGTCACCTCGAACCGGTGCACGTCCTCTTCTTCGAAGCCCACCCGGACGAGCGCCGCCAGAACGTCTTCGGGAGACGCTTCCTCGGGCACATCGACATACTCACGCAGCCATGACAACGGAACGCGCATCACACCACCATCCCGAACTGCTCGCTGAAGCGCACATCGCCCTCGGCCATGTCGCGCATGTCCTGCACGTCGCTGCGGAACATCAGCGTCCGCTCGATCCCCATTCCGAACGCGAAGCCCGAGTACTCCTCCGGGTCGATGCCCGCCGCGCGCAGCACGTTCGGGTTGACCATTCCGCATCCGCCCCACTCGATCCATCGCGCCCCGCCCTTGAAGGTGGGGTGCCACAGGTCGAGCTCGGCGCTCGGTTCGGTGAAGGGGAAGTAGTTCGCGCGGAAGCGGGTCTTCGCCTCGGGCCCGAAGAGCTGCCGGGCGATGTGGTCGAGCGTGCCCTTCAGGTGCGCCATGGTGATGCCCTTGTCGACCACGAGTCCCTCGAACTGGCTGAAGACCGGCAGGTGGGTCGCGTCGAATTCGTCGGTGCGGTACACGCGCCCGGGGCACACGACGTAGATCGGCAGATCTCGCTCGAGCATCGACCGCATCTGCACGGGGCTCGTGTGCGTGCGCATCACGAGGTGACGGGCCACCGGGTCGACGAAGAAAGTGTCCTGCATCTGGCGCGCGGGGTGGTCGACGTCGAAGTTCAGCGCATCGAAGTTGAACCACTCGTGCTCGAGCTCGGGGCCTTCCGCGACCTCCCAGCCCATACCGATGAAGATGTCGCCGATCTGCTCCTGCAGGAGCGTCAGCGGATGCCGTGCGCCCACCCGGGCGCGGGAGGCGACGGCCGTGATGTCGATGCGTTCCGCATCGAGCTGAGCGGCGGTCTCGATCGCGACGATCTCGGCCTCACGTGCGGCCAGCGCCTGCGTCACTCGGCCGCGCGCCTGCCCCACGAGCTTGCCGAACTCCGCTTTGCGCTCGTTCGGCACGTGCCGCAGCTGGGAGTTCAACCGCGCGAGCGGTGACCCTTCGGCTGCGTGTTCCGCGCGGGCCGCCTTCAGCGCGGCGGAGCTATCGGCGGCGGAGATCGCCTGCAGGGCGGCTTCCACCGCGGCGTTCACCGCCTCGGGCGTGATCTCGTTCTCGGGTGCATCGGACACGGGAGTCGAGTCTACCGAGCACCGGACGGTCCGCTGTCAGATGCTGTCGGATGCGGTCGCCCGGCCCGCGTCCGCCGCCTCAGCGCGCGTTCGCGCTGCCGCCGTCTCCCCCGCCACCGCCGTCGCCGAGACCTGCCCCGCCGGCGAGACCGCCGCCCGCGAATCCGGTCTGATCGAAACCGCTCTGGGCCACCCGCGGTGGCCGGCCGCCGCGCTGAGCGACGATGAGTTCGGTGTCGGTGACGCTCTGGGTGGGCGCCTGTGCTCCGGCCACGGGTCCGCCCTTCGCGGAACGGCGCAGGCGCTTCTCCACCCGCGTCGCGACGAAGGAGAGGATGAGGCAGAGCCCGATGTAGATGATGGCGACGATGATCGTGGCCGGCACGATGGGCGAACCGAGGGCCGCCTGCGATCCGATGTACCGGGCGTAGAAGAGCAACTCCTCGTACGTGATGATGTAGCCGAGCGCGGTGTCCTTCAGCGTCACGACGAGCTGCGCGATGATGACCGGCATCATCGCTCGCACGGCCTGCGGCAGCAGGATCAGCCGCATCACGCCGCTCTTGCGGAGACCGAGCGCGTAGCCGGCCTCTTTCTGGCCTCGGGGCAGCGATTCGACGCCGGCGCGGAAGACCTCGGCCAGCACCGACCCGTTGTACGCGATCAGCGCGATGACGACGGCCCAGTAGGGCTCCATCTTCACCCCGATGGCCGGCATGCCGTAGTAGAGCAGGAACATGAACACGAGCACCGGGATCGCCCGCATCACCTCGATGACCGCCGTGAAGGGCCAGCGCACCCAGGCGTGCTCGGAGAGGCGACCGATCGCCAGCACGAAGCCGAGGATCAACGCCCCCACGGCCGCGACGACGAACGCCGACAGCGTGCTGAGCATGGCCTCGCCGATCTGCACCCACACGTTCGTGTAGGTGAAGGCCGACCACTTCTGCGCCGTGAACTGCCCCGTGACGGCGAGTCGCCAGACGAAGAACCCGACGACGGCCAGCACGACGAGGATCGTGAGGACGCCCAGCACCCGGTTGCGCGCGATCGCGCGAGGACCGGGGACGTCGTACAGCACACTGCTCATCGCGCCACCCTCCAACGGTTCTCGAGATTGCGCTGCAGCCAGGACAGCAGGAGCACGAGCGCCACGAAGACGACCGCGACCCACAGGATGACGACGAGCTGGTTCTCTCCGCGCTCACTGAGGTAGGCGCGCACCGATCCCAGGTTCACGACCGAGAATCCCGCCGCGACCGTCGTGTTCTTCAGAAGCGCGATGAGCACGCTCATGAGCGGGGGGATGACCGAACGGAAGGCTTGGGGCAGCACGACGAGCGACATGACCTGGCCGAACGTGAGGCCCAGGGCACGGGCCGCCTCGGCCTGCCCGACCGGAACCGTGTTGATACCCGAACGGATCGTCTCGGCGACGTAGGTCGCGGTGTACAGACCCAAGGCACAGATCGCGAGCACGAGCGGCACGGGCGATGTCAGCCGCAGCCCGAACAACGGCGGCAGCGCGAAGGCGAACGCGAAGAACACGAGCGTGAGCGGAGTGTTCCGGATGGTGTTCACGTACAGCGTGCCCATCGCCCGGGCGATCGGAATCGGCGAGACGCGCATCGCGCCCACGACCGTGCCGACCATGACGGCGACGATGCCGCCGGCGAGGAACAGGATCAACGTGCCGAACAGGCCGTCCCACCAGATGTCGAGGTTGTCGGAAATGACGCCCACGTGCTGCCTTCCGTCAGGGGTTGCGGATGGGGGCGGCCGGCGGCCGCCCCCATCGGATCACTCGTCGACCGCGGGCTGCTCGCCCGAGATTCCTGCCGGAGCGAGGTGGAGGTCGAACAGCGCGGTCCACACGTCGCCGCCATCGGTCAGCAGCGTGTTGATGTGGTCCTTCAGCGCCGTGTCGCCCTTGGGCAGGCCGACGCCGTAACGCTCTTCGCTGAACGGCTCCCCCGCGATCTTCAGCGCGTCGGGCTCGAGCGCCACGTATCCGGCGAGGATGGCCTCATCCGTCGTGATCGCGTCCACCTGGCCCTGCTTGAGCTGCTCGACGCACTGCGAGTAGGTGTCGTTCTCGACGGTGTCGCCGGGGCTGTACTCGTCGCGGATGCGCTGCAACGGGGTCGACCCCGTCACCGAGCAGACCACCTTGCCGGCGAGGTCGTCGGGCCCGGTGATCGAGTCGTCGTCGGCCGCGACCATGAGTCCCTGACCGGTGATGAAGTACGGCCCGGCGAAGTCGATCTGCTGCTTGCGGCTGTCGGTGATCGAGTAGGTGCCGACGTAGTAGTCGATGTCGCCGTTCACGAGCGCCTGCTCGCGGTTGGCCGAGGGAATCGTGACGTACTCGATCTGGTCTTCATCGAATCCGAGGGACGCGGCGATCCACCGGGCGATGTCGACGTCGAAGCCGGTGCGCTCTCCGCTGACGGCGTCTTCGTAGCCGAGCCCGGGCTGGTCGTTCTTCACGCCGATCTTGACGCCGTCGCGAGCGACCATGGCGTCGTAGGTCGGGCTTCCCTCGAGGGAGACGTCGGTGGCGACTTCCCAGAGCGCCTCGTCGCTCGTACCGCCGGTCGCGTCACCGCCGGCGCCTCCGGCCGTCGGTGATCCGCTGTTGCAGGCGGTCAGAGTAAGGGCGGCGACGGCAGCCAGCCCGAGGCCGGCGATCGTTCGGGACATGCGCATGATTCTCTCCTTGCTGTGGTGGGACTTCGGTGCGACAGTGCGGACGGTGCGGCGGAGCGCTTCCTCTCTCGAAGCAGAGATTTCGGGGGTGTAGGGGTCAGTGCGTAATGAGCTTCGACAGGAAGTCGCGGGCACGCTCGCTCTTCGCCGCCGTGAAGAATGCTTCGGGGGCGGCTTCTTCGACGATCCGACCGTCGGCCATGAAGACGACGCGGTCGGCGGCCTTGCGGGCGAAGCCCATCTCGTGGGTCACGACGATCATGGTCATGCCGTCCTGGGCCAGGCCCACCATGACGTCGAGGACCTCGTTGATCATCTCGGGGTCGAGCGCGCTCGTCGGCTCGTCGAACAGCATCACCTTCGGCTGCATCGCGAGTGCACGGGCGATCGCGACGCGCTGCTGCTGTCCACCCGAGAGCTGGGCCGGCAGCTTGTCGGCCTGGTGAGCGACGCCCACCCGCTCGAGGAGCTCGCGGGCCTCGCGGTCCGCATCCGCCTTCTTCTTGCCCTTCACCTTGATCGGGCCGAGCGTGACGTTCTCGAGGATCGTCAGGTGCGAGAAGAGGTTGAACGACTGGAAGACCATGCCGACGTCGGCGCGGAGCGCGGCCAGTGCCTTTCCCTCGGCCGGCAGCTTCTGGCCGTCGATCTCGATCGTTCCGCTCGTGATCGTCTCGAGCCGGTTGATCGTGCGGCACAGCGTGGACTTGCCGGAGCCCGAGGGCCCAATGACCACGACGACCTCGCCCCGATTGACCGTGAGGTCGATGTCGGCCAGCGCCTGGAAGTCACCGTAGTGCTTCTGCACATCGCTCATCACGACCAGAGGGTCGCCACGGCGGACGGTGATGTTGGACGTCTTCGGCGCGGGTTCGGTCGGCGTCATCTCGCCAGGTTACGGATGTGCCGTGACGTTCACCCGCCCTCTTGACGGAAGCGTTACCGACTTCTAACGTTCGCGCGGCGCTTGTCACGCGCCGGAAACACTCACGACGTGCGCTGGGCGAAAGCGGACTCGTACAGGCACACGCTCGCCGCCGTCGCGAGGTTCAAGGACTCGGCGCTTCCGTAGATCGGGAGCCTCAGCGCGGCGTCCGCGAGCTCCAGGGCGTCGTCTTCGAGACCACGGGCCTCGTTGCCGAACAGCCACGCGGTGGGGCGCGCGAGGTCGCCCGCCGCGCGCGCGGTGAGCAGATCCTGTCCCTTGACGTCGGCCGCCACGACACGAAGGCCCGCGCCGCGGATCGCCGAAACCGCCGCCGCGAGCTCGCCGCCACGGGAGATCGGGATGTGGAACAGCGAACCCGTCGTCGCGCGCACGACCTTCGGGTTGTAGGGGTCGACGGTTCGCCCGGTGAGCACGACCGCGTCAGCGCCGGCCGCATCCGCCGCACGGATGATGCTGCCGAGGTTGCCGGGGTCGCGCACTTCCTCGCAGATCGCGATGAGGCGCGGCTCGCCCGACAACACGTCGCGAAGCGAGGTGGGGAACTGCCGCGCGACCGCGATGATGCCCTGCGGCGTGACCGTATCGGCCATCGCATCGATGACGGGTTCGGTCGAGTAGGTGACCTCGATGCCGGCGGATGCGGCGCCGTCCCGGAGGTCGGGGTGCCGCTCGAGCGCCGTCGGGGTGGCGAACAGGTCGATGACGGCCTCGGGCCGATACGCGATCGCCTCGCGGACCGCCTGCGGACCCTCGAGGAGGAACAGGCCGGTCTCGTCCCGCGCGCTGCGCTTGGCGAGTTTGGCAACGGCCCGCACACGCGGTGATCGGGGGTTCTCCAGCACGGTCACAGTCTAGAGGCGCCACTCGGCCCGGAAACGACGAAGGGACGCCCTCCAGAGGAGGACGCCCCATCGAACGAGTGCTCTGACTTACGCCGAGACCTTCGCCGCGTTGACATCGGCGGGCAGCGCCGACTTCGCGGTGGCGACGAGCGACGCGAACGTGGCCGGCTCCTTGACCGCGAGCTCGGCGAGCATACGACGGTCGACCTGCACACCCGCGAGGCCGAGGCCCTGGATGAAGCGGTTGTACGTGATGCCGTTCGCACGCGCCGCGGCGTTGATGCGCTGGATCCACAGGCGACGGAAGTCGCCCTTGCGCTTGCGGCGGTCGCGGTACGCGTAGACCAGGGAGTGGGTGACCTGCTCCTTGGCCTTGCGGTACAGACGCGAACGCTGTCCGCGGTAACCGGATGCGCGCTCGAGGATGACGCGACGCTTCTTCTGGGCGTTTACCGCCCGCTTGACTCTAGCCATTTCTCTTCCTACCTAACGTGCGTCGGCTCAGAGACCGAGGAGCTTCTTGGCGGTCTTCGCGTCGCCCTTGGCCAGGACCTGCTCCTGGTTCAGACGACGGGTGCGCCGGCTCGACTTGCCCTCGAGGTTGTGGCGCATTCCGGCCTGCTGCTTCATGAGCTTGCCGCTTCCGGTCAGCTTGAAGCGCTTCTTGGCACCCGAGTGGGTCTTCTGCTTCGGCATGTTCTCTTCCTTCGTGGTTCATCCCGCCGGAGCGGGAGGCTGGGGAGCCTATTCGGCTGTGGGGGCGGGCGCTTCGTCGGCCGACTCGTCGTCTCCGGCACGGGCCTGACGAGCGGCTTCCTTGTTCGCCGTGCGCTGCGCGTTCTGCTCGGCCTTCGCCTCGGACTTGTTCTTGTGCGGGGCGACCACCATGACCATGTTGCGGCCGTCGATCGTGGGATTCGATTCGACGGTTCCGAGTTCTGCGACATCCTCCGCGAACTTTCGGAGGAGGCGCACACCCTGTTCGGGACGCGACTGCTCGCGGCCACGGAACAGGATCATGGCTTTCACCTTGTCGCCGGCCTGCAGGAAGCCTTCGGCACGCTTGAGCTTGGTGGTGTAGTCGTGAGCCTCGATCTTCAGACGGAACCGAACCTCCTTGAGGACGGTGTTCGCCTGATTGCGCCGCGCTTCCTTGGCCTTCTGCGCAGCCTCGTACTTGAACTTGCCGTAATCCATGATCTTGACCACGGGCGGCTTCGAGTTCGGGGCTACCTCGACGAGATCGAGGTCGGCCTCCTGGGCCAGGCGCAGTGCCACCTCGATGCGGACGACGCCGACCTGCTCACCCGCGGGTCCGACAAGGCGAACCTCGGGGACGCGGATGCGGTCGTTGGTGCGGGGATCGCTGATGCGTAACTCCTCTGACGTGACGGGTGCCACCGAGATGCGTTGTCGTACCTCGGGCGGAAGGGGATCACGCCACCCGGCACGACGCGACGAACGCCGGCTTTCCCGCACCCAGGCAACCTCCGATGAGGAGGTGGAGTGCGATGACCCGGTAGCCTGGAACGGCAAGCGCGGGTGGGATGTGATCCTCTTTCGATCGGAGCAGACGCTCCGGTGCTCGCCCACTCTAGCAGAAAGTGCAACGTGGACTCCAACGACGACCGCTCCCCCGAATCTCCGGCCCCCTCGGCCACGCGCGAAGAGCAGTGGGAGGCGCAGGACCGCGCCGCATCCGCTGCCACCCGCGACATCGCGGATGTTCCCGCGGTCGAGGTCATCACGACCACCGCGGTGCATCTGCTGAGCGCGGCGGCCGTCAAGACGGGTCTCGCCGACAACCCCGACCAGCAGATGGACCTCGACGAGGCACGCAAGCTCATCAACGCCCTGGCAGGGCTGATCACCGCCGCGGCCCCCGAGATCAGCGACATGCACGCGCGATCACTCCGCGACGGCCTCCGGTCGGTGCAGCTGGCGTTCCGCGAAGCATCCGTCATCCCCGACCCGATCGGCAAGGGGCCGGGCGAGAAGTGGACCGGTCCGGTCAACTGACGCGCTCCCGCCGCTGCGCGGGGTGCCTGTGGAGTCACGAGCGGGGCCCCTACCCCGATTGACTCCACAGGCACCCCGCTCCGCGGCTCTGCACTCCGGTGACCTGCGGGGGGTCAGGGCGTCGAGCGGACGAGCTTCACCGTGAGCGAGTCGACCAGCACCGCGATGCGGTCATCGCTCGCCCAGCGGGTCGCGAGACGGGACAGCACCGCGTCGAGCTCGGACTTCTCGAGGCCGTCGATGAGGTGCAGTCGCACCACCAGTTCCGGACCGCGCAGCCGCGCCGTCGGATCCCCCGCCTCGATCTCCAGGTCCAGCACGGCGAGCTCGCCGCCGATGCTCTCCTGCAGCCCGCGGTACACGTCGGCGGAATGGAAGCTCGGCTCCCAGGGCTGGCCCTGCCCGATCGCCCAGACCGCGGGCCGGCGGAGCACGTGCTCCGTGTCGGACGTCGGGTCGATCACGATCAGATCGGTGTCGTCCTGGACGGCGGCCAGCGCCGTGCGGAGGCCCTCGGCGGGCACGGGACGAGCCGCGGGGTCCCAACGCTGCAGCGTCTCCACCGAGGTGAACACGGGCTGCACGCGCCGGCCGTCGGGCGCGGCGACGGTCACGATCGACAGCTCCTGGGTCTTGTCGACCGTCAGACCGTTCGGCGCAACGCCCTCCTCGCCCTTCCCCGCGACGAGCGGGATCAGCAGACGCGCGGAGCGGTACGCATCCACGATCGCCACCTGATCGCCCGCACCGTCCCGGAACGCGATGAGGGCCGCGAGGAGCGTGGGATCAGCCGACCCGTCGTCGTTCGCGTGCGTGTTCTCCTGAAAGCTGCGCCCCTCCCAGGGGACGCCCGCCGAGTCCGCCGAGTGATGATCGGCGTGATCGTCAGTTCCCGGCGACATCCAGCGCCTCGGCGAGCGTGAATGCTCCCGCATAGAGGGCTTTCCCGACGATCGCGCCCTCGACGCCGAGCGGCACGAGCTCGCGAAGAGCGGCGATGTCATCGAGGCTCGAAATGCCACCGGACGCGACCACCGGCTTCGGGGTGCGCGTGGTCACTTCGCGGAGAAGCTCGATGTTCGGGCCGCCGAGCGTGCCGTCCTTCGCCACATCGGTCACGACGTAGCGGCTGCAGCCGGCGTCCTCGAGACGGTCGAGCACGGCCCACAGGTCGCCGCCCTCGCGCGTCCAGCCGCGCGCGGCCAGCGTCGTCCCGCGCACATCGAGCCCGACCGCCACGGCGTCGCCGTAACGACCGATGACATCGGCCGCCCACTCCGGATTCTCGAGCGCCGCGGTGCCGAGGTTGATCCGCGTGGCACCGGATTCGAGTGCCGCATCCAGGCTGGCATCGTCGCGGATGCCTCCGGAGAGCTCGACCTGCACGCCCTTGACCTGCTTGATCACCCGGCGAAGGACCGCGGTGTTGTTGCCGCGCCCGAATGCCGCGTCCAGGTCGACGAGGTGGATCCAGGACGCACCCTGGCGCGCCCACTCGACGGCGGCATCGACGGGATCGCCGTAGCTGGTCTCGCTGCCCGCCGCGCCCTGCGTGAGTCGCACGGCCTTGCCGTCGGCGACATCGACCGCGGGGAGGAGGATCAGCTCGGGGGTAGACGCGAAATCGTTCATGGCTCCTTGCGCGCTCTCACGCGGGGCTTCTCCCCGGCCGGCGGCACGAGGTTAGACATTAGTCTGCCCGCAGCGTGCCGATCCAATTCGACAGAAGTCGGATGCCGGCGGCGCCCGACTTCTCGGGGTGGAACTGGGTGGCAGAGAGCGGTCCGTTCTCCACCGCCGCGAGGAACGGCGTCGCGCCGTAATCGCACCAGGTCAGCCGCGGGGCGGGAAACGGCTGCTGCGTTTCCAACGTCCATTCCTGAGCACCGAACGAGTGCACGAAGTAGAACCGCTCGTTCTCGATCCCGTCGAAGAGTGCCGAGCCGGAGGCCGCGGAGACCGTGTTCCATCCCATGTGGGGCAGCACGGGCGCGTCGAGCTGCGTCACCGTGCCGGGCCACTCGCCCAGCCCTTCCGTGTGCACGCCGCGCTCGACGCCGTGCTCGAAGAGCACCTGCATCCCGACGCAGATTCCCAGCACCGCGCGCCCCCCGGCGAGGCGGCGATCGATCAACTCGCCACCGCGACTCTCACGCAGGGCGTCGGCGACCGCGCGATACGCGCCCACTCCGGGCACGAGCAAGCCGTCCGCTTCCATGATCTCGGCACGGTCGGAGGTGAGCCTCGCGTCGGCACCCGCCGCGACGAGCGCCTTCACGGCGGAGTGGACGTTGCCCGACCCGTAGTCGAGCACCGCCACGGTGGGTGTGCGCGTCACAGAGCGCCCTTGGTCGACGGCACGCCGGTGACGAGCGGATCGAGAGACTTCGCCTGCCGGAACGCCCGCGCGAACGCCTTGAACTCGGCCTCGGCGATGTGGTGGGGGTCACGCCCCTCGAGCACGCGGACGTGCACCGTGAGACCGGCGTTGAACGCGATCGCCTCGAAGGCGTGCCGAACCAGCGAGCCCGTGAAGTGCCCGCCGATCAGGTGATATTCGTAGCCTGCGGGTTCGCCGGTGTGCACGAGGTACGGGCGTCCGCTGATGTCGACGACCGCCTGCGCGAGCGCCTCGTCGAGCGGAACCAGCGCATCGCCGTACCGGGAGATGCCGGACTTGTCGCCGAGCGCCTGGCGGATGGCCTGACCGAGCACGATCGAGACGTCCTCCACCGTGTGGTGCGCATCGATGTGCGTGTCACCGGTGGCTCGCACCGACAGGTTGGTCAGCGAGTGCTTCGCGAACGCCGTCAGCAGGTGATCGAAGAACGGCACCGAGGTCGAGATCGAACTCGTTCCCTCACCGTCCAGATCCAGAGAGAGATCGACCTGGGACTCGCTCGTGGCGCGCCGCAGCGAGGCGGTGCGGTGCGTCGCGGACTCCGTGCTCATGCGTTCGAGTCTATCGACGCGAGTGCATCGAGGAACGCCGTGGTCTCGGCCTCCGTGCCGGCCGTGACGCGCAGGTGGTGCGGGATGCCGACGTCCCGGATGAGCACACCGCGCTGGTACAGCTCGCGCCAGGTGCGGTCCGGATCGGAGACCCCGCCGAACAGCACGAAGTTCGTCCACGAGGCGTGCGCGCGGTACCCGAGCTCGGCCAGCCTCGCGCTGATTCGGTCACGCTGCGCCACGATGTCGTCGACCATGGCGAGCATGGTCGACGCGTGTCCGAGCGCGGCGGTCGCCGCTGCTTGGGTGAGCGCGCTGAGGTGGTACGGCAGCCGGACGAGCCGGAGCGCGTCGATGACGGCTGGGTCGGCGGCCAGGTATCCCACGCGAGCCCCCGCGAAAGCGAATGCCTTGCTCATGGTGCGCGACACCACCAGGCGCTCACGGCCGGGAAGCAGCGTCACCGCGGAGGGCGTGCCGTGCGGCGCGAACTCCTGGTAGGCCTCATCCACGATCACGATTCCGCGCGACGCTTCGTAGACGGCCGTCACGACGTCGAGTCCGAGCGGTGTTCCCGTGGGGTTGTTCGGTGCGCACAGGAAGACGACGTCGGGGTCGACCGCGGCGACCTGTTCGGCGGCGGATGCGGCCGACACCGAGTAATCCTCTGACCGCTCGCCGGCGACCCAGGTGGCCCCCGTCGCCCGGGTGAGGAGCGGATACATCGAGTAGGTCGGGGCGAAACCGAATGCGCGGCGTCCGGGACCACCGAACGCCTGCAGAACATGCTGGAGAACCTCGTTGGAGCCGTTCGCCGCCCAAATCTGCTCGCGGCGGAGACCAGCGCCGAGGTAGCCGGCGAAAGCCTCGCGGAGCGCGGTGAACTCGCGATCGGGGTACCGGTTCACGTTGCGAAGGGCCTCGTCCACCGCCGCCAGAATGTCGGAGGCCACCTCGGCCGGAACAGGATGCGTGTTCTCGTTGACGTTCAGAGCCACTGGCAGCGGCGCTTGCGGAGCACCGTACGGGATCATTCCGCGGAGGTCGTCGCGGATCGGAAGGTCTTCGAAGCTGAGGGACACGCGACCATCGTAAAGCTGTCGGGCTCTCGCCCGACCGCTCAGCTTCCGGCGGAGTACTCGGCCGGCACGGCCAGACGCTGTCCGGCGCTGACCGACGTGCCCTCGAGCGCGTTCAGGCGCACGATCTGATCGACGACGTCACGCGGGTCGGCCGACGGGGCGACCTCCTGCGCGATGGTCCACAGCGATTCTCCGGCGAGGACCGTGACGGTCTCGAACGAACCCGCGGGCGCGCTGTCGGCGCGGGAAGCGAGAGCAACCCCGCCGCTCAGGATGCCGACGCCGAGCGCGGCGGCGACCGGGAAGGCCACCACTGCCGCGAGGACACGGCGCCCGCGCACGGTGAGGCGCAGTCGGGTGGTGACGGGCGGGGCGGTGAAATCGATCGCGGTCATGACGACTCCTTCTGACGGGGAGAGATTCGTACCCGGCGCTCGGCCGGGAGAGCCGGATACGAATCTCTATTCCGAAGCTATCTTCGAACTTATGTGGTGTCAAGCAACCGATACCCTGAGGGAGATTCGAAGACGACACGCCACGCGGGTGCCTTCTCCGAGCCTCGAACCCGGATACGGTTTCGATACGACGACCACATCACCAACCTCCGACATTCGAATTCTTCGATGTCACCGGAAACGGAGCGAGTGACCATGACCGCACGCGAGAAGCCGCAGACGCGGCGGCGGAAGAGCCTGAGCGACAAGCAGCTCGCCATCCTCGAAGTCATCCAGCGCTCGATCGGCCGGTACGGATACCCGCCGAGCATGCGCGAGATCGGGGACGCCGTCGGCCTTAAGTCGCTCTCGAGCGTCACCCACCAGCTGAACCAGCTCGAGCTCAGCGGTTACCTGCGACGCGATCCCGGCAAGACCCGCGCCATGGAGGTGTTGATCGACCTTCCCGGCACTGCCGCCGAGAATCCGGCCGACAACGGGCCGACCGTCGGCGACGCCGCCCTCGTGCCACTGGTCGGCCGCATCGCCGCGGGCGTTCCGATCACGGCCGAGCAGCAGGTCGAAGAGGTGTTCCCCCTCCCCCGCCAGTTGGTCGGCAAGGGCGACCTCTTCATGCTCAAGGTGAGCGGGGAGTCGATGATCGACGCCGCCATCTGCGACGGGGACTGGGTCGTCGTCCGTTCGCAGCCGACGGCAGACAACGGCGACATCGTGGCCGCCATGCTCGACGGCGAAGCGACCGTGAAGACGTTCCGTCGTCGTGACGGCCACACCTGGCTGCTCCCGCGCAACTCCGCCTTCGAGCCGATCCTCGGCGACGAAGCCACCGTTCTCGGCAAGATCGTGGCGGTCCTGCGCGCCGTGTGACCTCGCGCACGCGAGCGCGACAGGCGAGCAACCCTGCGCGTGCCGACGCGGCCGCTGGGTAGCGTGGAGCTATGGAAAGCACTCTTCCCTACGGCTCCTGGCCCTCTCCGCTCACGGCCGCCGCGGTCGCCTCCGCCTCAGCGCGGTTCGACGGCGCCCGTTTCGTCGCCGGAGACGTGTGGTGGGCCGAGGGCGTCCCCGCAGAAGAAGGCAGGACGGCCGTGCGTCGCCGCCGGGGCGACGGAACGGTCGAGGATGTGCTCCGCGCACCCTGGAGCGCCCGCTCGCGCGTGCACGAGTACGGCGGCGGGGCATGGACCGCATCCGATGACGGTGTGCTCTTCTTCGTCGACGGCGCAGACCAGCGGGTTCGGGCCGTCCGCCTCGGCGAGGAGCCGGAGACCCTCACTCCTCCCGTGGACGGTGCCGCCTACGGCGGATTGACCTGGCAGCACGGCAGCCTGCTGGCGGTGCGCGAACAGCACCTCGGCGCGCGGACGCCGGCGCGTTCGATCGTGCGGATCGATCCCGACGGCGGCGGAGTGGAGGAGCTCGCCACCGGCAGCGACTTCCTGGCGCAGCCCGCCCTGTCGCCCGACGGCACACGCCTCGCCTGGATCGGGTGGGACCACCCTGCGATGCCCTGGGATCAGACGACGCTGCGCGTCGCGACCCTCGACGGCGAGTCCGAGGCGATCGCGCTGACCGATGGCGGGTCATCCGCCGTGCAACCGGTCTGGCTCGACAACGACACCCTGCTCTTCAGCGACGACCGTGACGGCCGTTGGAATCTCCGCCGGGCGTCACTCGCGCAGCCCCGCACGGACGAGGCCGTCGCCCCGGCGGATGCCGACAGCGGCGGCGCCCTCTGGGCTCTCGGCACCCGCTGGTTCGCGTCACTGCCCGACGGACGCATCGTCGCGGTGCGCACGCACGGCGCCGATGAGCTCGTGGTGATCGAGCCGTCCAGCGGTTCGGTCCGACCCCTCGGCATCGACGCCACGGCGTCCGCGTCGATCGAGGATGTCGACGGTACCCGGGTGCTCCTGATCGCCGCCGGGCGCACGGCCACCACGGGCGTCTGGCTGGTGGACGTCGACGATCCAGGCAACGCGGTCGCGATCGCGGGAGCGGGTGCCGCGGCCGGGCCCGAGTGGACGCCCGTCGCGCGGCACATCACCGTGGACGGCCCGCACGGCGAGGTGCACGCGTTCGCGTACCCGCCGACGAACCCTGAGGTGACGGGCGACGACGACGAACTGCCGCCGTACCTCGTGTGGGTGCACGGCGGCCCGACGAGCCACGTGGGCCCGTCCGCATCCGCCAAGATCGCCTACTGGACGAGTCGCGGAGTGGGTGTCCTCGACGTGAACTACGGCGGCTCGACGGGATACGGCCGCGCGTACCGCGAGCGATTGAAGGGCCAGTGGGGCGTCGTCGACGTCGATGACGTCGTCGCGGCGGCATCCGGGCTCGCTGCCGCCGGACTCGCCGACCCGGCACGTCTGGCCATCGAGGGCGGATCCGCCGGCGGATGGACGGTCCTGGCCGCGCTGGTCGGCAGCGACACTTTCGCGGCGGGCGTCTCGCGCTACGGCGTCGGTGACGCCCGCGCTCTCGCCGCCGACACGCACGACTTCGAGGCGCGCTACCTCGACGGGCTGATCGGACCACTGCCGGAAGCCGAGCACGTCTACCTCGAACGGTCGCCGCTCAGCCGCCCCGATCGCTTCCGCGTGCCGCTGCTCATCCTTCAGGGCGCCGAGGACCGCGTCGTCCCGCCGTCTCAGGCCGAGGCCATCCGCGACGCACTCCGCGAACGCGGCGTGCCGCACGCGTACGTGCTCTACGAGGGCGAGGGCCACGGCTTCCGGCGTGCGGAGACCTCCGTGCACGCTCTCGAGAGCGAACTCGCGTTCCTCGGGAGGGTGTTCGGATTCGAGACGCCCGACGTTCCGCCGTTCGAGCTCACTATCGGCTCGCTCACGGTCGCCTCGACCGCGGTGGGCCGCGAGATCGTCGTCGTCGATGAGGTCACCGCGAACGCGGCGCGCGATCTCGCGGTGCTCGTCTCGCGCGAGCCGGTGCGTCCCCTGTTCGCGCACGCCGTCGACGCCGACTGGGCACGGACCCTCTCGGAGCACGGCTTCACCGAGGTCGACCCGAGCGATCTGCCCGCCGGGTCCGCCTCACCGTACTTCGTGCTGCCGCCGACGCTCGACGGCGACTGAGCCGCGCACGACAGGAGCCGGGCCCGCGTCAGCGGACTCGGCTCCTGTTCTCGGCGTCAGCGAGCGATCAGCGCACGAACGGCGCCAACCGGCCGGCGAGCACGGCCGGCACCCGCACATGGAGCGCGGTGCCGTCTTCCTCGTGCCGCTCGAGAAGGATCATGCCGTGCTCGTGGATCGCCGACACCAGGTCGCCGCGGTCGTAGGGCACGAGCGCGTGGAGCTCGACAGCGGGAAGCGGCAGGGCCTCTTCGACGACCTGTCGAAGCTCCTCGATGCCCTCACCCGTCCGCGAGGAGACGAACAGCGCCGACGGAGCGAGCCCGCGCAGCACCAGCCGGGTGTCGGCATCGACGAGGTCGGCCTTGTTGAAGACGACGATCTCACGCGTGTCGCGCGCACCCACGTCACCGATCACGTCGCGCACCGTCGCGAGCTGCGCGGCGGGATCGGGGTGCGATCCGTCGACGACGTGCACGATGACGTCGGCAGAGCCGACTTCTTCGAGCGTGGAGCGGAACGCCTCGACGAGCTGGTGCGGGAGGTTGCGCACGAAACCGACGGTGTCGGTGAGGGTGAACACCCGGCCATCCGCCGTGATCGAGCGCCGCACCGTCGCATCCAGCGTCGCGAACAGCGCGTTCTCCACGAGCACGCCCGCCTGGGTGAGCCGGTTCAGCAGACTCGACTTGCCGGCGTTGGTGTACCCGGTGATCGCAACGCCGGGGATCGTGTTGCGGCGTCGCTCCGCACGCTTGGCCTCACGCGCGGGCCCGAAGTCGCGGATCTGCCGGCGCAGCTGCGCCATCCGGGTCCGGATGCGGCGTCGATCGAGTTCGATCTTCGTCTCACCGGGACCGCGGGAACCCATTCCCGCGCCGCCCGCACCGACCTGTCCACCGGCCTGACGGCTCATCGAGTCGCCCCAGCCGCGAAGCCGCGGGAGGAGGTATTCGAGTTGGGCGAGTTCGACCTGCGCCTTGCCCTCACGGCTCTTGGCGTGCTGGCTGAAGATGTCGAGGATCACGGTCGTCCGGTCGATGACCTTGACCTTCACGACATCCTCGAGCGCGCGGCGCTGGCTCGGAGCGAGCTCCGTGTCGGCGATCACGGTGTCGGCGCCGGTGGCGGCCACAATGCTCCGCAGCTCTTCCGCCTTGCCTCGGCCGACGTACGTCGCCGGATCCGGATGCGGACGCCGCTGCAGCACGCCATCGAGCACGACCGCGCCCGCGGTTTCGGCCAGGGCGGCGAGCTCGCGAAGCGAATTCTCGGCGTTCTCCTGCTCGCCCTGAGGGTGCACACCCACCAGGACGACGTTCTCGAGGCGCAACTGGCGGTACTCGACCTCGGTGACGTCTTCGAGCTCCGTGGAGAGTCCGGCGACCCGTCGGAGCGCCGCGCGTTCCTCGCGATCCCACTGCGCGCCATCCGCGTCGGCATCCGTCACCGTCGACGCATCCTGCAACGCCTGGGCCGACCCGAGATCACCACGCACGCGAGCTCGCGCATCCGCGCGCGCCAAAACCCGGTCGACCGGGTCCGTCTGCGGTTCGTCGGTCGGTTCGGGGGTGTCGATCATGTATTCCTTTCGGGGCGCCGCGGCGCCCGCTTACTCTAGCTTCCCGTGTCACGGGCCTGAACCGCTACGCTTTCGGGATGGGGAGTGACCACTACTTCACCGCGTCACCTGCCAGTCCCGAGAACCTCCGCACGATTCGTGTGACCCTTGCCGGTCGCGACATCGATGTCATCACCGCCGGCGGGGTGTTCAGTCCGGACCGGTTGGATGCGGGAACCGCCGTGCTGTTGGCCAATACACCACCGCCGCCGCCCGGCGGTCACTTCCTCGACCTCGGATGCGGGTGGGGGCCGATCTCGCTGTCGCTCGCGCTCACGTCGCCTCACGCGACGGTGTGGGCCGTCGACGTCAACCAGCGCGCTCTCGATCTCGTCCGGCGGAACGCCGAACAACTGGGTCTGACGAACATCAACGCGGTCGAGCCGGACGATGTTCCCGACGATGTGATGTTCCGCACGATTCGCTCGAACCCCCCGATCCGAGTCGGCAAGGACGAGCTGCACGACATGCTCGAGCGCTGGCTCCCCCGGCTCGACGAGCGCTCCGACGCGTGGCTCGTCGTCGCCCGCAATCTCGGCTCCGACTCGCTGCAGCGGTGGATCGGCGCGACGTTCCCGCAGGGGTACGGCGTGCATCGCGCGGCCACGGCGCGAGGTTTCCGCGTGCTCAAGGTCCGGCGGCACGGCTCCACGCCGACCGGCGCGATCCGTCTGCCCTGACCTGCGCGTCCTGGTACCCTCGCATCACGACGAAATGACGGGCTGAGGGCGCGATCCGGGTGGGGGACGCGCCGAACTGGAGCGCCGCTGTGTCGATTTCCCCCTCTCCCGTTCGCGGAATCTCCGCGTACCGGGTCCTCCCCCAGCGCGTGGGATGGAGTTATCTCCTCGCCACGGCCCTGGGCCGCCTCCCCATGTCGATGGTGCCGCTGGCGATACTGACGCTCGCGACGTCGGCGACCGGGTCGATCGCGATCGGTGGCTTCGCGGCCGCCGCAGCGGCGCTCGGCGAGGCGGTCGGAGCGCCGGCATCGGGGGCTCTCGCAGACCTCCGCGGACAGCGCGGGGTCCTCCTGACCGCGACCGTCCTGCACGTGTCGTTCCTGATCGCCTTCACGTTCGGCGCGGGCGTGGTGCCGGATGCGGTGACGATCGCCCTCGCCGGTGCGGCGGGTCTCACCCTCCCCCAGGTGGGTGCACTGTCGCGGGCGCGGTGGCTCGCGATCGCCCCCGCCGATCTCGACGCCGCGTTCGCGTTCGAGGGGGTCATCGACGAGATGGTCTACATCTTCGGGCCCGCCCTGGTCGGACTCGTGGCCGCATTCATCTCCCCGCAGGCGGCCACCCTGCTCGCCGCCGCCCTGATCGCTCTCTTCGCGACCCAGTTCGCGGTCCACCGCACGCACCGGCAGGTTCCGCTCCGGCCGCGCCGCACGTCGACCCCGGTGCCGCGCCGTCCGGGGTCCGGCCGCCGTCGGGCTCTCGTGGCGGTCACGTTCCTCGGGATGGTGTCGATGGGGGTCTTTTTCGGCGGCTCGCAGACCGGACTGGCCGCCTTCGCGCAGAGTGCGGGCATTCCCGATGCGGGCGCGCTGCTCTACGCCGTCATGGCCGTCGGATCTGCCGTGACGACCGTGTCGATGGTCCTGCTGCCGGGTCGCATCGGACGCTGGACCAGGTGGACGACGGCCGCGGCCGGAATGACACTGGGGGCGACGTGCATGCTGCTGGCCCCGAGCGTTCCGTGGGTCATCGGCGCTGCGCTGCTGGCCGGCGCGTTCCAGGGACCACTGCTGCTCACGATCTTCGGGGTGGCGGGCTCGCTCGCTGAGGACGGACGCGCCGGCGCCCTCATGACCCTCACCGCCAGCGGTGTGGTCGTCGGCATCGGGATCGGCGCTGCGGTCGCCGGGCAGCTCGCGCAAGCTTCGGGCCCGTCGGGAGCATTCGGCACCGTGCTCTCGGCGAGTCTCGTGCTGTGCGCCCTCGGACTGAGCGGCGCGGTCCTGTCGCGTCGACGACGGGGAGGCCTCGCGCCGGAAGCACCGTAACGGCCGGCAGCGGGGGCGATCCGGCGTCAGGCCAGCGCGACCTCGCCGTGGAACACGAGCGCGGTCGGTCCCGAGAGCAGCACATGGCCGTCCCGCATCCGCACCCCGAGTGTTCCCCCGGGCACGTCGACGGTCCAGTCATCGGGGGCGCCCGCCCCGGCCCAGTGCCGTACCGCCAGCGCCGCTGCCGCCACACCGGTGCCGCAGCTCAGGGTCTCACCGACGCCGCGCTCGAAGACCCGCATCCGGATGGCGCCGACGCCGCCCTGAACGAGGGGGTCTCGCGGCACGACGAACTCGACGTTCGCGCCGTGACGCGGCTCGGGGTCGAGCAGGGGGCGACGGGTGAGGTCGAGGTCGTCGAGTTCGGTATCCGCGGACACCGCGACGACCACATGGGGGTTGCCGACATCGACGCCGACGCCCGGACGCGGTACCGGCAAGCCATGCGCCCGCACGAGCACGTCCTCGGACTCGATCCGCCACGGTCCGAGGTCCACCTCATAGCCGCGATCGCTCCGAGTGAGCGTTTTGATCCCCGCGCGGGTGCCGATCCGCAGTCCTTCGCCGACCGCGGCGAGCCCCTGGTCCTCGAGGTACCGAGCGAAGACGCGGATGCCGTTGCCGCACATCTCCGCCGTCGAGCCGTCGGCGTTGCGGTAGTCCATGAACCATTCGGCTCCGGATGCGGCGGCCTCGCGGCCCTCGCCGAGCGCACGCGAACGCACGACGCGCAGCAGCCCGTCTGCGCCGATACCGAACCGCCGGTCGCAGAGCGCGGCGACCTGGTCGTCGGTGAGGTCGAGGGCGCCGTCCGGATCAGCGACGATCACGAAGTCGTTGCCGGTACCGTGCCCTTTCGTGAATGGGACGGTCTGCGACATGCGTTCCAGTCTAGGCGCCGTGCGTTGCTCGTCCGGCGGACCCGTACCCGCTGCGCGCGTGCGGCGTCAGTCGGCGATGAGGCGCTTGCCGGTCGCCCACGTGTCGAACGACTCGTAGCCGATCGCCTCGTAGAAACCCCGAGCGCCGGCGTTGTCGGGCCGCACCATGAGCTGCACCTTCGGGCAGCCCATCGCGAGCAGCATCCGCTCGACCTCGGCGACGAGGGCGGCGCCCACGCCCTGCCCGCGGTGGGTCTCGGCGGTCGCCAGGTAGTACAGCCACCCGCGATGGCCGTCGTACCCGCCCATCACGGTTCCGACGATGTCCGGTCCGTCGGCCGCGACCAGGAAGAGCTCGCGCTGGACACGGAGTTTTCGTTCGATGTCGCGGTGGGGATCGTTCCACGGACGCGTCAGTCCCGCGGCGTGCCAGAGGGCGACGATCTGGGCGGTGTCGGCCTCGTCGAACGCCCGGATGCGGACGCTCACGGCGCTGCCGCCACGATCACGCGAGCAGACTCCGTCGGCGGCACCCACATCAGCCCTTCGTATCGGCGGAACCACGACACCTGTCGGCGCGCGTATCGGCGCGTCAGCGCCTGCGTCTGGGCGATCGCGTCGTCGCGCTCGAGCTCTCCGTCGAGCTCCGCGATGGCCTGCGCGTACCCGATCGCACGCCGCGCGGTGATGCCCTCGTCGAGACCGCGCGTCCGCAGCTCACGGACCTCGTCAAGCAGTCCGGCATCCCACATTCCCCGCACGCGCGCATCGAGGCGCGGAACGAGATCCTCTCGGTCGATGTGGACCCCGATGAGCCGGGTATCGCCGTGCCAGAGCCGCGGACTCTCCGGCAGAGCGGCGCCGTGCGTGCGCTGTCCTTGGCCGAGGACTTCCAGGGCGCGCACGATGCGGCGTCCGTTCTTGGGATCGACCCGTTCGGCGGTCACGGCGTCGAGGACGCGCAGTCGTTCGTAGAGAACCCCCGGACCCGAACGGTCGAGTTCTCCCTCGAGCTCCGCCCGCAACTGCTCGTCGCGTGGCGGGAACCGGAAGTCGAACACGACGCTCGAGACGTAGAGGCCCGACCCGCCCACCAGGACCGCATCGGCACCGGTCGCGTGGATCCGGGTGATCGCCGCGCGTGCCGCATCCTGGTACCAGGCGACGGCGGCATCGTCGGTGACATCGAGCACGTCGAACAGATGGTGCGGGATACCGCGACGCTCGGCGACCGGGAGTTTCGCGGTGCCGATGTCCATGCCGCGGTACAGCTGCATGGCGTCGGCGTTCACGATCTCTGCGGGTCTGCCCTCGCTGAGGAGGTGCTCGGCCAACGCCAGCGACAGCGCGGTCTTACCGGTGCCGGTCGCCCCGGCGACCACCCAGAGCCGGGGCGGGCGAGTCACTGCGGGCGTCGGAGGGTCGGGAGTCCGAGTGACACCGCGCGCGGTGCGCCGGCCGAGCCCGCCGGCTCCGGGACACCGCACGATGCCGCCTGGGCGCGATCCCATGCGTCGCCGGACCGCGTCCGGCGGATGCGCAGGGGCTCCCCGTCGGGGGCATCGGCGAGAAGGTAGAACGGCGCCGCGCGGCTCACGCGTACGGTGACGACGTCTCCGGGGCGGGGCACGGGCGACCCCGACGGCACGTCGAAGTGAACGAGCCGGTTGTCTTCGGCTCGCCCGCTCAAGCGGTGCGTCGTGGCGTTCTTCTTGCCCTCGCTCGCCGAAACGAGCACGTGAACCTCGCGGCCGACCTGCTTCTCGTTCTCTTCGAGGCTGATGCGGTCCTGCAGGGCGGCGAGTCGTTCGTACCGCTCCTGGACGATCTCCTTCGGGATCTGATCGGCCATCGTGGCCGCCGGCGTCCCTGCCCGGATGGAGTACTGGAACGTGAAGGCGCTGGCGAACCGCGCTTCTTCCACGACCCGCAGGGTCTCCTGGAAGTCTTCCTCGGTCTCACCGGGGAAGCCCACGATGATGTCGGTCGAGATCGCCGCGTGCGGCATCCGCGCGCGCACGCGTTCGAGGATGCCCAGGAACCGCTCGGAGCGGTACGAACGCCGCATTGCTTTCAGGATGCGGTCGCTCCCCGACTGCAGTGGCATGTGCAGTTGCGGCATGACCGCCGGGGTCTCTGCCATCGCGTCGATGACGTCGTCGGTGAAGGCGGCGGGGTGGGGACTGGTGAAGCGGATGCGCTCGAGTCCGTCGATCTCACCGGCGGCCCGCAGGAGCTTGCCGAACGCCTGCCGGTCACCGAACTCGACGCCGTACGAGTTGACGTTCTGACCCAGGAGGGTGACTTCGAGCGCGCCGTCGTCTGCGAGCAGCCGGAGTTCGCTCAGGATGTCTCCCGGACGACGGTCTTTCTCCTTGCCGCGCAGGCTCGGGACGATGCAGAACGTGCAGGTGTTGTTGCAGCCGACCGAGATCGACACCCAACCGCTGTGGACACTGTCGCGTTTGGTGGGCAGCGTCGAGGGGAACACGTCCAGCGCCTCGAGGATCTCGAGTTCGGCCTCGTCGTTGTGCCGAGCTCGTTCGAGGAGGGCGGGCAGCGATCCCATGTTGTGCGTACCGAAGACGACGTCGACCCAGGGAGCCTTGTCGAGGACCGTGTCTTTGTCCATCTGGGCGAGGCATCCGCCCACGGCGATCTGCATGCCCTCGTGCACGTCTTTTCGGGATTTCAGATGCCCGAGCGTGCCGTAGAGCTTTCCGGCCGCGTTGTCGCGCACGGCGCAGGTGTTGATGACGACGACGTCGGGTTCTGTTCCCGCCTCGACGGGCAGATATCCCGCGGATTCCAGCGACCCGGACAGCCGTTCGGAGTCGTGCACATTCATCTGGCAGCCGAACGTCCGCACTTCGTAGGTACGGGCACGGCCGTCGGGGGTGAGCGCGGCGGGCGAAGGTGCGATCAGCGTGGGCGCGCTGGAGGGGACAGTCATGATGGGCTCATTCTACGTTCCGTGTCATGTCCTACCCCCGACCCTCGCCGCGGGGATGGCCACCCCGCGGGCACCCGCTCAGCGCGCGTGCGCTCAGCGCTCGTCGAGGGCCTGACGAGCCGCGCTGAGCGCCACGTGGGACGGGTACCCGCGACGGGAGAGCTGCCCGGCGAGTCGACGGAGTTCCGCCTGCGCATCGCGCCCCCCGATTCCGGCGGCCTTTCGCCGCGCGAACTCCAGCGCGCGCTCCATGTCATCGTCCGGAAGCTCCGCGAGCGCCGCATCCGCGACATCCCGCGGCACCCCGCGCTTGGAGAGCGTCTGTCCGATTGCCTGGCGGCCTTGTCCACGACGGTCCTGCCCGGCGTGGACCAGCTGCTCTGCGAGCGCACGATCGTCCAGGTAGCCGAGTCGAATCGTCTCGGTCAGAATGTCATCGACCTGCTCACGAGTCAGTCCGTGTCCGCCCAGCACCACGCGGGCCTCCTGCACCGACAGCGATCGAGCGCGCAGCTTGCGAAGGAGAGACGCCTCCGCGGCTGTCGCCGCGGCTGCGGGTGCGTCGTCGTCCGCGCCGCCCGTCTCGTCGGTGAACGCCACGGGCTCTGTCTCGTCGGTGAACGCCACGGGCGCTGGCGCGGAGCCACTGGACGACCGGTCATCTCGCCACGTTCGGTGCCACTCGCCGCTCGCGTCAGCCCCCCGCGGGGAATCCGAACGCTCGGCCGCTCCGCGATCCGTGGTGGGACCGCCGAACAGCGGGATGACGGGGGCGAGCCGGTCGGACTCGCCCCCACCTGAATCACGCACGCTCACGCCGGACGACGCTGCGCAAGCTCGTCGGCGACGGAAACTTCTTCGGCACGCGCACCGCCGATTCCGAGCTTGACCTTGATCTTCTGCTCGATATCGGCCGCGATATCGGGGTTCTTGAGCAGGAAGTTACGGGCATTCTCCTTGCCCTGGCCCAGCTGTTCACCGTCGTACGTGTACCAGGCGCCGGACTTCTTCACGATGGTGTGCTCGACACCGAAGTCGATGAGACTGCCCTCACGCGAGATGCCCGTGCCGTACAGGATGTCGAACTCGGCCTGCTTGAACGGCGGGGCCATCTTGTTCTTGACGACCTTGACGCGGGTACGGTTACCGACCGCGTCGGTGCCGTCCTTCAGCGTCTCGATGCGACGGATGTCGAGTCGGACGGACGCGTAGAACTTGAGCGCCTTTCCGCCGGCGGTGGTCTCGGGCGAGCCGAAGAAGACACCGATCTTCTCGCGCAGCTGGTTGATGAAGATCATCGTCGTGTTCGTCTGATTCAGTCCACCGGTCAGCTTGCGGAGGGCCTGCGACATGAGACGGGCCTGCAGACCGACGTGCGAATCACCCATCTCGCCCTCGATCTCGGCCTTCGGCACCAGTGCGGCGACGGAGTCGATGACGGCGAGGTCGATGGCGCCGGAACGCACGAGCATGTCGGCGATCTCGAGGGCCTGCTCACCGGTGTCGGGCTGGGAGACGAGAAGCTGATCGATGTCGACGCCGAGCTTCTTGGCGTAGTCCGGGTCGAGCGCGTGCTCGGCGTCGATGAACGCAGCGATGCCGCCCGCGCGCTGCACGTTGGCGATCGCGTGCAGGGTGAGCGTCGTCTTACCGGAGGATTCCGGACCGTAGATCTCGATGATGCGCCCGCGGGGCAGACCGCCGACGCCCAACGCGACGTCGAGGGCGATGGAGCCCGTCGGGATGACTTCGACGGGGGCACGGTCGTCGCTGCCCAGCCGCATGACCGAGCCCTTTCCGAACTGCTTGTCGATCTGGGCGAGGGCCGATTCAAGGGCCTTTTCGCGGTCGGCGGGTGATGGCATGGGATGCTCCTTATTGCTCGCGGTCCGTCGCCTGTAGGCTGTCGCGCCCCGCCCGGATGGGCGGGTCCTGCGACAAGGCGGGATGTCGTTCGACGTTGTCCACGCTATGAGGGGGCTCCGACATTGTGGTCGGATCAGCCGCATCCGTGGACAAACGTGTCATCGACACCGTCTGTGCAGGAGCCTACGCGTCAGTCGAACGGATATTCGACGACACGCCGTCGGCGCCAAGGCCGTTTCTCGTCACCCGCGACGGGGCTCGAGACGCCCGGCACCGTGGCGGTGCGCGAGCGGAACATCCATCTCCGCGCACAGCGCGAGCCATACCGCACGCGGCGGCTCGCCAGCGGCGATCGCCTGCGTGGCGGTGCGATCACCGAACTCCGACAGCACCAGATCCGACACGAGGTAGGCGCCTCGGGACCCGAACTCGTCGAGGACGGCGCGGTCGAACTCGCTCCGCCGCATTCAGCGGAGGGAGAGTTCGGGCGACGCCATCGCGACGAGGTCGTCGGGAACGACGTCCGGGAAGACCGTCAGGCCTTCGAGCACGGACAGGCGATCGGAGACTTCACGCATGATGGTCGAGATCGGTACATCAAGGGCTTCGGCCACCGACGCGAGGATCTCGCTGGAGGCTTCTTTCTGGCCCCGCTCGACCTCGCTGAGGTAACCCAGCGCGACACTGGCGCGGCTCGCTACCTGGCGGAGCGTGCGGCCCTTCTGCTGGCGGAGGTCGCGGAGGACTTCACCGATCTCGTGACGAACCAGGATCATGTCGAACACCCTCCTCCTACCGTCTTGGCCGTGCCCGTGACGGACAACGGTACAACCTTGCGTCTTGCCAATCTAATCCCGAGCGCTGTGCGTCGGGTGGGAATGACTGTGACAACCGTGTGAACGCTCGTGGCATTCCCGCTCACAACGCCTCCAGCACCAGACGCAGCGCCCGCCGCACGGTCTCGGTCCGGATCTGCTCGCGCGTGCCGTCGAGCTGGAGCAGCTCGACCCGTGTCCCCAACGGAGTGGAGACCCCGACGTACACGGTTCCGACCGGCTGCCCGTCGGGAGACGTGGGCCCTGCGACCCCGGTGGTCGAGACTCCGACGTCGGCATGCCGGGCACCGTCGGCCAGCGCAGCACGCACGCCTTCCGCCATCTGGCGTGCCACCTTGGGCTGCACGGGGCCGTCGAGTTGGAGGATGGCTCCATCGACTCCGAGCAGACGCTCCTTCAGGTCGGTGGAGTAGGTCACCATCCCCCCACGAAGGTGCGCGGATGCTCCGGGCACGCCGACGATCTCGGCGCAGAGGAGTCCGCCCGTCAGCGACTCCGCGACCGCGATGGTCCACCCGAGTTCGGCGAGACGGGAGATGAGGCGTTCGGCGTCTGACCGGCGCCCGGCGACGATCGAGGTGGATTCGTCGATGCCCGGATCTTCGAAGTCAGCCGACACGGCCGCTCTCCCCCGCACGGACGCGTCGGCCGCGCACTTCACTGACGACGAAGTCGATCCCGCTGGCGATCGTGAGAATGACGGCGATCCACATCGTGACCGTGTTCACGACGCCGATCCAGTCACCCAGAAGCGCAGGGAGGGGAAGCAGCGCGAGCGACAGCGCCACCGCCTGTGCGAGGGTCTTCAGCTTGCCCATCCACGCCGCAGCCAGCACGTGATCGCTGACGACGACGAGCCGGTAGATCGTGACGCCGATCTCGCGGAAGAGGACGACCGCCGTCACCCACCACGGCAGCTCCGCGAGAATCGACAGACCGACGAAAGCACATCCCGTCAGGACCTTGTCGGCAATCGGGTCCAGCAGCTTTCCGAGGTCGGTGACGATGTTGTTCGACCGGGCGATGTGGCCGTCGATGCCATCGGATGCGATCGCCACGATGAACAGCGCCGCGGCGCCCCAGCGCAGCGCGCCGTCCTGGCCCGCGTCAGCGAGCAGCATCCAGAGGAAGACCGGCGCGCACAGGATGCGGACGATCGTGATGGCGTTCGGGAGTTGGCGGGGAACCGTCACGGTGCGAGCCTATCGATCGAGGGGCGGTCAGTCGCGCCCGGTGAGACCCCAGGCGTCCTCGGAACCCTCGTCGCCATCGACGACCTCGTGGCCGTCGAACTGCGAGTCGACCGCATCCGGTCCGTAGGGATCGGCGGATGCCTGCTCTGCCGGGGCGTCCTGGCCCTTCAGGCGCGCCAGCACGCCGGGGAGCTGCTCCACCGTCACCAGAACATCGCGGGCCTTCGAGCCCTCGGAGGGCCCGACGATCTCTCGGGACTCCAGCAGGTCCATCAGCCGACCGGCCTTCGCGAATCCGACGCGGAGCTTGCGCTGCAGCATCGACGTCGAACCGAACTGGGTAGACACGACGAGCTCTGCGGCCGCCAGCAGAAGCTCGAGGTCGTCGCCGATGTCGGCGTCGATCTCCTTCTTCTCCGCGACCGCGGCGACGTCGGAGCGGTACTCCGGACGAGCCTGGCCGGTGGCGTGGGCCACGACCTTCTCGATCTCGTCTTCGGTGACCCACGCGCCCTGCACGCGGATCGCCTTCGATGCCCCCATCGGGAGGAAGAGCGCATCGCCCTGCCCGATCAGGCGATCGGCACCCGGCTGGTCGAGGATGACGCGCGAGTCGGTGACGCTCGTCACCGCGAACGCGAGCCGAGACGGAACGTTGGCCTTGATGAGACCGGTGACCACGTCGACGCTCGGACGCTGCGTCGCGAGCACGAGGTGGATTCCGCTGGCACGGGCCAGCTGCGTGATGCGAACGATCGAATCCTCGACGTCACGCGGCGCGACCATCATCAGGTCGGCGAGCTCATCGACGACCACGAGCAGATAGGGGTACGGCTTCAGCACGCGCTCACTGCCCTCGGGCAGCTTGAGGTCGCCCGCGACGACCGCGCGGTTGAAGTCGTCGATGTGGCGGAAGCCGAACGACGCGAGGTCGTCGTACCGCATGTCCATCTCCTTCACGACCCACTGCAGCGCTTCCGCGGCCTTCTTGGGGTTCGTGATGATGGGGGTGATCAGGTGCGGGACGCCCGCGTAGGACGTGAGCTCGACGCGCTTCGGGTCGATCAGCACCATCCGCACCTCGGACGGCTTCGCCCGCATCAGCAGGCTCGTGATCATGGAGTTCACGAAGCTCGACTTACCCGAGCCCGTGGAACCCGCCACGAGAAGGTGGGGCATCTTGGCGAGGTTCGCCACGACGAAACCACCGCCGACGTCTTTTCCGACGCCGATAGTCATGGGGTGGGTCGACTTCTGCGCATTGCCCGAACGGAGCACGTCGCCGAGCGTCACGGTCTCGCGATCGGTGTTCGGGATCTCGACGCCGATCGCGCTCTTACCCGGGATCGGCGCGAGGATCCGCACCTCGTTCGACGCCACCGCGTAGGCGATGTTGTTCGTGAGAGCTGTGATGCGTTCGACCTTGACGCCCGGACCGAGTTCGATCTCGTACTGGGTCACCGTCGGACCGCGGGAGAACCCGGTGACCCGCGCGTTGATGCTGAACTGCTCGAAGACGCTCATGATCGCGCGCACGATGATGTCGTTGGCCTCGGAACGCGTCTTCGGCGGCGTTCCCGCCCCCAACGCGGTGAGCGATGGCAGGGCGTAGGGCGAGGACGGGGGCAGCCGATCCCCGCTGCCGCCGAAGCCGGCCGCATCCGGAAGTTCGGGCTGAGGACCCGTGTCGCCGTCGTCCTGCAGACCGCCGGCCGCGCGGCTTCCGGCCACGGCACGCTGTGCGGCCGCGATGACGGACGGGTCGATGACCTCGGTGAGCGCGTCGGGTGCGGGGGGTCGCGGCGGCACGGGTGCCGGGGGCGCCACCGGCTCGATGGCCTGCTCGAATCCGCCGCGCGTCGCGTCGCCGGAGAAGAGCAGCTCGGTCAGATCCTGGGATCCCGGCGCCGCATCCGGGTCTTCTTCACGGCCGGTCTTGTTCCGGCGCCACCACGGGATGGAATCGGTCTCGTCGTCATCGCCCGCGGCGACCGCACCGTTCTTCTTCGCGGAGCTGTCGAGCACGGTCGTCGCCGCATCGGGGTCGGGTCGCTCTGCGCCGAACATCCAGGCGTACAGATCGCCGAGGCGTCGACCGATGCGGTTCGGCGGAGTCTTCGTCAGGATCAGCACGCTCAGCGCGGCGACCAGTCCGAGCAGGATGCAGGCGCCGATCTGCGTGAGTAGGAGCGCGAGGGGCTCGCCCAGCATCCAACCGAACAGGCCGCCGGCCTCGCTGAGGGCCGGCAGACCGGAGTTCGGTTGCGGACGCCCACCGAGCACATGGCAGAAACCCGCGATCGTGAGGACGAAGAGGGCGAAGCCGATGCCGATCCGGCCGTTGTCGTGCACGGACGACGGATGCCGGAACAACCAGCCGGCGAGGAAGACGAGGAAGACGGGTAGCACGAACGCCAGGCGCCCGACCAGACCGCCCACGCTGTACGCGCTGATGTTGGCGGAGATGTCGGTGCCGACGAAGAACCACTCCGTGACCGCGCCGGCGACCGCCAGCAGCACCAGGAGGAACGGGAACCCGTCGCGACGCTGGTCTTTCTCCAGCGTCTCCGGGCCGAACGTGCGGAACAGGCCGCCCGTCAGATGCGCCACACCCATCCACGCGCGGACGATCACCGACGGCTTCTCGTCGTCTCCGACGTAGCGCTGCGGGGCCGGTGCCGGCTTCCGCGCGCGCGTCGAGCCGCCCTTGGCGGCTGTGCCGCTCTTCGCGACGGCACCGCGGGTCGAGGTGGAACTTCGTGGCATCCCCCCACGGTAGGCGGGAGGTCCGACGTCGGCCGGTAGCCACGCGGAGAAGCGTCAGTGCAGCCGTCGCACCATCGTGTCGCGGCCGAAGCCCGGCGCCGTCACCACGAAGCCCTCCGACCGGTACAGCGTCACGGCGTAGTTGTCGCGCTCGACACTCAGGCTGAGGCGCGCGTACCCGTCCGCGCTCGCGCGTTCCACGAGTTCGCGCAGCAGCGCGCGCCCGACCCCGTGCGCGCGCCAGATCGGACGCACACCGATGATGAGCTCGGGAACCCCCGTCGCGATGTAGCCGAATCCCGGCGCGGAGCGCGGCAGCATCCGGTACCAGGCGGCGCCGATCCCCTCACCCGTCGTGGCCTCGGCGACGAACCCCGAATCGCCCGGCCGCATCCACCCCGACACGTAGCGGCGGTGCTCGGGCGCATCCAGCACCTCGTGTCGCGGACGCGTCGCGCCGGAGCGCCAATTGGCCGCTTCGACGACCATGTCCGCGAGGAACGCCCCGTCCGCCTGCACGGCGGGTCGGATGCGATACCTCACGGACATGGCGAGATTCTCGCAGAAGTCGGTCAGGCCTCGATCACGAGCGGCACGATCATCGGCCGACGACGCAGGCGCTGGTTCACCCAGCGACCGATCGTGCGGCGGACGACCTGCGACATCGCGTGCGTGTCGCGGACGCCGGATGCTGCCGCCTCGCTCAGCGCGGCCGCGATCTTGGGCTTCACGTCCTCGAAGACCGAGTCCTGCTCGGCGAAGCCGCGCGCGTGGATCTCGGGACCGGAGATGATGCGTCCGGTCTGGGCATCGATGACCACGATCACCGAGATGAAGCCCTCTTCGCCGAGGATGCGGCGATCCTTCAGATCCGCATCCGTGATCTCGCCGACCGTCGATCCGTCGACGTACACGAACCCGATGTCGAGCTGGCCGACGACGTTCGCGACGCCGTCCCGGAGGTCGACGACCGTGCCGTTCTCCCCGAGGATCGTGCGCTCCGCGGGAACGCCCGTGTCCTGAGCGAGCTTCGCGTTCGCCATTAGGTGCCGGTACTCGCCGTGTACCGGCAGAACGTTCTTCGGCTTCAGGATGTTGTAGCAGTAGAGCAGTTCGCCAGCGGCCGCGTGGCCGGAGACGTGCACCTTCGCGTTGCCCTTGTGCACGACGTTCGCACCGAGCTTCGTGAGGCCGTCGATCACGCGGTAGATCGCATTCTCGTTACCGGGGATCTGGCTCGAGGCGAGGATGATCGTGTCACCCGGGCCGGGCTCGATCGCGTGATCGAGGTTCGCCATCCGCGACAGCACCGCCATC
Source organism: Microbacterium sp. cx-55 (assembly GCF_021117345.1). NCBI lineage: Bacteria > Bacillati > Actinomycetota > Actinomycetes > Micrococcales > Microbacteriaceae > Microbacterium > Microbacterium sp. cx-55. Next base: position 1,128,449 of record NZ_CP088261.1, on the reverse strand, counting down.
GGCTCGCCCTGCGAGCCCGTCGACATGTAGACGATGCGGTCGTCGGGAAGGTCGCGCGCCTTCTTGTAATCGATCAGCACGCCATCCGGAACCTTCAGGTATCCGAGGTCTTCCGCGATCGTCATGTTGCGCACCATGCTGCGGCCGAGGAACGCGACACGGCGTCCGTTCGCGGCGGCGGCATCGATGACCTGCTGCACGCGGTGCACGTGGCTCGAGAAGCTCGCGACGATGACGCGACGGGGCGCCTTGCCGATCACCTGGTCGAGAACCGGACCGATCGAACGCTCGAGCGGGGTGAATCCCGGGACGTCCGCGTTCGTGGAGTCGACGAGGAAGAGGTCCACGCCCTGCTCGCCGAGGCGGCCGAACGCGCGGAGGTCGGTCAGGCGGCCGTCGAGCGGCAGTTGGTCCATCTTGAAGTCACCCGTGACCAGCGCCGTGCCGGCGGGCGTGCGGATGGCGACGGCCAACGCATCCGGGATGGAGTGGTTGACGGCCACGAACTCGAGATCGAAGGGGCCGACCTTCTCCTCCTGGCCCTCCTTGACCGTCATCGTGTACGACTTGATGCGGTGCTCCTTGAGCTTCGCCTCGACGAGCGCGAGCGTCAGGCCGGAGCCGATCAGAGGGATGTCGTTCTTCAGCTTCAGCAGGTACGGGACCGCGCCGACGTGATCCTCGTGGCCGTGGGTCAGCACGATCCCGACGATGTCGTTCAGGCGTCCGCGAATCGGCGCGAAGTCGGGCAGGATCAGGTCGACACCCGGCTGGTGCTCCTCGGGGAACAGCACCCCGCAGTCGACGACGAGCAGCTTGCCGTCGTACTCGAAGACGGTCATGTTGCGACCGACCTCACCGAGTCCGCCGAGCGGCGTGACGCGGAGGGTTCCGGATTCGAGTGCGGGCGGATCGTACAGAGTGGTGGCCATAACGTGCCTTCCCGGATGCAGCGGGGCGCCGCATCCGCTCTCACCGCCTCCCGGCGGCCGCCCGCGCGGTGCGGGCTCCTCGTGCTCGCCTCGGGGCGAGCTCTTGTCAGCGTGTCGTGCCGTGCACCTTGGGCAGGGCACCGCCCGCGGCCGCATTGCGGTCGGGGCGGAAGTTGGAGAAGTCGGCGACGTCGCTCACGTGCGCGAGCTCGTCTTCGATGAGGGCGGCCTCCCACTCCTCGGGACCGACGAGCGGCAAACGCACGCGCGGGCTCGAGATGCGGCCGAGGCCGTGCAGGATGTACTTCGCACTCACGGTGCCGGGCACGTGCGTCATCACGGCACGAACGAGCGGCTCGAGCCGCTTGTGCTCGGCCGTGGCGGCAGCGAGGTCGCCGCGGTTCACCGCGTCGATGATCGTGCGGTACGGGGCCGCCGCAACGTTCGCGGTGACCCCGATCAGCCCGGTCGCACCGATCGCGAGGTGCGGCAGCACGTTCGCGTCGTCGCCGGAGAAGTACATCAGATCGGTCTGGTTGAGCACGCGGCTCACTTCACTGAAGTCACCCTTGGCATCTTTGATGGCGAGGATATTGGGGTGCTTCGCGAGTCGCAGGATCGTCTCGTACTTGATCGGAACGCCCGTGCGACCCGGAATGTCGTACAGGATGACCGGCAGATCCGTCGCGTCGGCGACGAGACGGAAGTGGGTGAGGATGCCGGCCTGGGTCGGCTTGTTGTAGTACGGCGTGACGATCATGATGCCGTCGGCCCCGGCTCGCTCGCTCGCGCGGTACAGCTCGATCGCGTGCGCGGTCTCGTTCGACCCGCCGCCCGTGATGATCTTGGCGCGGCCCGCGGCGACGTCCTTGCCGACCTCGACGAGGCGGAGCTTCTCGGGGTCGGTCAGGGTGGAGGTCTCCCCCGTCGTTCCCGTCACGACGATCCCGTCGGCGCCGGAGGAGATGACATCGTCGATGTGCTTCTCGACGGCCGGCCAGTCGACCTCGCCATCGGCAGTCATCGGTGTGATGAGGGCGACGAGCACCTGTCCGAAGGGGTTGCCCGTGTGCGTCATATCTCCAGGGTATCGGTTCGCACCCGGGCGGCGTGCGGCGGGCGCGGGCCCGGGCGGCGGGGCCCCGCGGCCGTCGTGTTCTCCGCAGTCGTCGGACCGGTGGGGCAGGTGTGCACGAACGAGGCTCGTGGGGCGGTCCGGGGCTAGCGAGTCCGACGACTGCGGATCACCTCGAGCCGCGCGAGGACCGCGCGCTCCACCACGGGCCAGGAATACAGCACCATCGCGTAGTCGAAACGCAGCGTCTCGTAGCCGCGCGCGGCGGCGGAGGCGTCCCGCAGGAGGTCGCGGTGGCGCTGCTCTGGCCGCGCGTGGTTCTCTTTTCCGTCGATCTCGAGTACCAGCATCCCGTCGATCAGGAAGTCGACCCGGCCGACATCGTCGATCCAGGCCTGGCTCACCATGGGGATCCCGAGGCGGTGAAGCCGCAGCCGCACGATGGATTCCAGGCCGCTGTCGGCGCTCGGCCGCGCGATGTCGACGAGCCACCGATGCCGCGCCGGGAGACTGGCCCGCACTTCCGCGCGCATCGCGGTGCTGAGCAGCCCGAGCCGCCACGCTGATTCGAAGGCGGCGAAGAACGCCTCGCCGCCGAGGCACCTCTCGACCTGTACCAGCGCCTGCACGACGCCGACCACGCCGAACGCCGAGGTTCCCGCGTCCCGATGGGTGACGCAGGCGCATCCCGGATGCGGATGCGCTCTCCCCCGTGGACCGACCCAGACGTGCGAGCGCTGCTGCGGTTCGAGCACCCAGATCCCGAGTCTCCGCAGGGCGCTTGCGCACGCGGACTCGCCGCCGTGGAGAGCCGCGACCACGACCGACGGCTCCGCTTCCGGCAGCGCGTAGACGCCCTCGCGGACGCGGAGAACCGCATCTGCGGCGACCGCGCGGCGCAGGTCATCACTGCTCGCGCCGCGGCCCATCAGCTCTCGGCTGCGGCAGACGCCGCCCTTCTCTTTCACGACATCGGCGACGGTGGACGGGCGCATCACGCCACTGTGCCGGATGCCGTGCACCCGCGACTGCGCCCGACGCCACCTGGGGGACAGAGCTCCCCACCCTGCCATGTGGGGAGGACAAGTGGCCCGTGCGGCGGGGCATCCGCGGGCGGCATCCGCGGGCAGCATCCGCGGCAGCGCACCCGTCGAAATCGCCTCGAGCGGTCGTGAGTCGTCGGACCGGTGGGGCTGATGTGCCCGCGAGTGACAGGTGTGCCGAGTCAGCGGCGCTGGATCCGACGACTGCGGACCCGAACCCGCGGGCGCCCGACCCGCGCCCGCCCGCGCCCTAGGGTGAGGGCATGGCCTGGCAGACCCGCGCAACCCGCACCGTCTACGAGAACCGCTGGATCCACGTGCGCGAGGACGACGTCGTCGGGCCCCACGGAGAGGGCATCTACGGGGCCGTGCGGATGCAGCATCCGGCGGTGTTCGTCGTGGCGATCGACGACGACGAGCGGGTCTGTCTCATCGGTCTCGACCGGTACACGACGGGCCCGTCCCTCGAAGTGCCCGCCGGTGGGACGGACGGCGAGGAGCCGCTCGCGGCGGCCCAGCGCGAGTTCCGCGAAGAGACCGGCTTCGCGGCCGACTCGTGGGAACACCTCGGCACGATGAACGCCCTCAACGGGATCGCCGAGGCGCCCGAGCACGTCTTCCTCGCACGGGGAATCCGCCCGGCCGCGGATGCCGCTGCATCCCAGAACGAAGAGGGCATCGACGAGGTGCGGTGGGTGCCGTTCGGCGAGGCGCTGAAGATGATCTCCCGCGGCGAGATCACCGACGGCGAGACGATCGCCGCAGTCGCGTACGCCGCCATCCGCCTTGGACGCCTGGCCTGACGACGACTCAGCCGGCTCGGTATTCTCTCCGCATGACGCGCCTTTGGCTGACGAACTGGGAGTGGAGCTGCTGCGGCGATGCGTTCGCCGTCGGTGACGAGGTCGATTTCGGCATCTTCCACCGCGGCCCCGACGAGTGGCTCCGCCACACGCTCGGCGTCGAGATCGCGGGCAGCGTGGATGCGGTCGAGTCCCACCACGAAGAGCTCTTCCCGGATCGTGTGCGGGGCCGCGTCACGGCGATCCACGCGGTCACCCAGGAGTACGTCGAACGCCAGGAACTTCGTCGCCCCGGGCACGGTGCGCCGCCGGACAGTGACGCGCCGCTGGACGGCGAGGAGTGGACGGCGCAGAGCTTCGACCTCGGCGCCGGCGTGTTCGCGGGCATGCGACCGAGCCGCTTCATCACCGTGTCCGAACCCGTGCCGGGGAAGGCCCGGCTCCGCGCTCGCCCCGCCGTGCCGTCGCCGGGTTCGGCTGACTGGGACCCGGACGACGGCGGCGATCCGGGCCGAGTGTCGTCGCCCGGATGGCTCGTGGACGTCGACGAGCGCTGACGGCGCCCGCCGTCAGCGGGGTTACGGGGAGACGCGACCGTTGGCGTTGAACGCGGCGTGCGTGAGCGGCATCAGCTCGCGCCACACCGTCTCCATCTTCTCGGCGCACATCTCGATCTCGCGCTGCGGGAAGGACGGGAAATGCGTTCCCTCGACCTTGGTGCGCAGCGACAGGAAGTTCATCAGCGACCGGGCATTGACCGTCACGTACATCGACGAGTAGATGTTCAGCGGCAGGACGATGCGCGCCACCTCGCGGGCGACACCCGCATCCAGCATGCGCTGGTACGCCGCGAAGGCCTGCACGGATGCGGCGCGGGTCTCTTCGGCGACGAGCGCGGTCTGCTCGGCCGTGCCGGGCAGGAACTCGTAGGCGCCGGGCTTACCGACCTGCACCAGGTTGCGCTCGGGGGCGGGCGTGTAGAAGACCGGGCGGAGCTCGCGGTAGCGGCCGGACTCTTCGTTGTACGACGCCATACGGTGCCGCATGAACTCGCGGAACACGAAGATCGGCGCCTGCACGTAGAAGGTCATCGAGTTGTGTTCGAACGGCGAGCCGTGACGGTCGCGCATCAGGTAGTTGATGAGACCGCGGTCGCGTCCGGTGGCTTCGGTGCCGGCGTCACCGAGCGTCTGCTCGCCCTGCGTCGACACCCGGGCGGCGAACAGCACATCGGAGTCGGAGGCGCTGGAACGCACGAGCTCGACCGTCATGTCACTGCGGAACTGGACCTCTGAGGGGGCTGCGGCATCCGTCACGTGCCCAGCGTAACCGCGTCCGCCGACACTTCCGCATCCGTCCCCTGCGTCGGAATATGACGGGCGCGAGACATCTTCGGTGGATTCGGGCGCACCCATAGGCAGCGCGACTAACGTGGGGTGCTGTGGACCTTCTCCTTGCCGTCGCCGTCTTGACCGCCCTGCTGGCGGTCACCGTCGGCCTCGGCCTGCTCCTGCGATGGGTGCAGACCCGGCCCCGTCACGTCGATCCGAGCGAAAGCATCGATCCGCAGCGGCTCGGCGCCGACGCCCTCGGAGACCGTGCGACGCTCCTGCAGTTCAGCACCGAGTTCTGCGGTCGCTGCCCCGGAGTGCACCGGACCCTCGCGGATGTCGCCGCTCAGCGCGACGGGGTGCTGCACCTCGACGTCGACCTCACGCACCGGCCCGACATCGCCAAGCACTTCCAGGTGCTGCAGACCCCGACCACCCTGATCCTCGACCGCAAGGGCGTCGTCCGCACGCGCTTCGGTGGGACCCCCGGCCGCGACGTGGTCGAACTCGAACTCGCCCGCATCACCGAGGAGACCGCGCGTGTCTGATCAGTCCCGCCCGCCCCGCATCGACGTGCGCGGCCCGCGATTCGTCGCCGGAATCACCGCCGTCCTTCTTCTCGTGGACGTGTTCCTCGGGCTCGTCGGAGCGTCGGCCGAGCCTCGATCCTTCGGCTGGTTCGCCTACCAGCCGCTGTCGAACGACCTCGCCGCACCGGGAGGGATGCTGGGCGCGGTGCTCGCCGCCCGCGCCTCCGACCCCGCCTTCATCCTGCTCGCCGTGATCGCCGCGCTGTTCGTGTGGGGCGTCGTCTCACCGCGGACGGCGCCGTGGGGCGTGCTGTACCGGAAGGTCGTGCAGCCGCGGCTCCGACCGGCCACCGAGTTCGAAGACCCTCGCCCGCCGCGCTTCGCGCAGGGCGTCGGCCTGTTCGTCACGGTGATCGGCCTCGTGCTGCACCTGTCGGGCGTGCCGTGGGCTCTGCCGATCGCCGCCGCCGCGGCCTTCATGGCCGCGTTCCTGAACGCCGTCTTCGGGCTGTGCCTCGGATGCCAGCTGTATCTCGTGCTGCAGCGTGCGGGCCTCATCGGCCGCACCTCCGCCGCAGCATGAACGGGCCGACACGGTAAACCCCTGTCCTCCGATCGGCGCACGGCGTTAGCCTGTCCGATGGGTCGAACGGCGGCCACCATCGAAGGGAGCGCGCCATGAGCGTGACGAGCGAAGCGACCACGCAGTGGACCGGAACACTGGCACAGGGTTCCGGTGAGATCGCCCTGGAGTCGTCCAATCAGGGCCCGTTCGCGGTCAACTGGAAGGCCCGCAGCGAGGGTTCCACATCCGTCACGACGCCGGAGGAACTCCTCGGCGCCGCGCACTCCTCCTGCTTCAGCATGGCGCTCGCCCACGCCCTCGCGGAGAACGGGACCCCGCCGGAACAGATTCAGACGACCGCATCCGTCACGTTCATCCCCGGCACCGGAATCACCGGCAGCCACCTGAACGTGCAGGCCACCGTGCCCGGAATCTCCGCGGACGACTTCGCGCGCATCGCCGCCGAGGCCAAAACCGGTTGCCCGGTTTCCGCAGCCCTCGCGGGAATCGAGATCACGCTCGAGGCGACCCTTGCCTGAGCCTCGCCGTGTCGTCGTCGCCGGCGCATCGGGTTTGATCGGCCGCGCGCTCGTCGACTCGCTCCGCCGGGACGGCGTTGCGGTGACGACCCTCGTGCGTCGCGCACCCCGAACGCCGGGCGAAGTGGAGTGGTTGACGGATGCTGCGCCGCTCGACCCGTCGGTCCTCGCCGGCGCGCATGCCGTTGTCGCCCTGAACGGCGCGAGCGTCGGGCGGTTCCCGTGGACGCCCGCCTACAAGAGCGAACTGCTCTGGTCGCGCCTCACCCCGACGCGGACGATCGCCACCGCCCTGCGCGCGCTCGGGAGCGACGCGCCCGCGTTCGTCTCCGGAAGCGCCGTCGGGTTCTACGGCTCCGCACCGGGCGAGGTGATGACCGAGGACTCGCCCGCCGGCGACACGTTCCTCGCACGGCTGTGCGTGGAGTGGGAGGATGCGGCGCGCGCCGCCGGCTCGCACTCCCGGGTGTCGCTGCTTCGCACGGCTCCCGTGGTCGACCGCGATGGGGTGCTCAAGCCCCTCATGCTGCTGACGAAGCTCGGCGTCGCGGGACCGATCGGGCGAGGTACCCAGGTGTGGCCGTGGATCTCGCTCGAAGACGAAGTGGGCGCCATCCGCCACGTCATCGACTCCGATATCGACGGTCCGGTCAACCTCACCGGGCCGACCCGGGCGACGTCCAACGATCTGGGGTTCGCGCTCGCGCGCCGGATGAATCGCCCGTACCTGGTGCGGGTGCCCGCGTTCGCCGCGGCTCTCGTGCTGGGTCGGGACGCGACCGAGGCGCTGCTGACCAACGATCAGGACCTGCGCCCGACCGTGCTGGAGAAGACGGGCTACCGCTTCGCGCAACCCACGGTGGAGGATGCGGTTGCCGCCGCAATCCCTCCCCACGCCTGAACGCAGCGCGGATCAGGCGCCGTCGCGCGACGCGGATCAGGCGCCGTCGCGCCCCTCGAGGCGGATCGCCGTGCGCACGGCGCCCCTCGCGCGGCGCCGATCGCCGGACCCGTCGTAAGCGAGACCCAGGCGGTACCAGGCACGCCAGTCCTCGGGTGCCGCCTCGACCGCCTCGCGGTAGCTCGGGAACACCGCATCCGCGTCTTCCCGCATCACGCGTCCGCTCGGGCGCACCGCGAGTTGCTCTTCGGGCAGGGCTCCCTCCGCCTCGAGCCGGCGACCGACGGCCGCTGCGCGCGCTCCGAACCAGATTTCGCGGCCGATGGCCCAGGCAGCGATGATCGGCAGAATGATGAGCGCCACGCCCATCGCGATGCCGACGGGTTCGCCGCTCGCCACCAGCAGCCACGCGCGCTGAGCGACGAGCACGATGTAGAGCGCGAGCACCACGGTCATGACCGCGACGCCGATGCGTGCGCTCATGCGGTCGTCTCGCGGGCCGCCTGACCGGAGACCTCGCCCTCGGCGACGCCGGCCGCATCCGGAATTCCGGGAAGGCGGATGCCGATGTCGAGGAACGCGTCGAGTCCGACGAACACGCCCTCCGCGTCGCGCGCGGCGGCGAGGGCGAGCCGGATTCCGGGGGCGTAGGCGAGTGCCGGATCGATCGTGTCGTGCACGATCGTGACCGATTCGCCCGGACCGGAGAAGATGACCTCCTGGCGAGCGACCACGCCCGGGCGGCGCAGCGAATGCACCGGAACGCTCGCGACCTGCTGGCCGCGCGCGCGCTGGTCGACGTGCGTAGCGGCGACCGGGCCGACGGCCTCGCGGGCCGCGGCGATGAGCTCCGCCGTCCGCACCGCTGTGCCGCTAGGCGAGTCGATCTTCGTCTCGCGGTGCGCCTCGATGATCTCGATCGACGCGAAGAACGGCGCGGCGGCAGCAGACAGCGCGGTACCGATCACCGAGCCCAGCGAGAAGTTCGGCACGAATACCGCACCGGTGCCCGCGGCGGCGACGAGGGGTCGCACGAGCGAGATGCGCTCAGCAGACCATCCACTCGTGCCGATGAGCAAGTTGATGCCGCGCTCCGTGGCCGCCCGGACGACGTCGAGCGAGACAGCCGGCGTCGACGCGTCGATCACCAGGTCGACACCCTCGATCGCCGAGATGTCATCGCGCGACGAGAGCACGCGAACGACCTCGAAGCCCTCCTCGGCGTCGGTCACGGCGCGGATGATCGCACCCAGCTTGCCGGTCCCGCCCACGATGGCCACGCGCGTCGTCATGAGTTCCACCCTAGGCGCACGCCGCTAGGCTCGGAGCATGCTGACCGTGCGAGCCGTCGCGGCCGACTCCCCCGCCGCCCGGGGCCTGCTCGACGAGTACTTCGCCATGCGGGCCGCCGGCTTCCCCGGGGGCGCCTACCGCACGACGTATCCCGATCCCGCCGCATTCGTCCCGCCGGCCGGGGTGTTCGTCATCGCGGAGGACGACGCGGGCGCGGCACGCGGATGCGGGGGCATCCGCCGCATCCCGGACGGCCCGAGCGGGCTCCGCTACGAGGTGAAGCACCTGTTCATGCAGCCGTCTGCGCGCGGCCTCGGCGGCGGGCGGATCCTGCTCACCGCGCTCGAGGCCAAGGCCCGCGAGTTCGGTGCCGCAGACCTCGTGCTCGACACCCACCACTCCCTCGATGCCGCGGCCGGGCTCTACGCGAGCAGCGGCTTCGCGGCGATCCTGCCCTACAACGACAACGCGAACGCGACGCGCTGGTACGGCAAGCCGCTCACCTGAGCCGTCACGGTACCCCCGACCGCAGATGGGTCGGCCGGGTCGGAGACAGCATCCGGAACCGGCCGTAGCGAGGAGATCTGCCGAAGCGAGGACCGGATGCGGGGCTGGCGCCCTCGCTTCGGCAGATCTCCTCGCTAGGGACGCCAACGCGGGCCGCGCCGCGAACTGCACACCGCGGACGCCTTCCGGCCGCCGCGACCCCGCACGGCCAGCTGCACCCCGCGCCCCACCGAGCGCGACGGCGGCATCAGACGGGAGGAACCTCGGGGAGGCCGGTGCGCAGCTCGAACGGCAGATGCGCCAGGTCGTTGTGCGAGACGAGCACCCACGGACGTCCCTTGCGCTGGGCGATGACGCTCAGACCGCAGTTCGCTTGGTTCAGCGTCATCCATCGCCAGTCCGGAGCATCGAGCACCTCACGCACGAACCATCCGATCACGGTGTTGTGCGTGATCAGCAGTTCGTGCACGTCGCCGGTCTTCCGTACGAGGAACTCGCCCAGAGCATCCGCCATCTGGGCTCGCCCGGCATCGATCTCCTCTTCGGTGATGCTCCCGAAGAACGACTCGAACACGGCGGGCGTCTCCGGCGTCATTCCGGTCGGCACGCAGTCGAACAAGAGCGCCGAGGGTTGCGGCGAGATCGCGGGCAGCCGTTCGGCGACGGTTCGGGCCGTCTCGGCGGCACGAACGAGCGGCGAATGCCACACCGCGTCGAACGGGACTCCCGACAGCCGATCGGCGATCAATTCGGCCTGGCGCCGCCCCCGCGGCGAGAGCTGCCCATCGACGAGCCCGTGCTCCGCATCCTGATGCTCACCATGACGGACGAGATAGATGTAGTGGGTCACGCACTCACTCCATTGGGCTCCGGCACCCGAACGAGCGCCCTTTCGAGACTACCCGTCTACTCCGACGCGCGAGCGATCTCGGCGAGCTGGGCGCGCGTGAGGCGCACCCCGACGCCCTGCACGAGTTCTTCGACGTGTGCCGCGGCGAACGCATTCACGATCGGCGCGGCGACGACCCGCTGCGCGAGGAGCCACGCGACGGCGACCGCCGCGTCGGGCACGCCGAGCTCGGCGCCCACCGTGTCGAGCGCGCGCAGAACGCGGCCGCCGCGCTTGGTGAAGCTGCCGGCGATCTGCGCCGCGCGTACGGACTTCAGTGTCTTCTCGCGCGAGCGATGCACGCCGGCGAGGAACCCGTGCTCGAGCGGATGCGACGGGGTCAGCACGATGCCCTGCGCACCCGTGACCAGGCGCAGGTCCTGGTCGAAGTCGCTCGTTCGCATCAAGTTGTAGGGCACATCCAGCACCGTGATCCGGGGCACGCCCGCCGACGACAGGATGCGTGCTTCGACGAGTTGCTCGGCACGGAGGCCGAACGCCCCGAGCGCACGGATCTTGCCCGAGTCCATCAGCCACTCCGCCGTCGCGAGCGTGTCTTCGAGTGAACCCGTGCCGGCGCTGCCGTCGAGGTAGAGGACGTCGATGCGGTCCGTGCGGAGCCGCGTCAGCGACGCTTCGACCGCGCGAACGAGATTCACGGGACCGAGCCCCGGGTGATCGGGGTGCTTGCCCACCCGCGTCGCGAGCACGATGTCGTCTCGGACGGCACGGGAATGCATCCACTGACCGATGATGTGCTCGCTGCGTCCGCCCGAGAAACTGTCCGCCGTGTGCACCGCGTTGCCGCCGAGTTCGATGTACGTGTCGAGGATGGCGTTGCTGTTGGCGATGTCGACGTTCCAGCCGAACTCCGCGCCACCGAGCATCACCGGGAACACCCGGAAGCCGCTATCGCCGAGGTCGACGCGGATACCGCTTCCGACCCCGGGACCCTGCACCGGGATGGGCGCGGACGGATGCGTCGGAGACGTGTGAGGCACGCCGGGCGGCGCTGCCGCTTCCGACCCGATTCCGAAGATTCTCACACGCACCCCCTCCGCTCGGGTCGCGGACGCTGGCGGTGCATCTCGCGCCCCTGACGCGTACTCCGAGGGTAGGACAGTCCGTGGTAGCGCGGATTCACCACGGCGGACGTGGCGTGAACTTTCCATAACGCTTTGATCACGCGGCATCCGCCCCCACGCGACGACGCCCGCCCCTGCGATGCAGAGACGGGCGTCGAACGGGATGCGGATCAGCCTTCGGCGGGAGCCTCGGGGCCCTCGCTGGCAGCAGCGCGACCCTCCTGGTCGGCGGCCTCTTCGACCACCGGCTCCAGGGACAGCTTGCCGCGGTCGTCGATCTTGGTGATCTTGACCAGCAGCTTCTGACCGACCGAGAGCACGTCGTCGACGTTCTCCACGCGCTTGCCACCGGCGAGCTTGCGGACCTCGCTGACGTGCAGCAGTCCGTCCTTGCCGGGCAGCAGCGAGATGAAGGCGCCGAAGGTGGCGATCTTCACGACGGTGCCGAGGAACTGCTCGCCGACCTCGGGGTTGGTCGGGTTGGCGATCGCGTTGACCTGCGCGCGAGCCGCTTCCGCCGACGGACCGTCGGTCGCACCGATGTAGACGGTGCCGTCCTCTTCGATCGAGATCTGAGCGCCGGTCTCGTCCTGGATCGAGTTGATCGTCTTGCCCTTCGGGCCGATCAGCTCGCCGATCTTGTCGACGGGGATCTGAACGCTGATCACGCGAGGCGCGGTGGGCGCCATCTCGTCAGGAGCGTCGATCGCGGCGTTCAGCACGTTCAGGATGGTGAGGCGCGCGTCCTTGGCCTGGGTCAGCGCCGCCGCGAGCACCGACGACGGGATGCCGTCGAGCTTCGTGTCGAGCTGGATGGCCGTGACGAACTCGCTCGTTCCGGCGACCTTGAAGTCCATGTCACCGAGCGCGTCCTCGGCGCCCAGGATGTCGGTCAGCGCGGCGTAGCGCGTCTGACCATCGACCTGGTCGGAGACGAGACCCATCGCGATACCCGCGACCGGGGCGCGCAACGGCACACCGGCGTTGAGGAGCGAAAGGGTCGACGCGCAGACGGAACCCATCGAGGTCGAGCCGTTGGAGCTGAGCGCCTCGGACACCTGACGGATCGCGTACGGGAACTCCTCGCGGCTCGGCAGCACTGGCACGAGCGCGCGCTCGGCGAGGAAGCCGTGCCCGATCTCGCGACGCTTGGGGCTGCCCACGCGGCCGGTCTCACCGGTCGAGTACGGCGGGAAGTTGTAGTGGTGCATGTAGCGCTTGCTCGTGGTGGGGCTCAGCGAGTCGATCTGCTGCTCCATCTTGAGCATGTTCAGCGTGGTGACGCCCAGGATCTGGGTCTCACCGCGCTGGAAGATCGCGGAACCGTGCACGCGCGGGATGACCTGCACCTCGGCGTCGAGCGCCCGGATGTCGGCCAGGCCGCGACCGTCGATGCGCACGCCCTCGGCGAGGATGCGGCCGCGGACGATCGTCTTGGTGACCGACTTGTACGCGCCCGAGAACTCGAGCGTCGCGGAGGCGGGCAGCTGGCCCGACTCGACGGCGGCGAGCAGCTCGGCCTTGACGGCGTCCTTGACGGCGTCATCGGCACTCTGACGCTCCTGCTTGTCGGCGATCTGGTAGATCGGGACGAGCTGGTCGTAGGCGCGACCGGCGACGAAGTCGTAGGTCTCCTGGGTGTACGCGGGGAAGACCGGGTACGCCTGGATCTCCTTCGCGGCGGTGCTCGCGACGACGTTCTGCGCGGCAACGAGTTCCTTGATGAAGGGCTTCGACGCCTCGAGGCCCTGCGCAACGATCTCTTCGCTCGGCTTCACGGCCCCAGCCTTGATGAGGTCCCAGCTGTGCTCGGTGGCCTCGGCCTCGACCATCATGATCGCCACTTCGCCGTCTTCGAGCACGCGGCCGGCGACAATGAGATCGAACACGGCCTCCTTGAGCTGCTCAGCCTTCGGGAACGCGATCCACTGGTCGGCGTGCTCGCCGTGACCCGGGATGAGTGCCAGGCGGACACCGGCGATCGGGCCGGAGAACGGCAGACCCGAGATCTGGGTGGACAGTGACGCCGCGTTGATCGCGAGCGCGTCGTAGAACTCGCCCGGCGCGATCGAGAGGATCGTGACGACGATCTGGACCTCGTTGCGCAGGCCTTCGACGAACGACGGACGCAGCGGACGGTCGATCAGACGGCAGACCAGGATGGCCTCGGTCGAGGGACGACCCTCGCGACGGAAGAACGAGCCGGGGATCTTGCCGGCGGCGTAGGAGCGCTCTTCCACGTCGACGGTCAGCGGGAAGAAGTCGAAGCCTTCACGCGGGTGCTTGCCGGCGCTGGTGGCCGAGAGGAGCATCGTCTCCTCGTCGAGGTAGGCGGCAACGGCGCCCTGCGCCTGCTGAGCCAGTCGTCCGGTTTCGAACCGGACCGTGCGGGTGCCGAATCGGCCGTTATCGAGAACGGCTTCGGCGGCAGTGATTTCTGGACCTTCCAAGAGGTCCCTCCTTCTTTGTTTAGGCTCGCCGCCCCGTGTGGGCGACGAGCGACATGCGAAGGAGCAGGAACAGACAGTTATGGGCGCGCGGGTGTGATCCACATCTCGCCTGCGCTGGCCACCAGTAGAGAATCACCCGGCGCATCGACGGGGAACCCACCACAGGGGACCAGCATTCCTGCCGGTCTGCTCCATGAGCTCGTATGTAGTTGAACAATCGCCGGAGGCGACCGCATCAACCCTATCAGCGGGCACCACCTTCTGGCGGAGCCGGCACCCGCGACCTATCGTGAGGGGAACCACCCACCCCGCAGGAGGAGCACCGCCATGAGCGATCCGCACGATTCCACGCCGGCCGGCCGCGAGCGTGACAGCGACACCGCCGGGACCGAACCCGTCGACGCCGGCGAGGCCGCCCTCACGGACGAGGGGTCGCTCGACGGTGCCGACGAGACGTCGCTCGAGCCCCGCGAGGAGCAGGAACTGCGCGCTCAGCTCGCGCGGGAGATGCGCTTCGACGGATTCGAACAGGGCATCCAGGGCTGACACCCGGTCATCGCGCCTGCCGCGACCGACGGTCCGCATCCGGACGCGGAAGCTCGACGTACGCGTCGTGCTTGGGTGACAGCCCATCCCCCGCGGTTCGCCCGCGCAGGCGTCGCCACACCCAGGGCAGGGCATCACGGCGCAACCATCCCGCTCCGGAGGGCTCATCCTCGTGGAATGAGGCGTCGAGGTCGCCGAGAGCCTCGGCGTCTCGAACGCCGAGCACATCGGCCGCCCGGTACGACAGGAACCGGTGCCCTCGCGACCGCAGGTGCACCTTGTCGTCGGCCCACATCTCCAGTTCGCCGATCTGCGGCAGCGCCTCCAAATCGAGGAGCAGGCAGTCGTGCGCACGAGCGATCCGTCGCACTTCGGAGTTGAAGATCGCGAAGCGGCGGGCGAACAACCGCGCCGCGCGCCGCCGCGGCAGGAACGGCGTGACGAGCAGCACGTCGCACCCGGCCGCCCGCAGGCGCGCGACCCCGCGCTCGAGCTCGGCCCCGAGGATCAGGGGGTCGGCGGCGTGCCCGATCAGGTCGTTCGCACCCATGAACACCGACACGAGATCGGGTCGGAGGGTGAGGGCACGCGGGATCTGGTCGTTCGTCAGGTCGCGCACGCGCCGGGATCGCACCGCCAGGTTCGCGTAGCGGAACGGCTCCCGCGATCCGGGTTCCTGCGCCAACAGGTGCGCGAGGCGATCCGCCCACCCGCGGTACGCCCCGGCCGGCGTCCGCGACGTGTCGCAGAGCCCCTCCGTGAGCGAGTCGCCGAGCGCGACGTATCGCGACCAGCGGGTCGGCGTCACCGCGGGCCGAAGCGCTGCCGGACGGATGGCGGCGCGCGACCAGAGCGCATCGTCGATGGGGCGCAGCATCCGCGCCTCCTCGTAGTGACCGACGAGTTGACTCGACAGCGCCGCCCAGGTGCGATCGGCGACCGCCGCACGCGACGCCGCGGCGAACGCGAGGCGCTTCGCCTCGTCGCCGAGCAGATCGGTGACCCTACCGCGCAGATCGCCGAGATCACCCGGCCGGTACAGCCAGCCGTCGATGCTCGAGCGCACGAGATCCTTCGGCCCGCCGATGCCGGTCGCCACGACCGGCACCCCACTCGCGTGGGCCTCCTGGATCGTCTGACCGAAGGTTTCACTCTCGCCCGGGTGCACGAAGACATCGAACGCGGCGAGCGCGTCGGCGAGCGCATCGCCGGAGAGGTGTCCGAGGAAGATCGCGTGCGGCATCCGCCGCTCGAGCGCCGCGCGGGACGGTCCGTCGCCGACGATCACGAGCCGCGCGCCGGGAAGGCGTTCCAGCACCGCCAGGTCCTCGACCTGCTTCTCCGGGGCGAGCCGTCCGACATAGCCGATGATGCGCTCCCCCGGGGCGACGCGCGCGCGCCACGCCTCGTCTCTTCTGCCCGGGTGGAAGCGCTCGCCGTCGACACCGCGTGCCCAGGAGCGCAGCCGGTCGACGCCGAGATCCTCGAGCTGGCGAAGGGAGGACGTGGAGGGCGCGAGCGTCATAGTGGCCCGGCGGTGCAGCCGGGCGACGTGAGAGGACGCGAATGCTGTCGCGTGAGGCACACCATAGCGCTGCGTGTACGCGACGACGTCGGTCTGGTAGACCGCGACGGATGCGGTGCGCAGCGCGTCCGCCGCCAGCACGCCCTGCCACCCCAGGACGAACGGAGAGGCGAGGTGGATCACATCGGGACGGAATTCGCGGAGGATTCCGGCGATCCGCGCCACACGGGCGAACACCACGCGGACCTGCGGGTACGACGGCAGCGGCAGGGACGTCAGCAACTCGGTGCGCGCCCCCGAGACCGCATCGATCGTCTCGGCCGTGCGCGGCGCGATCACCAGGGCCTCATGGCCTTCTGCCGCGAGGTGCCGGAGCACGTGCAGCACGGAGTTGGTGACCCCGTTCATATGCGGAAGGTAGGACTCGGCGATCAGCGCGACTCTCACGCCTCCAGAGTGAGGCCGCGGTCGCGCGGTGGGGCGCCGACAGCGGGCGTATCACCGAGAGTTCACCGGATGCACCCGGTCACGTCACCGCCCGTGCTCCGGCCGGTTCCCGGCGGACTCGGGTGCCCCCGAACGAGCGGCTGGGGCCCGAATACGCGCGATGGCATCGCTGTCGTCGGATCGGGCGCGCGGCGGGCGCCACATCCGTCACAGCAGTACGCATCCGCACCAGCGATCCGACGACTGCGGAGTCCCTCGCCCTCGAGCCGCGCCGGACGGGCCCCGTTCCTCCGTCGTTCATCCCCGGATGACATCCTCGCCATGTGCTCGACGAACTCGCCGCCCAGCTCGCGGCCGGGCCGTGGGCGCTCCCGCTCCTCGCCGTCCTCGTGCTCGGCGACGCGTTCCTCGTGATCATCCCCGGTGAAGCCGCCGTCACCGCCGCCGGCGCACTGGCCGCGGCAACCGGATCACCCCCGCTCGTCGCGGTCATCGCGGTCGCCGCGGGCGCCGCGTTCACCGGCGACCTGCTCTGCTACGCCATCGGACGACGCGTCGGACTGGAGCGTTGGCGGTGGATGCGGCACCCGCGCGCGCGATCCGCGTTCGAATGGGCGGGAGCGCGCCTCGCGCGGCGCACCGCCTCCGCGCTCTTCGTCGCCCGATTCATCCCGTTCGCACGGCTGGCCCTCAATCTGACGGCCGGCGCGACGCGGGTGCCCGCGGCCCGGTACCTTCCCGTCGCCGCGCTCGCGGCCACGGGTTGGGCCCTGTATCAAGCGATCGTCGGAGCGGTCGTCGCGTCGATCGTGCCGGGCGGTCCGATCGTCGCGGTCATCGTGTCGGTGGTCGTCGCGCTCGCTCTCGGACTGGGGATCGACGTCCTGCTCGCTCGCCGGCAACGCCGCGCGGCGGCACGCTGAACCGGGAGCGCCGCACCACGCTCAACGGGTATCGCCGCGCGGCGGCACGCTGAACCGACAGCGCCGCACCGCGCCCGGACGTCAGTCGCGAGTGTCGGGCAGCACGACCCAGACGCGCGCGCCGCCGAGGGGCGAGTCGTCGATGCCGATGTGCCCGCCGTGCGCCTCGACGATGCGCTGGCATGTCGACAGGCCGATCCCGAGTCCTTCGACCTCGTCCGCGGTGCCGCGCTCCATCAGATCGAACACGCGCTCGCGTTCCTCGATCGCGATGCCCGGACCGTTGTCGTCGACCGTGATGCGCCAGCCGCCGCGTGCGAGCCGCATCGCACCGATCTCGATATACGGGCTCACGCCGCTCGCGGCACTGAATTTCACCGCGTTGGCAACCAGGTTCTGCACCAATGCACGAAGAAGTGTCGGGTCTCCCACGACCTCCACCCGTGCGTCGACCGAGATCCGCGCCGCCGTCTGAACGAGCGGTGTCTGCAGGTCCTCGACCACGGCCCGCACGATCCCCTCGACGTCGACCGCGCTCCGCTTCGGGCTCGCCCCGCCCAGGCGGGCGTAGTCGAGCAGGTCCGCGACCATCGACGTCATCCGGTTGGCCGCCGACTCCGCACGGGCCAGCGCGCGCGCCGCCTGCGGCGCGTTCGCCATGTCGGGGCTGTCGGTGGCGAGCTCGAGGAACCCGGACAGCGCCGTGAGGGGGTTTCGCAGGTCGTGACTGACCTGACCCGCAAACCGCGCGAGCTGCTCGTTCGATTCGGCGAGTTCGCGGGTGATGCGGCGCAGCTCCAGGACATCGACGACCTGACCGGCAAGGAGCTTCAGACCTTCGCTCCGCGCGGGGGTGAGGTCGCCCGCATCCTCGTCGAACACGCAGAGCGTGCCGATCGGGATGCCGGAGGGCGTGATCAGCGGGCTCGACGCGTAGAACCGCACATGCGCGACCTCGCCCGTCACGAACGGGTTGGACTTGAATCGGTCGTCTTCGCGGGCATCGGTCACGACGACATGACCCGGTTCGCGGAACACGACCGCGCACATCGAGTCTTCGCGCGTACAGGTGGCCGGCTCGAAACCGACGGACGCGATCTGATGCTGGAACCGATCGTCGATGATGTTGATCACCGCGGTCGAAACGTTGCACATCGTCGCCGCCAACTGCACGAGCCCCTGCAGATCGGCGCTCGGCGGTTCACCCAGAACGCGGTAGTCGGCGATGACCTCGCGGCGGGTGACATCCTCGGCGGTGATCGTGCTCATGCTGCTGTGCCGTTCATCCCACTCAGCGTAACGGCGGCGCAGACGGTCGGCGCGGAAAACAACCGGCACCGGACGCAATGCCGGTGCCGGTTCATCTCGCTACTCCCCCGCCAGCCCACCGAGCAGGTGCCCGAACGAGGTGCCACCGCCGAGGTAGTTCGCCGGGTCGAACGGGTCGGAGCTCGTCGCGGCGTCGCGGCGGGCGACCGCCTCGGCCAGTTCACGGGCGGCCTTCTCGACGCGTTCGCCGAGCGGCGCGACCTGGTCGCCGGACCCACCCCAGTCGGCGGATGCCGCGAACACACCCGTCGACATGACGTCGGCGTGCAGGTACGCGAACAGCGGGCGGATGGCGTAGTCGATCGCGAGCGAATGTCGCGGGGTTCCCGCGTTCGCACCGATGAGCACCGGGGTGCCGCGGAGCGCATCGGGGTCGAGCACGTCGATGAACGACTTGAACAGTCCCGAGTAACTCGTCGAGAAGATCGGGGTCACGACGATGACCGCATCCGCCGACACGACCGAGTTGATCATCGACTCGAGCGCGGGCGGGGCGAACCCGGTCAGCAGGTTGTTCGTGATGTCGTGCGCGTAGTCCCGCAGCTCGAAGACGTCGGCCTGCACCTCGATGTCGCGACCGGCCAGTTCACGCACGGTGGCAGCCAGCATCCGGTCGGCGAGCATGCGTGTCGAGGACGGATTCGACAGGCCCGCGGAGACGACCGCGATCCGCCGCGCGCCCATCAGAGGCTCCGAACGGCCGCGGCACCGAATGCCGAGCCGGCGGGCTCCGGGGCGTCCTGGTAGGGCGAACCCGTGGTGAGGTTGTCGCCGCGGTTCGGCCGCGGGGTCGCCTGACGTGACGGTCCGTCACCGTAGGCCGCGGTGACCAGGTTCGCGTGCGTCGGCGCGTCGGGCACGGAGGCCGGGCGGTTCTTCGCCAGCTCGCGGCGCAGCACCGGCACGACCTCGCCGCCGAGGATGTCGAGCTGCTCCAGGACGGTCTTCAACGGCAGGCCCGCGTGATCCATCAGGAACAGCTGGCGCTGGTAGTCGCCGTAGATGTCGCGCATTCCCGCGTACCGGTCGATGACCTGCTGCGGCGAGCCGACGGTGAGCGGAGTCATCTCGGCGAAGTCCTCCATCGACGGCCCGTGACCGTAGACGGGGGCGTTGTCGAAGTACGGACGGAACGCGTTCACCGCGTCCTGCGACTTCGCCGCCATGAACACCTGACCGCCGAGGCCGACGATCGCCTGCTCGGGCGCGCCGTGTCCGTAGTGCGCGTAGCGCTGGCGGTAGAGGTTGATGAGGCGCTGGTAGTGCTCCGCGGGCCAGAAGATGTTGTTCGCGAAGAAGCCGTCACCGTAGTACGCGGCCTGCTCGGCGATCTCGGGCGTGCGGATGGAGCCGTGCCAGACGAAGGGGGCCACGCCGTCGAGCGGACGAGGAGTGGAGGTGAAGCCCTGGAGCGGAGTGCGGAACTTGCCTTCCCAGTCCACGACGTCCTCACGCCACAGCTTGTGCAGCAGCGCGTAGTTCTCGAGCGCGAGCGGGAGCCCCTGACGGATGTCCTTCCCGAACCAAGGGTAGACCGGGCCGGTGTTGCCGCGACCCAGCATGAGGTCGGTGCGACCGCCCGACACGTGCTGCAGCATCGCGAAGTCCTCGGCGACCTTCACCGGGTCGTTCGTCGTGATGAGCGTGGTCGCGGTCGAGAGCACCAGGCGCTCGGTCTGCGCGGCGATGTAGGCGAGGGTCGTGGTCGGCGACGACGACCAGAACGGCGGGTTGTGGTGCTCGCCGAGCGCGAAGACATCGAGGCCGACGTCTTCGGCGTGCTTGGCGATGGTCAGGGTCGCGCGGATCCGCTCGGCTTCGCTGGGCGTACGGCCGGTCGTCGGGTCCTGGGTGATGTCGCTCACCGTGAAGATGCCGAACTGCATTCCCGACCAGGTGGTGGTCTCGGTCACGATCTCTTTCCGATCTCGAATGCGCGGGGCATTCGTTCTATGCAGGTGAATATACATGGCATAACACCTGTCGGGCCAGAGTATTCCCGTAGTGTCGGAGCCCGATGAGCGATTCCACGAGCCCCGCCCCCTCGAAGCCCCGCCGCCGGGTTCCCTTCTGGGACAACGCACGGTTCGCATGCGTTGCTCTCGTCGTCTTCGGCCACGCTGCGCAGCGCCTCATCTACGACTCGGATGCCGCCCTGTCGGTGTATCTCGTCGTCTACGCGTTCCACATCCCCGCGTTCGCGCTGATCTCCGGGTACTTCTCGAAGTCCGGAGCGCTCGGCCGTCGGCAGATGGCACGCGTGATCACCGACATCCTGCTGCCCTACGTCATCTTCGAAACGCTCTGGACCGTCACCAAGTGGCTCGTCGAGGGCGAGGCGAGCATCAATCCGACCCGGCCGTCCTGGACCCTGTGGTTCCTGCTCGCCCTGGGGATCTTCCGCCTCGTGTTGCCCTACCTCGCACTCCTGCGCTGGCCGCTGCTCTGGGCGGCGATCGTCTCCGTCGGCGTCGGCTACCTGCCGAACGTCGACTCGACGCTCTCGCTCTCCCGAACACTCGGCCTGCTCTTCTTCTTCACCCTCGGATGGTGGCTCCGCGAACACGACATCGTCGCCCGGTGGCGGCTGCTCGGCCGGCGTCCCTGGTGGCTGTTCACCGCCGCCGCCGGCGTTCTCGTCACCGCAGCCCTGATCGCCTGGATCTTCATCGACCAGTGGCGGGCAGTGGATCTGCGTACCTGGCTGTTCTACGAGGACGCGTACGCGGACCTCGGCGGAGTGCAGTGGTGGGCGGGCGGCATCCGCATCGCTCTCATGCTCATCGCGCTCGTCATGAGCGCGGCCTTCTTCGTGCTCGTGCCGCGTTCGAACACCTGGTGGACCCATTTCGGCCAGTACACGATGTACGTCTATCTGCTGCACTCGTTCGTGCTGTACCCGTTCCGCGAATCGGGGGTGCTGCGCAACCTCGAGCCCGCCGTGTTCTGGATTCCGGCGATCGCGATCGCGTCCGTCCTGATCGCTCTGGGGCTCGCGACCGCACCCGTCCGCCGCGTCTTCCGGCCACTCGTCGAGCCGCGCTGGCCGTGGCTGTTCGCCGACCCCGCGCTGGCCGGCGCCGAGGGTCACCGCAGCGATCCGACGGGCTCGCGTCGCCCGGGAGTGCCCGCGGGCCGCGCCGGGACGCATCCGGATCCGCGCCAGAACGGCTGACCCGCGCTGACGCGATCCAGGCCAGGACAGGCCAGGCTCAGGCGAAGAGGCCGGCGCCGACGAACGACCCTTCGCGGGCTCCGGGCGGCACGGCCCAGATACCCGAACCGACGTGACGCAGGTACTCGCCCAGCAGGTCGGTCGAGAGCGCCTTCTGCACGGTGATGAACTGCTCCGGTGACCGCTGGTACGACAGGAAGAACAGGCCCGCCTCGAGAGCGCCGCGCGCGTCGTTGCCGTCGACGAAGTTGTATCCGCGGCGAAGGATGCGGACGCCGCCGTTCTGATCGGGATGCGCGAGGCGCACGTGCGAGCGGACGTCGATCTTCGGCGCGGATCCGTCGCCCGTCGCGGCGAAGTCCGGGGCGGCGAACTCGTCGCCCCCGGACAGCGGCGCACCCGCACTCTTGTCGCGGCCGATCGTGCGTTCCTGCTCGACGAGCCGTAGCCGGTCCCACGTCTCGATGGTCTGGCGGATGCGGCGAGCGACGAGGTAGCTGCCGCCCGCGAGCCAGGCCTGACCGTCGCCCTCGCCGACCCAGACATGTTCCGCGAGAGCATCCGTCTCGGTCTGCAGGATGTTCGCGGTGCCGTCCTTGAACCCGAAGAGATTCCGCGGCGTCGACTGCGCCGCACTCGTCTTGGAGGTGCGCCCGAAGCCGAGCTGCGACCAGCGCAGCACCGCTCGCCCGAACGCGATCCGGCTCAGGTTCCGCACCGCATGCACGGCGACCTGCGGGTCGTCGGCGCAGGCCTGGATGCAGAGGTCGCCGTTCGAGGCGAGCGGGTCGAGGTCGTCGCCGAGGAACTTCGGCAGCGTCGTGAGGGGCGCGGGGCGGCGACGCCCGATTCCGAATCGGTCGACGCCGTTCGCCTCGAACAGCGACGGGCCGAAACCGAACGTGATCGTGAGCGCGGCGGCGGGAAGGCCGAGCGCCTCCCCCGTGTCGTCCGGCGGCGCCTGGGGCGATCCACCGACGGCGCCGGACGCGCTCACATCGAGCCCCTGCGTCATCCGTGCGGCGGCGTACGACCAGTCCTCGAGGAGCGAGCGGAGGTCGGCCGCGGTCGCTCCCTCGACCATGTCGAAGGCTGCGAAGTGCATGTGGTCCTGCACCGGCGTCGTGATCCCGCCCTGGTGGTCCCCGTAGAAGGGATGCACCTCGGCGCTGGAGTCCGCGTTGCGGGTGACCGCGGTCGCCGCGACTGCGCCCGCCGTTCCGCCGACGGCGATCCCGGCCGCGCCCGCCCCGATGAGCCCGAGCAGACCGCGGCGGCTGAGGCCGCGCCCGGCGCGTTCGGTGCCCGCATCCTGTTCCGGCGACTCCCCCTCGCTGATCGACTGCCCGTCGCTCATGACAGGACGGTCGAGGTGAGCCGGGAGAGCGGCTCGGCGAGCGCGTTGATCAGGTCGGTGAAGGTGCGGCGATCAGCATCCGTCAGCGTCGAGTAGTTGACGAACCCGGCGTCGAGGCTGCCGAACGTCGCGAGTTCCGTCTCGAGGTTCGCGTAGCCCGTGTCGATCTTCTCGGCGAGGGCTGCTCCGTCGTCGCCGGTCGCCACGGCGAGGTCGCGAACGAGCGAGTACGCCATCTTGGAGCCTTCGACGTTGGCGGCGAAGTCCCAGAGGTCGGTGCCGCTCCACCAGTCCTCTTCCCCCGAGATCTTGCCGGTCGCCACTTCATCCAGAAGCGCGATCGCGCCGTTCGAGATGCCCGCGATGCCCTGGTCGTCGAGGGCGGCCTGGAAGTCGTCGCTGTGCACGTAGTCGTTCAGCGTTCCCACGTCTGCCGTCAGCGCATCGGCGTAGCCGGCGCGCTCGTCCGTGGTGGACGGCGCCCAGTCCTGCCACGCGGGGGTCTCGCCATCCGCATTCAGGGCGTCCTGCGCCGGAACCCACAGGTCCTTCTCGATGCGGTGGAACCCGGTCCAGTCCAGACCCTCCGCGACCGCGTCGACCTCGCGGTAGTCGATCTTCGGGTCGAGGTCGCCGAGCGACTCGGCCACCGGCTCGATGCGCTCGTAGTACGCGCGCACCTGCGGGAAGAGGGTGCGGGCCGTCTCGTCGTCGCCTGCCGTGTAGGCCGCCGTGAACTCGGCGACCGCGGGCACCAGCTGCTCGACCTGGTCCTTCACGAACGCCGCGTACAGCGTGACCGCCTGCTGCTTCTGCTCCGCATCGTCGCCGACGGCGGTGACCGCGTCGCCCGTCACGGTGAAGCTCGCGCGTCCGACGCCCTCGCCGACCATTCCCGGCTTGCAGAGGGTGTAGTAGTCGCCGGGCTGCGCCACGACGGTCAGCGTGCGGTTGGCGCCGGGCGCGATGTTCTCGACCTCGCCGACGATGCGCAGGCCGTCTTCGGCCAGCAGGTAGAACTCGCTCACCTGCGTGCTCGAGTTGGTCACGTCGAAGGCGAGCGTGCCGCTGGTGGCCGTTCCCGCCGACACCGCGCAGCCATCGTCGGTCGATTCGACCGAGAGAGCGTCGGATGCGGCGACGTCGGCCTTGGCGACGCAGCCCGTCAGGGCGAGCGCGGCGATGCCGAGGGCGGCAGCGGCGGTGAGTGCGCGGTGCGAGATCATGCGATTCCTTGCGATGCGGGAGCGACGACGTCACTCGTTCGTGGTGCGGGACGGCGACGGTGCCGGGCGCCGCGCAGGAAGAACGTTCCCACGACGACGACGTAGAGGACCCATGCGACGACCTGCAGCCACGACATGACGGGCATGAAGCCCACGGTGGCCTGCAGGATGGCGGCGAGGGCGCTGCCGGGGGCGACGACGGAGCTGACGTCGAAGGCCCAGCCGAACGGGAAGGCGGCGAGCCCGGTGAGCACTGCGCCGGTGTCGGCGGAGATCGGGGCCGCGGTCGTGAAGGGACCGGGCAGGACGCCGGCCTCCTGCAGATCGTGCACGGCGTACGCGAGGACACCCGCGGCGACGACGATCAGGAGAGCCCCGGTCCAAGTGAAGAAGATGCGCAGGTCGAAGCGCAGCATCCCGCGGGCGATCAGCCAGCCCAGCACGACGGCGATGACGAGTCCGAGCAGGGCGCCGAGCAGCGCGAGCGGGGCGTCTCCGAAGGACTGCACCATCGACCACAGCAGAAGCGTCGTCTCGATGCCCTCGCGCGCGACCGAGACGAATCCGATCACCACGATCCCCCACAGGGATCCGACCGCGAGTGCCCGGTCGACCTCGCCCTCGAGCGATTTCTTCAACCCACGGCCAGCCCGCTGCATCCAGAAGATCATCCAGGTGACCAGGCCCACCGCGAGAAGCGACATCGTGCCGCCGATGATCTCCTGCGCCTCGAAGGTCAGGCTGTACGCGCCGAACGTGAGGACGCCGCCGATCGCGAGCGACAGCACGACGGCGAGCAGCACGCCCGCCCAGAGCCGCGGGAGAACGTCGCGTCGTCCCGACTGCGAGAGATACGCGACCAGGATGCCGACGACGATCGCCGCTTCGAGTCCTTCGCGGAGCCCGATCAGCAGACTGGGAAGCACGAGCGTCTCCTTCGGGAACCGGCGGTTAGGTAACCCTAACAACGGAGGACGATATCCCACCGCGGCGGCGCGAGCAATTCGACACGCGATGACGGGCGTCACTGCTCCGGCATCGCGTGTCGCACCCCGCGGCGGTAACGGTCGGCAACATTGGCCATCGCTCGCCCGTGGCGACGTACCGTCGGGGTGTGAGCACGCTGAATCTTCCTGTCCTCGATCTCTCCCGCCTCGACGACGGCCCCGAGGCCGCCGCCCAGTTCCGCGACGATCTCCGCGCCGCGACGCACGACGTGGGGTTCTTCTACCTCGTGGGTACGGGCGTCACCTCATCGCTGGAAGGGCGCCTGTTGCAGGCCGCGCGGGACTTCTTCGCCCTGCCCGAGGAGGACAAGCTCGCGATCGAGAACGTCAACAGCCCGCATTTCCGCGGGTACACGCGAGTGGGCGGCGAGCGCACCCAGGGTCGCGTGGACTGGCGGGAGCAGATCGACATCGGGCCGGAGCGTCCGGCCGTCACCGATCCCGACGCGCCCGATTTCGCGCGCCTCATCGGGCCGAACCTCTGGCCGAGCGCGCAGCCGGAGCTGCGCGAGATCGTGACCGAGTGGCACGACCGACTCACCGAGATCGCCCGCACCCTGCTGCGCGAGTGGGCGCTCGCCCTGGGAGCCGAGCGCGACTACTTCGATCGACACTTCGGCGACCCGTCCACGCTGATCAAGATCGTGCGGTATCCCGGAAAGGACGAGCCCGCGCAGGGCGTCGGCGCGCACAAGGATTCGGGCGTGCTGACGCTGCTCTGGGTCGAACCCGGCAAGGGCGGTCTGCAGGTCGAACGCGACGGCGCCTGGGTCGATGCTCCGCCCGTCGAGGGCGCGTTCGTGGTGAACATCGGCGAACTGCTGGAATACGCCACGCAGGGCTACCTCATCGCCACCAATCACCGCGTGATCTCGCCCCGGTTCCCCGACGAGCGCATCTCGGTGCCGTTCTTCTTTAACCCGGCGCTGGATGCACGGCTGCCCCTCATCGAGCTTCCCGCGGAGCTCGCCGCATCCGCTCGCGGTGTCACGCAGGACCCCACGAACCCGATCCACGCGCTCTACGGCGAGAACGCCCTGAAGTCGCGGCTGCGCGCGCACCCCGACGTCGCCGCACTCCACCACGCCGACCTCCTGGCCGCCCGCCCCTGACCTGGACCGCGCGCCCCGCCTGGACCGCGAGACTGGATCTGGACCGCGAGACTGGATCTGGACCGCGAGACGGGATCTGGACGCCGAGACAGTGGAGTTACCCCACGGTCTCGGCGCGAAGATCCCGTCTCGCGGTATCAACGAGGCGGGAACGACGAAGGCCGCCCCACACCGTGGGGCGGCCTTCGGAAGAAAGCGATATACGCGGGATCGCGTGCTCAGCGGCGAAGTCCCAGACGCTCGATCAGCGAGCGGTAACGCGCGATGTCGATGTCCTGGAGGTAGCCCAGCAGACGGCGACGCTGACCCACCATGAGGAACAGACCACGACGCGAGTGGTGGTCGTGCTTGTGCTCCTTCAGGTGCTCGGTCAGGTCCTTGATGCGCTGCGTCAGCATCGCAACCTGCACCTCGGGGGATCCGGTGTCACCGGGGTGCGTTGCGTACTCTTCGATGATCGCCTTCTTGGCGTCCTGTTCAAGTGCCATAGATTCGATCCCCTCTCTGCTTGTTGCGCGGCGCCCAACGCATGATGCGTGGGCTCTCTTTATCCGCGGCCGATCCAACGGCAACTGCACGAGTCTACCAGCGAACGGACTCCCGCGGCGACCGCTCCCCGCCCCCGGCGTCCGCCGCTCGGCTACGCTCGGACGAATGCAGCCTCGCCCCCGCCCCGAGGTCCGACCGTGCGGCGGCTGAGCCGGCAACTCATCGATCTCCGCCCGCTCACCACGAGCCCTCCGTTCGCGCGGATGTGGATCGGATCGACCCTCTCCGGCCTCGGTGGGCAGATGACGATCGTCGCCGTCATGCTGCACGTGTACGCGTTGACCGCATCCGACTTCGCCGTCGCCATGGTCGCCGTCGCCGGACTCGTACCGATGGTGTTCGCCGGGCTCTACGGCGGCATGCTCGCGGATGCGTTCGACCGCCGGGTCGTGGGCCTGTCGGCCGCGTCGATCACCTTCGTGTCGACAGCGCTCCTGGCGGGCCTCGCGTGGAGCGGCAACGAGACCGTGTGGTGGCTGTACGCGCTCAGCATCGTGAACTCCGCGGCGAACTCGGTCGTCCAGGCCACCCGCTCGGCCATCACTCCCCGGCTGGTCGCCCGTGAGCTGCTGCCGGCCGCGGCCGCCCTTCAGGGCGTGACCGTCGGCATCATGGTGATGGCCGGCCCCGCTCTCGCCGGGGTGCTCGTGGCGGTCGCCGGGTACGCCTGGACCTACACGGTCGACGTCGTGCTGATGACCTCGCTGTTCCTCGGCCTCTGGACACTGCCCGCCCTCCGCCCCGAAGGCGTCGTGGTGCGGCCGGGCCTGGAATCGCTCCGCGACGGGATCGCCTTCCTCCGGCGCGCCGCCAACATCCGCCTGCAGTACATCCTCGACATCGTCGCGATGACCTTCGGACAGCCCCTGGCGTTGTTCCCCGGGATCGGCGCCGTCCTCCTCGGGGGCGGTGCCATCACGACCGGCGTCCTCACGGCTGCGGTCGCCGCGGGCGCCTTCCTGTCGAGCCTGTTCTCGGGGCCGATCGGGCGCGTCCACCACCACGGCATCGGCATCCAGCGCGCGATCCAGGTGTACGGCGCCTCGATCGCCCTGTTCGGTGCGGTGCTCGTCGGCGCACAGGCCGGCTGGTTCGTGCCGGGAACCCCGGGTGCCCCGAACGTCGTCATGATCGTCGCGGCGTGTGTCGCCCTCGTCATCTCCGGCGCATCCGACAACGTGAGCGCGATCTACCGGTCGACCATGATGCAGTCGGCCGTGCCGGATTCGATGCGCGGACGACTCCAGGGCATCTTCATCGTCGTGGTCAACGGCGGTCCGCGTCTCGGCGCCCTCTACGCCGGCAGTCTCGCAACCGTGACCGCACTCTGGTTCCCGCCCCTGATCGGCGGCGTCCTCATCATCGCCATCGTCGCCGTCCTGGTGCGGATGAGTCCCGGCTTCCGCGCCTATGACGCGCGCACCCCGGTGCCCTGACCGGCCTGCTCGCTTCGCGATCGGAGCGTTCGGGCGGCCGAATCCCGGCGGTTTCCCGCCATCGCATTCGCGCGCGGCGCGTCGTGTCGACCGCTCGGTCTACAGTCGCGGAGTGACCCACCCCTCCTCGACCCGCTCCGCTCCCGCCGTCCCCGCAGCCCCGGCCTCTGCCGCGATCACGATCCAGTTCGTGCTGACCGGGATCGTGTGGGGCTCGAGCTTCCTGTTCATGAAGATCGCCCTGGAAGGACTGTCGTCTGCGCAGGTGGTCTGGTCGCGACTCGTGCTCGGCGCGGTGACCCTCGGCCTGTTCGTGCTGGTCCGGCGGGACTCGCTCCCCCGGAACATCCGCACCTGGGGGCACATGAGCGTCCTCGCGCTCTCGTTCTACCTCGTGCCGTTCCTGCTGTTCGCCTGGGCGCAGCAGTACGTCTCGTCGGGACTGGCGAGCATCTACAACGCCACGACGCCGATCATGACGGCGGTGATGGCGTGGCTCGTCTTTCGCGTCGAGAAGCTCGGCGCGGCCCAGATCGCCGGAATCCTCGTCGGGATCCTGGGGGTCATGGTGATCATCGCGCCGTGGCAGGGCCTCGATCTCTCGCAGAGCCTGATCGCCCAACTCGCGATCCTCGGCGCGACCGCGTGCTACGGCTTCAGCCTCGCCTACATGCGCCGGTTCGCCTCGCACACGGGCATGAGCGCGCTCGTCTTCTCGTTCGTGAACATCGCGATCGCCGCGACGGTGATGCTCTTGCTGACACCCGTCGTCGCGCTCAGCCCGATCTCCCTCGACCCGGTGATCGTCGGATGCCTGCTCGTGCTCGGGTGCGTCGGCACCGGCGTCGCGTACGTCTGGAATCAGAACGTGCTCCGCGCGTGGGGACCGACGCGTGCCTCGACCGTGACCTACATCACCCCGGTGGTCGGCGTCGTCCTCGGCATCATCGTGCTCGGCGAACAGCTCGGGTGGAACGAGCCGGCCGGCGCGTTGCTCGTGTTCCTCGGCATCCTGCTCGCGCAGAACAGGCTCCGCCGCCGGCCGCGAACATGACACAGGGCGGATGCCGCAGCATCCGCCCTGTGAGAACCGATCGAACGATCAGGCCTGGATCGAGCCCTGCAGGTCGAGCTCGATGGTGACGTCCTTGCCGACGAGCACGCCGCCGGTCTCGAGGGCGGCGTTCCACGTCAGACCGAAGTCCTCGCGGTTGATGACCGTCTTCGCGGTCGCGCCCGCCTTGTAGTTGCCCCACGGGTCGGTGCCGAAGCCACCGAGCTCGAGCTCGAAGGTGACCGGCTTGGTGACGTCCTTGATGGTGAGGTTGCCGTCCACGAGGAAGTCGCCCTTCTCATAACGCACACCGGTGGAGCGGAAGGTCATGGTCGGGTACGTCTCGACGTCGAAGAAGTCGGCGGAGCGCAGGTGGCCGTCGCGGCCCTCGTCCTTGGTGTCGACTGAGGTGACGTCGACGGTCGCCTCGACCGTGGTCTCGAGCGGGTTGCTGCCCGTGACGATGGTGGCGCTCTTCACACCGAAGGAACCGCGCACCTTCGAGATCATCATGTGGCGCACCGAGAAGGTGACCTCGCTGTGCGCCGGGTCGAGCACCCAGGTGCCCGTCTTGTAACCGGGGATTTCCAACGTCGAGTCGGTCATGTTCACTCCAAGTTCGCGGCCACGCATTTCGCGGCTTCGGATCCAGTCAACGGCACGTCGTCGACATTCATTCCCTCGAATGGAAAATTCTGAGCAAATTCTCGTCGACACGACACGACGATGCCCCCGGTGCGTGGCACCGGGGGCATCGGGAGAAGGGATCAGCCGACCTGCAGCAGGTCGATGATGAAGATCAGCGTCTTTCCGCCGAGGAAGTGTCCGCCGGCCGGGCCGTAGGCCAGGTGAGGGGGGATCACGAGCTCGCGGCGACCGCCGACCTTCATGCCCGGGATGCCGTCCTGCCATCCCTGGATCAGGCCGCGCAGCGGGAACTGGATGCTCTCGCCACGACCCCAGGAGGAGTCGAACTCTTCGCCGGACTCGAACTCGACGCCGGCGTAGTGCACGGTGACGTTGTCACCGGGCTTCGCCTCGGCGCCGTCGCCGACGATGATGTCGCGGATCACGAGCTCCGACGGGGCGGGGCCGGCGGGGGCGTCGAACTCGGGCTTGGTGCGGTTCTCAGTCATGAGTCCATCCAAGCACGCGCGGCAGCGAGCCGCGCCCTCGCCCGCCGCTCACAGGGGTATTGACATGATGCGAGGCCCGGAGCATCCTGATTCCAGGTCAACTCAGCGCCCGGTAGTCACGCAGGCATCGCCGCGGCACCGGGCGCTGAGTCTTTCCTCTTTCGGCTACGACCGTGGCAGACGCGCGCCCGGAGCGTCCCGCATCCGCTCGCGCAGAGTCGGGCCGGCCGGCTCGGAGACGAGTCCCTTGGCGCGCAGCCGCGGGAGCACCAACTCGCCGAACGCGGCGACGTCGCGGGTGCCGAAGACCGGCTCGAGCAGGAACCCGTCGAGTCCGGTTTCCTCGGCCAGCCGCTCGATGCCGTCCGCGACCTCGTCGGCGTCGCCGACGAGACGGAACCCGCGCGTGCCACGGCCGCGGAGCTCTTCGAGGATCTCCCGCACGGTCGGCGCCGGCCGACCGTCCCGCGGGAGGAATCGTTCGATGTTGCTCGTGCCCATCTGCCCGACCGGCCCGCCGGCCTCGAGCACCTGTCGGAGGTCGCGATCCGGATCGAGCGTGAGCAGGTCGATGCCGGTGTTGCCCGCGTACAGCGCGGCCACCACCTGATCGGACTGCATCGCGTGGAACTCGCCCCAGAGCCGCTCGGCGCCGGCGTGGGTCTCGTCCACGATCGCGGTGAGTCCCGCCATGATCCGGATGCTGTCGGGGTCGCGTCCGGCCTCTTCGGCCAGGCGTCGGATATCCGCGACGTTCTGCGCCGTGTGTGCCGGCGTCGTGCCCTGGATGAAGACGCCCTCCGCATGCGCGGCGGCCAGAGCACGGCCCTTCGGGGAGGTGCCCGCCTGGAAGATCACCGGCGTCCGCTGCGGCGAAGGCGGTGCGCCGAAGTAGCCGCGGGAGCGGTAGTGCGTGCCCTCGAATTCGGTGCGATGGATGCGGGCGGCGTCGATGTAGATGCCGGCCTCCGCATCCGCGATCAGCGCATCGTCGTCCCAGGAGTCCTCCCAGTAGCTGCGCGCCAACGACACGTACTCGTCGGCCATCTCGTACCGGGTGTCGTGGGCGACCATCGCGGGATGCCCGAAGATCTCGGCGACCGCGTTCTGCGACGCGCCGGTCACGACGTTCCACCCGATGCGGCCCGCCGTCAGGTGGTCGAGCGTCGAGAACCGTCGAGACAGCGGCAGCGGGTGATCCATGCCGGTGGTCGCCGTCACGACGAACCCGAGCCGCTCGGTCTCACGCGCGAGCACGGGGATGAGCGTCGAGGGGTCGAGGCCGGAGAAGTTGATCGCCGCCGACAGCGAGGCGGGACTGATGTCGCCGTCCTGCATCGGGTAGCCGAATCCGTCGGCGAAGAACAGGAAGTCGAAGCCGGTACGGTCCATGACCTGAGCCATCCGTACCCAGCGCTCCGGATCGAGGTAGTCGACCGCGTCGTTCTCGGGATGGGCCCAGCTGTACGTTCCTCCGACCTGGGGCGCGTACACCTCGAACACACCGAAATGCAGATTCGTCATTCGCTCTCTCCTTCGGCCAGCCATGCCGCGATGCCGGCCTTGGCGCGGGTCTTCAGCGCGTCCGAGGCCAGCGTCGTCTCGAGGGAGCTCCAGGCGCAGTCCGCCAACTGGCGGTCGGTCAGCCCGATCGAATCGCGCGCCACGATGTACTCCTCCCCCACCCCCGGCCCGAACAGGATCGGGTCGTCGGCGTTGATCGAGCAGCGGACCCCCGCGGCGAGGAGGGCCGGCAGCGGGTGGTCGGCGAGGTCGTCGACGACATCGAGGAGGAGATTCGAGGTCGGGCACACGTCGAGGCAGATTCCGCGCTCGGCGAGCACGGCCACGAGCGCGGGGTCCTCGACGGCGCGGACCCCGTGCAGCACCCGCGCGGCGCCGAGATCATCGATCGCCTCCCACACCGATTCCGGTCCGACGAGCTCGCCGGCGTGCGGGGTCGACTGAAGACCCGCCTCGCGGGCGATGCGGAACGCTTCGACGAAGTCACGGGCCGGATAGCCGCGCTCCTCGTTGGCAAGTCCCAGCGAGACGACGCCGCGGCCGGCGCGGGACGCGGCGACCGTGGCGAGCGCGATCGCGGCGTCGAGGTCGTCGGTGCGATCGACCGTCACCATCAGCCCGACCTCGACACCGTGGCGATCTCCCGACTCGGCGGCCGCGTCGATGTGCGCGTCGAGCGCCGCTTCCAGAGACCCGAAGGCGGCGACGTAGAACTGAGGGCTGACGCCGAACTCGACGTAGACGACCCCGTCGGCCGCCGCATCCGCGACCGCTTCATCGATCAACCGGCGCAGGTGCGCGGGTTCGGCGAGAACGGCCAGGAGTCCGTCGTACATGCCGGCGAAGGCCGCGAAGCCGGCGAAGCCCGTGACGGGCGGGATGCGGACATCCATCTTCTCCGCGAGATCGGCCAGGGTGTCCGGGCGGATCGCGGCTTCCAGATGAAGGTGCAGGTGGCCTTTGGGCAGTGTCCTCGGATCACGACGTGCGGTCATGGGTTCTCCCGTGCGGTGGTGGCTGAACTGTTCGGTTCAGAATGTCTCCGACCACGGTAGCCGCCGTGTGTTTCTCGCACGTGTCGCGAACTTGTCAGAGCACGAAGAGAGCCTGTCGCGATGCCACGGCGCGCTGCAGCAGAGCCCGTTCGTCGGCGGATGCGGTGCGGTCGCGCCCCGAGATGACGCGCTGCCGGGCGGCGGCGAGCGCCGTGGCGTCGGCGATGAATCGGCGCATCACCGCGCTCTTTTCTCCCGGCAACGTGCGCGCCCACGCGAGCGCCCGGCGCCTCCCGGCCCCGGTGGCGAGCATCTCGACCTCTTCGGCGGTGAACCAACCGGCCGCGGCGTAGTCGCCGAGCCGGGCGCGGGTCAGCCGGGACTCCTCGCGTCGCAGCATCAGGATGCCGCCGATGAAGACGAGGAACAGCGGCACCTGCAGCGCCGTGTACAGCGCGAAGAAGTCGCCGAGGAGAGCCGATCCGTTCCAGAGCGCGTGCAGGATGACGGCGCCGACGAGCCCCGCGATCCAGGGCCCGATCGCGGCTCGCACCGACGCACCGCGCCGGGCCGCCAGCCCCAGCGCGAACCCGGTCACGGCGGTGAACATGACGTGCGCGAACGGGGAGAGGATGCCGCGCACGAAGAATGTGGCACTCGCGAGCTGCGGCCCGCCCTCGATCCAGGCCTGGGCGAAGTACTGGATGTTCTCCGTGAACGCGAACCCCGCCCCGATCAACCCGCCGTAGACGATGCCGTCGACGGGACCGTCGAACCACCGTCGCGCCGCGACGAAGAGGAGAAGCACACCCAGCCCCTTCGCGATCTCCTCGACGACGGGCGCCTGGATCACCGACTGCAGCACGTCGCCGATTGCGCTGGAGCTCCGTCCGATCGTGAGAAGGATCAGCAGGTCGACGCCGAGCGCGATCGCCACCGAAACGATGGCGCCCCAGCCGAGAGCGATGGCGACGAGCCCCTTCGGTTCGGGCTCCCATCGGTCGACCAGACGCAGGGCGAACAGGACTCCCGCGAGCGGCACGAGCGCCAGGATCATGCCGAGCAGCGACGCCCCGGGCCCGATGGCACGGAGGAAGTAGCCGACCAGGACGACCGCGACCAGGATCAGGACGCCGCCCAGCCACACGTAGAGCCCGACGGCCCGCCGCGGTGCCGCCGGAAGCGGCGCCTGCGCCGTCGGGGGCGGAGCGATCGGTGCCGCCACGGCCGCGGGGGGCTGCGCGAGGGCCGACGGGAACGTCGGCGGAATGAGCATCGGACGCGGGGCACCCGCGCTCGCGGGGTCGGGAAGCGTCATGGCGACAGCCTAGAGGCGCGCTCCGGGTAGCGTGGAGGAATGCGATTCGCCCATGTGACGCCGGATGGGACCCAGCAGCCTCGCCTCGTCGTTGTCGACGCAGACACGGGCCGCTTCGTCGACGATCTCTTCGACGGGGCTCCGTCGACCCTCGAACAGCTCATCGCGGGCGGCGACGACCTGCTCGAGCGCGTGCGAGACGCCGCATCCGACGGGTCCCCGTTCCCGCTCGCCGATGCGACGTTCGCCGCCGGCGTGCTGACACCTCCCGTCGTGCTCGCGATCGGACTGAACTACGCCGCGCACTCGGGCGAGCTGGGGTTGAAGACCGATAAGACCCCGACCGTCTTCGTCCTCTGGCCGAACTCGCTGTCGGCGCACGAGAGCACCACGGCGTGGCCGCGTTCGCTCAGCGAATCGGTCGACTACGAGGCCGAGCTGGGTGTCATCATCGGCGCCGCAGCGAAGAACGTCTCCCCCGAAGACGCCCTCGACCACGTCTGGGGCTACACGGTGGTCAACGACATCACCGCCCGCGACATCCAGTTCTCGGAGGCGCAGTGGTCGCGCTGCAAGTCCTTCGACGGCTTCACCCCCGTCGGGCCGTACGTCGTCACCGCCGACGAGGTTCCCGATCCGCAGGACCTGCACATCTGGGCGATCGTCGACGGGCACATGGTGCAGGATGCCTCGACCGGTCAGATGATCCGCGGCGTCGCGACCCTCGTCTCGCACCTCTCGCAGTCGGCCACGCTTCTGCCGGGCACGCTCATCTCGACCGGCAGCCCCGGCGGCGCCGGCTACTCCCGTGATCCGCAGATCTTCCTGCGCGACCGCTCGACCGTCACGGTCGGAGTCGACGGGATCGGATCGCTCACGACGCACTGCCGCATCCGGGACTGACTCCCGGAACGACGAGAAGGCGGGGTGGCTCGAGCCGCCCCGCCTTCTCGCACCTGATCTAGCCGCAGGTGACGGTGACGCCGTCGATCATCTGAGTTCCGCCGCCCATCTCGAGGCACTGGTTGTACAGGTCGGTGCCCGCCGCGATCAATCCGCCGATGAGAATCACCGCGACGATGATGCCGACGATCCCCAGCACGATGCTGATGATGATGGCCCAGACCGCCGGGGTGTTCTTGACGCCCGCCTTGCGACTCTGCACGAGGGCGATGATGCCGAGGATCAGCGCGATCAGCTGCACGAAGAACGCGAGGATGAGGGCGACGATGCCGAGCGTCTTGCCGGGGACGGCGGCGCCCGGTTCGGGGGCACCGCCCACGGGAGCACCGGCGGGCGGCGGCGCCGCCGGGTAGGCGGACGGGGGCGGGGTGTACGGCGTGCCGGACGGGTCGGTCATCGTTCCTCCTGGTGGTGGCGGTGAATTCTCCGAACGTAGCGGCTGGCTTTCCCGGCGGGCGAACTTCATCGCCGGGTTGACAACGGCCCTCAGCGTGCGGGCAGATCGGGGTCGATGATCGGGATGGCGGCCGTGATCGCCTCCAGCCCCGACAGGCGCGCGGGGGAAAGCTGCTTTATCACTTCCTCCCGCGACATCAGTCCCGCCTCCACCACGAGATCGGCGACGCTCCGGTGCGTGAGCAGTGCCGTCTTCGCGAGCGCCGCGGCGGCCGCGTACCCGATGAAGGGCGTCAGTGCGGTGATCACCCCGACGGAGGAGCCGACCATCGAGCCGAGCCGATCGCGATTGGCCGTGATGCCCTCGACGCAGTTGACGCGTAGCGTCCACATCGCCTGCCGCATCCAGGTGATGGACTGGAAGATCGAGTGGGCGATGACCGGCTCGAACGCGTTCAACTGCAGCTGCCCGCCCTCCACCGCCATCGTGACGGTCATGTCGGCTCCCGCCACCGCGAAGGCCACCTGGTTCACGACCTCGGGGATCACCGGGTTCACCTTGCCGGGCATGATGCTCGACCCCGCCTGCCGTGCCGGCAGGTTGATCTCCCCGAACCCCGCCTGCGGTCCGCTGGAGAGGAGCCGGAGGTCGTTGCAGATCTTCGACAGCTTGATCGCGTTCCGCTTCAGCGACGACGAGAACGACATGAAGGAGCCCGTGTCGCTGGTGGATTCCACTAGGTCGGCCGCCGTCTCGAGGTCGAGCCCCGAGATCTCCCGCAGGTGATGCGCGACGGCCGGCGCGTAATCGGCGTGGGTCGTGATCCCGGTCCCGATCGCCGTCGCGCCCATGTTGATCTCGTGCAGGAGCGACGCGTTCTCGCGCAGACGCATGAGGTCTGCCTCCAGCGTCGAGGCGAACCCGTGGAACTCCTGGCCCAGGGTCATCGGCACCGCATCCTGCAGCTGCGTGCGGCCCACCTTCAGGACGTCGTGGAACTCCACGGCCTTCGCGAGGAATGCCCGCCGGAGAAGTTCGAGCTCGTCGAGGAGCGTGAGCAGCGACAGCGACAGCCCGACCTTTATCGCCGTCGGGTACACGTCGTTGGTCGACTGGCTGCGGTTCGTGTGGTCGATGGGCGAGAGGAAGGCGTAATCGCCTTTCTCTCGTCCGGCGAGTTCGAGCGCGACGTTGGTGATGACCTCGTTGGCGTTCATGTTGGTGGAGGTACCGGCTCCGCCCTGAATGACGCCGACGACGAACTGATCGTGGAAATCACCGTCGATGATGCACTGCGCGGCGCGATCGATCAGGTCGGCGCGGGCGGGGTCGATGACCCCGATGCCGCGGTTCGCGCGCGCCGACGCTTGCTTCACCATCGCGAGGGCGGTGATGAGTTCGGGATACACCGAGATGGGTCGCTTCGAGATCGGGAAGTTCTCCAGAGCGCGCGCCGTGTGGATGCCCCAGTAGGCGTCTTCGGGGATCTCGAGAGTGCCGAGCGAGTCGGTTTCGGTACGGGTACGCGTCGTCGCGTCCGATTCCATGCGTTGTCCTTGCCGTCGAGGAGAGGGGGTTCGTCCGGGTGTTCCGAGCCTAACCGGCGGCCTGTGCGAGGAGACTGGACGGCTCGTACAGATGCGCCGGCACGACCGCCACTTCGTACAGTGGGTCAGGCTGGCTTGCGCGAGAACGCCTCGAGACGCCCTTCCGGCGTGAGCGCCGCCATCCGCGCCACGAACTCCGGGCCGAAGAAATCGGCCGTGTCCGCGTCGACCACGGGCACGACGGCGTGGGTGATCGTGTGGTCGTAGACGTGCACGAGGTGGAAGGACTGGCCCGCATCCATGCCGTTGACGGCGTCGGCGGGGCGGGCCAGATCCATCGTGTAACAGGTCGCGGACGCGACGCTCACCGGGATTCCGGCGAAGGTTCCGGATGTCGAATAGTGCAGGTGCCCGGCGAGGATCGCGCGCACGTCCGTGCCCGCGATGACCGCGGCCAGGCGACTCTGCTCGCGGAGCTCGAGGATGTCGAAGAACGGCACGTGGCTCGGCAGCGGCGGATGATGCAGCGCGAGGATCGTGCCGAGCGCGGCGGGTTCGGCGAGGACGTCTGCGAGCCACGCGAGCTGCGCGTCATCGAGATCGCCGTGATGCCAGCCGGGCACGGTCGAGTCGAGCGCGATCAGACGCAGCCCGCCGAGATCGTGCACCGCGGTGATCGGCGACGTGTCGGGCTGGTCGTCGAGCAGGCCGACCCGCAGGGGCGCACGCTCGTCGTGATTGCCGGCGACCCAGATCACGGGCGCGCCGATCCGTGCCGCGACCGGCTCGACCGCGCGACGGAGCGCGGCGTACGCCTCCGGTTCACCGAGATCGGTGAGGTCCCCCGTGAACACGATGGCATCGGGCGCGGCGTCGAGCCGTTCGATCGCGGCGAGCGTGCGCCGGAGGTTCTCGCCCGTGTCGTAGCGGCCGCCGAGCGGCCGATTGCCGGCGAGGAAATGCGTGTCGCTGACGTGCACGATCGTGCGGAGCGCGGGCGGGTACTGCCCGAAGGGCTCGGATGCGGCGGCCATGCGTTCAGCCTACGACCGGGCGCCGACGGCGGTCAGGGCCGACTCGACGCGAACGTCAGAGGCCGACCACGATGAGGAGCAGACCGCTGAGGACCGCGATCGCGCACACGGCGAAGGCCGCCACGGCCGCGGCGAGCGCGAGACGCTTCTGACCCGCGGTGAGGGGGCTCCGCTTCGCGGCCTTCGCGGCGGCTTTCGCCGCTCGCGCCCGCTGCTTTTCGGACTTCACCGTGATGGCGTCGGTGAACTCCGCGGGCGCGACGACCGGCGAGCGACCGGCACGCACCAGCATCCGAAGTCCGAGCGCGTACGATCCCACCACCACGACGGCCGCGATGAGCGCCGCCGCGAACACCTGGACGAACGCCCACCAGTCGATCTCGACACTCATCGGTTGCGCTCCTCGTCGTGTGCGCGGGCATCGGGCGTGTCGGCGCGCTCCTGCCGTTCGGTCGCCGCGCGGCGCTGGCCCCGGGTGGGCGGCGGTGTGCGGGTGACCTTCACCGCGCGTCCGGAATCGGCGACTTCGCTCATCGCGTTGGCCGCGCTCACGCGGTCCCGCCGCGAGCGCAGGAAGATCGCCAGCACGATGACAACCGCCAAGACCGCGTCGATGAAGATGCCCCAGTTGCCGAGCCACGCCACGAGGAGCGCCGCGGCGGCGCCGACCAGGGCCGCCGCCGGGAGAGTCAGCAGCCAGCCGGTCGTGATCCGACCGACCGTGCGCCACCGCACGGTCGACCCGCGGCGGCCGAGACCGGACCCGATGACCGACCCGGACGCGACCTGCGTCGTGGAGAGGGCGAAACCGAGCGCGCTGGAGGCGAGGATGGTGGCCGCCGTCGAGGTCTCCGCCGAGAACCCCTGTGCCGGCTTGACGTCGGTGAGCCCCCTACCGAGAGTGCGGATGATGCGCCACCCGCCCATGTAGGTGCCGAGGGCGATCGTGAACGCGCACGCGAGAATCACCCACAGCTGCGGATCCGCCCGGGCGGGGTCCTGCCATCCAGCCATGATCAGCGCGAGCGTGATCACGCCCATGGTCTTCTGCGCGTCGTTCGTCCCGTGCGCGAGAGCGACGAGGGACGACGAGAAGATCTGCCCCCACCGGAATCCGTCGCGTCCGTCGGGACGCCCGTCATTGCGGCGGGTGACGGCGTACGCGATCTTGGTGACGGCGAAGGCGATCAGACCCGCCGTGAACGGCGCGATCAGCGCCGGCAGGATGACCTTGCTCAGCACGACCCCGAAGTCGATTGCGAGCACACCGACGCCGACGACCGTGGCGCCGATGAGGCCGCCGAACAGGGCGTGGGACGAACTCGATGGCAGTCCGAGCAACCAGGTCAGCATGTTCCATGTGATGGCGCCGATCAGGCCGGCGAAGATCAGCGGAAGAAACTCACTCGGGGTGATCTGGTCTTCGCGGATGATGCCGTGCGAGATGGTCTTCGAAACCTCGGTCGACAGGAATGCTCCGACGAGGTTGAGACCGGCGGCGAGGAGCACCGCCACCTTCGGTTTCAACGCCCCGGTGGCGATCGGCGTCGCCATCGCGTTCGCGGTGTCGTGGAAGCCGTTGGTGAAGTCGAAGAAGAGAGCCAGGACGACGACGAGGACGACGATCAGTGCTGCGGTTTCCACCGTTCGCTTTCGGTTCGAGGAAGACGAGGACGAACCGAGACGATCGGCGGCGCGAACGAAGAGTTCACCTGTGGTTCAGCATCCGTTTACCGGGCCACCCGAAATCCTGACACCGGGCCGCGCTCGGGTCAACTCGCCGCCATCCAATACCGTGTCCGCGCCGAACAACTAGTGCCCGAGCGTCCGTTCGCGCAGGAGGAGATACCCATGAGCGCCACTCCGAAAGCGCGCTGGCTGTTGTGGAGCGCCCTGTCGGGCGTCATCTCGGCCGCCATGTTCTTGGCCGTTGCCGAACTCACCGCGCTCATCGCCGTCCGCGGCGCGAGCCCGCTGGAGGCGGTCGGGGCGTTCGTGATCGACATCGTCCCGCAGCCGGTCAAGGAGTTCGCGATCGCGACGTTCGGCGAGTCCGACAAGATCGTGCTGCTCGCCAGCCTCGGCCTCGCCGCCGTGATCGGCGCGGCCATCGCCGGCACCCTCGAGTACCTCAAGCCGCCGCTCGGTGTCGTGCTGTTCGGTGCGGTCACGATCGCCACCGCGGCCGCCCTCGTCACCCGTGCTGCGGCCGGCCCGCTGAACGCCCTCCCCGCTCTCACGGGCGGGATCGCGGCCGTCGTCCTGCTGCGCTTCCTCGTTCGGGCGCTCCGCCGCTGGCGGGATGCCCGGGTGGCGCGCACGGCGGCGACCACTCCCGCAACCGCAGGCGACGCCGCATCCGGAACCGCGCCGGGCGCACTGCCGGGTCGTCGCGCCTTCCTCACGCTCGCCCTGGTCAGCACGGTCGCCGCGGCGGTGGTGGGCACCGGCTCCCGCATCATCAACGGGGCCACTTCGTCGATCGCCTCCATCCGCGACGCGCTCCGGCTGCCGTCGCCGCGGTCACGGGTCACGATCCCCGCCGGCGCCGAACTCGATGTTCCCGGGATATCGCCGCTGTACACGCCCAACGCGGACTTCTACCGCGTCGACACCGCGCTGACGGTGCCGCAGATCGACCCGTCGACCTGGCGCCTCGTGATCGACGGGATGGTGGACCAGCGCATCGAGCTCTCGTTCGACGATCTCGTCGCCCGTGGCCTCGACGAGTACTCCGTCACCCTCACCTGCGTCTCCAACGAGGTCGGCGGCGGCCTGGTCGGCAACGCGATCTGGCAGGGCATCCCGGTACGTGATCTGCTCGCGCTCGCCGGCCCCGCATCCGACGCCGACATGGTGCTCTCGCGGAGCTTCGACGGCTTCACCGCGAGCACGCCGCTCGAGTCCCTCACCGACGACAACCTCGATGCGATTCTCGCCGTCGCGATGAACGGCGAGCCCCTCCCCCTGCAGCACGGGTTCCCCGTGCGGATGGTGGTCCCGGGACTCTACGGTTACGTGTCGGCGACGAAGTGGCTGACCCAGCTGACCGTCACCCGGTTCGATCGGGACGAGGCCTACTGGACCCCGCGCGGCTACAGCGACAAGGCACCCATCAAGATGTCGTCGCGCATCGACACCCCGCGTGTCGACCAGCCCGCGACCGCCGGAACCCTCGCCCTCGCCGGCGTCGCCTGGGCTCAGCCCATCGGCATCGGCAAGGTCGAGGTCAAGATCGACGACGCCGACTGGCAGGAAGCGACCCTGTCGAGCCCCGTCAGCACGAACTCGTGGGTGCAGTGGATGCTGCCCTGGGAGGCGGCCGCAGGGGTCTACACCGTGACGGTCCGCGCATACGACCTCGACGGCAACCAGCAGGTCGAAGACCGTGCCGCCATCGCACCCAACGGCTCCAGCGGCTGGCAGCGATCGCTCATCACCGTGCGCTGACCCGCACGGCCGCTCACGGCGCTCGTCTGCTCGGCCTGATCGGCCTGCTCGCCCTGCTCGCGCTGTTCGCGCTGTTCGGCCTGCCGGCCCTGCTCGCCCTGAGCGGAACGACGGGCGGGCGGGCGTCATCGCCGTTAGCGTGGAACGGTGACCGACACCGCCGCATCCGCCCGTCCGCCCGTCGCCGCCCGAGACCCGCGTCCTCGCCGTCACCACGGTGACGAGTTCGCGGATCCGTACGAATGGATGCGGGCCAAGGATGACGCGCGCGTCACCGCGCACCTCGAGGCCGAGAACGCGTACACCGACGCACGCACCGCGCATCTGGAGCCGCTGCGCGAGCAGATCTTCCAGGAGATCAAGGGCCGCACCCGCGAGACCGATCTGTCGGTGCCGACCCGTCGCGGCGACTGGTGGTACTTCTCGCGCACGGTCGAGGGCCAGCAGTACGGCATCCACTGCCGCGCCCCCATCGCCGACCCGACGAACTGGACGCCGCCCGAGCCGACAGAGGGCGAGACGCTTCCCGGCGAGCAGGTCCTGCTCGACGGCAACCTCGAAGCCGACGGAGAGGAGTTCTTCTCCCTCGGCACGTTCGAGGTCTCGAACGACGCACGACTGCTGCTCTACGGCGTCGACACCGACGGCGACGAGCGGTACACCCTGCGCGTGCGGAACCTCGACACGGGTGAAACCCTCCCCGACGTCATCGATGGGACGTTCGCCGGGGCGTCGCTCTCCCCCGACGGCCGGTTCATCGTCTACTCGACCGTCGACGACGCGTGGCGGCCCGACACCGTGTGGCTGCACGAACTCGGCACACCCACCGCATCCGATCAGAAGCTCTTCCACGAACCCGACGAGAAGTACTGGGTCGGGGCGGGCTTCACCCGCAGCGATCGGTTCCTCGTCATCGGCCTCGGATCGTCGATCACGTCGGAGGAATGGCTCGTCCCCGCCGACGATCTGCGGGCCGAG
Organism: Microbacterium sp. cx-55; assembly: GCF_021117345.1. Lineage (NCBI taxonomy): Bacteria > Bacillati > Actinomycetota > Actinomycetes > Micrococcales > Microbacteriaceae > Microbacterium > Microbacterium sp. cx-55. Next base: position 1,085,478 of record NZ_CP088261.1, on the reverse strand, counting down.
CCCCGCGTCGTCTGGCCGCGCCAGGAGGGGGTGGAGTACGACTCGGAGCACGCGATCGTGGACGGCGAGGACGTGCTGTACATCCTGCACAACGACGGGGCCCTCGATTTCGAGCTCGTTCGCGTTCCGGCATCCGACCCCCGCGCGTCGCGCGAGATCGTCATCGCCCACCAGCCCGGTCAGCGCCTGCTCGGCGTCTCGACGTTCCGCGACTGGGGCGTCGTCGGGTACCGTCGCGACGGCATCGCGCGGATCGGGATGCTGGACTACGCGACCTCCGACGTGCGGGAGATCGCCTTCGACGAGCCGCTGTACTCGGTCGGCACGGCGGGCAATCCCGAGTGGGCTCCGCCCCTCCTGCGTCTCGGCTACGGGTCGTTCGTGACGCCCTCGACCGTGTACGACTACGACCCCGCCACGGGAGACCTGCAGCTGCGCAAGCAGCAGCCGGTGCTCGGCGGGTACGACGCCGCGGACTACGCCCAGGCCCGCGTCTGGGCCACCGCCCACGACGGCGTCCGCATCCCGATCTCGCTCGTCTGGAAGCGCTCGTTCGGCGAGGTGGGCGAGAGCCCCCGGCCCGTGCACCTCTACGGATACGGCTCGTACGAGCACTCGATCGAGCCCGCTTTCTCGATCGCGCGGTTGTCGGAGCTCGATCGCGGTGTCGTCTTCGCCGTCGCTCACGTGCGCGGCGGGGGCGAAATGGGCCGCCAGTGGTACGAGGACGGCAAGCTGCTCGCCAAGCGCAACACGTTCACCGACTTCGTCGACTGCGCACGGCACCTCGTCGACGGCGGATACACGACGCCCGCGACGCTCGTCGCGGAGGGCGGATCGGCCGGCGGATTGCTCATGGGTGCGGTCGCGAACCTCGCCCCGGAGCTGTTCGCCGGGATCGTCGCCGACGTCCCCTTCGTCGACGCGCTGACCACGATCCTCGATCCGTCGCTGCCGCTGACGGTGATCGAATGGGACGAGTGGGGCGACCCGCTGCACGACCCCGAGGTCTACGCGTACATGAAGTCGTACTCGCCGTACGAGAACGTGCGCGATGGCGTCGCCTACCCTCGCATCCTGGCCGTCACCTCGTTCAACGACACCCGCGTCCTCTACGTGGAACCGGCGAAGTGGGTCGCCCGCCTGCGCGACGTCGGCGCCGATGCGCTGCTCAAGTGCGAGATGGTCGCCGGTCACGGCGGCGTGAGCGGCCGGTACAACGCCTGGCGCGAGCGCGCATTCGAGCTGGCCTGGCTGCTGGACGTGCTCGACCTGGCCTGAGCCCGCCGCGGCGGGTGGGTGGGTGCGGGCGGGGGTGGGTGCGGGCGGGTGCGCTGCATCCGCCTCTCCCCCCCCCATGTCCCACTTTTTGCACTCCGTGTCCCACTTTTTGCCGTTATGAGCGGCTCATAGCGGCGAAAAGTGGGACATGGTGAGGCCGAGATCTCCTCCGCTCAGAGACATTCCGACTAGTGCCCGGGGCGCCATCCCGCATCGACGAGCGCGCGGCGCACCTTTGCGACGGCGAGCTGTGCGCCGCCGCTCATGTGGTGATTCATCACTCTCACGTGCTGCCAGCCTTGGGCGCGTACCCGATCCCATCTGTCGGAATCCTTCGCGAACTGCGACGAATCCATCTCGTGCACGCGGCCGTCGTACTCCGCCGCCACCCTCCAGCGAGGGAAGGCGAGGTCCAGCTCGGCCACGGCGCGCGCCGCCCGATCGCGGAGCACCCAATTGACTTCGGGGACAGGAAGGCCGCCGCGCACGAGAACGAGGCGCAATTTGGTCTCACGCGCTGACCGCACCCCGACCCTGATCTCTGACAACGCGCGCGAGAGAAGCCTCGACCGCAGGTCCCCCATGACCTCGATCTCCTCGGCGAGCTCTGCGATAGAAGCCAGGGGACGAGCGCCGGACACCAGATAGTCTCCGGCGGCGATCAAGTCATCGAGCCGCCACGTCGTACCGGCCTGGCGCCAGGCGCGAACGGGGTGTTCGACGGGGAGGCCTCTGATGCCTGCCTGAGTGGCCGGCTCGCGCAATTGAAGCCGATGGCCGCGGATGCCGGGCACCCGGGGCTCTCGGGTCGGTCGGTGTGCCGAGACGTGCAGCTCGGGGCGGTACGGCCACTCCGGCATCGGCGCACCGTATAAACCCAGCGCCGTTTCATGGCTGAAGAACTGCCAGTCCGCGAGGCGCGGGGCATACTCGGCGCATCGCTCGGAAAGCGAGGTTCCCACAGGGTCGACGATCCGTGCGCGGATGCCCGAGTAGGGCGCTCGGAGGTCGCTCCGCCGCACCCGCGCCCACCCGAGCCCGCGTTCCCGCGCATCGGTGACGGAGAAGTACGACGGCAGGTCGGACGGCAGCTCTTCCGGAGTGCGCATCGACACACCGTGCCCGATGTGGGATCTCCGGCCGCGCGCGCGAGGCAGATCCGGGACGGATTCAGCGACCGGTTCGACTGTGGAGGATCAGTCAAACCACGGAGTCTTCTGCATCCGTGTCCCACTTTTTGCCGCTATGACGGTCACTTAGCCGCAAGAAGTGGGACATGAACAGCGAAAAGTGGGACATGCCACCGCTGGAGGGGAAGCGTCAGCACGCGGCAGCAGCAACAGAGCCGGATGCGGATGCGGCCGGCGGATGCGCACGGCAGATACGGATGCGGCCGGCGGATGCGCACGGCAGATGCGGATGCGGAATGCGGATGCGGCCGGTGGACGCGCCCGGCGAATGCGGCCGGCGGATGCGCCCGGCAGATGCGGATGCGTCCGGCGGATGCCGCCAGCGCCGGCGGGCGGCGGGGCTCAGCCGAAGAGGGCCGCGGCTTCTTCGTAGCGGTACAGCGGCACGGTGTTGAGCTCGCCGAGCGCTTCTGCGAACGGCACCCGCACGATGTCGGTGCCGCGCATGGCCACCATCTGACCCCACGCGCCCTCGATGACCGCGTCCGCGGCGTGCAGCCCGAGCCGGGTGGCGAGCACGCGGTCGAAGCCGGACGGCGAACCGCCGCGCTGGATGTGACCGAGGACGGTCGCGCGCGTCTCGATGCCGGTGATCCGCTCGATCTCGGGCGCCAGCACCTCGCTGATGCCGCCCAGACGCGGGCGGTTGAACGCATCCAGACCCTTGTCGCTGAACGCCTCGTCCATGCCGGTGAGCGTGAAGCCCTCCGAGACCACGACGAGCGGTGCGCGGCCACGATCGTGCGCGCGGGAGACCTGCGAGACGATCTCGTCGATCGACATCGGCACCTCGGGGATGCAGATCACGTGCGCGCCGGCGGCGACGCCCGCGTGCAGCGCGATCCAGCCGACGTGGCGGCCCATGACCTCGGCGACCATGCAGCGCTGGTGCGAGTCTCCGGTCGTGCGGAGCCGGTCCATCGCGTCGGTCGCGATGTTCACCGCGGTGTCGAACCCAAAGGAGTAGTCGGTCGCGCGCAGATCGTTGTCGATCGTCTTCGGCACACCGAGCACGTTGATGCCGTCGTTCGCGAGACGGTTGGCCGCCGCGAGGGTGCCCTCACCGCCGATCGCGATGATGCCGTCGATCCGGTGCCGTTCGAGGGTCTTCGCGATGTTCTCGGCGCCGCCGCGGGGACCCTCGTAGGGGTTCGTGCGGCTGGTGCCGAGGATCGTGCCGCCGACCTTCGACAGACCCTTCACCTCGTGCCGGGTGAGCGGGAAGAAGTCGGCGTCGACGAGACCGCGCCATCCGTCGCGGATGCCCACGAATTCGAGGTCGTAGGTGGTCGTGCCCTTGAGGATCACACCGCGGATGACCGCGTTGAGTCCGGGGCAGTCGCCGCCGCTGGTGAGGATGCCGATCTTCATGCTGGAGTCCCTGCTTCCGGGTGTAGCTTCTCCGTGGAATGGGGCGACGCTGCCTCCCCGACACTATCGCGCCGGAGCGCTCCGGCGCACCCGGACCCTCCCGGAAGAAATACCGGGAGGGCGTCGGATCAGCCGCCGAGGGCGACGCGGGTGAGGTGCATGAGCGCCGACAGTTGCACGGAATCGCTCGTGCCCGGTTCGACGACCTGACCGTCCAGCGCGCGCAGCGAGAGTCCCTGCTTCGCGTCGATGAGCTCCGCGATCTTCGTGTCGATCGTGTGCGCGGCGATGATGCGCCACGCGGTCACCGGCTCACCCTGACCGATGCGGTGCACGCGGTCGATGGCCTGGGTCTGCTCGGCAGCCGTCCAGGAGAGTTCCGCGAGGACCACGTTCGACGCCGCTTGCATGTTGACTCCGACACCGGCCGCCGTGAGCGAGCACACCGCGATCGCCACGCTGGGATCCGAATTGAACGCGTCGATCGCGTCCTGCCTGACCGCCGTCGTCTGGTCTCCGCGCAGCGAAACGGTCTTCAGCCCGGATGCGGCGAAGTGCGCCTCCGCAGCATCCATGACGTCGATGTGCTTGGCGAAGAAGACGACCTTGCCCACCGAGCGCTGCAGCTGCACGGCGTAGTCGGCGGCGAGGTGCGCCTTCGCCTGACCGATGCGTCGCACCATTGAGAAGACGTTCTCGCTTCCGGATGCGGCGCTCTTGGACTCGTCGAGTTCGTGCTGCGAAACGAGGCGCACGATGTCTTCGTCGAGCTCGCCGGCAGCGAGCCCGCGGTCGCCGCGGGCCTCGAGGATGCGGCGGTACTTCGCGGCCAGCCGGTCGCCGAGCTCCCGCTCGGCCTGGCGGATCGATCGACCGAACTCGTCGTCGAGCTCCACCGGAAGGTCGGCGATGAGCTTATCGGGCAGGTCGGCGGCGACGTCGGTCTTGCGACGTCGCACGATTCCCATCGAGATGACCGCGCTGCGTGCTTCGGGGTAGAACGACTTGTCGGCCGGCGTGAGTCCGGTCGCGTCGAGCTTCTCCATCAGCTCGAGACCGGGCTTCTCGCCGTTCGTCCAGCCGAGGAAGCGCCAGATCGCGTCGAAGTCCTCGACGTCGTTGATCAGCGGCGTCCCGGTCAGCGCGAGCAGCAGCGGGTTCCGCAGGCGGTCGCGGATCTGCGCCGCCAGCGCCAGCACGTTGCGCGATCGCTGCGAGGTGAGGTTCTTGATGAAGTGCGCCTCGTCGACGACCATTCCGCGCAGCCCGAGTGAGCTCAGCCAGGTCAAATGCCGGTCGAGGACCTCGTAGTTCACGATGAACACGTCGGCGAATGCGTCGATGTTCTCGCCGTCGCCCTGGATGACCGTGGCACGTCGCTGGGGAGTCCACCGCTCGACCTCGCGCGCCCAGTTCATCTTCACGACGTTCGGCACGACGACCAGAAGCGGGTAGGCCCCGGCAACGGATGCGGCCAGCACCGACTCCGCGGTCTTTCCGAGGCCCGGCTCATCGGCGAGCAGGAAGCTCCGGTGCCCCTCGCGAACGGCTTCGAGGAACCGCGACTGGTGCGGCATGACCTCGAGCCCCTTGGGCGAGAGCCGGTCGTACTCGGGGACGGGCGGCAGCTCCATCGTGGCTGCGCCTCCGCCGGCACCGGTCTCGAACGCTTTGTACAGGGGCCCCATCAGCTCCCAACCGTCGAGCCGACGCCGCGGTGTCTGAGCGGGAGCGTGCGGGCTGAGGTCGGGCGCGAGGAACGGGTTCGACAGCTGACGCGCCTCGAACTGCGGCGGGATCACCTGACGTGCGGAGCTGGAAGCAGAGACGACCGGCGCGGCGGCGGGAGCCGCATCCGTGATGATGAGCTCGTCCGGCGCCAGCTCGGCACCCGATTCGATCAGCCAGTCCCGGCGCATCCGCTTGGCCACGGGCGACGTCGCCTGATCGACCTCGAGCAGCTGGATGAGCGAGGTGTCGCGCGCCGCCGTCTTGGCGAGGATCGTCGCGACACCGTCGAGCCGCTTGAGCAGCTCGGCGCGGACGCCGTCGGTGAGCTCGGTGTCGGACTTCACCCGCGCGCGCTCCTCGCGTACGAGGAAGGCGATCACCTGGAACTTCACCCGGTTGGTGGGGCCGAGCTTGCCGCGCTGCGACTTCGCCTCGACCTCGCGCACCTTGCGGGCGAGGATCGGGATGACGGGTGCATCCTCGTCACGGCGGGGGGACGAGGTCTTCCTGCGTCGCTGCGCGGAGTGCGCGGCGGAAGCCGTAGTCGGCATGCTCCTCCTGAGCGTCGGGTCCGAACGGACCAGCGACCGGTGGTCAGAGTCCCGCGGGCGGCTCGGTGCCGGAACGGACGCGGGGAGATCGATTTGCGTGCGACACGATGCACGACCGGAACGATCGAGTGCAGTTTACGCCATTCCCCGCCCCGTGGCGGCACGAGTCATCCCCAGAGCGTCGCGGCGATGTCTTCCGTGTATCCCTGCGGCGGCAGGCCCACCCAGGCCGTCGACACCCAGCCGTTGCCGCGCAGGAAGTGGGCTTCGCCCTCGGCTGCGGACTGCGACCCGGCGGCGGCCGAAGAGCAGAGAATACCGCCGTCGACATCGGTGCACGGCAAACCGTTCGTGGCCAGCAGATCCTGCACACGCGGCACGTCCTCGGACGCGAGGATCGTCACCGTGGTCGACAGGCTGCTCGCGCCGCCGGTTCCCCACGTGCAGTGCAGGGTGGGGACGCCCGAGTCGATCAGACCGCCCGCCGCCTCGATCCGCGTCGACGCGAACGTGACCGCGGAGTCGTTCAGCGGCGGGACGTCGGCGTCGAGCGTGGCGCGCATGGCATCGGAGTACAGCGCGTCACAGGAACCCGGCAGGGAGATCTCGAGTGCCTGCGGGCGGTCGCTCGCGGGCGCGGACGGTTCGGGTGTCTCCGCCGGCGTGCTCGTCGCCGACGAACTCGGCGAGCTCGTCGGGGTCGCGGTGGTCGCCGACGGTTCGGGCACGCAGGCTGCGAGCGCGAAGGCCGCGGCGGCGACCGCGGTCACGGCCAGCAGGGTGCGGGTTCGGGGACGGAAGGTCGTCACGGATGCCTCCGGAAGTCGGTGTGATCCGACCCTAACCGCCGCCCCCGACGTGGCGAGCCAGGCGCGCGGCGTCAGCCCGCGCGCCGCAACCGCAGGCTGTTCAGCACCACGAACACGCTCGAGAACGCCATCGCCGCGCCCGCGATCATCGGGTTCAGAAGCCCCAGCGCGGCCAGCGGCAACGCCGCGACGTTGTAAGCGAAGGCCCAGAACAGGTTCTGCCGGATCGTGCGCATGACGCGGCGGCTGAGCCGCACCGCGACGACCGCCTGGCCGGGCCGGGACCCCGTCAGGGTGATGTCGCTCGCGTGGCGCGCCGCATCCGTTCCCCCACCCATCGCGATCCCGAGATCCGCGGTCGCCAGCGCCGCGGAGTCGTTGACGCCGTCGCCGATCATCGCGACCCGGCGGCCCACGCCGCGGAGCCTCTCGATCTCGGCCACCTTCCCTTCGGGGGTGACGCCGGCGACGACCTCGTCGATTCCCGCCTCGGCGGCGATGCGCTCGGCGATCGACGCGGTGTCGCCGGTGACCAGACGCACCCGGATGCCGGCGGCCCGGAGGCCGGCGACCGCATCCGCCGCATCCGGTCGCAGAGTGTCGGAGACGATGAACACGGCCCGGGCACGCATCGGCTCGTCGGCGGCGTCCCAGCCCGCGATGACGGCGGTGCCGTCGGCCGCGTGATCGCGGAGAGCGGCGGTCAACGCGAACGGCAGGATCACACCCTGCGCCGTCGCGAAGGCGAGGTTTCCCGCGAACGCGCGGCGCCCCTCCACCACGCCGGTGACGCCCCGTCCGGGCTCCGCGCGGAAGTCCTCGACGCGCGGAGCGTCGGCGACGGCGAGGGCACGGGCGACCGGATGTTCGGACCGCGCCTCCAGCGCTCCGACGATCCGGCGTGCCTGCTGCTCGTCTCCGCCCGGCGCCGTCACAACCGCGGCGAGCGCCATCCGGCCCTCGGTGAGGGTTCCCGTCTTGTCGAAGACGACCGTGTCGATGCGGTCCGCGTTCTCGAGCGCGTCGGGTCCGGTGATCAGGACGCCGAGCTGCGCACCGCGCCCCGTGCCGACCAGAACGGCGATCGGGGTGGCCAGGCCCAGGGCGCACGGGCAGGCGATGATGAGCACCGCGACCGCGGCGGTGAATCCGTCGGCCGGCGAGAAGCCGAGAGCCATCCACCCGACGAACGTCAGGACGGCCAGCGCGATGACGATCGGCACGAAGACGCCGGAGATTCGATCGGCGAGCCGCTGCACGCGACTCTTGCCGAGCTGGGCGTTCTCGACCAGACGCGCGATCGCCGCGAGACGGGTGTCCGCCCCGACGGCGGTCGCTCGCACCGTGATCGCGCCGTCGCGGGCGATCGTGCCGCCGGTCACGGTGGACCCCGGGCTCGCCTGCGCGGGCACGGACTCACCCGTCAGCATGCTCTCGTCGACGGCCGCGCGCCCCTCGATGACGACGCCGTCGGTGGCGATCGCCTCCCCCGGACGCGCGACGAACTCATCGCCGACGCGCAGCTCGGCCAGCGGCACGACGCGACCGTCGGCGCGCAGCACCTCGGTCGCGACGAGCTCGCCGAGGGCACGCAGCGCGGCGCCGGCGCGGCGCCGGGAACGCTGCTCGATGAAGCGGCCGAGCAGGAGGAAGACGGTGACGGCCGCCGCCACTTCGAAGTAGACGAGGGACGTCGCATCGTGCACCCGGCCGAACAGGGCGACCTCGTGGGTCACCCCGATCGTTCCGGCCGAACCGAAGAGGAGCGCCCACAGGCTCCAGCCGAATGCCGCGCCGGTTCCGAGGGTGATGAGGGTGTCCATGGTCAGCGCGCCGTGGCGGAGATTCGCGAACGTGGCGCGATGGAACGGCCACCCGCCCCACGCGACGATCGGAGCGGTGAGCACGAGCGACACCCACTGCCATCCTGCGAACTGCCAGGCCGGCACCATCCCGAGCGCGACGACCGGCACGGCGAGGACGATACTCACGATCAGACGCGTCCGCAGACTCGTCGTTCCGGGCGCATCCTCGACATCGTGCACGTGACCGCCGTGGTCGTGCTGGCCGTCATCATCGGCCCGCACCGCGTGCTCGTGAGCGCTGTGGTCATGAGCGCTGTGGTCATGAGCGCTGTGGTCATGGGCGCCGTGGTCGCTGTGGTCGTGCGCCGGCGGCGTCGCCGATCGCACCCGCGCGGTGTATCCGGCCTCGGCGACCGCGGAGACGAGCCGGGCAGGTTCTACGTCGTCGGGGAACGACACCCGAGCGGTCTCGGTGGCGAGGTTCACCGCTGCCGAGACGCCGTCAACGGCCTGCAGCCGCTTCTCGACACGCGCCACACAGCTCGCGCACGTCATGCCCTGGATCTCGAGGACCGCCTCTCGGCCGCCCATCGGGTGTTCGCTCATCGACATCTCCTTCGTTCTGCTATCCCCAACCGTATACCCCCCTGGGGTATTCCGCAGGCTGTCGACCGAACGAATGTCGACGGGCAGGGATAGCGTGCAGACATGGACACCGCACGCCGCACCGACCGCGTCGTGCTGACGGTCGCCATCCTCGCCTCGTTCGTCTCGTTCCTCGATGCCACGGTAGTGAACGTCGCTCTTCCCGCCATCGAACGCGATGTCGGCGGCGGCCTGGCAACGCAGCAATGGGTCGTCGACGCGTATCTCCTGACCCTCGGCGCATTCATTCTCGTCGCCGGTTCCCTCAGCGACGTCTTCGGTCGCGTCCGCATCCTGCGGGTCGGGCTGGTGCTGTTCGGCGTCGCCTCTCTCGCCATCGCGGCGAGCTCCGATCCGCTGACCCTGAATCTGCTCCGCGGTGTGCAGGGCATCGGCGGGGCACTGCTCGTTCCGAGTTCGCTGGCGCTCATCACCGCCCAGTTCCAGGATGCGGCCCGCGCCCGCGCGATCGGCATCTGGACCGGGGCGACCACCGTCGCGACCCTGGTCGGCCCCGTCGCGGGCGGACTCTTCGTAGATCTGCTCTCCTGGCGCTGGGTGTTCGTGATCAACGCTCTGCCGATCGCGCTGACGCTCGTCCTGCTCGCGCGCGGGGGCCTTCGCGACGAGCGCGTCCCGGGAGCCCGGATCGACATCCCGGGCGCCGCGCTCTGCACGCTCGGGCTCGGCGGAACGGTCTTCGCACTCATCGAGCAGCCGCGGCTCGGCTGGTCCTCCCCCGCCGTCTGGCTCACCGCGGTCATCGGTATCGCCGCACTGATCGGGTTCGTGTTCCGGCAGCGAGTCGCCGCGTCGCCCCTCATGCCGCTCTCGCTGTTCCGTGCGCGAAACTTCTGGGCCGGAAACCTGACGACGTTCTTCGTCTACGGTGCGCTGTCGCTCAACGGACTCGTGCTCGCCCTCTACCTCCAGGAGGGTGCCGGGCTCTCCGCCACGGAGTCCGGGCTCGCGAGCCTGCCGGCCACCCTGCTCATGATCCTGTTCAGCTCCCGGATCGGCGGCCTCGCCGGCCGCTTCGGTCCTCGCCTCTTCATGACGCTCGGGCCCGTGATCATGTCGATGGGAATGCTGTACTTCCTCTTCGTGGGCGAGGACTTCAACTACCTCACGCAGGTGCTCCCCGGAATCCTGCTCTTCGGCGCCGGACTCACCCTGACGGTGGCGCCCCTCACGGCGGCCGTACTCGGGGCCGTGCCGACGGACCGGAGCGGCATCGCATCGGCCGTCAACAACGCGGTCTCCCGTGTCGCAGGTCTCGTCGCCGTGGCGCTGCTCGGCGTCGTCGTCGCCGGGGATCTGGATCTGGACGGCTTCCACGCGGTCGCCATCGTCACGGCCGCCCTGATGGCGGCGGGTGCCGTGGCATCCTTCTTCGGCATCCGCAACACCACCGCATCCGCCTCCCCCGCGCCCGCTCAGAGCTGAGCGACCGAGCGCCCGCGGAACCGACCGGCGGCCTGCCTACGCGCGGCTGAGGATCGCGCGGACCTCGTCGACGTCTTCGGCCATCCGAACCATGAGCGATTCGATGTCGGCGAACGCGACCATGCCCCGCACCCGGCGCACGAACTGCACTTCGACCTCGTGGCCGTACAGGTCGAGATCGGTCTCGTCCAGCACGTAGGCCTCGACCTGTCGGACGGCGACGTCGTCGAAGGTGGGGTTGGTTCCGACCGAGATGGCCGCCGGGTAGCGGATGCCGGAGCGGAGCCCCGGCGCCTCATCCACGAGCCATCCGGCGTAGACCCCGTCGGCCGGTACGAAGCCCTCCAGCGCGGGCGAGAGATTGGCCGTCGGGAACCCGAGCTCGCGCCCGCGCTTGAGCCCGTGCACGACCTCTCCCCACACCGATGTGGGCCGGCCGAGGAGCTTCGACGCCGATGCGACGTCGCCCGCCGCGAGCAGCTCGCGTACCCAGGTCGAGGACACGCGGCGCCCCTCGTGGATGCCGCGTACCTCGTCGATGACATCGACACGGAACCCGAACTCGTCGCCCAGCTCTCGGAGGGTGTCGGGTGTGCCGGCTCCGCCGCGCCCGAACCGGAAGTCCGCGCCGACGAGCACGGTCGACACGGCCAGCGGACGCACGAGCGTGTCGACCACGAAGTCGCGCGGAGCGAGCGCGGAGAGCTGCTCGTCGAAGGTGAGCACCAGGGTCGCGTCGATGCCGGTCTCGGCCAGGAGCCGCAGCTTCTGCGGGAGGCTCACGAGATCCGTCGGACAGCGGTCGGGGCGCAGCAGCGCGAGCGGATTGCGATCGAACGTCACGGCGACGACCTTCGCGCCGCGCGTTGCTGCGTCGACCTTCGCTCGTTCGAGGATCGCGCGATGACCGGCGTGCACGCCGTCGAACTTGCCGATCGCGACGACCGACGGCCCGAACCCCGCGGGAACGTCGTCGGGCGAGCGGAAGACCATCATCGCGGTGACCCCGCGAGGGCGGCGATCCGGTGCGTCCACAGCCACCAGAGTCCGAAGAACGGCAGGATGAGCGGGATGAAGAGGTAGCCGATGCCGTAGAGCGACCAGACCGTCGGATGCTGGAACAGCGCCGGATCGAGCAGGCTCAGGGTGCCGACCACGAGGACGCCGACCAGCTCGAACCCGATGGCGGCCCAGGCGATGCGGTACCAGATCGTGCGGCCGGCGAAGACGAGCGCCAGGGTGGCCACGATGTAGACCACCGCCGCGACGGCGGAGAGGGTGTAGGCGACGGGCGCTTCGTCGAACTCGCGCACGATCTGCACGAAGGAGCGGCCGGTGGCGGCGAGGGCCATGATCGCGTAGACGACGACGAGAACGCGGCCGATGCCGCTCATGCGGCGGCGGGGAACGGGCTGTGACATGTCGCATCCATCCTAGTTCGGCGGCGACCGTGCGCCTCTCGAACCGTCGACGATCGCGGCGCTCAGGTCAGCTGAACCGTCCAGATGACGTGCATGCGCCACGTCATGACCGCGACGGCGAGGGCGGCGATCCCCATGATGACGGTGCTCCACCGGCTCCGCTCCAGCAGCGCCCATGCGACGCCGGCGGGCGGCAGCAGCACGGCCGACACCAGGTAGACCCAGTACTCGAGCAGACTGCCGCTGGCCGCGTTGCCGACCGCGGGAGCGATCAGTGCCGTCACGACCTGGGCGATGAGGAGAACCTCGACGAGTGCGAGAGATCCGACGCTCAGGTCGCTCGGTCGACGCCCGGCGAGGCCGAGCACGATGCAGAGCACACCTGCCCCGACCGCGACCGCGACCTGCACGAGGGTGAACCACAGGATCATGCGCGCTCCTCCGGCATGTTCATGGCGCTCTTCAGATCAGCGCCGCGACGTTCGAGGACGCCGATGAGGCGCCCCTCCGGATCGACCGCTGCCGCGCGCGGTCCGCCCAGCCGCGCGGCCGCCCCGATCAGACGCTTGCCGTGACGCAGGTCTCGGGCATCGTCCGCCGTGACGTCGAGGCGAGGCATCACCTGCGACGCGGCCGCGACGGGATCGAGCATCTCGCCCTCCGCGATCGCAGACACGGCCGCCGCGTGCGCCACATCGAATGCACCGATCCGCGTGCGCCGCAGGGCGGTGAGGTGGCCGCCGGTCCCGAGCGCTGCACCCAGGTCGCGTGCGAGCGCCCGGATGTAGGTGCCGCTCGTGCAGTCCACGACCACGTCCAGGTCGATCGCGTCCGCGCTCCGGCGCGTTTCGAGCACATCGAAGCGCGCCACGGTGACGCGGCGCGCGGTCAGCTCGACCGCCTCCCCCGCCCGCGCGAGGTCGTAGGCGCGGCGCCCCGCGACCTTGATCGCCGACACGGTGCTCGGCACCTGGTCGATCTCACCCGTCAGGGGCCGGATGCGGTCGGCGATCTCCGCATCCGTCACCGCACCCAGACGCTGCGGATCCGCGCGCGAGGTTTCCTCGCCGTCGGCGTCGTCACTGTCGGTCGAGACCCCCAGCCGGATGGTCGCCGAGTAGGTCTTGTCGAGGCCGACGACGTAGGTGAGCAGGCGCGTCGCGGGCCCAACGCCCAGCACGAGCAGGCCCGTGGCCATGGGATCGAGCGTGCCGGCATGACCGATCTTCCGCGTCTGGAGTGCCCGCCGCGCACGGGAGACCACGTCATGGCTCGTCATCGCGCCGTCCTTGTCGACGAGCAGGATCCCGTTCGGGGCGGCAGCCTTCTCGTCGCGCATCCTCCCAGCCTACGGCGGCCGGGCGACCGTCTTCGCGCGCATACGCTGTCGGGGTGTCCGATCTCGTCACCCCGTTGAACGCCTGGTTCCGTGCTCACTCGCGGCCGCTGCCCTGGCGGGCACCCGGGTACGGCGCGTGGGGTGTGCTGGTGAGCGAGTTCATGTTGCAGCAGACCCCGGTCGCCCGCGTCGTTCCACTGCTGGAGGCCTGGCTCTCGCGCTGGCCCACCCCCGCCGACCTCGCCAGCGCACCTCCGGCCGAGGCGGTGCAGCACTGGGCGAACCTCGGCTATCCGCGGCGCGCGCTCTGGTTGCACCGGGCGGCCGTCGAGATCCGGGACCGGCACGATAACGTCGTGCCCCGCGACGTCGAGGCGCTCCTCGCGCTCACCGGCGTCGGCGACTACACAGCGCGCGCGGTGGCGGTCTTCGCGTACGGCGACCACCACCCCGTGGTCGATACGAACACCCGGCGGGTCATCGCTCGCGTGATCGGCGGGCGGTCTCAGCCCGGTCCGGCGGCGCGCCGGGACCTCGACGAGATGGCGGCGCTCCTGCCAACGAATCGCACGGAGGCCGCGACCTTCAACGCCGCGACCATGGAGCTCGGGGCCGTCATCTGCACGGCGCGCACGCCACGCTGCGCGGAGTGTCCGATCGCGCAGTCCTGCGCGTGGCGGGCCGCGGGGTATCCCGACACGGGAGACACGCGCCGCCGACAGGCACGCTACGAGGGCAGCGATCGTCAGGCGCGGGGCGCAGTCCTGCGGGTGCTGCGGACGGCGAACGGCCATGCCGCCCCGATCGACGGGGTCGCCGCGGATTGGCCGGACCCGGCTCAGCGCGATCGGGCGATCGACTCGCTGATCGCCGATGGCCTGGCCGAGGCATCCGACGGCATTCTGCGCCTGCCCCGGTAACGCACGCTCACCTCGGTGATGCTCAGCCGAGACGAAGAACGGGGACCGGCCGCAGCCGATCCCCGTTCTCGTTCGCGTTCGTCGCTCAGTCTTCGAGTTCGCGCGGCTTGACGTAGGGGTCTTCTTCTCCCGCGTAGTCGGCGGATGCGGCGAGCCCTGCAACGGACTTGTCGCGTTCGCGCGCCTCGCGGAGGAGGTGCTCGATGTGGCCCGCGTTCTCCGGGATGCCGTCGGCGATGAACTCGAGCGTCGGCGTGAGCCGGATCGCCAGCTGACGGCCGACCTCGCTTCGGAGCATGCCGGTGGCGGCGGTCAGCGCCGCAGCGGAGTCGTTCCGCTCCTGTTCGGTGCCGAGCACCGTGTAGAAGACCGACGCGTGCTGCAGGTCGCCGGTCACTCGCACATCGGTGATCGTGACGAACCCGAGCCGCGGGTCGCGGAGCCCTTTTTCGAGCCGCTCCGCGATGAGCACGCGGATGCGGTCCGCGAGGCGTGCCTGACGTTCGCTGGCCATACCTTTTCCTTTGTTTCTTTTCCGGATGAGAACGGAGGTCGCGGCGGAGGCGGAGGTGATGGACGCCTCTGAGGCAATCGGGGTAGGGGCCCCGCTCTTGCCGAAGAGGCGTCCATCACCGCAGCCGGAGCCGCGACCGGACGGTGTCAGCCGCGCGGCTTCTCGATGAGCTCGGTGGTCTCGATCTCGTCGCCGATCTGGATGTCGTTGAACTTACCGAGACCGATACCGGCCTCGAAGTCCGTCCGCACCTCGGTGACGTCGTCCTTGAAGCGACGCAGCGACTCGATGGCCAGACCATCGGCGAGCACGACGCCGTCTCGGATGACGCGCGCCTTGGCGTTGCGCGTGATCGTTCCGCTGCGGACGATGACACCGGCGATGTTGCCGAACTTGGAAGAACGGAACACCTCGCGGATCTCGGCCACACCGGACTGGATCTCTTCGTACTCCGGCTTGAGCAGGCCCTTGAGCGACTGCTCCACGTCGTCGATCGCGTTGTAGATGACCGAGTAGAACCGGACGTCCACACCCTCGCGGGCGGCACGCTCGCGTGCCTTCGTGTCGGGGCGGACGTTGAACCCGATGACGATCGCGTTGTCGATCGTTGCGAGGTTGATGTCGGACTCGGTGATCGCACCGACGCCGCGGTGGATGATCCGCAGCTGCACCGAATCGTCGACCTCGATCTTGAGGAGCGACTCTTCGAGCGCCTCGACGGCACCGGACACGTCGCCCTTGATGATGAGGTTGAGCGACTCGACCTTGCCCTCTTCGAGCGCACGGGTGAAGTCCTCGAGCGAGATGCGCTTGCGAGCCTTGGCCAGAGCGGCGTTGCGCTCTGCAGCTTCACGCTTCTCGGCGATCTGACGCGCCATGCGGTCCTCGTCGGTGACGATGAAGACGTCACCGGCACGGGGCACGGAGTTCAGACCCTGCACCTGCACGGGACGCGACGGGTAGGCCTCGTCGACGGCATCGCCGTTCTCATCGATCATGGCGCGGACGCGGCCGTAGGCCGTGCCGGCGACGATCGCGTCACCGACGCGCAGCGTTCCGGACTGGATCAGGACGGTCGCAACCGAACCGCGGCCCTTGTCGAGGCGCGCCTCGATGGCAACACCGCGAGCGGCCTTGTTCGGGTTCGCCGTGAGGTCGAGGCCGGCATCCGCCGTCAGCAGCACCGCATCCAGAAGTTCCTGGATGTTGATGTTGTTGCGCGCGGACACGTCGACGAACATGACGTCTCCGCCGTACTCCTCGGCGACCAGGCCGTACTCGGTCAGCTGCTGGCGCACCTTGGCCGGGTTGGCGTCGGGCTTGTCGATCTTGTTCACCGCGACAACGATCGGCACACCGGCGGCCTGGGCGTGGTTGAGCGCCTCGACGGTCTGCGGCATGATGCCGTCGTCTGCGGCGACCACGAGGATCGCCAGGTCGGTCACCTGGGCACCACGTGCACGCATGGCGGTGAACGCCTCGTGACCCGGGGTGTCGATGAAGGTGATCGCGCGGTCGATGCCCTCGTGCTCGGTCCACACCTGGTAGGCACCGATGTGCTGGGTGATGCCACCGGCCTCGCCCGCCACGACGTTCGTCTGACGGATCGCGTCGAGGAGCCTCGTCTTACCGTGGTCGACGTGACCCATGACGGTCACGACCGGCGGACGGATCTCGAGGTCGTCTTCGCTTTCGGCTTCCAGCTCGGCGTCGAGGTTCAGACCGAAGCCCTCGAGGAGCTCCTTGTCTTCGTCCTCAGGCGAGACCATCTGGATCTTGTAGCCGAGCTCCTCACCGAGGACCTCGAAGGTGGCCTCGTCGAGCGACTCGGTCGCCGTCGCCATCTCTCCCAGGTTGAAGAGGATGGTCACGAGCGTGCCGGGCTGCACCGTGTAACCGGCGATGGCCTCGATCTTGTCGGCGAAGTCCGCGATCGATGCGCCGCGGCGCATCCGAATGATCTGGCCGTTGCCCTTCTGGACGTTGACGCCACCGACGATCGGCGCCGACCGCATTTCGAATTCCTGCCGCTTCGCCCGCCGCGACTTGCGCTGCTTGGACTTGCCGCCGCCCTTACCGAAGGCACCCGCGGTGCCACCGCCGGGCCCACGACCACGACCGCCGCCGCCGCCGGGACGACCGGCGAATCCGCCGGCCGGGGCAGCACCAGGAGCACCGGGACGCTGGAAGCCACCGGCACCGCCGGGACGACCGGGACCGCCGGGACGCTGCTGGAACGGAGCGCCGGGACGACCGCCGCCACCGGGGCGACCTGCGCCACCGGGACGCGGAGCACCCGGACGCGGAGCGCCGGGACGCGGAGCCTGCGGACGCGGGATGTTGCCGGGGCTCGGGCGCTGGCCCATGCCCTGCGCGCTCGCGAACGGGTTGTTGCCCGGACGCGGACCGGCGGGACGCTGGCCCATGCCCTGCGCGCTGGCGAAGGGGTTGTTACCCGGACGCGGTGCGCCACCCGGACGCGGCGGTGCGGGGGTTGCCCCGCCCGGCTTCGGGGCGTCGCTCGCGGAGTCGGAGGCGGTCGGTGCGTCGGCCGCGGGAACAGTAGCTGCCGCGGGCTCTGCCGCGGGTGCGGGAGCAGGTGCCGCCGCTGCAGCGGGCTCGGGAGTCGCGACCGGCGCGGGCTCCGGGGCCGGAGCGGGGCTCGGCGCGGGCGCCTTGGGGCGGGCCGGGCCGGGACGCGCGGGACCCGGGCGTGCGCCCGAGGCCGGCTTCGGTGCCGACGAGGTCGCGGCGGGAGCGGACCCGCCGGATGCTGCGCCCTCCGCCTCGAGGGCGGCGCGGAGCTTGCGAGCCACGGGGGGCTCGATGGTGGATGAGGGGCTCTTGACGAATTCGCCGAGCTCCTTCAGCTTCGCGAGGGCGACTTTACTGTCGACGCCGAGCTCGGAAGCAATTTCGTGCACGCGTGGTTTTGCCACAATTCTCCTGTCTGAGGGCCTACCCCAAGACAGGGCAGACCGTTAGTCGCGGACGGGTCTCATTTCGAGCCGTTCACTTTTCGTCCATAGCCGTTCAGCCGTTTCTCGATGGTCTGGGTGTCAAGGGGACCTGACACGCGCAATGCCCGCACGAAGGCACGTCGCCGGATGGCGGCTTCCATGCACTCCCGCGTCTCGTGCACCCACGCGCCCCGCCCCGGCATCGACGCTCGCTCGTCGGGGACGAGGAGGGAATCGATGGCGATCACTCGAAGGAGATCGTTCCGGGAGGCACGCGTGCGGCATCCGACGCACGTTCGTACGGGTTCCATCCTACACCGGTCGTCGCGAGGACGCGGATCAGCCTTCGAGGATGCTGTCGGGCTGGATGTCGATCTTCGCGCCCGTGAGCTTCGCGGCGAGACGAGCGTTCTGCCCCTCTTTTCCGATAGCGAGCGACAGCTGGTAGTCCGGCACGAGAGCACGGACGGCCTTGGTGGACGCGTCGAGGATGAACGAGGAGGTGACCTTCGCGGGCGACAGCGCGTTGGCGACGAAGGCTGCCAGTTCACTGTTGTAGTCGACGATGTCGATCTTCTCGCCGCCGAGCTCTTCGGTCACGGCGCGCACGCGGCGCCCGAGCTCGCCGATGCAGGCGCCCTTGGCGTTGATGGAGCTGTCGTCGGTGCGCACGGCCATCTTGGTGCGGTGTCCGGCCTCGCGGGCCAGCGACACGATCTCCACGACGCCGGATGCGATCTCCGGCACCTCGAGCGCGAAGAGCTTCCGAACGAGGCCCGGGTGCGTGCGCGAGACGGTGATCTGCGGACCCTTGGTGCCCTTGGACACCGAGGTGACGTACACGCGGATGCGGGTGCCGTGCGTGTAGTTCTCGCCCGGGACCTGCTCTTCGGGAGGCAGGATCGCCTCGACCGAACCGAGATCGACGTGGACCATCCGGGGGTTCGGACCCTGTTGGATCACGCCGGCGACGATGTCGCCCTCCTTGCCGCGGAACTCGCCCAGCACGGCGTCGTCGGCGATGTCGCGCAAACGCTGGTTGATGACCTGCTTCGCGGCGAACGCGGCGATCCGGCCGAAGTCGTCCGGGGCGCTCTCCTCCTCACCGACGACCGCACCCTCTTCGTCGAGAAGGGGCACGAACACGGCGACATGACCGGTCTTCCGGTCGAGGTGCGCACGCGCACCCGCCGGCAGTTCGCCGTCGGGCGAGGTGTGCTTGGCGTAGGCGGTCAGAATCGCCTGCTCGATGATCGAGACGAGTTCCTCGAAGGGGATCTCCCGCTCGCGTTCCACAGTGCGCAGCAGTCCGAGATCGATATCCACGGTGCCCTCCATATTCAGATCTTCGCGGGGCTCAGAGCGTCCGCATCCCGTCTACGTTACCCGATGCCGGCAGCACTCAGCTGGCGCTCCGCTCAGCGAGCGCAGTCGTCGACGACGGATGCGGGCGGCACTTCGGCGAGCAGCAGAGTGTTCGTCCAGCGGGCGAGATCGTGGAGCAGCGCCGACTTCGGCTGCAGCATGTCCTGGTGCCCCCGGCGCGGCACCGGAACCGCCCGCACCCGCTCGCCTTGGCTGCACAGTTCTTGCACGAGGCGCTGCTGAGCGGTGATCGGGATGACCTCGTCGCGGGTGCCCCACGCGACCAGGATCGGCGTGCCCCACGGCCCCGTCGGCACGTTCTCCTCCAGCCGTCGCCCGAGCGCGCCGGTCGTCAGGTTGCCGGTGTCGAACGGGCTGTCCTCGCTCAGTCCCAGCGCGGTGAGGGCCGACACCATCACACCCGGTTCGCTCAGACAGCGTTGCGTCATCTCCCGCACGATCGGACGCGCACCCGTCGCGACGTAGTCGTTGAGCTCGACGTCGGGGTAGGTGTCGGCGTAGGGGACCAGCACCCACGCGACGAGCACCGTGAGCATGGCTCCGGCATCGCCGGACGTGAGCTCCTGGGCGAGCTCTGCCGGGTCGGCCGCCGGCGCGAGGGCCGCCGTGCCCAGGATGTCGATGCCGGGCGTGTACTCCGGGGCGATCTGCGTCGTCCAGAGCGCGGCGTGGCCTCCCTGGGAATGACCCCACACCACGGTCTGGGGTGAGAGCACGAGGTCGTCGATCTCGCCCGCCGCGAGCACCGCGTCGAGCGCCGACCGGGCCTCGCCCGTACCGATCAGGTACGGGAAGTCCCCCGGCGCGCCCTGGCCGCTGTAGTCGGGCGCGACGACGACCCACCCGCGCGCCAGCATCCGTTCGAGGTCCGGGATCGCCCACTTCGTCGCCGTGCCGTCCGCGAGGCTCGGCGCACACCCCCGTGCGACGCCCGTCGTGCCGTGGTTCCAGATCAGCACCGGACGCGGGCCGGGCGGCGGGTCCTTCGGGACGATCACCATGCCGCTTCCGGCGGCCGGGCGACCGCGCGCGTCCTCGGTCGTGTACAGGATGCGGCTCACCGTTCCGCGGGCGGGTTCACGCCCGAGGTAGTCGCCGGTGCGGATGAGGCGGCCGTGCCCGCTCGGCAGGGTGTCGGGCGGGTCGTAGAAGCCGTCGACGACCGGCGCGCCGTCGCTGAGCCAGTCATCGAGCCCGACGCCGCCGACGACGCCGAGCACGAGCACGAGCGACAGCGCGTAACGCCCGAGCGCGGTCCCCCAGCGCACACGGTCGGACGGGCGGTCCGGCGCATCCGTCGCCCCGGATCGCCCCGTGCGAATCGCCCCGATGCCGCGAACCAGAAGCGTCACGCCGAAGATCACGGTTCGCACCCCGAAGACCACGGCCACCACCAGCAGCGTCAGATCCGGCCAGGTCAGCGAGAGCGCGCCGAAAGCGATCTGCGCACCGCCCCACGCGACCGCGAGAACCCGCGCGCTCCGCACTCCGCCGGCCATCGCCTCGCCCAAGGAGGCCAGCCCACCCACGATCAGCAGAAGCGCGAGAGCGGGAGGCAGCAACTCGATGCTGCGTCCGAGCCAGACGAGGATGACGAGGCCTCCGGCGATCCACGCAATGGCCAACGCCCGCGCCCACCACGGGGGAGCGCGGCGGGGAGCGAGTTCGAGAACGCCCGACACGATCGCGCTGGCGCCGACGTAGACGCCGAGGAGGACGAGCGATGTCAGCGGCCGGATGACGATGAGCGCGCCGAGCGCCACGATGATGACGCCGAGCAGCACGGTCACGCGCGGCGGGGCGGCCGCGACGAGGCCCGGCAGGGCGCTCAACCGCAGCGAGCGCCGCGGGCGCGTCGGGCTCTCGGGCATCCGCACATTCTAGGCAGCACCGGCCGCCCGTCCGCGCCGTCCGGGGCCCGCCGTAGAGTGCCCCCATGACGGTGGCGAAGGATGCGGCGCGAGCGGCGACAGACAGCACGGCGTTCCGCGCTCTCGCGCGGACGGGATATGCGGCCAACGGCGTCGTGCACGCGTTGATCGGGGTGATCGTCGTGGCGATCGCCGCGGGCGGAGACGGCGAGAGCGATCAGGCGGGCGCCTTCAAGGCGATCGCCGATGCGCCCGCAGGATTTCTCGCCCTCTGGGTTCTGGCGGTCGCGCTCGGCGCTCTGGGCGTGTGGCACGTGGCGGGAGCCGTGATCGCGCAGGGATCGGGCGACACGCGGCGGTGGGTCGCCCGGCTCCCCGAAGCGGGTCGGGCCGCGGTCTACCTCGCGCTCGCAGCGGTGTCGGTCACCGTGGCGCTCGGATCCCGCCCCGACAGCGAGAGCAGCGCGCAATCGGCCAGCGGCGGCGTCCTGTCGCTCCCCGGCGGGCCGTTCCTCCTGGGCGCCGCGGGGCTCGCGATCGGGGGTGCCGGAGTCGCGTTCGTCGTGATCGGCATCCGACGGAGCTTCCGCAAGAAGCTTGCGCTCCCCGCGGGTCCGGCCGGGCGCTCGATCATGATGCTCGGCAGCATCGGGTACGCCGCGAAGGGCGTCGCCCTCGCGGCGGTCGGTGTTCTCCTCGTCGTCGCTGCCGTCCGTGTCTCTCCGGAGGAGGCCGGGGGGCTCGACGGGGCCATCAGCGCTCTCCGCGAGCTTCCGTTCGGGCCGTGGATCATCGCGGGGGTGGGCGTCGGGTTCATCGCCTACGGCATCTTCTGCGGGTTCCGCGCGCGATTCGCGCGCCTGTAGGGGGCCTCGGTGACGGTTCCCCCACCCCCGCCCCGACGCCGCGTCGGAAATTTCACCGGCGTCCGATCGAGACAGTCGCGGCGGCATCGGCCAAGCTGAACGGATGCCCCCCGAATCGAGTGAGACCTCCGCATCCGCCAGCCTGCGCGGGTACCCGTTCCAACCCGCCGATCCCGGCCTCATCGGCCTGCTCGGCTTCGTCATCGCCACGGTGACGGCACAACTCGCCCATCTCGGCCTGCAGGACGAGAGCGCCGTCTTCTGGATCGGCGCCGCGTTCGGCGGAATCGTGCAGGTGACGGCCGGGATGCTGTCGTACTTCGTCGGCGACGACTTCCACTTCATCGTCTACAACGCGTTCGGCTGGTACTGGATCGTCGTTCCCGGTTTCCTGCTCGGTGAGGAGCTGGGCTTCTTCGAGGTGACGGCGCAGGCCCGCGGCGTGTTCGCGCTGATCTTCGCGTTGCTCGCGCTCGGCTTCGCGCCGGCCGGGGCCATGCACAACTCGGTGCTCCCGGTGACGCTGCTGTGCGTCTCCGTCGGCCTCGGACTGCAGTCGGCGGCCGCTTTCACCGGTGTGGAGGCACTCGCCGTCGCCGGGTCGCTCACGCTTCTGGCCGCATCCGCGCTCGCGCTCTACCTGCTGGCCGAAAAATTCTGCTGGCGCACGATGCACCGCCGGGTGATTCCGATCGGCCCGCCGTGGATCTCGGGGAGCACCGACCCGGAGGCGTGAACCACCGGGTCGGGCACGCCGCGCACCGACCAGGAGCGCGGCGCAGCGGTCAGCGGCGGAGGCGCTCCACGACGTCGGCGAGGGCGACCGTGTCGCGCTCACCCGAGCGCCGGTCCCACAGCTCCACCTGCCCGTCGGCGGCACCGCGGCCGACGATGACGATCCAGGGCACGCCGACCAACTCGGCGTCGCCGAACTTCACGCCCGGCGACACCTTGGGGCGGTCGTCGTAGAGCACGTCCAGACCTGTGGCCTCCAGCTGCTCGCTGAGGGTCGCAGCCACCTCGAAGGCGACAGCATCCCGGCCCGCGGCGACCACGTGGACATCGAAGGGGGTCACCGATTCCGGCCAGATGAGGCCCTTGGCGTCGTTGTTCAGCTCCGCGATGATCGCGAGGATGCGGGTCACGCCGATGCCGTACGAGCCCATCGTGACCGTGACAAGCTTGCCGTTCTCGTCGAGCACCTTCAGCCCCAGCGCTTCGGCGTACTTGCGTCCGAGCTGGAAGACGTGTCCGATCTCCATGCCCCGAGCGAGCGAGACCGGACCCGATCCGTCGGGCGCCGGGTCGCCGGGTCGCACGGTCGCGACCTCGACGAACCCATCGGCGACGAAGTCCCGACCGGCAACGAGCGAGTGCACGTGCTTCTGGTCGATGTTCGCGCCGCTGATCCACGACGTGCCGTCGACCACGCGCGGGTCGAGGACGTAGCGGATGCCGGTCGCGGACTCATCGCCGAGCACCGCGCCGGTCGGCGACCACGGACCGATGTAGCCCTTCACGAGCAGCGGGTTCTTCGCGAAGTCCGCTTCGGTCGCGGGCTCGACCGCGGCGGGTGCGAACGCGACTTCTACCCGCTTGTCGTCGACGTCCCGGTCGCCCGGGAGTCCGACGACGACGAGCTCCCGCGTGCCGTCGAGGTGGGTCAGGGCGAGCACGACGTTCTTCAACGTGTCGGCCGCGGTGTACTCCCCCTCGAGCACCTCATTGCTGTGCGCGACGAGACTGGCGATGGTGGGCGTGTTCGGCGAATCGAAGATGACCGGGTCAGGCAGGCCGTCGAACGGAACGGAATCCGGCACCAGGGTCGTGAACGCCTCGACGTTCGCGGCGTACCCGCCGTCGGAACGCACGAAGGTGTCTTCGCCGACCGCGGTGGGGTGCAGGAACTCCTCCGAACGCGAACCGCCCATGGCGCCCGCATCCGCCTGCACGATCACGTACTCGAGGCCGAGTCGCTGGAAGATCCGCTCGTACGCGTCGCGCTGCGCCTGGTACGACGCCTCGAGTCCTGCGTCGCTCGCGTCGAAGGAGTACGCGTCCTTCATCGTGAACTCGCGCCCGCGCAGCAGGCCCGCGCGGGGACGCGCCTCGTCGCGGTACTTGTCCTGGATCTGGTAGATCGTGAGGGGCAGGTCCTTGTACGACGAGTACAGGTCCTTCACGAGCAGCGTGAAGACCTCTTCGTGAGTCGGCGCGAGGAGGTAGTCGGCGCCCTTGCGGTCCTGCAGGCGGAAGAGTGCGTCGCCGTACTCCTCCCAGCGCCCGGTGACCTCGTAGGGCTCCCGGGGCAGGAGCGCCGGGAAGTGCACTTCGAACGCACCCGCGTTCGCCATCTCCTGGCGGACGATCTGCTCGATCTTCCCCTTCACCCGCAGGCCCAGCGGCAGCCAGGCAAACACGCCCGGCGCCTGGCGGCGGATGTAGCCCGCGCGCACGAGCAGGCGATGGCTCGCCACCTCCGCGTCGGAGGGGTCTTCACGGAGCGTGCGGAGGAAGTACTGCGACAGACGAGTGACCACGATCGTCAAGTCTACGGATGCGGCGGGCGCCGCAGTGTCAGCCGAGCGTGGCGTTCATCGCGGCGAGGGCCGCCGTCGCGAGCGCAATCAGCTCAACGAGCTGCTGCTGTTCGTCTCCCGTCGGGTATCCCGCGACGATGAGCAGGTTGTCTCCGCTCCGGACGACGAGATCGTTCCCGTTGAACTCCCACACGTAATTACTCGGAACGAGGGTCGCGGCATCGGCTCCCGGAACGTCGACCGGCGTCGCGTACTCGGATGCCGCGATGTCATCGATCAGATATCCGGCTCCGGGGATGACTCTCAGGGTGAGGTCCGTCGCGTCACCCGTCGCGAAACTGCACGTGTCGACACCCAGACGTTCCATCGGCGCATCCAGTGCGGGAAACAGCGTGGTGCTCGCGCCCGGTGGCGCCGAGAGCGTGTACTCGTCCGAGACGGCGCGACTCACGACCGAACACCCCTCGCCCGGCCACCATGAAGACGTTCTCTCGGCTGCTCGCGGGGCAGGATAGGCGCGGGCCGACTCATCGAGCATGTCAAACAGTTCCGCGAACTCGACCGCGCCGATGGATCGCACCGCCGGCCCCTCGTCGAATTCGGAGGCGCCCGTCCAGCTGACACCGATCCAGGTGTCCCGTAACGCTGACGCCGCGAGGCACCTGCCGTCCACGCACTCCCCGGCCGACACGGGCATCTCGTCCGTCGCATCGAAGAGGGACACGGGGTAGGCGACGATCTCGACGTATCTGGACAGGTACGCATCCGGGACCGACCACATGCAGACCATTCCGCCGCTCAGCGTCTGCCCCGGATCGACCCACCTCTGCGGAATCGGCTGCGCCGCCGTGCCGATCCAGGTGCTTGCCTGATCGTTGCTGAGCATGTTCGCGCAGTCACCCCCGTACGGCTGAACCGCCGTGGCCGGGGCCTGCGGCGCAGGCGGAGCCACCGACGGTGACGGGGTCACGGTCGGTGTCGGGGCGCTCGTCGTCTCCACGGGCTCCGCGACTCGATCATCCGGCCGAAGCGCGGCGAACGACACGCCCGTCACGACCGCAGCGACGAGCACGACCGCTGCCGCGACGGCTGCGGTCTGCCTCCGGCGCGCGCGAAGGAGCCGCATCCGGCGGGCACCGGACGTCACGACCTCGCGCATCTGCGCGTGCTCCGCGGAAGTGAGCTTCTCGTCATTCACATCCACGATGCCTCCATCGCCGTCATCTCATCGCGCAGGCGCGCCTTTGCTCGGGAGAGCCGAGACTTCACTGTGCCGACCGGGATGCCCAGGGTCTCAGCCACTTCACGGTCCGGGTAGCCCTCCAGAACCGACAGCACCACGACACTGCGCTCGCCCGCGGGAAGACGATTCAGCGCAGACAGTATGCCGCTCTCATCGGTGCCGACCGGGGCGTCGGCGTGCGCGGACCGGGGCGCGCGCGCAAGGAGCGCCCGGTAGCGGCGCCCCGATCGCTCCAGATTCCGCGCCGCGTTCGTCGCGGTCGTCAGCAGCCACGGCAATGGTGATCCGTCCACCAGACGCACGGAAGAGCGCTTGCGCCAGAGTTCGAAGAACGCGATCGCCACCGCATCCTTCGCGTCCTCGCGCGACGTCAGAAGGCGGCTGGCGTGCCGGAATACGCGAGGCTCGCACGTATCGAACAGGTCCCCCAGCGCGGACTCGTCGCCCGCCCGTAGCCGCTCCCAGAGCGCGGCTTCCACATGTGTCACACCCAGTAGTGTCCGGCATCCGGGAAAAGGTTCCCGCCCTGGCCGTGTTTTCTGAGATCGGCCTGGCGTGGCCAATGCGCGGCTCACGCCTCCAGCCGGTTCTGCTCGCACCGGCCCGCTTCCCGAGCCGACACCGACCCCGCCGCGGGTCGATCGCGTCGAATACCTCCGCAGTCGTCGGAGCGGCAGAGCTTTCGTCACCTCACCCGCCCCACGCGTGCACATCAGCCCCAGCGATCCGACGACTGCGGAGCAGATCGGCGCTCCGGGCGGCGGGAGGGGACGGGCGAAGGGTCGGGGCGCCGGCAGCTGCAGCCGGGCGACCGGCGCCGGCAGCTGGGGCCGGGCGACAGACGCCAGGCAGCTGCGGCCGGGCGGGGGCCGCCGGGGCAGGGTCCCGGTCGACGGGAGGCGGCGTCAGGCGCGGCGGTGGGTCACGGCGCGTACGAGGAGTCCGGCCAGCAGAGCCCAGAACGCCGCGCCGACCCCGAATACGGCGATGCCCGATGCCGCCACCAGGAAGGTCACGACCGCCGGAAGCCGTTCGCCGGGGTCATCGATGGCCTGCTGCACAGCCGCACCGAACGCGCCGAACAGCGCGATTCCGGCGACGGCGGGGATGAGCGCCTCGGGCGCCACCACCACGAGCGCCACCAGCGCCGCCGACAGCCCGCCGAGCACGATCCCCGACACCCCCGTCGAGACGCCCGCGATCCAGCGCCGCTGCGGATCCGGTTCCGCATCGGGAGCGGCGGCCAGCGCAGCACTGATCGCGGCCAGGTTGATCGCGTGTCCGCCGGCGGATGCACCGAGCGCGGTCCCGATCCCGGTCGCGAGCATCGCGGGCCGCCACGGAACCTCGTAGCCGAAACTCCGCATGATCGCGATTCCGGGGACGTTCTGCGAGGCCATCGTCACGAGGAACAGCGGCAGCGCGATGCCGAGCACCGCACCCCACGACAGCGTCGGCGCGGTGAACTGCAGGCTCGGAACGACCGACGTCGCCTCCGCGTGCCCGCCGGTCGACACCGCGTACACGCCGACGACGGTAGCCGCCGCGACGAAGGCCAACGGCACCGCCCAGCGCGGCGCCCAGCGGATGCAGACGAGCCAGACGACCACGACCGGCGCCACGGCCCACGGCTGGGTCACGAGCCCGGTCACCGGAGCGACGCACAACGGCAGCAGCACGCCCGCCAGCATCGCCTGCGCGATCGACGGCGGGATGCGCGCGATCAACGCGCCGAGCCGCGGCCACAGGGCGGTCAGCAGGATGAGGCCCGCGCTGAGCAAGAACGCCCCGACGGCTGCCGACCAGCCACCGTCGACCAGCCCGGTCGTCGCGAGCACCGCGGCGCCCGGAGTCGACCAGGCCACGGTGATCGGCATCCGGTAACGCCAGGCGAGGAAGATCGAGGCGAGCCCCATCGTGAGGCACAGCACCAGCAGGCCGCTCGCCGCCTGCGCCGGTGTCGCCCCCACCGCCCCCAGACCCGTGAGCACGACCGCGAAGGTACTGGTGACGCCGACGAGCGCCGTCACGATTCCCGCGACGATCGGGCGGGTCGCGGAAGGACGAGGAGTGCCGGTCATGAGAACCCCGACGCTAGCGGATGCGGACACCGCGCCCCGCAGGCCACGTCGCTCCCCGTGGCACGATCACCCTCGCACCCCGCATCCGGCGCGCGCCTCTTTTCTGCTGCCGCGCTACAGATCGGAAGCGCGCGCACAGAAAAGTGGCGCGCGAGCCGGATGCGGCCGGAGAGCGCGCGGAGAAGTGGCGCGCGCCGCGGGTCAGGCGGTGACGACCTGCGCGGTGCCGAGGGGGGCATTCGGACCCATCTCGGCGGCGAGGCGGTTCGCCTCGGCGATCAGAGTCGCGACGATATCGGCCTCGGGCACCGTCTTCACGACCTCGCCCTTGACGAAGATCTGCCCCTTGCCGTTGCCGCTCGCGACTCCGAGGTCGGCGTCGCGGGCCTCGCCCGGTCCGTTCACGACACAGCCCATGACGGCGACGCGCAACGGGACGGTCATGTCCTTGAGCCCCTCGGTGACGTTGTCGGCCAGCGAGTACACGTCGACCTGCGCACGCCCGCACGACGGGCAGGAGACGATCTCGAGCTTGCGCTCGCGAAGGTTCAGCGACTGCAGGATCTGGTGGCCGACCTTCACCTCTTCCGCCGGCGGCGCCGACAGCGAGACGCGGATGGTGTCGCCGATCCCCTCGGAGAGCAGGATGCCGAACGCCGTCGCGGATTTGATCGTGCCCTGGAACGCGGGACCCGCCTCGGTCACACCGAGGTGCAGCGGCCAGTCCCCTCGTTCGGCGAGCAGCCGATATGCCTTCACCATGACGACGGGGTCGTTGTGCTTGACCGAGATCTTGAAGTCGTGGAAGTCGTGCTCCTCGAAGAGGGACGCCTCCCAGACGGCGCTTTCCGCGAGGGCCTCCGCGGTCGCCTTGCCGTACTTCTCCAGCAGACGTCGGTCCAGCGAACCCGCGTTGACGCCGATGCGGAGCGAGACTCCGGCGGCCTTGGCGGCGGCGGCGATATCGCCGACCTTGTCGTCGAACTGGCGGATGTTACCGGGGTTCACTCGCACGGCCGCGCAGCCCGCGTCGATCGCCTGGAAGACGTACTTCGGCTGGAAATGGATGTCGGCGATGACCGGGATCTGGCTCTTCTTCGCGATGATGTGCAGCACATCCGCGTCATCCTGGCTCGGCACCGCGACGCGCACGATCTCGCAGCCGCTGGCCGTGAGTTCGGCGATCTGCTGGAGGGTCGCGTTGATGTCGGTGGTCTTCGTCGTCGTCATCGACTGGACGCTGACCGGCGCATCGCCGCCCACCAGCACTTTGCCGACGCGGATCTGCCGACTCTTCCGGCGCGGGGCGAGGGTTTCCGGGATGCGCGGCATCCCGAGGTTCACGGCTGGCACGCACTCAGCCTACGCCGCCGCGTTCGTGCCGGGCCCGAATGCGCGGCGCCGGATGCTCGGGTCCGTGTGGTAATTTCAGCCCCATGCTCGCGAACCGCTCCTGGTGGCTCACCGTCTAGGCGGTGTGCGCGCGTGCGACACGGACCGCTGATGAGCGGTCCTTTTTTCGTGAGGCTGCCGCTCCCCCGATAAAGGATCGACCATGACCGCTACCGCTGCGGACCTCTTCTCCTCGCTGGCTGCCGCCGACGCGCCGTTCGCGCTGATCGCCCGCGACGACGCGTGGGTCGAAGTGCTCACCGGCGACGTCGTCGACGTCGAGCTGCTCGCCGACATCCCGTTGCTGGATGCGGACGGCACCGCTCGCGAGGTGCTCGCGCTCGTTCCGTACCGCCAGGTGCGCGAGCGCGGTTTCGTCTGCCACGACGACGGCGCCCCGCTCCGCTGCCTCGTCATCACGGGGCACGAGCGCGTCTCCCGTGCGGACGCGCTCGAGGCGCTTCCGACCGCGCCGCTTCCGCTCGGCGACCCGGGCTTCGACATCAGCGACGACGAGTACGCCGACATCGTGCGCACCGTGATCGCCGATGAGATCGGGCGCGGCGAGGGCGCGAACTTCGTCATCCGGCGCGACTTCACCGCATCCGTCTCCGCAGACGAGCGGGTCGCGGCGCTCACCTGGTTCCGCGCACTTCTCGCGCAGGAGCGCGGCGCGTACTGGACGTTCGCGGTAGTCACCGAAGGACACGTCGCCGTCGGCGCGAGTCCCGAGGCGCACGTGAGCGCGCAGAGCGGCGTCGTCACGATGAACCCCATCTCCGGCACCTTCCGGCACCCGGCGGGCGGCGCAACCGTCGACACGCTGCGGACGTTCCTCGAGTCCACCAAGGAGACCGAGGAGCTCTTCATGGTCGTCGACGAGGAACTGAAGATGATGAGCGCCGTCTGCTCCGACGGCGGACGCATCACCGGCCCGCATCTGAAGGAGATGTCGCGCCTCACCCACACCGAGTACATGCTGCGCGGGCGGTCGCAGCTGGATCCCCGCGACATCCTGCGCGAGACGATGTTCGCGCCGACCGTCACGGGCTCGCCCATGCAGAACGCCTGCACCGTGATCGCCCGGCACGAGACCTCACCACGCGGGTACTACTCCGGCGTGGCCGCGCTCTTCACCCCGAACGGCGCCACCGAGGGCGTCACGCACGACCTGGACGCGCCGATCCTGATCCGCACGGCGTACCTGCAGGACGGTCGACTCCGTGTTCCGGTCGGCGCGACCCTCGTGCGCCACTCCGACCCCGCCGGCGAGGTCGGCGAGACGCACGGCAAGGCCGCGGGCGTGCTGGGCGCGATCGGGGCGGTCCCTCGCGACACCGTGCCCGCCGCCGACCCGGACGCTCCGGTCATCGAGCGCGCTCCGCTCGCGGACGATCCGGAGATCGCGGCGCTGCTGCAATCGCGGAACTCGCGCCTGGCCGCGTTCTGGCTCAACCCGCAGGGCGGCGACAGCGACGGCCCGTTCGCCGGTCGCACCGCGGTCGTGGTCGACGCCGAGGACCGGTTCACCACGATGCTGGCGCACCAGCTGCGTCACCTCGGGCTCGACGTCGCGATCGTGCCGTGGGCGGATGCGGACGCCGCCGTGCTCGACGCCGCCGACCTGGTGATCTCGGGCCCGGGTCCCGGTGACCCGCGCGACGACGCGAGCACCCGCATCCGCCACATGCGCGGCGTCGTCGCGCAGCGGCTCACCGCGGGGCGGCCGCTGCTCGCGGTGTGCCTCAGCCATCAGATCCTCGCCGATCGGCTCGGAATCGATCTGGTTCCGCTCGACCGCCCCCACCAGGGACTGCAGTTCGAGGTCGATGTGTTCGGCGAACCGGCATCCATCGGCTTCTACAACACGTTCACCGCGCGGACGACCCCCGGAACCACTCGGGTCGGTGTCGCCGAGGTCGCGGCATCGCCCGTGTCGGGCGATGTCTACGCGCTGCGCGGCCCCGGCTTCGCGTCGGTGCAGGGTCATCTGGAGTCGATCCTGTCGCGCGACGGGATGCGTACCCTGGAGCGATTGGTCGCGCAGGCGCTCGAGCCCGTCACGGTCTGACGGCCCCGCGCCCCGCGTCCCGCGTCAGAACAGCGAGATCGGGTTGATCAGGTCGACCAGGATCAGCGTGCCGCCCATGATGCCGAGGAGCGCCACGACCACGAACGTCACGGGCACGAGTCGGGTCGCATCGACCGGGGCGGGTGCCGGGCGCCCACGCAGTCGCGCGAAGGCGCGCTTGATGCCGTCCCACAGGGCGACGATGACGTGCCCGCCGTCGAGCGGCAGCAGCGGCACGAGATTGAAGACGCCGAGAGCCAGGTTGAGCGAACCGAGGAGTCCGATGATCCCGGCGACCCGGTTCAGCACCGGAGCGTCGGATGCGGCGACCTCGCCGGCGATCACGCTGGCACCGACAACGCTCAACGGTCCGTTCGGATCGCGTTCCGCGCCCGTGAAGAGGGTGGACGCCGCGTCGACGACCTTGACCGGGAGCTGGACGATCACCCCGGCGACGGCCCCGACGTTCTCGATCGCCGCGGCGGGCCCCGCCCACAGCGGCTGGCGCACGAATTCCGACGTCGGCCGCACGCCGATGAAACCGATCTGCTGCGTCACCGGGTTGCCGTCGGCATCCGTCTGCGCTTCGCCGGCGGCGTTCGTCGTCGCCGCTTCGATGGCGACCGGGGTCACTGCGAGCGTGCGCTCGACACCGCCTCGGTCGACCACGACGCTGAGTTGGCGACCGGCCGAGGCCTGGATGATCGCCGTGGCGTCGGCGAAGTCGCCGATCGCGGTGCCGTCGATCGACACGATCCGGTCACCCGGTTCGAGCCCGGCCTGTTCCGCCGGGGTAGTCGCGCTGACGCACGACGTGCCGTTCGAGGCCGGGACGCAGTCGCTGAGTGCGGAGACCGTCGAGGTGGCCGTCTGCACGCCGATGCCGGTGAACAGGATGGCGAACAGCACGATCGCGAGAACGAAGTTCATCAGCGGCCCGCCGAGCATGATGATCACGCGCTTCCACACCGGCAGGCGGTAGAAGACGCGCTCGTCTGCGCCGACCAGGGTCTCCGCATTGACCTCGCGCGCGTCCTGCACGAGCGTCTGGAAGAAACGCGCCGAGACCCGACCGGTGGCTCGCCGCGTCGTGGTGGCGGTGGCGACACCGCTGCCGTCGGCGGGCGCGGTGTCCGCATCCGTCTGCGGGGCGGGCGGATACATGCCCGACATCGAGATGTAGCCCCCGAGCGGCAGCGCCTTCAGGCCGTACTCGGTCTCGCCTTTCCGGCGGGAGAAGAGCGTCGGCCCGAAGCCGATCATGTACTGGCCGACGCGTACGCCGAAGGCCTTGGCCGGGATGAGGTGTCCCAGCTCGTGGAGGGCGATCGAGATCGCGAGCCCGACAACGAGCAGCACGATGCCGACCACGAAGGCGATGATCGTCACTCGCCCACCGTAGCCGCGATCTCTTTGAGCGAGCCGAACACGACCAGACCCGGCGCGAGGGGTCGGGTCTGGTTGAATGGACCGCGATGTCGACACCCCCCTCGAACCTGCCCCCCGTGCTCCGCCCCGAGCAGCCCGCGACGCGATCGCTGGGAGATCTCGCCGATCGTTTCGGCGCCGAGGTGCGCGGTGAGATCGAGGGCATCTCGCTGCGCGGGATCACGCTCGCGACCGCCGACCTCCGACCCGGCGAGGCCTTCGTGGCGCTCCAGGGCGTCAACCGCCACGGGGCCGAGTTCGCGGCGTCGGCCGCCGAGAAGGGCGCGGTCGCCATCATCACGGATGCGGTCGGGGCCGATGCGGCCGCCGCATCCGGTCTGCCCGTCCTCGTCCTCGATTCCCCCCGTGCGCGGATGGGCGAACTGTCGGCCTGGGTCTACGGCACGGGTCCCGGTGACGACCTGCCGCTGCTGTTCGCGACGACCGGCACCAACGGCAAGACGAGCGTCTCGCACATCCTCGAGGGGATGCTGAGCCAGCTCGGCATCGTCACCGGGCTCTCGTCCACGGCGGAGCGCCACATCGCCGGACAGGTGATCGTGTCGCGGCTGACGACCCCCGAGGCATCCGAGTTCCACGCCTTGCTCGCCCTCATGCGCGAGCGCGGCGTCGAAGCGGTCGCCGTGGAGGTGAGCGCGCAGGCCCTCAGCCGGCATCGCGTCGACGGCATCGTGTTCGACGTCGCGGCCTTCACGAACCTGAGCCATGACCACCTCGACGACTACGCCGACATGCGCGAGTACCTCGAGGCCAAGCTGCCGCTCTTCCGCCCCGATCGCTCCCGGCGGGCTGTCATCTCGCTCGATTCCGCCGCGGCCGCCGAGGTGGCGGAGCGCGCCGAGGTTCCGTTCGTGACCGTGGGTACGCCCGCGATCGCCGCGGACCCCGCCTTCGCCGCATCCGCCGACTGGACCGTCGACATCCAGGGCGAGAAACCCGACGGCACGCGCTTCACCCTGCACGGACCGGACGGGCAGCATCTCGAGACGATCGTGCCGGTGATCGGCACGCACATGGCGGCGAACGCGGCGCTCGCGATCGTGATGATGTTCGAGGCGGGCTACGCCTGGGAGCGCATCGTCGCGGTCCTCGACGGCGGCCGCATCGAGGCCTATCTGCCCGGGCGCACCGAACGCGTGTCGGGCGACCGCGGTCCGACGGTCTACGTCGACTTCGGGCACTCCCCCGACGCGTTCGAGAAGACACTTGCCGCAGTCCGCCGGGTGACCCCAGGCCGGGTGCTGATGCTCTTCGGCGCCGACGGCGATCGGGATGCGACGAAGCGCCACGACATGGGCCGCACCGCGGTACAGGGATCGGACGTGCTGGTCATCACCGATCACCATCCGCGTTTCGAAGACCCTGCAGCGATCCGCGACACGCTCCTCGAGGGAGCACGCCAGGCGCGACCGGATGCGGAGATCCACGTCTCCTCGCCGCCCGAGCAGGCGATCGTCGACGCGGTCGCGCTCGTCGGCGAGGGCGACGCGATCCTCTGGGCGGGCCCCGGACACCAGGACTACCGCGACATCCGCGGGCAGCGCACGCCGTACTCGGCGCGCGAGCTCGCCCGTCGAGCCCTCCGCGACGCGGGCTGGCCGGTTCCCGAGCCGCACTGGCCGGTCCCCTACTCGGCCTGACTCCCGCGCGAGACCCCGCGCCGGGACCGTTGGGCCCGACGCAAGACCCGCGCCGGGGACCGCCGGGCCTGACACGAGGCTCCGAGTCTGAGCTGACGGCGCCCGGAGCGAGGAGATCTGCCCAAGCGAGGGCCGACACCCGGGTTTTCGTCCTCGCTTCGGCAGATCTCCTCTCTTCGGGCCCATCGCTCGCGCTCTTCGGGCCGACCGCTCGCGCTCGTCGGGCCGACCGCCGGTGCCCCGAACCCGCCGCGCCCCGAACCCGCCGCACCCACCGTCGCACCGGCCCCCGAGAGCCACCGCGCGGCGGGTGGATTATTCACGGCGGATGTTGTGGGGGCACGCATCCGGAGGCGGCGGATGCGGCCCCGCCATTGTGCGCGGCGCGCAGGCGGTTCGGGAGCCGCTTCCCCCCGGACGTACCGTCGATCGATGGCCCGCCGGGCCGGCACCCGCAGGGCGCCAGGCGACCCGACGCGACCGACTCCGCACCGGACGAAGGAAGCGAGTTCCCATGAGTACCGTCACCCCCGCAGGCACGGCCCCCGACGCCGCAGACGAGATGCCGACCGCGTGGCGCGGTTTCACATCCGGCCCCTGGCAGGACGGCATCGACGTGCGCGACTTCATCCAGCGCAACTACACGCCCTACGTCGGCGACGGTTCGTTCCTCGCCGGTCCGACCGCCCGCACGACGTCGGTCTGGAATACGCTCAGCGAGCTGTTCCCGACCGAGCGCGAACGCGGTGTCTACGACATCGACCCGCACACCCCCGCCGGGATCACCGCGCACGGACCCGGCTACATCGCGAAGGACGACGAGCTGATCGTCGGACTGCAGACCGATGCTCCGCTGCGCCGGGCGATCATGCCCAACGGCGGCTGGCGGATGGTCGAGGGCGCATTGCGCACCTACGGCTACGAGGTCGACGACACCCTGAAGACGGTGTACACGTCGTACCGGAAGACGCACAACCAGGCCGTCTTCGACGTGTACCCGCCGTCGGTGCGCGCCGCGCGCAGCTCGCACATCATCACCGGACTGCCGGATGCATACGGCCGCGGCCGCATCATCGGCGACTACCGCCGAGTCGCGCTCTACGGCATCGACGCGCTCGTCGCCGCGAAGAAGCTCGACAAGCTCGACCTCGAGACGAGCCCGTTCTCGGAGGAGAACGTGCGGATGCGGGAGGAGCACGCCGAGCAGATCCGGGCGCTCGGCGAGCTCGCGCAGATGGCCGCGACCTACGGGTACGACATCTCCGGCCCCGCGACGACGGCGCGCGAAGCCGTGCAGTGGCTGTACTTCGGGTACCTCGCGGCCGTGAAGGAGCAGAACGGCGCCGCGATGTCGCTGGGCCGCACCTCGACGTTCCTCGACGTGTACTTCGCGCGCGACATCGCCGCCGGCATCCTGACGGAGTCCGACGCCCAGGAGATCATCGACGACTTCGTGATCAAACTGCGGATCGTGCGGTTCCTGCGCACCCCCGAGTACGACGAGCTGTTCTCCGGTGACCCGACCTGGGTCACCGAGACGA
Organism: Microbacterium sp. cx-55; assembly: GCF_021117345.1. Taxonomy (NCBI): domain Bacteria; kingdom Bacillati; phylum Actinomycetota; class Actinomycetes; order Micrococcales; family Microbacteriaceae; genus Microbacterium; species Microbacterium sp. cx-55. The sequence goes on along the minus strand of NZ_CP088261.1, from coordinate 1,049,415 downwards.
TCGGCGGTGTCGGCGAAGACGGTCGCCCGCTCGTCACCCGCACCTCGTTCCGCTACCTGCAGACGCTCTACAACCTCGGACCTGCCCCCGAGCCGAACATGACCGTGTTCTGGAGCCCCTCCCTTCCCCAGGGATTCAAGGAGTTCTGCGCGCAGGTGTCGATCGACACGTCGGCCGTCCAGTACGAGTCCGACGACCTCATCCGCGGCCGATGGGGAGATGACGCCGCGATCGCGTGCTGCGTCTCGCCGATGCGCGTCGGGTCGCAGATGCAGTTCTTCGGTGCACGGGTCAACCTGGCCAAGACGCTGCTGTACGCGATCAACGGCGGACGCGACGAGGTCTCCGGCGCGCAGATCGCGCCGTTCGAGGCACCGGTCGGCGACGGCCCCCTCGACTTCCACGATGTCAACGCGCGATTCGACCGGATGATGGACTGGCTCGCGGCGACGTACGTCGAGGCACTCAACTGCATCCACTGGTCGCACGATCGCTACGCGTATGAGCGCATCGAGATGGCGCTGCACGACAAGAACGTAGTTCGCACGATGGCGTTCGGCATCGCCGGGCTCTCCGTCGCGGCGGACTCGCTCTCGGCCATCCGGTACGCCCAGGTCACCCCGGTCCGCGATGAGCGCGGAGTGGTCGTGGACTACGTCATCGACGGCGACTACCCGGCGTACGGCAACGACGACGACCGGGTGGACGCGATCGCGGTCGACATCACCGAGCGCTTCATGACGAAGCTCCGGAGCCACCCGATGTATCGCGACGCCATCCCCACCCAGTCGGTGCTCACGATCACCTCGAACGTCGTCTACGGCAAGGCGACCGGCAACACGCCGGACGGCCGCCGCGCCGGCCAGCCCTTCGCTCCGGGTGCCAACCCCATGAACGGACGTGACACGCACGGCATGCTCGCCTCGGCCCTGTCGGTCGCGAAGGTGCCCTACTCCCAGGCGGAGGATGGCATTTCGCTCACCAACACGGTCGTCCCGGCCGGCCTCGGCCGCACCGGCGAGGAGCGTCGCACGAACCTCGCCGGCCTGCTGGACGCCTCGTTCGGTGCGAACGGTTACCACATGAACGTCAACGTGCTGAACCGCGAGACGCTCCTGGACGCCATGGAGCATCCCGATGCCTACCCGCAGCTCACCATCCGGGTGTCCGGGTACGCGGTGAACTTCGTCCGGCTGACCCGCGAGCAGCAGCTCGACGTGCTGTCCCGCACCTTCCACGGGGGGATGTGACGCGCTGATGGTCGCCTTCGTCGCATCCGGAATGCTGCCCCGCGCAGCCGGACGGCTCGACGCCCCCGACAGCACGACCGGCGCCGCGCGGGTGCGCGGCGCCGGTCTGCACGGACTCGCGGTGGCCGACATCGACCGCGCCGGCCGACTCGCTGCCATGCGCTCGGGCGAACTCGGATCCGTGCACTCGTGGGAGCTGGTCACGGCCGTCGACGGCCCGGGCACCCGCATGACGCTGTTCCTGAACGGCTGCCCGCTGCGCTGCGTGTACTGCCAGAATCCCGACACGCTCGCGATGAAGGACGGCGCTCCGGTACGGGCCGAGGCCGTGCTCGAGCGGCTGCGTCGCTACCTTCCCGTTTTCCGCGCGACCGGCGGAGGCATCACCCTCTCCGGTGGCGAGGCGCTCATGCAGCCCGCGTTCACCGCCCGCATCCTGCGCGGTGCGAAGGAGCTCGGCGTGCACACGGCTCTCGACACGTCCGGATACCTCGGCGCGCACGCGAGCGACGATCTGCTCGCCGACACGGACCTCGTTCTGCTGGATGTGAAATCCGGCGACGACGAGGTGTACCGCCGCGCGACCGGGCGCGAACTCGCCCCGACCCTCGAATTCGGCGAGCGACTCGCGCGCCGCGACGATGTGTCGATCTGGGTCAGGTTCGTGCTGGTACCCGGTCTCACCGACGACGTCAGGAACGTCGAGCTCGTCGCGGAGTACGCGGCATCCCTGAACGCGATCCGACCCGGTGCGGTCGCCCGGGTGGAGGTGCTGCCGTTCCACCAGATGGGGCGCGACAAGTGGCGGGATCTCGGCCGGGAGTACACCCTCGAGGGCACGCCCGCGCCGTCCGTCGACCTCATCGAGCGGGTGCGGAACCAGTTCCGCGCCGCGGGCCTCGTGACGTACTGAGCCTCAGGCGGATGCGGCGATCACCGCGTCCGCCGTGGCACGTGCCCAGCGCTCCGCCTCGGCGAGGCTCTCGCGGGTGAGGACGACCGGCGGGTCATTGCGATCGACGACCGCACGCACCGTGTCGAGGATGCCCGTGAACGTCACGCGTCCGTCGTGGAACGCATCCACGGCCTGCTCGTTCGCGGCGTTGAACACCGCGGGGTAGGTGGTTCCGGCGCGTCCGACCTGCTTCGCCAGCGCGACGGCCGGGAACGCGGCCTCATCGAGCGGCTCGAAGGTCCAGCTCGTCGCCGTCGTCCAGTCGAGCGGCCGACCGATCCCGCCGATGCGATGCGGCCAGTCCAGACCAAGCGAGATGGGCAGGCGCATGTCGGGCGGGGAGGCCTGCGCGATCGTCGACCCGTCGATGAACTCGACCATCGAGTGCACGATCGACTGCGGGTGCACCACCACGTCGATCCGGTCGTAGGGCACGTCGAAGAGCACGTGCGCCTCGATCACCTCGAGCCCCTTGTTCACGAGCGTCGCGGAGTTCGTCGTGACGACCCGCCCCATGTTCCAGGTGGGGTGGGCGAGCGCTTCGGCCGGTGTCACCGACGCGAGATCCGCGCGGGCGCGTCCGCGGAAGGGGCCGCCGGATGCGGTCAGCACGAGCCGGCGCACTTCCGCATCCGTGCCGGCGCGGAGCGCTTGCGCGATCGCGGAATGCTCCGAATCGACGGGCACGATCTGACCCGGACGCGCGACAGCAGCCACCAGGTCGGCGCCGACGATGAGCGATTCCTTGTTCGCCAGCGCGAGCGTCCGGCCGCACTCGAGCGCCGCGAGCGTCGGCCCGAGGCCGACGGATCCGGTGATCCCGTTCAGCACGACATCGGCCGGCACGTCCCGGACGAGCTGCTCCGCCTCCTCCGCGCCGAGCGCGATGTGCTCTACCCCGAACCGCTCGGCCTGCTCTTCGACGCCCGCCCGGTCGCTCCCGGCCGCGAGGCCCACGACCTCGAAGCGTTGCGGGTGCGCGCGGATGACGTCCAGCGCCTGGGTACCGATCGAGCCGGTGGACCCGAGGATGAGAACGCGACGCATCCGCTCGTCTCCCGCGTCAGCCGGCGATCGGGTGCTGCGTGGCGAGGATGTCGACGACGAACACGAGCGTCTCGTTCTGCAGCTCGTTGCCCTCGGCGGATCCGTAGCCGAATGCCGGAGGAACGACGACGACGACCTGCGAGCCGACGGTCTGGCCCTCGAGCGCCTGCCGGAAACCGTCGACGACCTGCGTCGTCTGGAACGAGACGGGGGCACCGTTCTGCCAGCTCGAGTCGAACACGGAGCCGTCCGACCACTTCACGCCGGTGTACTGCACGAGCACGGTGTCGCCCGTGAGGACCTCCGCGCCGTCGCCCTTCTTCAGAGTCTCGATCTGCACGTCGGTGGGGGCATCCGCATCCGGCACGGTGATCGTCGGGGCGCCGTCATCATCGAGCGCCACTTCGGGGAAGCCCGCGGTGGGGGCCTGGTCCTCGCCCCACGCGGCGGTCGGGGTGATGCTCAACAGGTCGATGACGTAGACCGCGGCCGCGCTCTGGTCGCTGGCCGGGAACGTCGCGGCGACGCGCGTGCCGATCGGGGCGCAGCCCAGCACCTGGCCGAGCACCGACCCCGCCGTGATCTGCTGCGGGAGGATCTGCTCGCTCTGGTACCCGGCGGCGTCTACCTGCGCGCCCGTCGACACGTCGTAGGCCGTGACGGCGTAGTTGATGTAGTCGCCGGAGGCGATCGCGGGGCCCGTGCCCTCGGTGATGACCGTGCTCTCGAGGTCGGTGACATCCAGCGGCGAGGTGAACGAGACGGTCGGCGCCTGGCCGACCTCTCCCGAGACCTGGATCGAGTCGGATGCGGCGCCCCCGCCCACGGCGACGTCGCAGAGGTCCGCAGCGGCGCTGGTCGGCGTCGGGGTAGCCGAGTCGCCTCCGGACGACGAGCAGCCGGCGAGCGCGAGCAGCGACACGGCGGTGACGGACAGGACGACGAGCGGGCGGACGCGCACGGATGACCTCAATCGATCGGGACGGGGTTGTGCCCATCATCGCGCATCGGCGTGGGTTCCGCCTGGGAGCGCGGCCTGCACGACCTATGCGCGGCGGGTTCCGCGGCCCGCGCACCACCCCATGCGCGGTTGGGAATGCGATCAGGAGTATCCTCTTGCGGTGCCTTCCGCGGAGAGTTCCGAGCCCGAGACGTCCGCCGATCCCGACGAGACCGAGGCTGTCGCCGACGTCGGAATGACCTATCTGCTCGGCCGCTATGTACTCGCGCCGCTCGCGCGCGCCGCCTACCGTCCCCGCATCGAGGGCCGTGCGAACGTCCCGCGGACGGGCGGCGTGATCTTCGCGAGCAACCACCTGTCGTTCATCGATTCCTTCGTCATCCCGATGTCGTCGCCCCGCCACGTCCAGTTCCTCGCGAAATCCAGCTACTTCGACGGCACGGGCCTGCGCGGCTGGTTGTCTCGGGAGTTCTTCACCGCGGTCGGAGCGAGCCCCGTCCAGCGTGGGGCCGGCCAGGCCGCTCTCGATGCGCTCGCGCAGCAGCGCCGCATGCTCGAGGCCGGCAAGGGCATCGCGCTCTACCCCGAGGGCACGCGCTCGCTCGACGGCCGGCTCTACAAGGGGCGCACGGGTGTCGCCTTCCTCGCACTCCAGTCGGGGGTGCCCGTCGTGCCGGTCGGCCTCATCAACACGAACGAGGCCATGCCGGTGGGCGCCAAGTTCCCGCGGGTACGACCGCGCATCACCGTCCGGTTCGGTGCGCCGCTGGATCTGTCACCGCATGGCCCGGCGACGTCGGGACGCGCGAGACGGCTGGCCACCGACGAGATCATGGCGGCGATCCACGCGCTCTCCGAGCAGGAACTGGCCGGGGTCTACAACGAGGTTCCCGCCCAGACCCCGATCGACCGCATCCGGCAGGTTCTTCCGCACGAACGGATGTGACCGTACGGGCGGATCTTCGCCATGCCTCCGAGTGCGGCAGGATCCGCGTCAGTCGGCCGCGGTCACCACGGCGTCGTGCCGAACCGGGAAGTTCACCGAGTTCGCGATGAAGCACCATTCGTGCGCCTGCTTGTGGGCCGCACGCGCCGCCTCCACCATGCTCTCCTCGGCCACGACGACCCGCGGATGCAGCAGCACGTCGGCGAAGCGGCCGGAACCCGCGCCGTCCTCGATCATGGTTCCTTCGGCGTCGTCCTCGTAGGAGACGACGACGACGCCCGCCGTCACGCACGCGTGCAGGTACGAGAGCAGGTGGCACTCGGAGAGCGCCGCGAGCAGCATGTCCTCCGGGTTCCACCGTTCCGCGTTGCCCCGGAAGGGCTTGTCGCTCGAGGCGAGCACATCGGGCTTGCCGTCCACAGACAGGGTCACGTCGCGGTCGTAGTCGCGGTACCCGCTGGTTCCCGACCCGCGGTTACCGGTCCAGGCCGCACGCAGACGGTAGTGATGCTCGCCGTTCATGACCTCAGTCTGACATCGCTCGCGCCTCCGACGCGCCGGGAACGGTGCGAGCGGCGGGGATAGGCTGGACGGATGCCGCAGACGTTCCCCGTGACCGCCGCCGTCGAACTCGCCGTGGTCGAACGCAGCGGGTTCATCGAGTCCCGCCACAGCGGCTCGGCGGTCGTCCTCTCCCCCGACGGCGGATCGACGACCTTCGGCGACCCGGCCGCCCTGATCCTTCCGCGCTCGACGCTCAAGCCTCTCCAGGCTCTCGCGTGTCTGACCGCCGGTGCCGTGCTCGAGGGCGAGCGGCTCGGTCTGGCGACCGCGAGCCACACCGGCACCGACCGGCACGTCGCGGTCGTCCGCAGCATCCTCGAGGACGCCGGCGCCACAGAAGACGACCTCGGCTGCCCGGTCGCCTGGCCGACCGACACCGCAACCCGCGACGAGATGGTGCGCGATCACGCGGCACCGGCCCGGGTGCGCATGAACTGCTCGGGCAAACACGCCGCGATGCTGCTCGCGTGCCGCGCCGGCGGGTGGGACATCGCGGGGTACCTCGACCCGGCGCATCCGCTCCAGGCGCACATCCGGGAGGTCGTCGAGCGGCTCACGGGCGAGAAACCCACGACTTACGCGGTCGACGGATGCGGAGCCCCCGTCCCCGCGGTCAGCCTCATCGCGCTCGCCCGCGCCCTGCAGCGCATGGGCACGTCGTCGGAGCGGTCGCCGTTCGCCCTGCACCGGCACGCGGCCACCCTCATCGGCGCGGTCCGCGCGCATCCGTGGACGATCGACGGCCCGGGTCGCCCCGACACCGTCGTGATCGAACGCACCGGCGTGTTCGCGAAGACCGGCGCCGAGGGTGTGCTCGTGATGATCGCGCCGGACGGCACGACCGTGGCACTCAAGATGCTCGACGGAAGCTCCCGTGCGGCGAGCGCCGTGGGCCTTCGTCTCCTGGAGCGCGCCGGCGCCGTGTCGTCGTCGGATGCGGAGAAGGCGATCGGCGACCTTTCGCTCGCCCTGCACGGCGGCGCCGCCGTGGTCGGCAGCATCCGCCCCACCGTCTGACCCGGCCCGGCCCGCGCGAGGCGGTGCGCATCCTGCGACCCGGAGAACGGGCGGCTCGGAGTGCGCCGAGCCGCCCGTTCTCTCAGATGCCGCCGTCGACCGAGCGGGTGTAGACGCCCTCGTCGGGCACGAGCACCTCGGTGTCTCGGTTGAGGCTCTCGCCGCGGAAGAACCGCTTCGAGTTCGGGAACGCGAACCAGAGGAGCATGAGCAGGACGCCGACGGCGAGCGAACCGATGCCGAGGACGAAGGTGCCGCCGATTCCGAACAGCACCGTGTACCCGTAATCCACATCCCACATGTCGATCGCCGACTGGATGAACGCGTAGGCGAGCATCAGCCCACCGAGCAACGGCAGCAGGCCGCGCGTCAGGAAGCTCGAGAACCCCCGGGTGAAGAGTTCTCGGCGGAAATACCAGACGCAAGCGAACCCGGTGATGGCGTAGTAGAACGCGATCGCGAGACCGAGCGACAGGATCGAGTCCTGCAGGATGTTGTCGCTGATCAGGGTCATTCCGATGTAGTACAGGCTTGCGACCACACCCATCACGAGCGTCGAAAACGACGGCGTCTTGTAGACCGGGTGGACGGTGCGAAAACGCAGGGGCAGCGCCCGGTAGGCAGCCATCGACAGCGTTCCGCGCGCGGTGGGCAGGATCGTGGTCTGCGTCGAGGAGATCGCGGAGATCAGCACCGAGACGACGAGTACCCAACCGAACGGCCCGAGGAGCCCGTCCTTCACGGCGAGGAAGAAGTCGTCGGCGATCGCTTCGTTCCCGAGCCCCGTGCCGCTCTCCCCCAGGCCCGCGTACATCATCGCCGCGACCGTCACTCCGACGTAGGTCACCAGCAGGATGACGGTCGTCAGCAGCGCCGCGCGGCCGGGGGTGTGGCGCGGGTCCTTCGTCTCTTCGTTGAGGGCGAGGCAGGTGTCCCAGCCCCAGTAGATGAACAGGGCGAGCAGGACCGCCTCGGTGAATCCGTGCCAGTCGGTGAATCCGAGCGGGTTGAACCACGCCCAGTCGAACGCGGTCGGGTCGGGGGCGGTGCCGTCGAAGTACTTCCAGAGCGCGACGATGACGAACAGGGCGAGCGCCCCGTACTGCACGGCGAGGAGCACGTTCTGGATCTTCTCGCCGATCTCGACACCGCGCCAGCTGATCCAGGTCATGGCCGCGATGAAGGCGACTCCGGTGCCGGTGACGAGGGGCACGTTCTCCGCGAGGGAGCCGTCGCCGAACAGCGACCAGAAGTAGATTCCGGCGACCTGCGCGAGGTTGGCGAGCACGACCATTCCCGCGACCGCCACACCCCAGCCGCCCATCCAGCCGACCCAGGGGCCGAACGCCTTGGTGCCCCAGGTGAACGTGGTGCCGCAGTCGGGAACCTCACGGTTGAGCTCACGGTAGGCGAAGGCGATGAAGAGCATCGGCACGAAGGCGACGACGAAGGCGATGGGGGCCTGCGCGCCGACCGCGAGCACCACGAAACCCAGCGTCGCGACGAGCGAGTACACGGGGGCGGTAGAGGCGAGGCCGATGACGGTGGATCCCCAGAGGCCGAGCGTCCCTGCAGCGAGCCCCTTCCCTTCGGATCGTTGAAGGTTGATCGGAGTGGTAGTCATCTGGGCACGATATGGCTCCGCCGAAGAACGGGTCAAGCGACAGGTTGTCGTCTGGAAACGTGTCACGCGACACGTTGTCGCAGGGGATGCTCCTGCCCGGGGAGTACCGTGCGCGCCGGGGGTTCGCCGTCGCGCAGGAGCCACGCACGGCCCCGGCCCGGGGCGCAGTACGGCGGCAGGATGCGGTCGCCGGTGAGCAGTCGATACTCGACCAGGCAGGCCGCGTCGACGACGAGTTCTCCCCGCGCGCGCACGGTCTGCAGCATCCGCCAGGCGCGTTGCCACTGCTCGGGCTCACCGAGGATCACGACGGGACGATCGGCCGTGTCGATGCGTCGCGTGAGCGCGTCGTGGTCGTCTCCGGCGTGGAGCACGTCGACGCCGTCCGCCGCGAGGGCCGCGGCCAGTCGGCGAGCCCCGCCGCCCGCCCGCATCACGAGTCCCGACAGGTCCTCGCCCGGCCGCCAGGGCTCGGGCACCGCGATCGCCGGCGGCGGGATGCGCTCGGCGCTCGCGATCTGCACGGTGCGTCCGTCGAGTTGCGCGCGCCCCGGGGGCAGGGCGGGATCGTAGGCCGCCGGATCGGCGCCCGCCGCCGCGTGTTCCACGCGCGTCGGAACACGCAGCACCGCACGTCGCGGCAGGAGCTCGGCGATGCGGGCGACCGGGCCCGCGAGTCGCGCCGTCGACAGGATGACCCGGCAGCCGAGCGATCGTGCGCTGCGGCACAGCTGCTCGACCATGGTCGCGACCGCGATCGCGTAGTCGGGCGGGAAAGAGGCGAGGGCGACGTCGAGATCGTCGGCGACCAGGAGCGTGTCCGGAGCCGGGCCCCGGTCGGTCAGCTCGCAGAGCAGATCCCACAACGGCTCGGGGTCGACCGGGAGTCGGACGACGCGAGCGGGGTCGATCTGGGCGGAGATCGCCGCCAGCGCGGTCGACTTACCGGTCCCGGGCCCGCCGATGACGGCCAGACCGGCGTCTCCTTCGTGAAGTCGCACCGGATGATGGCGTTGACGATCCGGCTCGTCGGCAAGACCGATCACCGGCTCCGCCGTCGTCTCGCCCGCGGGACGCAGGTCATCGAGCGACAGATGCGGCGGCAGCGCCGGCTGCCACGGGCGACGCGGGCGCGGCTCAGCCGCCCGGTCGTGCTGGATCCGCGAGATGTCCGCGGGCCGAGTGCGCACGATCCGCACGAGCGTCGGGGCGGCGTCAGCCGCACGACGGATCAGCGCGAGGCCGCGCGCTCCGGGATCACCGGGAAGCGCGGCCGCGGCATCCGAGCCGAGCACGAACGTGCTGTCGGCGCCGTCGACGACGCGCAGGCTGATGCGCAGCGGGCAGTTCGCCATCAGCGCCTCGCGGGCGACGCCCGTCGCGCGCTGCGTACCGAGGATGAGATGCATGCCCAGAGCGCGCCCCCGGGCGGCGACGTCTGCGAAGACCGCGCCGAGCTCCCGGTGACCGTCGAGGAGTGCGGCCAGCTCGTCGACGACGATGACCAGGCGGGGCAGATCCACAGCGGGGTCGAGGATGTCGCGCGCACCCGCACGAGCGATGATCTCCTCCCTGTGCCTGATCTCGGCACGCAGGCTGTCGAGCGCCCGCGAGGCGCCCGCGCCGTCCAGATCGGTGAGCACGCCCGTCACGTGCGGCACCTCGGCGAGGACGTCGAAGGCCGTGCCGCCCTTGAAGTCGGCGAGGAGGAAGACCACGTCTCGCGTCGAACGGGTGGCGCACAGTCGCGCGACCCAGCTCACGAGCAGCTCGCTCTTGCCGGCACCCGTCATGCCGGTCACGATCGCGTGCGGCCCGTCCGCGACGAGGTCGATCGCGACCGGCCCCGTGCCGTCGTGCCCGATCATGACGCGCAGGTCCGGTCGCTCCCCCGCGGGCGCTGCCGGCCCCTCGTCCAGGTCTTCGAACGCGACCGCATCCGGAACCCGATCGACGCCGCCGATGGTGTCCGCGCGTTCCGCGAGTGCCCCGGCGATCCGGGCGGCCTGCGCCTGCCCGAGTCCCTCGGTCCGCACCGCGATCGACCGCCCGGCGTAGTCCAGTCGCGCGGTCTCGATGCCATCGAGCGTGAGCACCGCTCCGCAGTGCGGAGGCGGAACAGCGCCCGGCGGCACCACCACGATGGCGGGGTCGCCCGCACGTCGCACCGCCGCATCCCGGGTATCGAGGTGGCACGCCGTGGCTGCCGGCGCGCGGTGCGGCAACGATGCCGCCCACGCCGGCGAACGGGCGGGGTTCAGCTGCATCCGGCCGGGCGGGCGCGTGCAGCACAGCTGGATGACGAGAGCGCGGGCGACGGCCTCGGCGAACACGGGAGGCCCGACGATGGCGACCCCCACGTGATCCGGGATCAGCACGGGCGCATCCGGCACGTGCGCCGCCCGCGCCCGCAGCGCTTGCACGACCTCATCGTCGTCGCCCTCGACCCGCACGGCGCTCTCGACCGGCCCCCGCCCGACGCGGAGCACCCCCTCCCTCGCCGGCACCACGCGCCAGATCTCGTGGGGAGCCCCGAGGTAGCCGACGACATCCGGATGCTGCGCCGCCATCGCGTCGCGCTCCTGCGCGTGACGACGATCGATCTCGGTCTCGATGCGCGTCCGGGCGCGCGCGCGATCACGGTCGGCGTCCCGACGGTCACGCCGCTGCGCACGGCGTCCGTCGAGCGCCGCGGCTCCGGCGATGACCGGGCCGAGGGCGGCGAACCACAGGACGAACAGCGAGCCGGTGACCGCCCAGAGCCCCGCTGCTCCGAGCACCGGCACGAGCGAGGCGATCCACGGAATGGACGTGCGACGAACCGGGCCGGATGCGGGCGGCATGACGAGCGCGGGTGCGGGATGTGCGCGCGGCATACTCGCCGGAGGAACGATGAACACCGCTCCAGTCAATCCTTCGTGCCGCCGCGGTGTCGCGAGGAACGACCGACTGTGGACGCGCCGACCTGATCAGCGCCCTGGGGAGGAGCGGTCAGTCCTGGCGCGACACATTCAGCACGATGATCGTGACGTTGTCGCGGCCGCCGTTCTCGAGGGCGGCGTCCATCATGGCTTCCGCGGCGTCGCCCGGGTCTGCGTGCTCGCGCAGGAAATGCGCGATGCCGTAGTCGGTGAGCTCCTTGGTCAAGCCGTCCGAGCAGATCACGAAACGATCGGCATCGACGACCTCGAGCCGTACGTAATCGGGGCGCACGCTGTCGCTCGGTCCGACGGCACGGGTGATCACGTTGCCGTAGGGATGGTGTTCGGCCTCTTCCGGGCTCAATCGGCCGGCGGCGATCAGTTCTTGGACGACCGAGTGGTCGGTCGTGACCTGCACCAGTGTGTCGTCGCGGAGAAGGTAGACGCGAGAGTCGCCGATGTTGAGGCTGACCCAGTGCGGCTCCGGTCCGGTCGTATCGAGGTAGACCCCGGTCACGGTCGTACCCGTTCCGTCGTCCGTGGCTTCCGGGTGGGAGGCGATGTCTTTCACCGCGCGCGAGAGCGCCTTCTCGATCGTCTTCGGTGTGACGCTTCCCGCGGCCACGATGGCACCCAGCCGGGTGACGGTGTTGCCGCTGGCGATCTCACCGCCGATGTGTCCGCCCATACCGTCGGCGACGACGTAGAGCGGATAGTCCGCGAACAGGGCGTCCTGGTTGATCTCGCGGCGCTTTCCGACGTCGGTCACGGCCGCCCAAGTGAGATCGATCGAGCCCTGTGCCAGCGAAACGCTGTGCAGCCGGGTCGCTGCGTGCGGCACGCGGTGTCCTTCCGGTTGCGAGCGAACACCGGGCGCGAGGGCACCGCGGCGTCCTCACATCTTAACGGGAACCCCGACAACCGGACCGTGAGCGACCCGCCCCCTCTACGCACGAGAGCCCCCACCGTCGGTGAGGGCTCTCGTGCGGTTCGGATCAGACGCGGGGGGCGTCCGGGTCCTGCGGTGCGGGCGGCACGGGGCCGGCCGGAGGTGCGGGCGGAACGGTGCCGGCCGGAGGAGCGGGCGGGAACGTGCCCGCGGGGGGTGCCGGCGGAACGGTGCCGACGGGCGGCGCGTAGCCGCCCGGTGCGGGCTGGTAGCCAGGAGCCGGAGCGGCGTGACCGGGGGCGACGCCGGCGGAGGGCTGCACGGGGATGCCGTCCCAGACCGTCTTGTCGGCGAGGAAGCTGTTGGCCCACGGCGCGGGAGCGATCGCGGGGTTCCAGCGGTCCTTCGTGAAGGCGAGGATGCCGTACCAGATGTAGACACCGATGCCGAGGATCCAGAGCAGCAGGTAGTACCACTCCTTGTTGAGCTTCGCGCCCACGCGCCACGAGATCATCACCATAGCGGCGAGAGGCAGCAGGGCGAAGATGAAGCCCAGGACGGGGATGTTGCCGAGGATGCCGCCGGCGACGATCGTGCCGAGGAAGACCCAGGGCGAGAAGTCACCGAGCTTGGCGAAGACCAGGCTGTTGTAGACGGGCACCCAGGCACGCCACTTGCCCTGCACGCCCGCCTTTTCGAAGATCTTCATCAGGAAGAACGAGCTGATGACATAGCCGATGAGGGCGATGAAGAGGAAGATCGGGATCAGGATGAGAAAGAGCGCGGCGGCGGCTGCCGCGCTGCCCGAGTCGTCGTAGTACAGATGCATGGAAGCTTCCTGTCTCGAGGCCGAGTCCGGCCGGTCCGACGAGCACCTTGCTCGCGCCCTTCATCGTAGCGACAGGGTGACGAGTTTCCCAGCAATCGTTCAGGGTGCGCGTGGCGCCTCGAAGAGCAACCACTCCCCCGGGGTTTCCTCGACCCGATGCCCCCGCCCGCGCAGCCACTCGAGCAGCTCTCCGAGACTGCCCGGAGCCGGTTGCTCGTCCGCCAGCTCCCGCACGAGTGCGCCCTTGGCGTGCTTGTTGAAGTGGTTCAGCGCGCGGGTCGTGCCACCCGGGCCGTCCGCGACGACACGGACGAAGACGGAGGGAACCCCCGGGGGCACGGGCCCGAGACCGATATAGGCCTCCGAACGCAGGTCGACGATGAACGGCGGACCGACCTCGGCGAGAGCGGCGGTGACCGCATCCGCCCACAGTCGGCGGAGGGGCGGGAGTCCCGGAACGGATGCCGACGCCCCGAGGCGGTAGGCCGGCAGCGGATCGAGGGCGCCGACGGGCCCGAAGGGCGCGGAATGGATGAGCACGTGATCACCGAGCCAGCGACGAGCCTCCGCTCCTCGCGTCGGCGCCGAGAGCGCGTCGTAGAGCACGCCGGTGTAACGATCGACGGCCGGCATCGTCGGGGCGCCCCGCAGTGCCGCGTTCACCTCGATCTCGCCGCGCTGCTTCGGACCGAGCTTCAGTACTCGCGCGGCCACCTCGGGGTCTGCCGACAGGGCGACGAGCGCATCACGCGCCTGCGCGCGCCGAGCATCCAGTGCCGGAAGCGCAAGACGTCCGGCGGCCCACGGCGCCCCGGTCCCTCCCGGCCGCTTGGTCTCGGACGGGGGAAGAAGCAGCAGCATCCGGGTTCTCTTTCGCACGGGACGGAAAAGGCGCGCGCCGCCCGTCGAAACGAGCAGCGCGCGCCGAAAGGTGGTTCAGGAGACGAGTGTCGCGTTTCCGGCGACGACCGTCACCACGTCGTGCTCGACGGAGACGAAGCCGTCCTGCGCGTCCGCGATGACCTTGTTCCCCGAGGTCTCGGTGATGCGCACCTGACCTGCGGCGAGGATCGCGAGCACGGGCTCGTGACCGACCATGAAGCCGATCTCGCCCTCGACGGTCTTGGCCACCACGAGCGATGCTTCGCCCGACCAGACCTCCGCGTCCGCGGAGACGACGCTGACCTTGAGCGGCATGATCAGCCGTTCTCCTTCTGGATCTGAGCCCACTTGGCCTCGACGTCGGCGATACCACCGACGTTGAAGAACGCCTGCTCGGCGACGTGGTCGAACTCGCCCTTGACGATGGCGTCGAACGACTCGATGGTCTCCTTGATCGGAACCGTGGAGCCCTCGACACCGGTGAACTTCTTCGCCATGTACGTGTTCTGCGAGAGGAACTGCTGGATGCGGCGTGCCCGGGAGACGACGATCTTGTCTTCTTCGGACAGTTCGTCGACACCGAGGATCGCGATGATCTCCTGCAGTTCCTTGTTCTTCTGCAGGATCTGCTTCACCGCGGTGGCGACCCGGTAGTGGTCTTCACCGATGTAACGCGGGTCGAGGATGCGGCTGGTCGAGGTCAGCGGGTCGACGGCCGGGTAGAGGCCCTTCGACGCGATCTCGCGCGAGAGCTCGGTCGTCGCGTCGAGGTGCGCGAAGGTCGTCGCCGGAGCCGGGTCGGTGTAGTCGTCGGCCGGGACGTAGATCGCCTGCAGTGAGGTGATCGAGTGACCGCGCGTCGAGGTGATGCGTTCCTGGAGCACACCCATCTCATCGGCGAGGTTCGGCTGGTATCCCACCGCGGACGGCATGCGACCGAGCAGCGTCGAGACCTCGGAGCCGGCCTGCGTGAAGCGGAAGATGTTGTCGATGAACAACAGCACGTCCTGCTTCTGCACGTCACGGAAGTACTCCGCCATCGTCAGGGCCGACAGGGCGACGCGCAGACGCGTTCCCGGCGGCTCGTCCATCTGGCCGAACACGAGGGCGGTCTTCTCGAAGACGCCCGCCTCTTCCATCTCGTGGATGAGGTCGTTGCCCTCACGCGTGCGCTCGCCCACACCGGCGAACACCGACACACCACCGTGGTCCTGCGCAACGCGCTGGATCATCTCCTGGATGAGGACGGTCTTACCGACGCCGGCGCCGCCGAACAGGCCGATCTTCCCGCCGAGCACGTACGGCGTCAGCAGGTCGATGACCTTGATGCCGGTCTCGAACATCTGCGTCTTCGACTCGAGCTGGTCGAAGTTCGGAGCCTTGCGGTGGATGCCCCAGCGCTCGGTGATCTCGGCCTGCTCGCCGGGAGCGGCGTTCAGAACCTCGCCGAGCACGTTGAAGACCTTGCCCTTGGTGACGTCGCCGACGGGAACCGTGATGGGGCCGCCGGTGTCGCGCACCTCCTGGCCGCGGACGAGACCGTCCGTGGGCTTCAGGGCGATCGCGCGAACGAGGTCGTCGCCGAGGTGCTGGGCGACCTCGAGGGTGAGCTCGCTGGACTCCGCGCCGGGGATGGCGACGGTGGTCTTCAGCGCGTTGTAGATGTCGGGGATGGCGTCGTGGGGGAACTCGATGTCGACGACGGGGCCGGTCACGCGCGCGATGCGCCCGACGACGACGGTCTCCGTCTTCTCGGCCGTGGCGGGGATGGTCATGTCTCTTCCTCGTTTTCTACTTGCCGGACGCCAGGGCGTCGGCGCCGCCGACGATCTCGGCGATCTGCTGCGTGATCTCCGCCTGGCGTGCGTTGTTGCGCAGGCGGGTGTAGTCGGTGATGAGCTTGTCGGCGTTGTCGCTGGCCGACTTCATCGCCTTCTGCGTCGCGGCGTGCTTGGCCGCCGACGACTGCAGGAGAGCGTTGAAGACGCGGCTCTGGATGTACACCGGCAGGAGCGCGTCGAGCACGGTCGCGGGATCGGGCTCGAACTCGTACAGCGGGTACACCGCCGAATCGGTCGAACTCTCGGCCGCCTCGACGACCTCCAGCGGAAGCAGTCGCACCGTCTCGGGCGTCTGCGTCATCATGCTGACGAAGCGGTTGAAGACGAGGTGGATCTCATCCACGCCGCCACCGTCGCCGCCGCGCGTGAACGCGTCGAGCAGGGTGTCGGCGATCTCCTCGGCCGTCGAGAAGTGCGGCGTATCGGTGTCGCCCGTCCACTCGGCCGCGGCCGCCATCCGACGGAACTGGAAGTATCCGACGGCCTTGCGCCCGACCAGGTAGAAGACGGGCTCGCGGCCGAGGCTGCGCACCAGCTCTGCCTGCTCGACTCCCGCACGCAGAACCTGCGAGTTGAACGCGCCCGCGAGTCCGCGGTCGGAGGAGAAGATGACCACCGCGGAACGACGGATCGTCTCCGGCTCCCGCGTGAGCGGGTGGTCGACGTTCGAGTAGGTCGCGACGGCCGACACGGCACCCGTCACGGCTCGCGCGAAGGGAGAGGACGCGCGCACGCGCGCCATCGCCTTCTGGATGCGCGAAGCCGCGATGAGTTCCATCGCCTTCGTGATCTTCTTAGTGGTCTGCGCAGAAGCGATCTTCTGCTTGTAGACCCGGAGTTGAGCGCCCATGATTTAGATCCTCAGGCGCTCAGCCGCGACGACCCTTGACGATCTTCTCCTGGTTGACGTCCGCAGCATCCGCCGCGTCGTGCTGTTCGCTGCCCGGTGCGTCGATGGCGACGCCATCGCCCGAGCGGAACTCCAGAATGAATGCGTCAGTGGCCTTCTCGAGCTCCGCGACGGTGTCGTCGTCGAGCACGTTGGTGGCACGCAGCGTGTCGAGCACCTGCGTGTTACGACGCAGGTAGTCGAGCAGGTCGCGCTCGAAACGGAGGACGTCCTCGACCGGGATCGAGTCCAGCTTGCCCTTGGTACCGGCCCAGATCGAGACGACCTGCTCCTCGACGGGGTACGGCGAGTACTGCGGCTGCTTGAGCAGTTCGGTCAGGCGTGCACCGCGATCCAGCTGACGGCGCGAGGCCGCATCCAGGTCGGAGGCGAACATCGCGAACGCCTCGAGCGAGCGGTACTGGGCGAGCTCGAGCTTGAGCGTTCCGGAGACCTTCTTGATCGACTTCACCTGCGCGTCGCCACCCACGCGAGACACCGAGATGCCCACGTCGACGGCGGGACGCTGGTTCGCGTTGAACAGGTCGGACTGCAGGAAGATCTGGCCGTCGGTGATCGAGATCACGTTGGTCGGAATGTACGCCGAGACGTCGTTGGCCTTCGTCTCGATGATCGGCAGACCCGTCATCGAACCCGCGCCGAGCTCGTCGGACAGCTTCGCGCAACGCTCCAGCAGACGGGAGTGCAGGTAGAAGACGTCACCCGGGTACGCCTCGCGGCCCGGCGGGCGGCGGAGGAGGAGCGACACGGCACGGTAGGCCTCGGCCTGCTTCGACAGGTCATCGAAGATGATCAGGACGTGCTTGCCGCCGTACATCCAGTGCTGGCCGATCGCGGAGCCGGTGTAGGGCGCGAGGTACTTGAAGCCGGCGGGGTCGGATGCGGGGGCCGCGACGATGGTCGTGTACGCCATCGCGCCGGCGTCCTCGAGGGCGCCCTTGACCGAAGCGATCGTGGAGCCCTTCTGGCCGATCGCGACGTAGATGCAGCGCACCTGCTTGTCGACGTCGCCGGACTCCCAGTTCGCCTTCTGGTTGATGATCGTGTCGATCGCGATCGCCGTCTTGCCGGTCTGGCGGTCGCCGATGATCAGCTGGCGCTGGCCGCGGCCGACCGGGATCATCGCGTCGATGGCCTTGATGCCGGTCTGCAGGGGCTCGTGCACGCTCTTGCGCTGCATGACGCCGGGCGCCTGGAGCTCGAGCGCACGACGACCCTCGGCCTCGATCGGGCCGAGGCCGTCGATCGGGGTTCCGAGCGGGTCGACCACGCGACCGAGGAAGCCGTCGCCGACGGGCGTGGAGAGCACCTCACCGGTACGGGAGACGGGCTGTCCGGCCTCGATGCCGGCGAACTCGCCGAGGACGACGACACCGATCTCGTGCTCGTCGAGGTTCTGCGCCAGGCCGAGCGTGCCGTCCTTGAACGTCAGCAACTCGTTCGCCATCACGCCGGGCAGTCCCTCGACGTGGGCGATGCCGTCTGCCGCGTCGACGACGGTGCCGACCTCGGCTGCCGCAGCCCCGGTGGGCTCGTACGCCGCGACGAAGTCCTTCAGGGCGTCACGGATGACGTCGGGGCTGATGGAGATGTCTGCCATTGTCTTCCTTCGGTTCATGGGGCCTCGGCCCCGAAGTCTCCGCCGTGCCGTCGGGCGACGGGCGGGAAGTCTGTAATCAGCCGGCGAGACGCTGGCGGAGGTCGGCGAGCCTCGCGGAGATGCTCGCGTCGATGACGTCGTCCGCGATCTGCACGCGCAGTCCGCCCACGATCGTCGGGTCGATGACGGTGTTCAGCGAGATCTCGCTGCCGTAACGCTGGGCGAGCGCGCTCTTCAGGCGATCGATCTGCGCACCGTCGAGCGGCTTAGCCGTGATGACCGTCGCGACCGTGCGCGAACGCTGGTCGGCAACGATCGACATGGCGCGGGTCAGCAGCTGACGCACCCGGCGGTCCCGAAGATCGCGCACGATCGAGGAGACGACGAGAATCGCCGCGTCGCTCGCGCGTCCGGCGAGCAGGGTGGTGACCAGCGAGCCCTTCGCCGACTCATCGCCCAGCCGACTGCCGAGCGCGAGTTCGAGCTCGTGGTTGTCGGCGATGGTGCGCGAGAACCGGAAGAGTTCACCCTCGAGGTCGACATCGGCGGCGGCGACCGAGGCGGCGCGCAGGGCGAGCTCCTCGATGCCGTCGATCATGTCGGACGCCGACGACCACCGCTCGGCGGTGACCGCCGAGAGCAGCGCCACGCTCGTCGAGGAGAGCACGGGGCCGAATACGGCCGCCACGACCTGCGCGCGCGCCGTCGACGGCGCCGCGGCATCCGCGAGCGCCGACGACAGGTGCAGCGAGCCGCTGACCGCGCGAGCGGCCTGGAAGAGCTCGCTCGCGACGGTCAGATCGACACCGGATGCGGCGTTGAGCGCCGCAGTCGTCGCGCCGAGTGCGTGCGTGGTCGCACTGCCCATTACTTGGTCGCCTTCTCGGAGGCTTCGAGGTCGGCCAGGAAACGGTCGACGACACCCTGAGCGGTCGCGTCGTCGTTCAGCTTCTCGCCGATGACTCCGCCGGCGAGGTCGAGGGCCAGAGTGCCCACCTCGCTCCGCAGCGACACCAGAGCGGTCTGACGCTCGGCCTCGATCTGGGTGTGCGCCTGCGCGGTGATGCGAGCGGCCTCGGCCGCGGCCGCATCCTTCGCTTCGCCGACGATCTTCTTGCCGTCCTCACGGGCGGCCTCACGGATCTCACCGGCTTCCTTGCGGGCCTCGGAAAGCTGCGCAGTGTACTCCTCGAGCGCGGCCTCAGCCTGTCGCTGCGCTTCATCCGCCTTCGCGATGTTGCCCTCGATGGCCGCAGCGCGCTCGTCGAGCAGCTTCTGCATCCGGGGCAGCACGACGCGCCAGAAGACGAACAGGATGACGACGAAGCACACCGCCGACCAGACGATGTCGTACACAGCGGGGATGAGCGGGCTCGGGGCCGTTTCTTCCTCCGCGTGCGCGAGAGTGACAAGAGCGTTCAGCATCCTGTCTCCTTACTGGTTGCGTCTGATTAGAAGCCGAAGATGAAGCCGGTGGCGATACCGATGAAGGCGAGCGCCTCGGTGAAGGCGATACCGATGAACATCAGCACCTGAAGGCGGCCGGCGAGCTCGGGCTGACGAGCAACACCCTCGATCGTCTTGCCGACGACGATGCCCACGCCGATGGCGGGGCCGATGGCGGCGAGGCCGTAGCCGACGGTCGCGATCGAGCCGGTCACCTGGGCGAGAACCGTAGTTGCGTCCACGGGGGTTTTCCTTTCGTAGTGGGCGGCGGATGCCGTCCCGATCAGTGCTCTTCCGCCACCGCGAGCTGGATGTAGACCGCGGTAAGGATGGCGAAGACGTATGCCTGGAGGAAGGCCACCAGGAGTTCGAAGAGGGTGAAGACGAAGCCGAACGCGAGCGTTCCGGCCCCGAGAGCCGTCCAGAGTCCACCCATCGAGAAGATGAAGAACTGCGTGGCGGCGAAGAACAGCACCAGCATGAGGTGCCCGACGATCATGTTCATCAGCAGACGCAGCGTCAGAGTGACGGGGCGGATGATGAAAGTCGAGAGGAACTCGAGCGGGATGATGATGATGTAGAGCGGCCACGGCACGCCCGAAGGCATGAGCGAGTTCTTGAAGAAGGCACCCGGGTTCTTCTTGATGCCGGCGTAGATGAAGGTGACGTACGCGACGACCGCCAGCAGCAGGGGAACCGCGATGACGCTCGTTCCGGCGATGTTCAGGAACGGGATGATGCCCGTCACGTTCATGAACAGGATCATGAAGAACAGCGTCGTGAGGATCGGCAGGAAGCGGTTGCCGTCCTTGCGCCCCAGCAGGTCGTGCGCGATGTTGACGCGGACGAAGTCCAGACCCATCTCGATGACGCTCTGGAAGCGGGTCGGCACGAGTCGCATGCGACGCGTTCCCACCACGAAGAGGATGATCAGTGCCGCCGCAGCGAGCATCTGGATGAGGTTGATTCGCGTGATCGCGAATGGACTGCCCTCGAACAGGAGAGCGTCGGGGAAGAACTCCCAGATGGACGGAGCGTGGAACTCGTCCGAGGACTCGGCGTTGGCGATCAGTGTCGCAGCGTGACTAAACAGCACAGGCTCCAGCTTCGGGGCATCGGTGTGGACCGTTGCGACGATGGTCGGTTTTCACCGCACGCTGGCACTCAGGCGCTCGCGGTCGGGTGCGGGACAACACTATCAAACTCCTGAGGCTGCGTCGCCCGCCTCCGGGTTCGGAGTGCGCCGCTCCCCCTCTTCGACGTCGGTGGGGAGCCTCATGTCGCTGACATTGGGCAGCCGCATCCGCATCATCACGACGACGTCGATCACGAGCGAGGCGACCACGCTGACGACGAGCGCCAGCAGGAACACCATCGGAACGATCCAGGACTGACCCCGGAGCAGCACGAGAGCGACGATGAACAGGACCAGCTTCAGAATCCAGCCGCCGAGCACGATTCCGAAGAAGATCGGCACGTACAGCTCATCGCCGAACCAGCGATTGGCGATCAGGATGCTGGCGGCCGTGATGCCGAGGAAGATCGCCGCCACCAGCACTCCCGACAGTGCACTCCACAGCCCGGGGGTGCCAGCCGTCAGGAACCCGACGATCCCACCGATCACGACGAGCGCCGCCGTCATCACTCCCGACCACACCAGGGCGGTGCGCAGGATCGGGGTACTGGACACGGTGGGGGTCGTCATGGGGTCTCCTGCGGTGAGGGGCCGTCGGCGGCCGGAGCGGCGGCCGGAGGGACTCCGGCCGGAGCGGATGCGGGGATGCGCCGGCGCGCCGGCAGCAGCGTGACGACGAGACAGGCCGAGATGCCCACCACGCCGAAGGCGACGCCGATCCAGTACTGGCCGAACCAGTCCTCACGGGTCGCGATGTACATGAGAAGCACCGCGATGCCGATCACGGCGGTCCACGCGTAGAAGATGAGCACCGCGGCACGGTCGCTGTGGCCCATGTCGAGCATCCGGTGATGGAGGTGCTTCCGATCGGGCGAGAACGGGGACTTGCCCGCGCGCATCCGTCGGAGGACCGCCGAGCCGAAGTCGAGGAGCGGCAGAGTGACGACCGCGATCGGCAGCAGGATCGGGATGAACGCGCCGAGCAGTTGCGAGCGGCCGAACTGCTCGGGGTCGAGGGTTGCGGGGTTCAGCTGGCCGGTGATCGCGATGGCGGACGTCGCCATCAGGAGGCCCAGCATGAGCGCCCCCGAATCGCCCATGAACATCTTCGCGCGGTTCCAGTTGAACGGGAGGAACCCGGCGCAGGCCCCGACCAGCACGACCGCGATGAACGAGGCCAGGTTGAAGTACGTGCTGGAGCCGATGTCGCGGGTGAGGACGTAGGAGTAGACGAAGAAGATCCCGTTCGAGATCAGACAGACGCCCGCGACCAGGCCGTCCAGACCGTCGATGAAGTTGACGGCGTTCATCACGACGACGATCGCGAACACCGTGAGCACGAAGCTCATGGCGCTGGACCCGATCGTCAGCCCGCCGATCGGCAACGCGTAGATCTGCATCTCGCCGAACCACGCGATGATGCCGGCGGCGAGGAACTGCGCGCCGAGCTTGATCATCCAGTCGAGGTCCCAGAGGTCATCGGCGATACCGACCAGCACGATCAGGAGCGTCGCCCCGAGGATCGAGAGGACGGGCATCGGATCGGCCCAGAAAATGGAGAAGAACGGATTCTGCGACGAGATCGCGAAGGCCGCCAGTACGCCGAGGAACATCGCGATTCCGCCGAGTCGCGGCGTCGGACGCGTATGCACATCGCGATCGCGGATCGGCGGATGCAGCTTGTACCGGATGGCGATCCGCCACACGGCCCACGACAGACCGAAAGTGACGAGCGCCGTGACGGCGGTGATCAGCAGGTACTGCTTCACGCGGGACCGTCCGCGCCCGCGCTTTCGTCGTGTTCCGGTTCGAGGACGTCTCCGAGCACGCGGTGGAGTTCGTCGTAGGAGATGATGCCGCGGCGGAGCAGGCGCACGCGCCCCTCTCCCCCGTGCGCGATGGCGGTGGCGTCGATGATCGTGGACGGCACGCCGTTCGCGCTGGAACCGCCGTCGAGGTACACCTGCACGCTGTCACCCAGCATGTCGCGGGCGGAATACGCGTCGACCGCCGCGGGCTGGCCCGTGAGGTTGGCGCTCGAGACCGCGAGCGGACCCGTCTCTTCCAGGAGCTCGAGGGCGAGGCGGTGGGCCGGCATCCGCACAGCGACCGTGCCGCGCGTCTCGCCGAGGTCCCAGGAGAGGGACTGCTGCGCCGGGAGCACGATGGTGAGTCCTCCGGGCCAGGCGGACTCGATCAGCCGTTCGATGGGCGCCGGCACGTCGCTGACGAGCGCACGGACCGTCGTCAGGCCCGCGACCAGCACCGGTGGCGGCTGCTGCCGACCGCGGCCCTTCGCCGCGAGGAGTGCGGCGACGGCGGAGGGGTTGAAGGCGTCGGCGGCGACGCCGTAGACCGTGTCGGTGGGCATGACGATGAGCTCGCCACGGCCGATCGCGTGGCGCGCCTGACGCATGCCGGCGAGCAGCTGTGCCTCGTCCTGGCAGTCGAAGAATGTGGACATGACCGGGTCAGTCTACGCGGAGGAGAGCTCCGGCTCCCCTCACGCCCGCAGCGCGGTCGTGGCGCGGTCGCGCATCGTCAGGTCGGGATGGGTCGCCGCGGCGAGCCATCCCGCCGCGGTCAGCACACCGCGCACCGACGGTCCCTGCAGTTCGCCGTGCTCGATCACGATCGTGCCGCCCGGGTGCACCAGTCGGCGGCCGACCTCCGCGAGCACGCGCACGACATCGAGGCCATCGGCCCCGCCGTACAGCGCGTGCGGCGGATCGTAGCGACGCACCTCGGGATCGCGCGGCACGGCCGCATCCGGAACATACGGGGGGTTCGACACGAGCACCGAGACGGTCCCGTCGAGCTCGGGGAACGCGTCGGCAAGGTCGATGAAGGCCAGCCGCGCGTTGTCGGCGCCGACCCGCGCGAAGTTCTCCTTCGTCCAGACGAAGGCGTCGACCGAGTTCTCGGCGGCGTGCACCCGCGCGTGCGGCACCTCGGTCGCCAGCGCCAGGGCGATCGCGCCCGAACCCGTGCCGAGATCGACCGCGACGGGAGCAGGGGAGGCGCTGGCCCGGAGGGCGTCGATCGCGATCTGCGCGACCATCTCGGTCTCGGGGCGGGGGACGAAGACGCCCGGGCCCACGGCGAGCGAGAGGTGACGGAAGTACGCGACACCGGTCAGGTGCTGGAGCGGCTCCCGCGCCGCGCGGCGGGCCGCGAGGTCGGCCAGGCGACCATCCAGGTCGGCGTCGAGCACGTCGCCACGAATCGCGGCGGCCTGCACTTCTCCGCGCCCGGCGCCGAGCAGGTGCCCGAGCAGCAGCTCCGCATCCACCTGCGGATCGACGATGCCCGCGCGCGCGAACAGCGCGACGGTCTCGGCGAGTGCGGACGAGAGCGACCGCGTCCCGCCGGGGCAGGGGGAAAGAACGGATGCAGACATGGCTCCGTCCAGAATAGTCGCCCGGCCGTCACAGACGGCCCACTCCCCTGCCGCTCCCCTAGGCTGGCAGGGCTCGTACGCACGTTTCCGAAAGGCAGGCGCACATGCCCGGGATCCATTCCGACATCACTTCGGCGTTCGGCAATACGCCGCTCGTCCGACTCAATCGCATCGCCGCGGGCGTCGATGCCCAGATCCTCGCGAAGCTCGAGTTCTACAACCCGGTGTCGAGCGTCAAGGACCGCCTCGGCATCGCCATCGTCGACGCCGCGGAAGCCTCCGGGCAGCTGGCCGCCGGCGGCACGATCGTCGAATCCACCAGCGGCAACACCGGGATCGCGCTGGCGATGGTGGGCGCGGCACGCGGCTACCGCG
Source organism: Microbacterium sp. cx-55 (assembly GCF_021117345.1). NCBI lineage: Bacteria > Bacillati > Actinomycetota > Actinomycetes > Micrococcales > Microbacteriaceae > Microbacterium > Microbacterium sp. cx-55. The sequence goes on along the minus strand of NZ_CP088261.1, from coordinate 1,024,823 downwards.
TGATTCTCACGATGCCCGCCTCGATGTCGAAGGAACGTCGGACGCTCCTCAAGGCGTTCGGCGCCGAGCTGGTGCTCACCGACCCGACCAAGGGCATGTCCTACGCCGTCGACGAGGCGAAGCGCATCGTCGCCGAGACCCCGGGCGCCGTGTGGGCCCGGCAGTTCGAGAACGAGGCGAATCCGGCCATCCACCGGGCGACGACCGCCGAGGAGATCCTGCGCGACACCGACGGCAAGGTCGACTACTTCGTCGCGGGCATCGGCACCGGCGGCACGATCACGGGTGTCGGCGAAGTGCTGAAGGAGAAGGTTCCGGGCGTCAAGATCGTCGCCGTCGAACCCGCCGACTCCCCCATCCTGACCAAGGGTCACCCCGGACCGCACAAGATCCAGGGCATCGGCCCGAACTTCGTGCCCGCGATCCTCAACCGCGACATCATCGACGAGGTCATCGACGTCGAGTTCGACGACGCGATCCGCGTGGCGCGCGAGACCGCCACCCAGGACGGGATCCTCGTCGGCATGTCGAGCGGCGCGGCGATCTGGGCGGCGCTGCAGATCGCCGCGCGTCCCGAGGCGGCCGGAAAGAACATCGTCGTGATCATCCCGTCGGCGGGCGAGCGCTATCTGTCGACGGCGCTCTACGAGCACCTCCGCGACGAGTGATGGCGATCCGGGCCGCCGCATCCCGCATCCGAGAAGACCTGGCGGCGGCGCGACTGCGTGATCCCGCCGCGCGCGGCTCGCTCGAGATCGCCCTGCTGTACCCGGGACTCCACGCGATCTGGGCGCACCGGGTGTGGCATGCGCTGTGGCGGCGCGGGTTCCGGTTCGCGGCGCGGGCGGGCTCGCAGATCACGCGCTGGCTGACCGGCATCGAGATCCACCCCGGCGCGCAGATCGGTCGCCGATTCTTCATCGACCACGGGATGGGCGTCGTGATCGGCGAGACCGCCGAGGTCGGCGACGACGTCATGCTCTACCACGGGGTGACCCTCGGCGGACGTCAGCGCGAGGGCGGCAAACGCCACCCGACGCTCGGCGACGGCGTGGCCGTCGGTGCGGGCGCCAAGGTCCTCGGGCCCGTCCTCATCGGCGCGCACAGCGTGATCGGAGCGAATGCCGTCGTCACGAAGGATGCGGCGCCTGACAGCGTGCTCGTGGGTGTGCCCGCGAGATCGCGCCAGCGCCGTGCCGGCGAAGACACCCGCGCGCTGCTGATGGCGCCCGAGTACAGCATCTGACCCGCCCGCCGCGGATACGCTCGGATCATGACGGCGCTGCACGATCTTCCCGCGATCGAGCTGTCCCGGATGCTGCGCGACCGCGAGGTCGATCCGGTCGCGCTCACGGCCCATTACCTGCAACGCATCGCCGCAATCGATGACCGCGTGGGAGCGTTCGTGGAGGTCACGGCGGATCGCGCGCTCGCCCAGGCCGCGCAGGCCGATGCCGCGGTCGCCGGGCCGCTCCGGGGAATGCCGCTCGCCGATAAAGACCTGGTCGCCCGCGCGGGGGTGCCGACGCGGTACGGCTCGCGGGCGCGACGCGACTTCGTCCCGGAGCGCTCCGACGAGCTCGCTGCGGCGCTCGACACCGCGGGAGCGGTGAATCTCGGGAAGACGGCGACGCCCGAGTTCGGCCTCACGGGCTACACCGAGACCTCGTTCACTCCCCCGACACGCGATCCGTGGAACACCGCCCACGGCGCCGGAGGGTCGAGCGGCGGCGCAGCCGCGGCCGTCGCGGCCAGCCTCCTCCCCCTGGCCGTGGGTTCGGACGGCGGCGGTTCGATCCGCATCCCGGCCGCGACGGTCGGGATCGTCGGACTGAAGCCCTCCCGCGGACGGATGCCGATCGGTTCTGGCATCGACTCGCTCGCCGGCCTCGCTGTCACCGGCCCGCTGGCGCGGACGGTGGCGGATGCGGCGTTCCTCGCGGACGCGCTCCACACGCTGCGGCCGCATCCGTTCGCCCTCACCGCCCCGGACCCGGGGCCTCTGCTGCCCGCCGCGCTCGCGCCGCGCGACGGATTGCGCGTCGGCGTCACCACGGTCTCGCCGTGGGACGACGACGAGCAGATCGAGCTCGACCCCGCCGCGCGCGCCGCGGTGGAGCACGCCGCGGCCGTGCTGTCTGCGGCAGGGACGGGCGTCGACGAGTTCCGGTGGGCGCCCGTCGGCTACGCCGAGATGTTCCGCACGATCTGGCGCGCGAGCGCCGCCCGCCTCCCGCTGTCGGAGGCGGACCTCGCGCTCGTCGAACCCATCACGGCGTGGTTGGTGCAGGAGGGCCGGGCTCTGCCCGCCACCCGGCTCCTCGACGCGTTGGCGTCCGCGGCGGCGTTCGAACGTCAGACGATCGCCGCATTCGCGCCGTTCGATGCGGTTCTGACTCCGGCGCTGGCGCAGAGTCCGCGCCCGATCGGCTGGTACGACCGCGAGAACGCCGAGCGCAATTTCGCGCAGCAGGTGCAGTACGCGCCATACAGCAGCTTCGTCAACGTCGCGGGGCTGCCGGCGATCACGGTTCCGGTGACGACGGATGGCGACGGCCACCCCGTCTCGGTGCAGCTCGTGGGTCGACCGGGCGGCGAAGCGGCGATCGTGTCGCTCGCGGCCGTGCTCGAGGCGCACCGGGGCGCGCTTCCGCATCCGCCGCTCTGGTAGCCCCGCGCCCCGTCCCCGTTGCGCCGTTCCCTCACCCTCGTCGAGCCGTGTTCACTCGCGATGGAGAGCGGCGCGGCGCGCGAGGCGGCGCAGCGGCGGCGCAGCGGACGGGGTGGGTCAGTCGCCGGCGAGGGCGGCGAGCCGCGCCTCTTCGTCGGCGACGATCGCCGATTCGATGATCGGCTCGAGCGCGCCGTCCATCACCTGATCGAGGTTGTAGGCCTTGTACCCGGTGCGGTGGTCGGCGATGCGGTTCTCCGGGAAGTTGTAGGTACGGATGCGTTCCGACCGGTCCATCCCGCGGATCTGCGAGCGGCGGGCATCGGATGCGGCCGCATCCCGCTCCTCCTGCTGACGCGCCAGCAGACGCGCGCGGAGGACCCGCATGCCGGCCTCGCGGTTCTGCAGCTGAGACTTCTCGTTCTGCATCGACACGACGATCCCGGTGGGGACGTGCGTGATGCGGACGGCGGAGTCCGTGGTGTTGACCGACTGTCCGCCCGGACCCGAGGAGCGGAAGACGTCGATCTTCAGGTCGTTCGGGCTGATCGCGACCTCGTCGGGTTCGTCGACCTCGGGGAAGACGAGCACGCCGGTCGTCGAGGTGTGGATGCGCCCCTGCGACTCGGTGGCCGGCACCCGCTGCACGCGGTGCACGCCGCCCTCGTACTTGAGGTGCGCCCAGACCCCCTGAGCCGGGTCCGCGGACGAGCCCTTGATGGCGACCTGCACGTCCTTGTAGCCGCCGAGGTCGGATTCGGTGCGCTCGAGGAGCTCCGTCTTCCAGCCCTTGGCGGCGGCGTACTGCAGGTACATGCGCAGCAGATCCGCGGCGAACAGGGCGCTTTCCGCGCCGCCCTCGCCGCCCTTGATCTCCATGATCACGTCACGCGCGTCATCCGGGTCCCGCGGGATGAGGAGTCGCCGTAGCTTCTCCTGCGTCGCATCGACCTTCTGCTCGAGCGCGGGGACCTCTTCGGCGAACGCGGCGTCCTCGCCCGCGAGCTCGCGCGCGGCCTCGAGGTCATCCGCTGCCGCCACCCAGGCCTCGTATGCGTGCACGATCTTGGAGAGCTCCGCGTACCGGCGGTTGACCCGCTTCGCGCGCGCAGCATCCGCGTGGACGGCCGGGTCGGAGAGTTCCTCCTGGACGGCTTTGTGCTCGTCCAGGAGGCCCTTCACGGACTCGAACATGCCGGTGTCGGACATGACGGGACCGGTCAGCGGATGCTGTTCTCGTGCCCGTGCGAGTGACCACCGGCGGTGGGCGCCGGCATCGACTTCTGCATCTGCACGAGGAACTCGACGTTCGACTGCGTCTCCTTGAGCTTGCCGAGCACGACTTCCAGCGCCTGCTGGGGGTCGAGGCCCGCGAGCGCGCGGCGGAGCTTCCAGGTGATCTTGACCTCGTCGGCCGAGAGCAGCATCTCTTCGCGTCGGGTGCTCGACGCGTTCACGTCGACCGCCGGGAAGATGCGCTTGTCGGCCAGCTGGCGCGACAGACGCAGTTCACTGTTGCCGGTGCCCTTGAACTCCTCGAAGATGACGTCGTCCATCTTGGACCCGGTCTCGACGAGCGCGGTCGCGAGGATCGTGAGCGATCCGCCGTTCTCGATGTTGCGCGCCGCGCCGAAGAACCGCTTGGGCGGGTACAGCGCCGAGGCGTCAACGCCGCCCGAGAGCACGCGGCCGCTGGTGGGCGCGGTGACGTTGTACGCGCGGCCGAGGCGGGTGATCGAGTCGAGCAGCACGACGACGTCGCGACCGAGCTCGACGAGACGCTTGGCGCGCTCGATGGCGAGTTCGGCGACCGTGGTGTGGTCTTCTGCGGGGCGGTCGAAGGTCGAGGCGATGACCTCGCCCTTGACGGTGCGCTGCATGTCGGTGACCTCTTCGGGCCGCTCGTCGACGAGCACGACCATGAGGTGGACCTCGGGGTTGTTCGTCGCGATCGCGTTGGCGATCTGCTGCAGCACGATGGTCTTGCCCGCCTTCGGCGGGGCGACGATCAGGCCGCGCTGTCCCTTGCCGATCGGGGCGACGAGATCGATGATGCGCTGCGTGAGCTTCTCGTGACCCGTCTCGAGACGCAGACGCTCCTGCGGGTAGAGGGGCGTCAGCTGGCCGAACTCGACGCGCTCGGCAGCGTCTTCGACGGAGAGCCCGTTGATCGAGTCGACCTTCACGAGCGCGTTGTACTTCTGGCGCCCGGACTGCTCGCCCTCGCGCGGCTGCTTGATCGCACCGACGACGGCGTCGCCCTTGCGGAGGTTGTACTTCTTGACCTGACCGAGCGAGACGTAGACGTCGCTCTGGCCAGGCAGGTAGCCCGTCGTGCGCACGAAGGCGTAGTTGTCGAGCACGTCGAGCACACCCGCGATCGGGATGAGGACGTCGTCCTCGCCGATCTCGGTGTCGAACTCGTCGTTCTGGGCCTGGCCGCGACGCTTGTTGCGCTGACGTCCGCGGCCACCGGCCTGCGAGTCGTCGTCGTCGGATGCGGCGGCCGCCGGCGCGTTCTGCACCTGAGGAGCCTGGCGGGGCTCGCGGGCCTCGCGGGCCGGAGCGGCCTCGCCGTTCTGGCGCGCCTCTCCGCTCTCGCGGCGGTTGCGGTTCCGGTTGCGGCTACGACTACGGCTGCGACTGGGCTGTTCCGTGTCGTCGCCGTTGTCGTTGTCGTTGGCGCTGTCGTTGGTGTTCTCACCGGCGGCGTCGGACGCGGCGGCCGGAGCCTGCGCGGTCGGCGCCTCTGCCGTGGCAGCGTCCGCTGCATCGGCGACCGGGGCCTCCGAGACGGGCGCGTCGGCCGCGACGGACGATGCCGCGTCGGACGCGGGGGTCTCGTCGGCGGCCGGCTCAGCGGCGACCTTCGGCTTGCGGGTGCGGCGAGGGGGCTTGCGGGCGGCAGGCGCCTCGACGGCCTCGTCGGATGCGGCGTCGGCCGGCGCGCTGTCGACCGGTGCGTCGGCACCGGCTTCGGCGACGGCGGCTTCTGCGACGACGGGTTCGGCGACGACAGTGTCAGCAGCGTCACCCTCCGCGGGAGCGACCGCGGAGGCGTCGGTTTCGGCCGCAGCATCGGCGGCGGCTTCCGCGTCGGCCGCTGCCGCAGCTTCGGCCTCGGCGGCAGCAGCCTCGGCGGCAGCTGCATCCGCGGCTGCCTTCTCGGCGACGTCGGCGCTCTTCGCGCGGCGCGGCGCACGCTTGCGCGGCACCTTCACCGGCTCGGCAGCGGCCGGCTCGGTCGCGACGTCGGCCGTGGCCGGAGCCTCAGCCGAGGCGGTGACCGTGTCGACGGCGTCCGAGGCGGATGCGGTGTCGGTGTTCGGTTCGGTGGACTGGATCTCGGAGACAGACTCCACGAGTACTCCCTTGTGATACGAGTCGATGCACGTGACCACTCAAAACGTCCGATGGACAGACGTCCGCCCGCGTCCGGCGCTCACTCGGAGCTGTCTTCGACACGGTCGTAAGGACGCGTCTCAGGACGGATACAGGGGATCACGCGGTGGTTCGCAGATTGCGACGGAGGCCAGATACACGCTGGTTACGTGGCACCCTCCGCGTTGTCCCTCACTGTACCACCCTTGAAGTCGACGGCGAGCATGAGCGCCTCCCACGGAGTGTCCGTAATCGAGGCCGCCAGCTCGGCCGCTTCGAGACGCCGGCCGGGCCCGTCGGCGAGCACCAGCACACTGGGTCCGGCTCCCGAGACGACCGCGGCGAAGCCCGCGCGACGCAGCGCCTGCACGAGCCGGTCGGTCTCCGGCATGGCCGCCGCCCGGTAGCTCTGATGCAGCTTGTCTTCCGTTGCGGCCATCAGGAGTTCAGGACTCTGGGTGAGTGCGGCGATCAGCAGAGCCGACCGCGACACGTTGAAGACGGCGTCCTCGCGCGAGAACTGTGCGGGCTGGAGCCCGCGCGCAACCGAGGTCGACATCGTGAACTCGGGCACGAACACGATCGGGGAGACGCCGCGGTGCACGAGGAGCTTCTTGTGCTGCGGTCCGCCTTCGTCGACCCAGGCGATCGTGAGACCGCCGAAGAGTGCCGGGGCGACGTTGTCGGGGTGCCCTTCGAGCTCGGTCGCGAGGCGCAGCAGCGTGTCCGGGCCGAAGTCGACGTCGCCGGCGAGCAGCCCCCGCGCCGCCAGCAGTCCCGAGACGACGGCCGCACCGGAGGACCCCATCCCCCGCCCGTGCGGAATGACGTTCCGCGCCCGCAGGATGAGTCCGGGAAGCGGACGGTCGGCGGCTTCGAACGCGTACGCGATCGCTCGGACGACCAAGTGCGACGCATCGCGCGGCACCGCCTCGGCGCCCGCACCCTCGACCTCGATCTCGAGCACCCCCTCGGGTGCGGCGGTCACTTCGAGCTCGTCGTACACGCTGAGTGCGAGGCCCAGCGTGTCGAATCCCGGGCCGAGATTGGCGCTCGTGGCGGGAACCCGCACCGAGACGCTGCGGCCCAGGGTTGTGGTCACGCCCCGGTCTCCGGGGCGAGTTCGAGCACGGATGCGACCTCGGAGACCTCGGCGTCGACGACCGTCGGGGTCACGTCCGAGCCGTCGGGCTGGCGGAGTGCCCACTGCGGGTCCTTCAGGCCGTGGCCGGTGACGGTCAGAACGACGCGCGCACCGGCGGGGATGAGACCCGCCTCGGCCCGGTCGAGCAGCCCGGCGACCGAGATGGCGGATGCCGGTTCCACGAAGATGCCGACCTGCTCCGAGAGCAGCTTCTGCGCGGCGAGGATGCGGTCGTCCTCGATGGCACCGAACCACCCGTCCGTCGCGTCGCGCGCTTCGAGAGCGAGGTGCCAGGAGGCGGGGTTGCCGATCCGGATGGCGCTGGCCACCGTCTCCGGGTTCTTCACGATCTCGCCGCGGACGAGAGGCGCGGAACCGGCGGCCTGGAGGCCGAACATCCGCGGGATCGTCGTGGAGACGCCGCGCTCGAGCTCTTCGCGGTAGCCGCGCGTGTACGCGGTGTAGTTGCCCGCGTTGCCGACCGGGATGAAGTGGAAGTCGGGCGCGTCGCCGAGCTGCTCGACGATCTCGTACGCGGCGGTCTTCTGCCCGTCGATCCGGTCGGGGTTCACCGAGTTCACCAGGTGCACCGGGTAGTGGTCAGCGAGCTCACGGGCGATCTCGAGGCAGTCGTCGAAGTTTCCACGGATCTGGATCAGCCGACCGCCGTGCGCGACGGCCTGGCTGAGCTTGCCCATCGCGATCTTGCCCTCGGGCACGAGGACCGCCGCGGTGATTCCGGCGTGGGCGGCGTACGCGGCGGCGGATGCGGACGTGTTGCCCGTCGACGCGCAGATCACGGCCTTCGCTCCGTGCTCGACGGCCCGCGAGAGGGCGACCGTCATTCCGCGGTCCTTGAACGATCCGGTCGGGTTCATGCCCTCGAACTTGACCCAGACGTCGGCACCCGTTAGGCGCGACAGCGCGGGGGCGGGCAGGAGCGGCGTGCCGCCCTCGCCGAGGGTGACGACCGTCGAGTTCTCGGTCACACCGAGACGGTCCGCGTATTCACGGAGAACTCCGCGCCAGACGTGTGCCATGTCAGTTCCCTTCCACGCGCAGGACCGACACGACCCGTTCGACGACGTCGCTCTGAGCGAGTCGCGCCACGGTGTCGCTGAGGTCCTGCTCGCGTGCTTTGTGCGTTCCGATGACCAGTCGCGCGCGCGCCCCGGCCTCTCCGTCATCGGCGATGACGGTCTGCTCCACGGTCGCGATGGATACGCGACCCTCGCTCAGCGTGGTCGCGATGGTCGCGAGCACACCCTGCTTGTCGTCGACCTCGAGCGTGATCTGGTACTGCGTGACCGCGTGCCCGATCTCGAGCACGGGCAGGTTCGCCCGCGTCGACTCTCCGACGCCCACGCCGCCCGCGATGTGCCGGCGCGCAGCCGAGACGACATCGCCGAGAACGGCGGATGCGGTCTGCACTCCCCCGGCGCCCGCGCCGTAGAACATCAGGCTGCCGGCGGCCTCGGCTTCGACGAAGACCGCGTTGTTCGCGCCGTGCACGCTCGCCAGCGGGTGCTCGCGGGGAACCAGGGCCGGGTAGACGCGCACCGAGATGGCCTCGCCCGTCGGGGATTCGTGCCCGCTGAGGCGTTCGCAGACGGCCAGGAGCTTGATGACGTAGCCGGCACGGCGGGCCGCATCCATCATCGTCGTCGTGATCTCGGTGATGCCCTCGCGGTGCACGGCCTCGAGCGGGACGGCCGTGTGGAAGGCCAGAGACGCGAGAATCGCGGCCTTCTGCGCGGCGTCGTACCCCTCGACGTCGGCCGTCGGGTCGGATTCGGCGTACCCGAGCGCCTGAGCCTGCGCGAGCACCTCGTCGAACGCAGCCCCCTCGGTGTCCATCCGGTCGAGGATGTAGTTCGTCGTGCCGTTGACGATGCCCATGATCCGCTGCACGCGGTCTCCGGCGAGCGAGTCGCGGAGCGGGCGGATGATCGGGATGGCGCCGGCGGCGGCTGCCTCGTAGTAGACCTGCGCGCCCACCTGGTCGGCGGCGTCGAAGATCTCCGGGCCGTGGGTCGCCAGCAGCGCCTTGTTCGCCGTCACGACATCGGCGCCCGAGTTGATGGCCTGAAGGAGGTGGGTGCGGGCGGGCTCGATGCCGCCGATCAGCTCGATCACGATGTCGGCGCCGACGATGAGGGACTCCGCGTCCGTCGTGAACAGCTCTTCCGGGAGGTCGGTGTCGCGGGGTGCGTCGAGATTCCGGACGGCGATGCCGGCCAGTTGCAGGCTCGCGCCCGCGCGGTCGGCGAGCTCGTCGCCGTGCTTGAGCAGCAGCGCGGCGACCTGCGAGCCGACGGCTCCGGCGCCCAGGAGCGCGACGCGCAGATGGCGGTAGTCGGTCATGCCTCACCTTTCGTGACGGTCGCGCCGGCGTCGCGGGCGAGGAGGTCATCGACCGTCTCGCCGCGGACGATGACCCGTGCGCGTCCTTCGCGCACCGCGACCACAGCGGGCCTCGGTGCGTAGTTGTAGTTGCTGGAGAGCGAGAAGCAGTAGGCGCCGGTGGCGGGAACGGCCAGCAGATCGCCGGGGGCGACATCGCCCGGGAGGTACTCGGCGTCGACGACGATGTCGCCGGATTCGCAGTGCGACCCCACGACGCGGACGAGCTCCGGGTCCCCGGCTCCCGCACGCGATGCCAGGCGCGCGGAGTACTGCGCGCCGTACAGGGCCGGGCGCGCGTTGTCGCTCATTCCGCCGTCGACGCTCACGTAGGTGCGCGTGGTGTCGCCGCCGAGCGCGACCGGCTTGACCGTTCCGATCTCGTACAGCGTCACCCCCGCCGGCCCGACGATCGAGCGACCGGGCTCGAACGCGAGGCGCGGAAGCGCGATGCCGTGCGCCGCGCAGGCGGCGGCGACCGCATCCACGATCGCGTCGGCAAGCTCTTCGATGACCGCCGGCTCGTCGACCCGCGTGTACGCGATGCCGAAGCCGCCGCCGAGGTTCAGCACGGGAAGGTCTCCGCCGGCCAGAAGCTCGGCGTGCAGCGCGACGAGTCGCTCGGCGGATGCGGCGAAGCCCGCGGCGCCGAAGATCTGCGACCCGATGTGGCAGTGCAGGCCGATCAGTTCGAGCCCCGGCACCTCGCGCACGCGCGCGGCGGCCACGCGCGCCGCATCCGGTGAGAACCCGAACTTCTGGTCTTCGTGGGCGGTCGCGAGGAAGTCGTGGGTCTCGGCGTGGATGCCGGTGTTGACCCGGATGAGGACGGGCTGACCGCTCTGGCGACCGGCCGTGATCTGCGCGAGCCGGGAGATCTCGTCGAGGCTGTCGACGACGATCGATCCGATGCCGATGTCTACGGCGCGGCGCAGCTGCGCGGCACTCTTGTTGTTGCCGTGGTAGCCGAGCCGGTCGGGGGACGCACCGCCGGCGAGCGCGACGGCCAGTTCGCCGGCACTGCAGACGTCGACCGTCAATCCCTCGCCCATGACCCAACGCACGACCTCGGTCGAGAGGAACGCCTTGCCCGCGTAGTAGACGCGAGCCTCCGTGCCGTGCCGCGCGGCCGCGGCCTCGAACGCGGCACGCGTGCGCCGGGCGCGGGTGCGCACCTCGTCCTCGTCGAGCACATATAGGGGCGTGCCGTAGGTCGCTGCGAGCTCCCCCACGGAAACGCCCGCGATCTCCAGTTCGCCCTCCGGACGACGCCGCGACGAGTGCGGCCAGACGCCCGCCGCGAGGTCGTTCGGGTCGGTCGGGACTTCGAGCCACGCCGGCACAACGGGCCGGGACGACGAAGCGGACACGGGGATACCCAATCGGTGGTGGCTGCAGAGACGACGTGATCGGGTCCGGCCACGGGTGCCGCCGCGACACGCCGTCGCGAGTGAGTCGAGTCTAGGGCACGGCCTATGCCGCACCCGTCATGCGGGCACGCATCGCGGCCGTCCGCGTCGGTCAGTGACCGATGGGTCGCTCCATCATCCGATCGGGAGCGGCGAGCGCCGTGAACCCGTTGGCGGCGTAAAGGCCGTGCGCGTCGGCGGTCGCGAGCAGTGTGCGGCGAAGGTGCAGGGGCTCGATGTCGGCCAGCGCGCCGCGAACCAGCATCTTGCCCACGCCGTTGCCCCGTACCGCCGGGTCGACGAACACGTCGCAGAGCCACGCGAAGGTCGCGTTGTCGGTGACGATCCGCGCGAACGCGACCTGCGCGCCCGTGTCGCGTCGACGCACCCCGTAGTTGCGCGATGCATCCATCGCCGCGTCCTGCATCTCCCGCGGACGCCCGAGCGCCCAGTAGGCCTGCTCGCTCAGCCAGCGGTGCACGAGATCGCGATCGAGGTCGGCCGGGTCAGCGGTGAAGAAGTAGAGGTCGGAACTCATCCGGCCGACGCTACCAGCGTCGCTCAGGCGCAGGTGCCCTTGGCGCGTTGACCCGCATCCGTCAGCAGCGTGCCGTCGACCGCGAAGTCCGCCACGAGTACGGAACCCTCCACCCGCACCGCCTGCAACGGCACGCCCGCGGGCAGATACTGCGCGATGCACACCCGCCATCCCTGCAGGAGGGGGTCGGCGAGCGCGCCGAACCGTTCGCGCACACCGTCGGCGGTGATGTCGGCGCCCGCGAGCTGCAGCGCGGCGGGGCTGAGCACCAGGTCGCCGTCGGCCGCGGAGGGAGTGAGTGCGATCTGCAGCGGGATCGCCGCACCGAAGAGCGACAGCTCGGTCGAGGCGGTGACGTTCGGAGCGGCCAGACCCACGGATTCCGCGGGCAGCCCGTCGACCGTCGCGAGGAGCGAGCGCACCTGCTGCTCGTCGAGAGTGACGGTCGCGGCACCATCCGCCATCGTGGGCCCGTCCCAGATCTTCACCTGGCGAAGATCCACCGAGATGTCACCGCTCACGTCGCCGACCGTGACGTCGTCGGAAGACAGCCGCACCTCGTCGATCGTGCCCGCGGCGAGCTGGAAGAGCACGGAACCGGGGATGTCGACATCCACCTCCTGATCCGCCGGCAGAGCGAGGCGCGAGACCACCTGCTGCTGTACGCCCTTCGTGATGAGGTCGCGGGCGATCCACTCCCCCGCGAAGAACGCGGCGACGACCAGGGCGAGCACGACGAGGATCGCGACGAGCCACGGCCACCGGCGATGACGACGACGAGCGACCGGCTGCTCGCGCCACTCCGAAGGGAACGGTTCGGTGGGCTGCGTGTCGGCGCTCATCGCCCGCTCACATCCGTTCGGGCGCGCTCACGCCGAGCAGATCGAGACCGTTGCGCAGCACCTGACCGGTGGCGTCGTTGAGCCAGAGCCGCGTGCGGTGCAGATCGGTCGGCTGCTCGTCGCCGAGGGGGATCACCCGGCAGCTGTCGTACCAGCGGTGGTACAGGCCGGCGAGCTCCTCGAGGTAGCGGGCGATGCGGTGCGGCTCGCGCACGTCGGCGGCGAACGCCACCAGACGCGGGAACTCCTGCAGCGCGCCGAGCAGCGCGGATTCGGTCTCGTGCGTGAGCGCCTCGGGAGCGAAGGCGCTCCGATCGATCCCGGACGCGGCGGCGTTCCGGGCGACGTTGTGCGTACGGGCGTGGGCGTACTGCACGTAGAAGACCGGATTGTCGTTCGTGCGCTTCTGCAGGATCTCGGGATCGAGCGTGAGCGGCGAATCGGCCGGATAGCGGCCCAGCGAGTAGCGGAGGGCGTCGGTGCCGAGCCAGGACTGCAGGTCATCGAGCTCGATGATGTTGCCCGCGCGCTTGGACAGCTTCGCGCCGTTGATCGAGACAAGCTGGCCGATCAGCACCTCGATGTCTTTCTCGGGGTCTTCTCCCGCCGCGCCCGCGAGCGCCTTGAGGCGGTGCACGTAGCCGTGGTGGTCGGCTCCGAGCAGGTAGATCTTGTGCGCGAAGCCGCGGTCTCCCTTGTTCAGGTAGTACGCCGCATCGGCGGCGAAGTAGGTGTACTCGCCGTTCGAGCGGCGGATGACACGGTCCTTGTCGTCGCCGAAGTCGGTCGTGCGCACCCACACGGCACCCTCGTCGTCGAACACGTGGCCCTGGACGCGGAGTCGCTCGACCGCCTCGTCGACGAGGCTCGGTTCTCCGGCCGCTCCCGCCGCGTGCAGCACGCGCTCGGAGAACCAGACGTCGAAGTGCACGTTGAACCGCTCGAGCGAGGCCTGGATCTCACCGAGCTGCAGCTCGTACGCGCGCTCGGTGACGAAGGCGAGCTGCGCGGCCGGGTCGAGCTCGACGAGTCCGCCCGTGGTTCCCTCGACGGGCAGATCGCGCACCCGTGCGCCCAGCGTCTGGATGTACTCGCCCGCGTAGCCGTCCTCGGGGATGGGCTGCCCGAGCGCGGCGGCGAGCACGGAGCGCCCGAAGCGCTCCATCTGCGCGCCCGCGTCGTTGATGTAGAACTCCCGCACGAGGGTCGCGCCGCTCGCGAGCAGCAGCCGGGCGATCGCATCGCCGAGCGCCGCCCAGCGCGTGTGGCCGATGTGCAGCGGTCCCGTGGGGTTCGCGCTCACGAACTCGAGGTTGATGGTGTTGCCCCGCTGCGATGAGTTCGTGCCGAACGCAGCGCCCGCCTCGACGATGACCTTCGCGAGCGCACCGGCGGCCGCCGCATCCAGACGGATGTTGATGAATCCGGGACCGGCGACGTCGACCGCCGCGATGCCGGCGACGTCCGCGAGGGGTACGGCGATCTCGGCCGCGAACTCACGCGGGTTCGCGCCGAGGGACTTCGCGAGCTTCAGCGCGATGTTCGAGGACCAGTCGCCGTGGTCCCGGTTCTTCGGACGATCGAGGACGACGTCGGAGACCGACAGCTCGGCGGCGGCGCCGGGGCGTCGCGCCTCGGCGAGCGGGGCGACGACGGCGAGCAGGGCGGCGGAGAGCTGTTCGGGATCCATAGCCCGCCCATTCTACGTTCGCGCCGCCGCCCTCCCCTTCCCCGCGAGACGGGATCTTCGCGCCGAGACCATGGGGTCACCCCCCGGGTCTCGGCGCCCCGATCCCGTCTCGCGGTCACAAAGGGACGCGCGGGTCAGGTGAGCTGGACGGGCGCGTGCGGGTCGTCGGAGACGGATGCGGTGACCGCATCCGTCTGCCAGGCGTCGACGTGCAGACGCTCGAGGCCCACGTTTCCACCGTGGTAGCTGAGGAACGCGCAGTCCGCCGCGTCGCGGCCGGTGGCGATGCGCACGAGCGAGTCACGGGGCGCGAGACGGGTGGCATCGATGACGTACCAGGCGCCGTCGAGGTAGGCCTCGGCCACCGCGTGGAAGTCCATCGGGTCGAGTCCGGGGGCGAAGCATGCGGCGTAGCGCGCGGGCACGTCCATCGCCCGGAGCAGCGCGATGACGACGTGCGCGTAGTCGCGGCAGACGCCCTGCCCGGTCATGAGCGTGGTGACCGCGCTGTCGGTGCCGAGACTCAGCCCCGGCGTGTAGGTCACACTCGTCGCGACGAAGTCGGAGACGGCATCGAGCAGCGCAAAGCCCTCGAGCCCCCGGAACTGGCGCCGCGCCTGCGCGAACACCTCATCGGACTGGCAGTACCTGCTCGGCCGCAGGTAGGTGATGGTCTCCAGATCGCTCCCCCGAGCCGGCGCAGCACGCCCCGACACGGTCGCGTCGTAGCGGACCTCGAGCAGGCCCGGCTCCGCCGTGAAGCGGTGCAGCCGGCTTCCGGACTGGTCGACGATCTCGGTCGGCGTGTAGATGCGCTCGCCCTGACGGAAGGTCAACTGCTCGCTCGTCACGGGCATGGTCTGGGCCGCCGTGATCTGGAAGATGAGGTCGACCGACGACCCGAGTTCGAGATCCATTTCAGCGGTCACAGCGCGTTCCACCGAGTCATCCTCGCACGCCGAGAAGTCGGTTCGGAGTCGAGGCGTGACGGGCGCGTGACGCCGGGCGCGCCGTACGTCGTACGCTCGTCGCATGGCCCGCCCCTCCCGCGCCCGCGCTCGACGTTCCCTCGTCGCGCTGAGCGGGTTCGCGGCGGCCATCGCCGTCGTGTGCGCCCTCGCGCTCTGGCACCCGTGGGCGGCGAGCGACGCGACGGTCGGCCGCGCCGAAGCCGTTCCCGCCGAGGCCCTCGCGGTGGCCCCGCTGGTGCTTCCGGAGAACCCCCGCGTGCTCGTGTTCGGCGACTCCTGGACCTACGGTTCGGCAGCGACCGTACCCACCGACGGCTACGCCTACGTCGTGGCCGGGCTCATCCGCGGCGAGACGATCGTCGACGGGGTGCGCGGCAGCGGCTACCTCGTGCCGGGACTCGAGGGCATCGGCACGTTCGGCGAGCGCATCGCGCGGCTCGACCCGGACCTGGATCCCGACCTGATCGTCGTGCAGGGTTCGATCAACGACCGCCGCGAGCCGGCGGAGGGCTACGCGGATGCGGTCGGCGCCGCCTGGGACGCCCTGACCGCGCGGTACCCGTCGACTCCGATCGTGATCCTCGGGCCCGCCCCGCAGGTGCTGCCGGTGGAAGACGCGACCGCCCGGATCGACCGCACCCTGGCGGGGCTCGCGGCATCGCGCGGGTGGGCGTACATCTCACCCGTCACGGAGCAGTGGATCAGCCCGGCCGACTATGGGTGGATCATCGACACCGGCGAGATCGGCCGCAACCACCCGACGACGGCCGGACACGCGTATCTCGCCGAGCGCCTCGCGCGTGCCCTGGCGAGCCTCGCCCCCGCATCCTGAGCCCTGCGCAGGGCGTCAGACCGGTGAGAGGTCGGGCAGGAATCGGGTGCCGAACTCGTGCCGGAGCGCACTCCGCGCCGCCCACCAACCCCCTAGTCCGTGCACACCCGGCCCGGGACTCGTCGACGCCGAGCAGAGGTAGACGCCCTTCATGGGGGTGCGCCACGGGTCCGGGCTCAGCGTCGGCCGGCGCAGCAGTTGGAGCAGGCTGGGGGCGCCCGCGGAGATGTCGCCGCCCGGGTAGTTGGGGTTGTCGCGAGATATCTCGACGGCGTTGCGCGAGTGCGACGCGAGGATCGTGTCGCGGAATCCGGGCGCGAACCGCTCGATCTGACGGACGATGGCCTCCTCGCGATCGGCGGGGGACCCTGCCGGCACGTGCGTGTAGGCCCACAGCGTGTGGGCATCTCCCGGGGCCCGCCCGGAATCGAAGAGGGACGGCTGCGTGACGAGCACGTAAGGGGCCTCGCTCAGGCGCCCCGCCGAGACCGCGTTCTCGGATGCGGCGACCTCCGCCCGCGTACCGCCGACGTGCACCGTCGCGGTGCGGCGGAGCGACGCATTCGCCCACGGCACGGGGTCGGAGAGCGCGAAGTCGACCTTCGCGACCCCGCCGCCGTAGCGGAAGCGTTCGAGCGCGGCCCGATAGGGGGTCGGGATCGCGTCGCCCGCCATCCGGATCAGTGCGTCGGGAGTGACGTCGAGCAGCACCGCGCGCGCGGGCGGCAGCTCGGCGAGCGACCGCACCTCGTGCCCCGTGACGATCTCGCCGCCGTGGGCGCGCAGGTCGTCGGCCATCGCGTCGATGATGGCCCCACTGCCGCCGATGGGCACCGGCCATCCGCGCGCGTGTCCGTAGGCGGCGAGCGCCAGACCGCCGCCCGCCCCGGCGATGCTCGGCTGGCGCAGAATCGTGTGCGCCGCAACGCCGGTCATCAGCGCGGGCGCGTTCTCTTCGCGGAAGCGCAGGTTCCACAGCGGCGAGCCCTGCTCGAGCGCGCGCAGGCCGAAGCGGAGGGCGGTGACCGGGTCGCCGGGCACGCGCAGCAGCGAACCGCCGGTGAAGTCGGCGACGGATGCGGAGTGCCGGGCCAGCGGCGCCATCACGCGCGCATAGGCGGGCCCGTCGACGCCGAGCTCGGCCGCCGTCCGGCCGAGATCACGGTAGGCGACGACCGCGCGGCCGCCGTCCAACGGGTGCGCGTAGGAGATGTCGGGCACGGCGAACTCGACGCGCGAGGCCAGCGCGAACTCCCGGAAGAACCGCGACTCGAACGCCAGCGGATGCACCGCGGAGCACACGTCGTGCAGGAATCCGGGCAGGGTCAGCTCCCGGGTGGCCGCGCCCCCGCCCGCGTGGTCCGACCGTTCGTACACGCGCACCTGGAGCCCCGCGCGGGCGAGGGTCACGGCGGCGGCCATCCCGTTCGGCCCGCTGCCGACGACCACGACATCGAGTTCCGCCGTCACGACGTCGACGCGCCTTCCCCGCGGGGTGCGGGCGAGTCGTCTTCCGCCGTCTCCGAGATCTCTCGGTCGGCGGTGCTCGCCCCGACCGAATGGGCGGGGATGCCCTCGGCCAGGTAGGCGAGTCGGTGCAGCGTCTCGGCGTTGCGCCAGCGGAGCGGGATGTCGAGCAGCGGCCCGGGGATCCACGCCCCCGGCCCCGCCACCGCTTCCTCCTGGATGCGGACGAGGGTCTTCTCGCCGTGCGCCTTCACGTCGATCGCGACGCGCGCCTCCCCCATCGGCCACCCCTTGGCGCGGAGCACGAAGCGTCGTCCGGCCTCGTACTCGAGCACCTCGGTGACGTCATCGATGAGAGCCGGCCAGACCCCGAACGAATGGTGAAGCCGGGAACCGACGGCCGGCCAGTCGCCGGAAACGTCCCGCATCCGGGACGCGCCGACCACCCACACCGGGAACAACCACCCGTTGTCGAAGACCCGGAAGACATCCTCCGGGGTGCAGGCCAGGATCCTCACGTTGCGAGCCATACGTCATCCTTTCTCGGAAGGGGGCGGGTGTCGAAATCTGCGGATGCCTCAGCGGCGGGCCGCGAGAACCCGCCATCCGGTCGCGGCCCCGAGGGCGGCGGCCGCCGCTCCCGTGACGCTCAGGGCCCGGCGGTGGCGGATCGCCCACGTCTGCACGCTGCCGCCTCGCGCTTCGGCCGAGAAGACGCCGCGCGCGCCATGATCTCCGGGAACCGGCTCGTAGAGGTTCGGCGCCATCATGGGTTCGTGGTGATCGGGGGCCAGCTGACCCTCGTAGGCGTTCTTGGCGAGGTACCAGTCCATGAAGCGGCCGGCGAAGCGCGTGCCGAGCACGAGGCCGACGGTCGACTCGCCCACCCAGGTGCGCCGCCGCGGGGTATCGGCCACGTCCGCGATCGCGCGCGCACCGACCTCGGGCTGGTAGATCGGCGGGACGGGCTGCGGGTGGTCGGAGAACGCCGACTTGACCCACCCGAACTGCACGGTGTTCAGGGCCGGCATGTCGACGATCGAGACGGCGACGGGGACCTTGCCGTGCGTGAGTTCGGCGACAACCGAGTCGGTGAACCCGTGGATGGCGTGCTTCGCCCCGCAGTACGCCGACTGCAGGGGGATGCCGCGGTGCGCCAGGGCCGAACCGATCTGGATGACCTGCCCTCGCTGGCGGGGCACCATCCGGCGGAGCGCGACGCGGGTGCCGTTGACGACACCGAAGTACGTGACGGCCGTGGCCCGTTCGAAGTCGGCCCGATCGGTGTCGAGGAACTCCGAGATCGTGCCGGTCATCGCGTTGTTGACCCACAGGTCGATGGGCCCGAGTTCGCGCTCGATCTCTTCCGCGGCGGCGTCGACCGCCGTGGCGTCGGCGACGTCGACCGATACGCCGTAGCCGCGCTGGCCGATCTTCTCGATGTCGGCGATGGTTCCGTCGATGCCGTCCTGCCCGCGGGCGAGCACGGCGACGTTCCACCCCCGGCCGGCGAGTTCGCGTGCGGTGGCGCGGCCGAGGCCCGCCGTTCCGCCGGTGACGACCGCGACTCCGCGGGAGGATGTGGATGGCACGGCGAACCTCTTCCGATGGGGGCTGTGCCAGCCACCCTACGAACGCGGCCCATCTGCCATCGACGCTTGCCAGACCGCTCCGCGCAGAG
The DNA here is from genome assembly GCF_021117345.1 of Microbacterium sp. cx-55. Lineage (NCBI taxonomy): Bacteria > Bacillati > Actinomycetota > Actinomycetes > Micrococcales > Microbacteriaceae > Microbacterium > Microbacterium sp. cx-55. Next base: position 1,005,794 of record NZ_CP088261.1, on the reverse strand, counting down.
TAGGTCGGATGCGGTTCCTCACGCCCCGCGGAACGCCCGCGCGCCCCGCCTGTGCGCACAAGCACGGGGCAGAATGCAGAAAATCCCAGGCATGACCTGGGATTTTCGCGTGTGCCCCCGACTGGAGTCGAACCAGCGACCTACGGTACCGGAAACCGGCGCTCTATCCACTGAGCTACGGAGGCGTACCGATCGAGATTAGCATCCGCGAGCGGCCGCCGAGCACGCGGGGCGGGTCGGGGCCGCGTTACGGATAGCCGACGGTCCAGAGGACGAGGGTCGCCAGGAGCTGGGATCCGATGGCGGTGCCGAGCGTCACCCGCCGCCAGGCCCGCGACGAGCTGAGCTTCTCGTGGCCGAGGAGCGGCGCCACCGGCAGCAGGAGCCGGAACAGGCTCTGCTGCGGAAGGAACACCGCGAAGAGGTACAGCCCGTAGCTCACGGTGTAGACGCCGATCACGAGCCCCAGGCGCCGGAACGGCTTCGACCAGACGAACAGGGCGAACGCGGCGATGACGGCCAACACGATCAGGATGCCGAAGACCCCGAGGAAGTTCCAGGCGAACAGGAACCAGGGCGTCAGCGGAACGAATTGCACCGGCCCGAGGAACGGACGCCACCAGGACGTCTCGGTCAGCACGTACGCGTGCGGCAGATCGGTCGTGATCTCCACGATCCACGACCACGACAGGCCCGCGGCGGCGATCGAGACACCGGCGACGATCAGGCCGATGACCTGGCCGCGTGGGAACGGATCGATACGGTGGCGTGCCCAGCGCACGAGGAACACGATGCCCAGCGCCAGGGCGAGCACCAGCGCGCCCGGGCGGGTGTACGCGGCGAGCACCCCGACCGGGGCGATCCAGGCGTAACGGCGACGCACCGCGAGCCACAGTCCCAGGAAGAGCAGGAAGAGGAACAGCGACTCGGCGTAGGCCACCATGAAGATGAACGACAGCGGACCGAAGCTGAACAGGATGACCGCCCACCGCGCCTGGCTCGGCGTCGTCACGGCGCGAAGCAGCAGGAAGAGCATGATCGTGGCACCGGCGCTGAACAGGATGCCGAGCAGCACCCCGCTGAGCTGCCACCCCCACCCCGTCGCATCCGAGACCCACCGTTCGAGCACCGGGAAGATCGGCATGAACGCCCAGTCGTTCGGGAACACGGCGCCGGTCGTGTCGACCGGGAGCTCCGCCGGGTACCCGATCCGGGAGATCCGTCCGTAGCGATCCGCATCCCACGCGGTGAGGAACGACAGGAAGTCGCCCACGGGCAGCCCCTGCGCGCCGAAACTCCACGAGAACGCTTTCGAGAATCCGTACCAGATCGCGAGCATCGCGAGGCTCAGCACCCGACCGATCACCCAGATCCACATCACGCCGACGAGATCGCGTCGAGTGACGGGGCGGACCCGGGGGTCGGGGCGGATCACATCGTCGAACCAGGTGACGACTCCGGCGCGCGCCCGGGACAGGGCGGCGGGGAGGCGGCCGGTGCGTGCGTCCGTCGTCGGGCGGGACGAGCCGGTGGCGGTCACGGGATCCCTTCCGCGCCAGCGGCGCTCACGAAACGTGCGGATGCGGCGATCCGTCACTGGAGGATCATGCCATGCCCCGGCCCGCCGCCCGGTGAACGCGGCCCGCACGAGACGCACCGGAGGCGCGTGAACGGGATGCTGACCAACCCTTGACGTTCTCCTGACCGGGTGATGACGGTCGATTCACGAGGCTGGATTCACGCTCACCGTCGGCCGGAGAACCGGCCCTTACGCGAAGGAACGAATCATGCCTCGACGACACCGCTCCGCACTCCCCCTGCTCGCTCTGCCCGTCGCCGGAGTGTTCGCGTTGACGGGCTGCGCCGCCACCGCGGCGGAGGCCGCTCCCGCCGCGACGGCCGCGACGGCGCCGACCGACTCCGAGGTGCAGGCGCTGTTCGAGGAGTGGAACGCCGCGCTCGCCACGGGAGACCCGGAACAGGTGAACGAGTATTACGCCGAGGATGCGGTGCTTCTGCCGACGGTGGCCCCCGGCATCCACGACACCCCCGAGGAACGCCTCGAGTACTTCGAGGGGTTCCTTCAGAACGAACCTTCCGGGGAGATCACCGAGGGTGTGGTTCGCGACCTCGGGGACGGATTCGTCTCCCACTCCGGCCTCTACACCTTCACGATGGGCGCGACCGGCGACGTCGTGCCGGCCCGGTTCACGTTCGTCTACCAGGAGGTCGACGGCGAGTGGTTGATCGTCGAACACCACTCGTCGAAAGAGCCGTCCGCGGAGTAGGCGCTCGTCGTCCCCTCTCCTCGATCCGCCCCGTCCGCCGCACGCCCAGAAGAGGGTGAGACCATCTGTCGTGCTTGTTCTGATCGTGGAAGACGATCCATCCATCGCCGACTCGCTTCGCGAGGGTCTCACGCGGTACGGCTACGAGGTCGAGTGGGTGATGTCCGGGAGGGAGGCGCTCGCCGCCGCTCCTCCCGACCTCATCCTGCTCGACCTCGGGCTGCCCGATATGGACGGACTCGACGTGTGCCGCCAGCTTCGCGCCGTGTCGAACGTGCCGATCATCGTGATCACCGCACGGGGCGATGAGGTCGACACGGTCGCGGGACTCGAAGTAGGCGCCGACGACTACGTCGCCAAGCCGTTCGGCGTGCGCGAGATCGTGGCACGGATCCGTGCGGTGACCCGCCGCCACGCGGGCGATGCCCCGGCGATGGGCGGCACACGCGACGAGGTCGCACCCCCGCCCATCGACGTGGGCACCGTATCGATCGACGTCGCTGCGCGACGAGTGCGACGAGGCGACGGCGAGGTGGCACTCGCCCCCAAGGAGTTCGACCTCCTCGTCGCGCTCACCCGCCGCGCGGGTTCGGTGCTCACCCGCGAGTCACTCATCGACGAGGTATGGGACAGCCACTGGTTCGGCTCGACACGCACCCTTGACGTGCACGTGTCGGCGCTCCGCCAGAAGCTCGGACCGGACGTCGTGATCACGACCGTTCGGGGGGTCGGTTTCCGAGTGGAGCGCGCCGATGCGCCGTAGGCTCGTCACGTCGTACCTGGTGATCGTCACGATCGCCCTCATCGCGTTCACGTTGCCGGTCGGGCTGAATCTCAGTCAACTGCTGCGCGACGGCCAGCGCGAGGTCGCCCTGAGAGAAGCACGCACGATCGCGGTGCTCCTCGCGACGGCGACAGAAGCTGACGAGGCCACCGCGCGGCGCGCGACTGGCGCTGGTACAGCTCCGCGACGAGGTCGAAGACCAGACCGCCGGACGGGTCGAACTCATCGGCACCGACCGCGAACCCGCCCTCGGGCGCGCGGTCGTCGGCGCCCAGGACGTGGACTTCGACGCGGCCCTGGCAGGCGAGGAGAGCGTCCGATCGCTCGACGAATCCGTGCTGGGTGAGAAGGGGCTCCAGGTCACCGTTCCCGCCAAAACCGACGAGGGCCGTGTCGACGGTGCCGTGCGGGTGACCGTACCGAGTGCGCCGGTGGATGCTCAGGTGCAGAGCATCTGGCTCTTCCGGCTCGGCGTGGGTTCGATCGTCCTCGTGCTGTCGGTGATCGTGAGCGCGGTTGTCGCGACGTCGATCCTGCGCCCGCTCCGGCTTCTGGACGCGATGGCCGGCCGCATCTCCGACGGCGACGTGAAGGTCCGCGCGAACCTCGACGAGATGGGTCCCCCGGAGATGCGACGCCTCGCCGACACCCTCAACGAAGCCGCCCGGCGGATCGACGTCCTCCTTTCCGCTCAGCAGGCGTTCACGGCGGACGCGTCGCACCAGCTGCGAACGCCGCTCACCGCGCTCCGCCTGGGACTTGAGAACCTGCACGATCGCCTGCACGATCCGGACGACAAGGCCGCCGTCGATCGCGCCCTGCGCGAATCCGGTCGCCTCAGTCGACTCGTCTCCGACTTGCTCGCGCTGGCGCGAAGCCAAGCACCGTCGGGCGCACCCGCCGCGATCGACGTCGGTGCGGTGCTCGGCGAGCGCGGTCGCTTCTGGGCGGAATCCGCCGAGGACGCGGGTGTCCGGATCGTCGTCGAGATGGCGTCCGCAGAGCGACACGTCCGCGCGACGACCGGCCATCTCGAGCAGGCGCTCGACAACCTCATCGACAACGCGCTCCGGGCAAGTCCCGCCGGCGGCATCGTGACCATCCGCGAGTCGACTCTGTCCTCGGGGGCGCTCATCGAGGTGATCGACCACGGGCCGGGGATGTCGGCGGAGGACCGGGCGCGGGCGTTCGATCGCTTCTGGAGCACGACGGTCGGGGGTTCCGGATTGGGGCTGGCGATCGCCCGCGAACTCGTGGAGCACGACGGCGGAGCAATCACCCTCGTCGACACACCGGGGGGCGGGCTGACAGCTCGGCTTCTGCTGACCCGTATCCTCACCGAGCACGTGCCCGGCTGATTCCCCCGCCGCAGCATCCGCCGGCGGACCGCACCTCAGACCAGGAACCAGCCGTCCAGCAGGCCCGGGTTGTGCGCGTGCACGAGCACCGCGAAGACGACCGCGTCGAACAGCAGGTGCACGGTCACGACATAGCCGAGCGACCGGGTGCGCAAGAACACGAAGCCTTGCAGCAATGCGAAGGGGATGGTGAGCACCGGACCCCACGCGCGGTAGCCGAGCTCCCAGAGGAAGGAGACGAAGACGATCGTCTGCAGAACGTTCGCGGCCGGCATCGGCAGGTGCCGACGCAGGAGGGCGAAGACCGTGCAGATGAAGAACAGTTCGTCCCAGATCCCGACCGCTCCCACCCCGACGAACAGCCGCGCGATGAGTTCGGGCGAGTCGACGACGGGCCAGTTCTGGTAGACGCCCGAGGTGATGAAATAGAACGGCAGAATCGCCCATCCCAGCACCAGCACCGCCGCGAGCCACGCCCACTGGAAGCGCGTCCACGTCCCGCCTCCTCGCCAAGGGAAGCGGATGGCGCGATCGCGGTACACGAACCGCGAGATCGCATAGGGCACCACCACGGCGCCGCCGAGCGCGAGCGTGAATCGCAGCATCGCGACGTTGTCGAGCTCGGCCGCGAGCGGGATGGCGCTCACGATCAGCATCCCGGCCGCGATGAGCGACAGGTCGCGAAGAAGCGACGGCGCCCGAGGCCCGTCGGGCACGAGCGGGTTCTGCGGCCTGCGTCGATCCCACGCCCACGCGGTGAGCAGCCCCGCGGCGAGCAGCAGCCAGCCGAGCCAGGGGGTGAGCAGCACGAAGAACGCCGGAGCGGCGAGGCAGGTGAGGAGGGCGGGAACGACGGCGCCGACCCGGAGCTCTCGGACGGCGATCTGCTCGCGTTCGGCGATCACCTCAGGCCCCCGGCCGCACGTACGCGAGGTCTCGGATGGCGCGCCCGACGCGTTCGCCCTTGCGCTCGAACGCCGTCCGCACTCGCCCCTCGAACCGGGGCGCCCAGTCCCCCTCGAAACCGCGGGTCAGATCGTCCGCCCGGTCGAGGACGTCGCGCATCTGCACCGCGTAGTCCTCCCAGTCCGTCGCGAGTCGCAGCGTTCCCCCGGGGCGCAGGACGCGCGCGGCCAGCGGGGCGAACTCCGGCTGCACGAGGCGCCGCTTGGTGTGCTTGTTCTTGTGCCACGGGTCGGGGAAGAAGATCCACAGCTCATCGACGGATGCCGCCGGCAGCAGGTGTGCGAGCACCTCGGGCGCGTTCGCCTCGACCAGGCGCAGGTTCCGCACGTCCGCGCGCTCGGCGTCGAGCATCGTGCGGGCAAGACCCGCGCGGAACACCTCGACCGCGAGGAAGTCCGCATCCGGTCGCGTGGTCGCGGCGTGCATGATCGCGTGCCCCTGACCCGATCCGATCTCCACGATGAGCGGCGCCCGGCGCCCCCACACCGCCTCCGGATCGATCTCGGCCCCGGGCGCGATGCTCGTCACCGCCTCCCCGCGCACGACGTCGAGCACGAGGGCGGGCGCGAGCTCGCTCCACGCGCGATCCTGCGCTTCGGTCATCCGTCCGCTCCGCCGAACGAAGGAGACGGGACGGTCGCGAAAGGAGCCGGATGCGGGGTCGGTCACCCTCCGAGCGTAATCAGCGCGCGGGCTGCGCGTGATCACGCGGCCCCCGAACGCCCTTTCGGCGCCCGCTCAGGCCGTGACGAAGTCGATGAGCTCCTCGACGCGTCCGAGCAGCGCGGGCTCCAGGTCACGGTAGGAGTGCACCGACGCGAGGATCCGCTGCCAGGCCCGGGCGAAGTCCGCCTGGTCTCGCGCCGGCCAGCCGAGCGCGCGGCAGACGCCGGTCTTCCAGTCGGTGCCGCGGGGCACCTCGGGCCACGCCCGGATGCCGACCGCCTGCGGAGTCACGCACTGCCACACGTCGATGTACGGGTGGCCGACGATCCGCACGTGCGCGCCGTGCCGGCCGCGCTCCACCGCCTGCGCGATGCGGGCCTCCTTCGACCCCGTCACCAGGTGGTCGACCAGTACCCCGTACCGGCGCTCGGCGTTCGGCGGCTCCGCATCCAGTAGGTCCGAGAGCAGATCGACGCCCTGCAGATACTCCACCACCACGCCTTCGACCCGCAGGTCGTCGCCCCACACCTTCTCCACGAGTTCGGCGTCATGCCGCCCCTCGACCAGGATCCGGCTCGGTCGCGCGACGCGGGCGCGCGCATCGGCGACGGCGAAGGATCCGGATGCGGTCCGCTTCGGGGCGCCAGCGGCGGCGGGCGGCGCCGCCACGAGCACGACAGGGGCGCCGTCGACGAGGAAACCAGGCCCGAGCGGGAACATCCGTCGGCGCCCGTGCCGGTCTTCGAGCTCCACCAGCCCGCCCGTCACCGACATCACCGCGCCGCAGTAGCCGTCCTCCGCCACCTCGACCACGAGATCGCGCGAGGCCGGGATCCGCGCGAGCTCGCGCTGGTGCTTCGCGCGCCATCCCGCGGCGAGAACATCGTGTCCGTATCGGTCGTCCATCGGGGGGTCAGCGTACCCACGCGAAGCGCCCGAGGACGGCAGCGACCCGCGTGCGTGCCATCCCGGGCAGAACACAAGATCCACTGCATAGACTTCACGCGGGGGCGCGTTCGTGCCCGGAGGAGGCAACGGATGCGCGCGCGCGGGAGTCTCGCCCTGGCCGCCGTCTGCGCGGTGGTCCTCCTCGGTGCGGCGCCCGCATCCGCCGCCGATCCGGTCACGCTCGAATCGGGCTACGTCCTCGACGAAGCCGCCGTGCTCGGCTCGGACGAGATCGACGCCGCCGAGGTGCGCCTCGACCAGCTCGCCGACGACACGGGCCTGGACCTCTGGGTCGTCTTCGTCGACCGGTTCAGCAATCCCGCAGATGCGGAGGGCTGGGCGAACGCCGCGGCCCAGCAGAACGGTCTCGGGACCAACCAGTATCTGCTGGCGATCGCGGTCGACGCGGGTCAGTACTACCTCTCCGGCGACGCCGCCGGCCCCCTCGACGAGAACCAACTGTCGACCATCGAGCAGCAGAACGTGCTGCCGGAGCTGCGTGACCAGGACTGGAACGGCGCGATCGCCGCCGCCGCCGCCGGCATCACGGATGCGGCCACCGGCGGCTCGGGTGCCGGTGACGGATCCTCCGGGGTCGATGCGGGAGTCGTGATCGCGGTCATCGCCGGTGTCGCAATCGTGGCCGTGGTCATCTTCTTCGTGGTGCGCAGCCGCCGTCGCCGGCCGGGCTCGGCGGGTGCGACTTCGGCCTCGGGTTCGGCTCCGGCCGAGAGCACCGCCGACCTCGCCCGACGCGCGTCCGCAGCGCTCGTCGAAACCGACGACGCGATCCGCACCGGTGAGCAAGAGCTCGGCTTCGCGACCGCCGAGTTCCCCGCATCCGCCACCGCCGATTTCACGGCGGCCCTCAGCGCCTCCCGCGCCGAGCTCGACCGCGCGTTCTCTCTGCGCCAGAAGCTCGATGACGAGGTCGCCGACTCCGACGAACAGGTGCGGGCGTGGCACTCCGAGGTGCTCGCGCTCTGCGCGCAGGCGACCGGCCGGCTCGAAGAGCAGTCCGAACGGTTCGCCGCGCTCCGCCGGCTCGGCGCCGACGCGCCCGCCGCGATCGAGCGACTCGGCGCGCTCCGCACGGCCGCCGGCGACGCCCTTCCCGCGGCGGCCGACCGGTTGGCGCGGCTCGAGGCGACCTATGCCGGGTCGGCGCTCGTCACCGTCGCCGACAACGTCGCACAGGCGCAGCACCGGCTCGGCTTCGCCGACGAACAGCTCGCCGCGGCCCGTGCGGCCCTCGCTACGGGCGACACCGGATCCGCGGCACTCGCGCTGCGCGCCACGGAAGACGCACTGACGCAGGCGCAGGGTCTCGCGCAGGCCGTGCGGACGCTCGACGAACAGCTCACCGCAGCGGCGGCGCAGGTGCCCGTCCTCCGCGCCGAGATCGAGCGGGAGATCGCCGCATCCGCCGCGCTGCCCGACCCGGACGGGCGCCTCGCGGCGGCCGTTGCCGGGGCGCGCGCGGAGATCGACGCCGACCGCGCCGCGAGCGACCCCGTCGCGGCGCTGCAGCGCCTGCAGACTGCCGACGCCGAACTCGACGCGCTGCTCGCCGCCGCGCAAGACTCCGCCGCCCGCACCGAACGCGCCCGGCAGCTGCTCGGACCTGCCCTGACCCAGGCGCAGGCGCAGATCTCGGCCGCGGAGGACTTCATCGCGGCGCGGCGCGGCGCCGTCGGCGCGACCGCCCGCACGCGGCTCGCCGAGGCGGGAGCGAGCTTCGCTCAGGCACGGCAGGAGCAGTCGGCGGATGCGGAGCGCGCCCTGCAGTCGGCGCAGCGGGCCAGCCAGCTCGCAGCATCCGCCATCGACTCGGCCCGCGGCGACGTCGACGGTTTCGCCCCGACCGGAGGCGGCTCGGACATGGGCGCCATGCTGGGCGGCCTGCTCGTCGGCTCGATCCTCGGCGGGGGCCGCCGCAGCAGCGGGTTCGGCGGCGGATTCGGCGGGGGCGGATTCGGCGGCGGATCGCTCGGCGGCGGATCGCTCGGCGGCGGGTCGCGGAGCGGATTCGGCGGCGGGCGCTCACGCAGCGGCGGCGGAAGTTTCGGCGGGGGCGGCCGCTCCCGCCGCGGTGGCGGCAGATTCTGATCCGGACCGGCACCCGCCGCATCCGGAATCGACCTCAAGGAAAGGAAACACGATGGCCAAGCAGTCCATCTTCGGACGCATCTCGACCCTCGTCCGGGCGAACGTCAACGCGATGATCGATTCTGCGGAAGACCCGCAGAAGATGCTCGACCAGCTCGTGCGCGACTACAGCAACAACATCGCCGACGCCGAGTCGGCGATCGCCGAAACGATCGGCAACCTGCGCCTCCTCGAGCGCGACCACCAGGAAGACGTCCAGGCGGCAGCCGAGTGGGGCAGCAAGGCGCTCGCGGCGAGCCGCCGCGCCGACGAGATGCGGAACGCCGGCAACGGGGCGGATGCCGACAAGTTCGACAACCTCGCCAAGATCGCTCTGCAGCGCCAGATCTCCGAGGAGAGCCAGGCCAAGGCCGCCGCACCTCAGATCGCTGCGCAGACCGAGGTCGTCGACAAGCTCAAGGACGGCCTCAACGGCATGAAGACGAAGCTCGAGCAGCTGCGCACCAAGCGCAGCGAACTGCTCGCGCGGGCCAAGGTCGCCGAGGCGCAGAACAAGGTGCACGACGCGATCAAGAGCGTCAACGTGCTCGACCCGACGAGCGACATCGGCCGGTTCGAAGACAAGATCCGCCGCCAGGAGGCGCTCGCGCAGGGCAAGGCGGAGCTCGCCGCCTCGAGCCTCGACGCCCAGTTCGAGAGCCTCGACGACATCGGTGAACTGACCGAGGTCGAGGCCCGGCTCGCCGCGCTCAAGGCCGGCGGGTCGACGCAGGGCGCTCTCGGCGCCGGCGCCGAACCGCAGGCCGCGCCGCAGCAGCAGATCTCGCAGCAGCTGCCGCACCAGCAGTGATCTCCGACGGGGCCGCGTCCGCGCGGCCCCGTCGCTCCCCCGAGGAATCCCCGTGACCCGTTTTCTGATCGTTCCGCAGTGGCAGGGCTCGCCCTCCGCGCGGGCCATGAATCTCATCGACGGCGCCGACGCCATCGCCGGAGACCTGCCGCGCAGTGCGTGCGAGCGCATCCCCGTGCCGCTGGAAGCGGGCGACGAGCTCGGCACGGGCGTGCACCGTTACAGCGCACTCCGCCAGGTGCGGTTGGCGCTGGATGCGGCGTTCGCCCCGCTCACGGAACGCGCGTTGACGATCGGCGGTGACTGCAGCGTGGCCGTCGCGGGCGTCGGGCGCTCTGCCGCGGACCACGGTCGGGTGGCCGTCGTCTGGGCCGACGCTCACCCCGATCTGCATTCCCCCGAAACCTCGACCTCGCACGCGTTCGGGGGCATGGCTCTCCGCGCCGTCCTGGGTGACGGCGCTCCCGAGCTGACTCTCCCGTCCGGCACCGTGCGGCCGAGCGATGTGATCCTCGTCGGTGCCCGCGCCCTCGATGACGCCGAGGTCGACTACATCGCGGCGCACGGCATCCGGATCATCGATTCCGAGGCGCTCCGCGATCCCGCCGCGCTGGCGACTGCTGTGGCCGAACTCGGCGTCGACGCGGTCCACGTGCACGTGGACGTGGATGTGCTCGACCCCGCCGAGATGCCCGGGGTCAAGGCGTCCGAACCGTTCGGTGCGGCGCTTGCCGACCTGATCGCCGCGATCAAGGAACTCCGCGCGGCGACGCCTCTGGCCGGCGCGTCGTTGGCCGGCTTCGCGCCGGCTTCGGCGGCGAGCGCGCCGGATGACATGGGAACCCTGCTGCGACTGATCGGAGCCCTCGCATGAACGCTCGTCCCGCACCGGCCGGATGGCGCGAGCGCGCCGCAGCGGCCGTCGAACGCGGCCGTAGGATCGACCGCTTCATCCCCGCGGCGCTCCTCGACTCCCCGATCAGCCGCGCCGGTTACCTCTACGGCTGCGCCGTCGGGTGGGTCTGGGGAACCATCTGGAGCCGCGGACGCATCGAACGGCACGGATCGCTCTTCGTCTTCCGCGGCCTCCCCGAGTGGGCGTTCCCCCGCGGGGGCGTCTGCGTCGGGCACTGCTTCCTGACCGGTGACGCGCCGGTCGACGACCGGCTCCTCGCCCACGAGAGCACGCACGAACGGCAGTGGCGGCGGTACGGCTTCCTCATGCCGGTGCTATACCGGTTCGCCGGGCGCGATCCGCTGCGCAACAGGTTCGAGATCGAAGCCGGGCTCGAGGACGGCAATTACCTCCCCCGCACCCGCCGCCCCGCGGCCTGACCCCTCCGCCGCCCGGCATCACCGCCGCTCGGCGTCCCCTCGGCCTGACTCCCCCGCCGCATCCGGCGCCCTGCGCCCGCCGCCCGTCGTACGACGCCGGGCGGTCCGGCATCCGCCGGCATTCCTCGCTCACATGGCGCAATCCGCGGGGCCCGGCGACCGATTGCGACACTTGAGCCCGCGAGGGCCTCGCTCACGTGGCGCAATGCGCGTGGGCCGGCGGCAGATCGCGACACGTGTGCCAGCGAGGCGCTCACGCCACCCGGGCACCCCACCTCACTCGGGCACCCACCTCGCCCGGGCACCCCACTCCGCTCACGTGGCCCAATCCGCAGGCCCGAGCGACCGATTGCGACATCTGAGCCCGCGAGGGCCTCGCTCACGTGGCGCAATGCGCGTGGGCCGGCGGCAGATCGCGACACCTGAGCCAGCGAGGCGCTCACGCCACCCGGGCACCCCACCTCACTCGGGCACCCCACGCCACCCGGGCACCCACCTCGCCCGGGCACCCCACCTCGCTCACATGGCGCAATCCGCAGGCCCGAGCGACCGATTGCGACACCTGAGCCCGCGGGGGCCTCGCTCACGTGGCGCAATCCGCGTAGGCGGGCGGCAGATCGCGACACGCGAACACGCGCGAACGTGCACGGCGTGGTGGCGGGCGGAGCTCAGCGGTGGATGACGGCCGCGAAGCGCTCGGGGGTGCGGATGCGGTCGGCAGGGATGCCGTGGGCCTCGGTGAGGTGGTCGACGATATCGGCCGTGCCGAGGTATCCCCCGAGCAGAGTCACCGAGGTGCCGCACGCCTCTTCGGTGCACAGCATCTCGTCGGCCCACGCGATGACCGCACGGCTGAGCGCACTGCCGGGGGCGCACGCGCGCCCGGTGCCCGGAGCGCCACTGCGCTGCGAGCGGGCAAGCCAGGTGATCGTCATGCGCGCCGGAACCGTGATGTCGACGATGTCGCTCTCGTCCAGAACCTCGACGAACACGCGGCCGGTCGAGCAGAGCGGCAACGTCGTCAGGAGCATCTCCAGGTCGGAGAGCGACGACTCGTCGGCCGTCACCAGATGCTGCGCACGCACGTGCTTGGATGCACGGCAGGCGCTGGCGCTGTGGGTGAGGTTCTCGGACATGACTCGTTCATCCTACCCCTCTGAAGGCAAGGCTCGCCTAACTCGGTCACGATCTCCCGACGCCGCTCGGCGACGAGCGACCCACCCGGCGCGAGCGACCCACCCGGCGCGAGCGACCCAGCGAGCGACTCAGCGGGGAGCGATCAGGATGCGGCGCAGCTCGGCGAGTTCGTCATCCGAGACACCGGCGGCACGAAGATAATCCGCCGGATCGCCGTGCGAGCCGCGCAGCCGCTCGAGCAGACCCCGCATGGCGGGTTCGGGTGATCCGGTGACGAGTTCTTCCAGGTGGACCGCATCCGGATGCACCCGGCGCAGCCACGAGACGATCCGCCTCGCGCGTTCCGGGTCGAGGTTCGCCGCCGTGCGTGCGTAGTCAGCCACCACGGCGTCCTCCTCGACGCCTGCGGCCGACAGGATGAGCGCGACCGACACCCCCGTGCGGTCCTTACCCGCCGTGCAGTGCACCAGCACCGGCTGCGTTTCGATCACCGCACGCACGACCTCCACCAGGCGCGGCGCGCTCTCGTCGACGATATGCGCGTAGAGCTCGTCGAGGCTCATGTCGTTCTCGAAGAAGGAGGCGACCGAGCCCAGCACGAGCGGCACGCGCACCGTGTCGGCCACCGCGAGGTCACCGAGCGTCGGCTCGAGCGCCACCTCGTCGTCATCGCGCAGGTCGACGATCCGGCGCAGGCCGATCCCCGCGATCTGCGTGCGAGCCGGCTCGTCGATCCGCGCGAGCGATCCGGAGCGGAAGAGCACCCCGGAGCGCGTCGTGCCGGTCGCCGCGGGCAGTCCCCCGACGTCGCGGAAGTTGACGGCGCCCGCCAGCGCCGGCGTCAGCGTACTCACGATGCCGAGCGCGGCGGAACCGGGTACCGGCCCGCGATGGCGACGCGGTTGAACGCGTTGATCGACACGAGGATCCAGCTGAGGGCCACGTACTCGGGTTCGGTCAGGATGGCGCCGACCCGGTCGTAGACGTCATCTGCGACGCCACCCTCATCGATGAAGGTGATGGCCTCGGCGAGCTCCAGACCGGCGCGCTCGCGCTCGGAGAAGACGCCCGATTCGCGCCAGGTCGGGATCTGCGCGATGACATCGGCGTCGAGCCCCGCGGTGAGGCCGCGATCGACGTGCACCCGCACGCAGAAGGCGCATCCGTTCAGTTGCGAGGCGTGCAACTGAACGAGTTCTTTCAGGCGATCGTCGATGCCACCGTCGGTCGCGACTTGCCCGACCGACTTCGCGAACGCCTCCAGCGCGCGGTAGGCGGACGGGGCGGACTTGGCGAGATGGACCCGGCGCTCTTCGCTCATAACGCCAGGGTAACCGCGTGTGACACCGAACGGACGGGTGGTCGGAACGGCGCGTAGCATTCTGCCGTGACCGACGACGCCGCGATTTCGACAGCCCTCCCCGATGACACCGCGGAGCGGGGTGCGGACTCCTTCGACGAGTTCTCGTTCCTGCCGGTGCAGGCCGCCGAGATCGGTCGCGTCGAGCCGCCCCCAAGGGTTCGGCGCGTTCGCCTGGGCCTGCCCGACGGGCGCACTCTGTCGGCGCTCCGCTATGGCGACAGTCCGCCGGTCGCGACGTTCCTCCATGGCGCGGGCCTGAACGCGCACACCTGGGACACGACGGTTCTCGCGCTCGGCCTTCCCGCGCTCGCGATCGATCTCGCCGGGCACGGCGACTCCTCGTGGCGGGATGACCTCGACTACTCCCCCGCCACGCTCGCACAGGACGTCGTGGCCGCCGTCGACGCGTGGACCGACCGACCGCAACTGCTCGTCGGTCACTCGCTCGGCGGACTCACGGCCGCGGCGGTCGCCGCCGCGCGTGCGGACCTCGTCGACCGGCTCGTGATCGTCGACATCACCCCCGGCGTGAATCCGGATGCGGGCCCCCGCCAGGTGCGCGAGTTCTTCGCGGGCCCCACCGACTGGGCGTCCCGGGACGAGTTGGTGGACCGCGCGCTCGCCTTCGGTCTCGGCGGCAGCCGCGACGCGGCGGCGCGCGGTGTGTACCTGAACTCTCGCGTCCGCGCCGACGGACGGGTGGAGTGGAAGCACCACTTCGCACACCTCGCTGCGGCGGCGGCCGCCGCATCCGCCTCTTCCGTTCCGACGCCGGGTGCCGGCGACCCGGTGCGGAACGTGCTCTCGCACTCCGGTTGGGACGATCTGGCCGCCGTCCACTCCCCTGTGCTGCTGATCCGCGGCGCCGAGGGATACGTCACGGAAGCGGATGCCGAAGAGTTCGGCGACCGTCATCCGACCGCCGCGATCGTCGTCGTCGACTCGCACCACAACGTGCACGAGGAGATCCCGGTCCGCCTCGCCGAACTGCTGCGGGACGAGGCCGCGCTCCTCTCCTCTTCCGGTGCGCCGACGCCGGAAGAGGTCGCCCGACCCTAACGGCTACGCCGCATTACGCCCGGGCGGCGCCCCTCCCGGGCACCCCGCTCTAGGCTGGTACACCGCACCGACCTCCCGCCATCACCCGCCCGCGCCCCGGGCGAAAGGACCTCATGTTCCGCCGCACATCTCTGGCCGCCGCCGCCCTGCTGGCCGCCGCCGCGCTCACCCTCACGGCATGCGCGGGCCCGTCCTCGCCCGTGGCCTCGACCGCCGGCCCCGCTGACCCCGATGCGACCGTCTCGGTCCGTCTCGTCCTCGAGCCGACGAACCTCGACATCCGCGAGACGTCGGGCGCCGCGCTCGACCAGATCCTGATCGACAACGTGTACCAGGGGCTCGTGTCCCGGACGCCCCAGCAGGAGATCGTCCCCGCGCTCGCGAGCGACTGGACCGTGTCAGACGACGGACTCACCTACCAGTTCACGCTGCGCGACGGAGTCACGTTCCACGACGGCCAGGAACTGACGGCGCAGGATGTCGTCTGGTCGCTCACCCAGCACCGCGACACGGCGTCGTGGATCGATGCCAGCACGCTGGCGGGTGTCACCGGCATCACCGCCGACGGGCAGACGATCACCCTGACGCTCGCCGGCCCCGACTCGCAGCTGCTGTGGAACCTCACCGGCCGCGCGGGCGTCGTGCTGAAGGAAGGCGACACGGTGGACTACAAGACCGCCGCGAACGGCACCGGGCCCTTCACGCTCGACAACTGGACGCAGGGCGCGAGTATCACGCTGGCGCGGAGCGACAGCTACTGGGGCGAGCCCGCCGCGGCCGCCGAGGTCGCGTTCGAGTACATCCCCGACAACCAGGCCGCGCTGAACGCCGCGCAGGCGGGCGAACTCGACGTCGTCACCGGGTTCGACGCGAACCTGAAGGACCAGATCGAAGCGAACGGCGACTTTGCCCTGTCGATCGGCGCCTCCACCGACAAGGGCACGCTGGCGTTCAACCAGACCTCGGGCCCGCTCGCCGATAAGCGCGTGCGCCAGGCCATCCGCCAGGCGATCGATCACGACGCCATCGTCGAGGCGCTCGGCGCCGGAGAGACCCTCTACGGACCGATCCCGTCGCTCGACCCCGGCTACGAGGACCTCTCCGACGTCGCCCCGTACGACCCGGATGCGGCCACCCAGCTGCTGGCGGATGCGGGCGCCGAAGACACCGAGCTGACCCTCACCATCCCGAACTTCTACCCGACGACGATCGCGCAGCTGCTGGTCTCCGACCTGAATGCGGTCGGCGTCACCCTCACGGTCAACTCGGTGGACTTCTCGACCTGGCTGCAGGACGTCTACACCAACCGCGATTTCGACCTGAGCTTCGTGCTGCACACCGAGGCGCGCGACTTCCAGAACTGGGCAAACCCCGAGTACTACTTCACGTACGCGAACCCCGAGGTGACCGACCTGTACGCGCAGTCGCGGGCCGCGACGAGCGACGACGAGGCCGACTCGCTCCTCGCCGAAGCCGCGCGGATCGTGTCCGAAGACGCCGCCGCCGACTGGCTCTACAACGGCGCATCCGTCGCCGCCGTCTCCACCCAGGTCAGCGGCATGCCCGCCGACAACCTCAACGAGCGCCTGAACGTCGCCGAGTTGAGCAAGAGCGCCGGGTGATCCGATACGCGCTGACGCGGCTGGCCCTGCTCATCGTGGGGCTCGCCGTCGCCAGCGCGATCATCTTCCTGGCGCTTCGGGTTCTGCCCGGTGACATCGCGCAGATGATCGCCGGGACCCAGTCGACGCCCGAGCAGGTCGCGGCCCTCCGCGACCGGCTCGGGCTCGACCAGCCGCTCCTCGCCCAGTACCTCGAGTGGATCGGCGGCGTCCTGCGGGGCGACCTCGGTACATCGCTCGTGACCGGCACGCCCGTGGCGAGCGAGCTCTGGCAGAAGGCGCAGGTCACGGTGCCGCTCGGCGCGCTCGGTCTGCTCATCGCCCTCGCGGTCGCCGGGCCGCTCGGCGTCGTCTCGGCGCTTCGCCGCGGGCGCGCGGGCGGCACCGCGATCGGCGTCACCGCGCAGGCCCTCGCCGCGGTGCCGACCGTATGGGCCGGCATGATGCTGGTCGTCGTCTTCGCGGTCTGGCTGGGCTGGTTGCCCGCGCAGGGCTTCCCGCGCGCGGGCTGGAGCGATCCCGCCGCGGCGTTCCGATCCCTTCTCCTGCCCGCCCTCACGATCGGCGTCGTCGAAGGCGCGATGCTGCTGCGCTTCGTGCGCTCGGCCACCCTCCAGGCCGTCGGCCAGGACTACGTCCGCACCGC
Source organism: Microbacterium sp. cx-55 (assembly GCF_021117345.1). NCBI lineage: Bacteria > Bacillati > Actinomycetota > Actinomycetes > Micrococcales > Microbacteriaceae > Microbacterium > Microbacterium sp. cx-55. The sequence continues at coordinate 988,663 of NZ_CP088261.1, read as the reverse complement.
CGCCGCCACCGGGCTCACCCGCACGAAAGCCCTCATCCGGCACGGCCTGCCGAACGTCGGGCTCTCGGTCGTGTCAGTGCTGGGCCTGCAGATCGCCGGCATCATCGTGGGCGCGGTCGTGATCGAGCAGCTCTTCGCGCTTCCCGGAATCGGCCGCATGCTGGTCGAGGACGTCGGCAGGCGCGACCTGCCGAAGGTGCAGGGCGAGCTTCTGGCGCTCACCGGGTTCGTGCTCATCATCGGCTTCGTCGTCGATCTCGTCCATCGCGCGATCGACCCGCGCCAGAGGGAGTCGTCATGACGCGAACGGATGCGGAACGCCGCTCGTGGCTGCGGCGCCTGTGGGCGTTGCCGACCGGCGTCTTCGGCTCGGTGGTCGTGCTCGTCATCGTCGCCACCGCGCTCGTGTCGCTGGTCTGGACGCCGTTCGACCCTCAGCTCACCAATGTCGCGGGCCGCTGGGCCGCACCGGGATGGCCGCACCTGCTCGGCACCGATGCGACCGGCCGCGACATCCTGAGCCTGCTGATGGCCGGATCCCGGACGACCGTCTTCGTCGCCGTCGGCGCGGGCGTGATCGCCACCGCGCTCGGTCTCACCCTCGCCACGATCGGCGCGCTCAGCGCCCGGTGGGTACGCGAATCGATCGCGGTGCTCGTCGACATCCTGATCGCCTTCCCCGTGCTCCTGATCGCCATGATGATCTCGGCGGTCTTCGGCGGGTCGCTCTGGGTCGTGGTGTGGGCCGTCGGCATCGGCTTCGGCGTCAACATCGCCCGAGTGAGCCGCCCGGAACTCCGCCGCGTGCTGCACAGCGACTTCATCGTCGCCGGACGCGCGGCCGGACTCACCCCCGCGCAGATCCTGTTCCGGCACCTGCTCCCCAACGTCGCCCCGGTCTTCATCGTGCAGCTCTCGTGGGGGATGGCCGTCGCGGTGCTCGCCGAGGCGGGGCTGTCGTACCTGGGCTTCGGTGCCCCGGTGACGGAGGCGTCCTGGGGCGTGCTCCTGTCACAGCTGCAGCAGTACCTGTCGGTGCATCCGCTGTCGGTCGTCTGGCCGGGACTCGCCATCACCCTCACCGTGCTCGGATTCAACCTGCTGGGCGACGGCCTGCGGGACGCCACCGACCCGACCCTCTCGCACCGCGGCGGCAGCGCGCGCCGGGCACGCACGCACCTCCCGGGAGTGGTCGCATGAGTCTCGACGTACGCAATCTTTCGATCGACATAGACGGTCGACGGGTCGTCGACGACGTCTCCTTCCAGGTGCCCGACGGTGCGCGGGTCGGCATCATCGGCGAGTCCGGGTCGGGCAAGTCGCTCACTGCCCTCGCGATCCTCGGCCTCCTGCCCGACGGCGCGCACGCCGACGGCAGCATCCGCTGGAACGGTCGCGAGCTCCTGGGACTCCCCGACCGCGACCTGGCGGCCGTCCGGGGCGCCGAGATCGGCATCGTCTTCCAGGAGCCACAGACGGCGCTGAACCCCATCCGCACGGTCGGTCGGCAGATCAGCGATCCCGTCCGCATCCGCGAGCGCCTCTCCCGCGGCGACCGGCGCGCCCGCGCCATCGCCGACGCCGAGCGCGTACGGCTGCACGACCCGGCCCGCATCGTCGATCGCTACCCGCACCAGCTCTCCGGCGGTCAGCGCCAACGGGTCGCGATCGCCGTGGCGCTCGCATGCCGCCCGCAGTTGCTGCTCGCCGACGAACCGACGACGGCGCTGGACGTCACCATCCAGGCCGAGATCCTCGACTTGCTGCAGGGTCTCGTCTCGGATGCGGGCATGTCGCTCGTCTTCATCACCCACGACCTCGCCGTGCTCTCGCAGATCGCCACGCACGCGATCGTGCTCGAACACGGTCGGATCGCCGAGTCCGCCCCCGTGCACGAACTTCTCACCGCTCCGCGATCGCGCGTCGCGCAGGGGCTTCTGCGCGACGCGACCGCAACCGTGTGGCGTCCCGCGCCCGGCACCGAGGAGGAGAGCGCATGAGCGTCCTGGTCAGCGGACGCGGACTCAGCCGCGCCTACCGCGCGCCGCGCGGAGGCGTATTCGGTCCGCGCCCGCTCACCCACGCGCTCCGAGACGTCGATCTGGACGTCGAGGAGGGTTCCGCGCTCGGGATCATCGGCGAATCGGGGTCGGGCAAGTCGACGCTCGTGCGCCTGCTGCTCGGCCTCGACTCCCCCACGTCCGGCACGGTCTCCTTTGACGGACGCCCGGTGGACGCGACCGCATCCGCCCGGAGCCTGCACTGGCTGCGCCGGCAGACCGGCATCGTCTTCCAGGACCCGTACGCGTCTCTCGACCCGCGGATGAGCGTCGGCGCGATCGTGGCCGAGCCGCTCTGGGCGCTCCGGATCCCGGGCGTCCACCGGGCGCGGGTCGGAGAAGTGCTGCGCGATGTCGGCCTGGATGCGGATGCCGCGGCCCGGTACCCGCACGAGTTCTCGGGTGGTCAGCGGCAACGCATCGCGCTCGCGCGGGCGATCGCGCATCGACCGCGACTCCTCATCGGCGACGAGCCGTTGTCGGCGCTCGATGTCACCGTGCGCGCGCAGATCCTCGAGCTGCTGACCGAGCTCCGCACCCGCGATGCGCTGACGCTCATTATGGTGTCGCACGACATCGGCGTGGTGCAGAGCCTCTGCGATCAGGTCGTCGTGATGAAGGACGGCGTCGTGGCCGAGCGGGGTGCCACCGAGCAGGTGCTGCTGCATCCGCAGGCCGCCTACACGCGCCGGCTGCTCGCCGCCATCCCGACGATCGCCCCGCGCGACCCCACGCCCTGACCCGCGCACTGGCCCCCACGCGCCGAGCCGCCCACGCGCGCGCCCGCCAGGCCGGCCGCTTCCGGCCGTGAGACTGCAGCTGAGCCACGAGACGTGTGCTCCGAGCCGACGTCTCGCGCCGCGACTGCAGTCTCGCGGGTGGAGCGAGTCGGTCCGGGCGGGCGGGTCCGGCGGGCGGGGCGGGCGGGTCGGGCGGGTGCCCCCGGGTCTGACGCGGGCGAATGCGCGTCGGGCCGCCCGCGCCAACTCCTCCATATCCGCACGGGACGGCGGCTTCGACGCCCGAAACGCGCATTCTGGAGGAGTTAGCGGCGGCGGACGCCGAGCATCGGCCGCCCGTCGGAATCAGGATCCCGGGCGGGGCAAGCGGGCGAACGCGCCGCGGGCCCGCGCCAACTCCTCCACATCCACACGAGACGGCGGCTTCGACGCCCGAAACGCGCATTCTGGAGGAGTTAGCCAGCGAGACGGCGGCGTGAGGCGCGGGGCAGCGGCCTCGGGCGCGGGTCAGCGGCGGAAGAGGCCGCGCTTCTTCACCGGCTTCAGCGACTTCTGCAGGTAGATCGTGCCGAGCCAGCGGCCGAACTTGAAACCGACGCGGCCCATCCGCCCGACCTCGACGAAGCCGAGCCGCTCGTGCAGCGCGATCGAGCCTTCGGCGCCCTTGTCGCTGATCACAGCGACGAGTTCGCGGATGCCCTTCGCCTCGCAGGCCGCGATCAGCGCCTCGAGCAGCGCACGACCGAGGCCTTTTCCGGATGCGGCCTGGCCGAGGTAGATCGAATCCTCGACCGTGTAGCGAAACGCCGACTTGCCCGCCCACGGCTGCACGAGGGCGTAGCCGAGGATCTGTCCGGACGGAGATTGCGCGACGAGGAAGGGCAGCTCGAGCTTGGCCAGGAGGTCGTACTTCTCGCGCCACTTCGCGAGCGACCACCGCTTCTCGTCGAACGTCACGACCGAGTTCGTGACGTAGTAGTTGTAAATCTCGCGGATGTCAGGAAGGTCTCGCGGCTGCACCGGCCGGATCTCGTACTCGAAGGGCCGTTCGTCGTCTGCCGAACGACGAAGGTGACGGGGCATGCGCCGCCGACTGCGGTCGTATTCCTCCTCCAGCATGGCGCTCAGCCTACGCGGAGACGTCGTCCGGCGACGGTCGCTCGACCCGCCAGTCCACCTCGCGCGCACCCTGCTCGACCAGGAGTGCGTTGGCCCGTGAGAAGGGTCGCGATCCGAAGAACCCGCGACGGGCCGAAAGCGGCGACGGATGCGGTGACTCGATCACCGGCGTCGTCCCAAGCAGCGGGCGGAGCGCGGCGGCATCCTTCCCCCAGAGGATCGCGACGAGCGGTGCGTCCCGCTCGGCGAGCACCCGGATGGCGTGCGCCGTGACCGCTTCCCATCCCCATCCGCGATGCGATCCCGGCGCGCCGGGCGCCACGGTCAGCACCCGATTGAGCAGGAGCACCCCCTGGTCGCTCCATGCCGAGAGGTCGCCGTGCCGGGCGGGCGGGATCGCGAGGTCGTCCTCGAGTTCGCGGTAGATGTTGCCGAGGCTCCGCGGCAGCGGTCGCACATCCGCGTCCACCGCGAACGACAGACCGATCGGGTGCCCGGGGGTCGGATAGGGGTCCTGGCCGACGATCAGCACACGGACGTCCTCGAGCGGTCGCTGGAACGCCCGCAGCACCCGGTCACCGGCCGGCAGATACGGCCGACCGGCCGCGACCTCTGCGCGGAGACGGTCGCCGAGCGCGGCGATCTCGGGCGCCACCGGTGCGAGGGCCTCGGCCCAGCCCGGATCCAGGCGACCGGATGCGGCGAGCTCCGCCAGCGACGACATGTCGGGGTGCGCGGGGGCGGTCACGCGGATGCTGGCAGGCCCGCGTCCTCTTCGTGCACCGAGCCCTGCCACGACCACGGGAAGTCGATCCAGAGATCCGTGTCCTTCCAACTGAAGTCGGGCTGGATGATCGTGGTGGGCTTCGTGTAGATCACGGCGGAGCGGACGTCGGCGCCGCGTTCGGTCAGCAGCCGCACGGCGAGGTCGAGCGTCCGACCGCTGTCGGCCACGTCGTCCACGAGCAGCACTCGGCGCCCGTCCAGGTAGGTCATGTCGAGCTCGGGGGGCAACAGCTCCGGGGCGTCGAGCACGGTGCCGATTCCGGTGTAGAACTCGACGTTGATCGCGCCGCAGTTCTTGATGCCCAGCCCGTAGGCGATGGCGCCCGCCGGCAGCAGTCCGCCGCGCGCGATCGCGACGACGACCTCGGGCACGAATCCCGCGGCCAAAACCTTCCGGGCCATATCGCGACTCGCGTCACCGAAGCCGTCCCATGTCAGTACTTCCCGCTCCGGCATGCCCGCATCCTGTTCGCTCACCCGCCCAGCCTACGACCGGTGGGCACCCCCGCCCGTCCGTCGTGCGCACCGGCGGACGCTCCCGCCCACCCGTCGTGCGCACGGGCGGCCGCCGGAACCACTAGCGTGTCGCCATGACCCGTCCGCTCACCGGTGATCGCCTCCGCGCCTCCGCGCTCGGCATCACCGCATCCCTCATCGGCTGGTTCGTGCTCGTCGAGATCACGAGCGGGATCCTGCAGGGGTACTACGTGCCGCTGTTCAGCGACATCGTGACGCATCTCGGGGTGCACGACTCCGATGTGAACTGGTTCGAGGCGGCGCAGCTGCTGCTCTCGGCGCTGGTCGTGCCGGTGCTCGCGAAGCTCGGTGACATGTACGGCCACAAGCGCATCCTGCTGATCGCGACGGTGCTCACGGCCGGCGCGACCTGGTGGATCGCCTTCGCCGGAACGTTCTGGAGCTTCCTGATCGCGTGGGCGCTGCAGGGCTTCTACGTCGTGTGGCTCCCGCTGGAGATCGCGCTGATCTTCGAGCGCGGCCGCCGTCAGGGCCGCGGAGTGTCGGCGACCCGGCGAGCGGCGGGGCTCCTGGTCGTGGGGCTGCAGGCCGGCGCCATCGTCGGCGCTCTCGCCGCCGGCCGCATCTTCGCCGCGACCGCGGAGAACCTGTCGCTCACGCTCATGTTCCCCGCGATCGCCGTCACCCTCGTCGGCTTCGTGATCTGGTTCGGCGTGCCGGAGTCCACGCCCGTCCGCGGCCGACGCCTGGATGGTGGGGGTTTCGTGCTGCTCGCGCTGGCGCTGCTGCTGGTGACGAGCGCGCTCACCTTCCTGCGCCTGAACGGACCGGGATCGGTGTGGACGTGGCTGCTGTTGGCCGCCGGACTCGCCCTGTTCGCCTGGTTCGTGCGGTTCGAGCTGCGACAGGACGATCCCGCCGTCGACATCCGCGTTCTCCGTAGGCCCGAGATGTGGCCCGTGCAGGCGACCGCGGCGCTGGTCGGCATCAGTCTGCTCGGGGCGCAGGGACCGCTCTCGACCTACGCCGGCACGGACTCATCGCTCGGATACGGACTCGGGCTCGACGCGACCGGCCGCTCGAACGTGATCGGCGTCTACCTCGTCTCGCTGATCGTCGGTGCCGTGCTGTTCGCGGTGACGTCTCGTCGCGCGCGCCCCCGTGTCGTCCTCATCGGTGCGGCGCTGCTCGTCGGGATCGGCTACCTGCTGTTCCTGCCGTTCCATCTGGAGCTCTGGCAGGTGCTTCTGAACCTCTCCATCGCCGGGCTCGGATCCGGCGCTCTGGTCGCGGCTCTTCCCGCCGCCGCGGCGGCTGCCGCTCCGCGCGGGCAGACGGGCATCGCGTCGGCGCTCACGAACACCACGAAGACGATCGGCGGCACGTTCGCCTCGGCGGTCTTCGGGGTCGTCCTCGCCGCGGGGGTCGGCGCGATCGCCGCCGAGACGGCCGCGTCGCTCGGCGGCTACCTCGCGGTATGGACGATCTGCGCGATCGGCGGTTTCGTCGCCGCCGCCGTCCTCTTCGTCGTCCCGAAGGTCGCCTTCGCCGACAGCGACGAGGATGCGGCAGGCGCGACCGCCGCCGAGTCCCCGATCATTTGACCGCCGGGCCGGGAGGCCGTCGGTACCGGATCAGCCCTGCCGCACCCGCAGCGGACCGCGGGCGAGCACGTGCTGCGCGGACTGCGCGACCGGACGCACCGTCACGAGGTCGAGGTTGACATGCCCCGGAGCGCCGAGCGCGTAGGCGATGACGTCGGCGACGTCGTCGGCCGACAGCGGGTTCTCGACGCCCTCGTAGACCCCCTCGGCGGCCGCGGCGTCGCCGCCCAGCCGGTTCAGGGAGAACTCCTCGGTGCGCACCATCCCGGGCGCGATCTCGATGACGCGGATCGGCTCGCCGTTCAGCTCGAGACGCAGTGCCCGCACGAGCATCTCCTCCGCCGCCTTCGCGGCGTTGTAGCCCGCGCCGCCGGGGTACGCGACCTGCGCCGCGGTCGAGGTCACGAAGAGCGTGTCGGCGTGACCGTCGGATGCGGCCGCCCGCCGCAGCAGCGGCAGCAGGTGCGCCACGAGCCGCTGCGAGGAGAGGACGTTCGTCTCGTACATCCAGCGCCAATCCTCGACCGCGCCGTCCTCCACCCGGTCGGTGCCGCGGGCGCCCCCGGCGACCTGCACGAGTGCGTGCACGGGGCCGGAGTCGGCCAACCATCCGGCGAGCGCATCGATGTCGGACTCGACCGTGAGATCGGCAGCGTACGCGACCGCGCCCGTCTCGGCTTCGAGCGCTTCGAGGCGGTCGGCGCGCCGCGCGACGGCGACCACGTCCCATCCTCGGGAGCGCAGCATCCGTGCCGTCGCCTCCCCGATCCCCGAGCTCGCTCCGGTCACCACTGCACGCCTGTTCGTCATACCACCCACGCTACGGGCTGCCCGAGGCGGTGGTGTTACGTCACGTGTCCCGCGCGTTGTCGCCCACCCCGGGCGGTTCTACGCTCGAGGAGTCCGCGACGCCCGCCGCGACATCACCGAATCTTCAGGAGCATGCGATGTCCGCACCCGAGAACTGGCGCTTCGAGACCAAGCAGGTCCACTCCGGCGCCGCGCCCGACCCGACCACGAACGCCCGGGCCACCCCGATCTACCAGACCACGTCGTACGTGTTCGACAACGCCGACCACGCCGCGAACCTCTTCTCGCTCGCTGAGCCGGGCAACGTGTACACGCGCATCATCAACCCGACCACCAGCGTCGTCGAAGAGCGCATCGCCGCGCTCGAGGGCGGCACCGGCGCGCTGCTCGTGGCCTCCGGCCAGGCCGCCTCGACCTTCGCCGTGCTGAACGTCGCCGAAGCCGGCGACCACATCGTGTCGTCGAGCTCGATCTACGGCGGCACGTACAACCTGTTCAAGTACACGCTGGCGAAGCTCGGTATCGAGACCACGTTCGTGGAGAACCAGGATGACGCCGACGAGTGGCGTCGCGCGGTCCGGCCGAACACGAAGCTCTTCTTCGCCGAGACCATCGGAAACCCGAAGATCAACGTCCTCGACATCCGCCTCGTCGCCGACGTCGCGCACGAGTCGGGAGTGCCGCTGATCGTCGACAACACGATCGCGACCCCGTTCCTCATCCGCCCGTTCGAGTTCGGTGCCGACGTCGTCGTGCACTCGGCGACCAAGTTCCTCGGCGGCCACGGCACGACCATCGGCGGGGTCATCGTCGACGGCGGTGCGTTCCCGTGGTCTGAGAACGTCGAGCGCTTCCCGGGTCTCACCGAGCCCGACCCGTCGTACCACGGGCTCAGCTACACCGGCGCCCTCGGCGACGGCGTCGCGTACATCACCAAGGCCCGCGTGCAGCTGCTCCGCGACCTCGGCTCCTCCATCGCCCCCCTCAGCGCCTGGCTGCTGCTGCAGGGCATCGAGACCCTGTCGCTGCGCATCGAGCGTCACGTGCAGAACGCGCAGGAGATCGCGGAGTGGCTCGAGAACCAGGACGACGTCGCGTCGGTGAACTACTCGGGCCTGCCGACCTCGCCCTGGTACGCCGCGGCGAACCAGTACGCCCCGCGCGGTGTCGGAGCGGTGCTGTCGTTCGAACTCAAGGGCGGCGTCGGCGCCGGCCGCGAGTTCGTGAACAGCCTCGACCTGTTCAGCCACCTCGCCAACATCGGCGACGTGCGCTCGCTCGTCATCCACCCGGCATCCACGACGCACGCGCAGCTCACGCCCGAGCAGCAGCTCACGGCCGGTGTCACGCCGGGTCTCGTGCGCCTGTCGGTCGGTATCGAGAACGTCGACGACCTGAAGGCCGACCTGGAGCAGGCCCTCGCCTCCGCACGTCGGAGCGTCGAGGCCGCCCGCGCCTGATCACGGCACACACGAAAGGAGCCCCGGACCGACAGGTCCGGGGCTCCTTTCGTCGTTACGCGCGGGACTCCGCCGTCGCGGCGGCACGCACCTCGATCACGGGCTCACCGACCACCACGGCACCGGATGCGGCCGGGTTGACCTCTCCGAGATCATCCGCGTTCAGCACCACGACGGGGGTGATGAGCGGGTAGCCGGCCTTCTCGATGAGGGCGCGATCGAACGTGACGAGCGGCTGACCGGCGACGACCCGGTCGCCCGCCTTCACCTTCACGTCGAACCCCTCGCCCTTCAGGTTGACCGTGTCGATGCCCACATGGATGAGCAGTTCGACGCCTCCGTCGATGACCAGACCGAACGCGTGGCCGGTCGGTTGCGCCGCCGCGACGGTGCCGTCGCCGGGCGAGTAGACGGTGTCACCCGTCGGGATGATCGCGATGCCCGGCCCCATGACCCCCGCGGCGAAGACCGGGTCCGGAACCTCGGACAACGGCACCAGGTCGCCATCCAGCGGCGAAGCGATCGTGACGGCGGAACCGACCGCGGCGGAGCGTGTACCCGCGGCGCCGGATGCGGCCGACTGTGCGCCCACGGCGCCGGATGCGGCCGTCATCGGCACTGCCGTCGTCGTCGCGGGAACGGAACCGGCAGCTTCGGCCTTCGGCTCCTTGTCGCGGTACCCGAAGAAGATCACCAGCAGCATCGCGGTCAGGAACGCCGCGCCCACGGCCGTCGCGTACAGCGGCATGTTGTCGAAGGCGGGGATCGTGAGCAGCGAGGTGAAGACGAACGCCTTGGTCGTGACGCCACCGCCGATGCCGATGATGACACCGCCGACCAGACAGCCGACGAGCATCAGCGGGTAGATCCGCTTGAAGCGCAGGTGGATGCCGTACAGCGACGGTTCGGAGATTCCGCCCAGCAGGCCGGCGGCGAGCGCACCCGTGGCCGTCTGCTTCATCTGGGCGTCGCGCTCCCGCCAGGCGAGGAAGAGCACACCGGCGGTCGCGCCGAAGCACGCGAAGTTCCATGCCCCCATGGGGCCCTGGATGTAGTCGAACCCGAGGGTCTGGATATTCAGGAGCATGATCGCGTTGATGGGCCAGTGCAGCCCGAGCGGCACCATGAAGGGGTACGCGAGCGGGATGACGACCGCGAAGATGAAGGGCGAGAAGTCGTTGACCGCGCGGAGGCCGTCAGCGAGGGCCGCGCCCGCGTAGACGCCCATCGGGCCGATGAGGAACGCGGTCAGCGGGATCATGATGAGCATGCTGAGGAACGGCAGGAAGATCAGCTGCACGTTCTCCGGGATGATCTTGCGCAGCAGCTTGTACAGCGGGCCGAGGGCGGCCGCCATCAACAGCGGCGGGAAGACTTGCGAGCTGTAGTTGAAGATCGTCAGCGGCACACCGAAGATCGGGATCGTCGTCACATCGGAGCCGAGGAACGACATCTGCGACGCCTCGGGCGAGGAGCCGAGGGCGCTGAACCCGGGCAGCATGACGACGGCCATGATCGCGAAGCCGACCCAGGGGTCCGCACCGAGCTTCTTCGACGCGTTGTAGGCGACGAGGAGGGGCAGGAAGACGAAGACGCACTGCCACATCAGGTTGACGAACTGCCAGGACGGCGGCAGGTCGGTGCGCGGGTCGGCCCAGTTGCCGATCACACCGAGCGTGCCCATCAGGGCCATGAAGGTGATGAACAGCGACGCGCCGAGGAGCGCCCCGAGAATCGGGCGGAAGGAATCGGAGAGGAACTCGAAGAGCGAGTCCAGCCAGGCGATCTTTCCGCGCGGTCCCTTCGCGCGCTCGCGCGCCTTGACCGCGGCGGCGTCGTCGTCGCTGCCCGATCCGACCGAGGCCATCGCCGGCAGCGCCATGATGTCGTTGTAGACCGTCTGCACCGCGCCGCCGATGACGACCTGATAGCGGTCGCCGGACTGAGGGACGGCGCCCATCACGCCGAGGATCGCCTCGACGGCCGCGCCGTCGACGACCGATGCGTCGCGCAACTGGAATCTGAGACGGGTGGCGCAATGGGTGAGACCCACCACGTTCTCCGCCCCGCCGACCCGGGTGAGGATGTCGGATGCCGCGCTCTGAGCCATGGCTCACTCCCTCTTATTCGGCCGCCGGGATAGCCCGTTCGTCGCGGTCCCCGTGGGCACGGCCTCTTCGTCTCCTGACGCTAGGCCGATCGCCCTCACCGTGCGTCCGCTCGCGCCGTGTTAAAGCCCGTCCCCCGCGATGACGTAACACGGCCCGACGGAGCAACCCCGCTTGGGACAATGGGGGCATGGACTGGCAGACCTCCGAAGACACGGTGCCGAGCGCACTCGTGACGGAGGCCGACGCGCGCCTGCTCCGCGGCAGACCGCCCGCCACCGGTGCGTGGCGCGACGGAGACCCGAGCGGTGAACGCCATTTCGCGGCCTTCGGCGAGTTCCGCACGGAAGGCGGCGAGACCCTTCCCGCCTACCGGATCGCCTACGAGGCGTGGGGCGCGCTCAACGCGCGGCGCGACAACGCGATCCTCATCCTGCACGCCCTCACGGGCGACAGCCACGTGCGCGGGCCCGCGGGGGCGGGGCACGCGACCGCCGGATGGTGGGACGGCATCGTGGGGCCGGGTGCGGCGATCGACACCGACCGGTGGTTCGTCGTGGCGCCGAACATGCTCGGCGGCTGCCAGGGTTCCACCGGCCCCGCGAGCGTCGCTCCGGACGGGTACGAGTGGGCGGCCCGCTTCCCGTACCTCACCATCCGCGACCAGGTCGCCGCTCAGGCCGAGCTCGCCGATCTCCTCGGCATCGACCGCTGGGGCGCCGTCGTCGGCGGGTCCATGGGCGGGATGCACGCTCTCGAGTGGGGCATCACTCGCCCGGACCGCGTCGCGCGTCTGGCGATACTCGCCGCTCCCCCGGTGACGACCGCCGACCAGGTCGCGCTGAACTCGGTGCAGACCGAGGCGATCCGGATGGATCCGCGCTTCACCGGCGGCGAGTACTACGACGCGCAGGCTGGCGACGGCCCGCACCGCGGCCTCGCCCTCGCTCGGCGCATGGCGCTTCTGAACTATCGCAGCCCCACCGAGCTGAACCTGCGCTTCCAGCGCTCCTGGCAGTCCGGCGTCAGCCCGCTCGGACACGGCGGCCGGTTCGCCGTCGAGTCGTACCTGGACTTCCACGGCAACAAGTTCACTCGCCGTTTCGACGCGAACAGCTACATCACGCTCGTGGAGGCGATGAACTCGCACGACGTCGGGCGCGACCGCGGGGGCGTCGAAGACGCGCTGCGCGAGATCAGCGCGACGACCCTGGTGCTCGGCATCGACAGCGACCGCCTGTTCCCGGTCGAAGGACAGCACCGCATCAGCCGCGGCATCCGGAACACGATCGACGACGACACGGTCGTGATCGCGAGCGATTTCGGCCACGACGGCTTCCTCATCGAAACGGATGCGGTCGCGCGACACCTTCGCCGTCTGCTGTCGGCCTGAGGCAGGCCGCGCCGATCAGCCCGCGGCGGTGTCGTGCGGCCGGAGCATCGGCGCGGGAGTGGACGACCGCGACTCGACGGCATAACCCACGACGGCCACGAGAAGACCCGCGGCGGCCAGGCCCACCCCGACCCACGTCGGAGCCAGGAAGCCCCAGCCCGCCGCGATCACGACGCCGCCGAGGTACGCGCCGAGGCTGTTGCCGATGTTGAGGGCCGAGTGGTTGAGCGCCGCCGCGATCGACTGGTTGTCTGCGGAGACATCCATCAGCCGGGACTGGATCGCGGGGCTCAGCGCGGACGACACCAGCCCCACGAGGAAGACCATCGCGGCGAGCACGAAGATCCACTGCGCGGTCACGGCGAGAAGCGCGAGCACCGCCACGAGGGCCGCGAGCCCGCCGAGCAGCGTGCGCCGCAGATCCACATCGGCCAGGTGCCCGCCGAGCAGGTTCCCGACCGTCATGCCGAGCCCCATGACCACGAGGATCAGCGGCACCGTCCACGCCGGCGAGCCGGCCACATCCGTCACGACCGGAGAAATGTAGCTGTAGACGGCGAAGAACCCGCCGAAGCCGATCGACCCGGTGCCGAGCGCGAACCACACCTGCCGGATGCGGAACACTCCGAGCTCCGCGCGCAGTGTGCGGCCGGGCTGGCCGGGCAGGGCCGGCACGAACACCGCGATCGCCACGGTCGCGAGAGCGAAGATGCCCGCGACCACCGCGAACGCCACGCGCCAGCCGAACTGCTGCCCGAGGAACGTGCCGAACGGAACGCCCACCACGTTCGCGACGGTGAGCCCGGTGAGCACGAACGCCACACCCTTCGCCCGCATCCCCGGTCCGAGCATCTCGGCGGCGACGAGCGCGCCGATGCCGAAGTACGCACCGTGGGGCAGACCCGCCAGGAAGCGGGAGGCGGCGACGAGTTCGAAGGTCGGCGCGATCACCGTGAGGGCGTTGAACACCGTGAGCGCGAGCGCCAGCACGATCATCACCCGGTGCCGGGGGAACCGCGCGACCGACCCGGCGATCGTCGGGGCCCCGACGACGACGCCGAGGGCGTAGAGGCTGATTAGCCAGCCCGCCTGGGCGATCGCATCGTCGGGATTCGCCGCCCACTGGGCGGGAAGCAGCTGCTGGCCGATCTCGGGCAGCAAACCCATCATGGTGAATTCGGTCATGCCGATACCGAAGCTGCCGATGGCGAGAGAGAGGAGCGCCCACATCGCCGCCCCCTTCGTTCGAGTCGAAGAGGTCACCGGCCCATCGTAGTGAACCCGCCGGAATGCGACGAATCGATTCGAATCAGCCCTCGTCGACGGCGGAAATCGCCTCTTCCAGGCGCTCCACCTTCGCGTCGAGCTCTCCCGAGTAGCCCGGCCGGATGTCGGCCTTCAGCACGAGGGAGACTCGGGATCCGAACGGCAGCACCGCATCCGTCGCCGCCTTCACGACGGCGAAGACCTCGTCCCACTCCCCCTCGATCTCGGTGAACATCGATGTCGTGCGGTGCGGAAGGCCCGACGCACGGACCACGCGGACAGCCGCGGCGACCGCGTCGTGCACGGAGCCATCGGCACGGCCGGTGCCGCTCGGGGCGACGGAGAAGGCGACGAGCATGGCGGGGTCCTTTCGAGGAGCGGTCAGGTGGCGAGCGCCGCGGCCCGGGGGACGGCGCGACGCTGCCCCCGTACCTTCGCGATGAGCACGACCGACCAGATCGCCAGGGCGATCAGGAGAGCGTTTCGCACCGTGATGACGATGACGGGGAAGGGAAGCGCGACCAGGAGATCGAAGTAGGTCAGCGGGTAGATGATCTGGGTGCACGCGGCGATGACGAGCACGAGGATCCCCGGCCCCCACCAGCGCCGTCGATCCAGCACGAGACCGATGACCAGGGGCACGACCAGCCACACGATGTACTGCGGCGACCCGACCTTGTTCAGAGCGATGAACGCCGTCACGAGGGCGAGGGCGAGCGGGGGGAACAGCGCGGCGAACGAGGCGCCGCGCCAGGCCTTGTACGCGCCGAGCAGCGCCACGGCGCCCACCCCGATCGCGAGGATCGGCGTCATGATGTCGATCACCGGGTCGACGAACGGTCCGAGCACCTCGAACGTCAGCAGATCCGGGTTGTAGAAGACCTGCGAGGACCCGCCGAGCATGGCGTCCCACAGGTAGAACGTGCTCACCGGCGACTCCACCTGCAGCCCGCGACCGGTCTGATCCCCGATGAAACCGAAGGCGTACCGGCCGCCGCCGGCGACGAACACCACGGCGAGGGTGGCGACGCTCACCAGCAGCGCTCCCCCGATGACCACCATCCGGCGGCGGACGGCGATCAGGGCGGCAGCGAGAAGAGCGGCGGGCCACACCTTGATCCAGGTCGCCACCGCCAGAAGGATCGAACCGAGCCACGGCCGCCCGACGAGCCAGAGGCAGCCCATGATGCCCAGCGGCACGGTGATCGCGTCCAGCCGGTACAGCGCCACCGGCCCCATCAGCGCGATGAACACGAGCCAGAACCACGCACCGACGTTCCGCCCGGTCGAGCGGCCCCGGCCGACGAGCACCGCGAAAGCGACCGCATCCAGGAGCGCGACCGTGATGGCCCATGCCGGCGTGTACGACACGGCCCACGCGAACAGCCACGTGAACAGCATCGGCAGGAGCGCGAGCTGCGGGTACACCCACGAATCCGTGATGCCGACGAACCCGTAGTAGTTGTCTTTCGGCTGCCCGGTCATCGGGTCCGGCTGAGTGAAGTAGCCGCCGTTCAAGAACGCGCCCGACCACGGTTCGTACACGCGGTAGACGTCGCCCATCGGCTCGTTCGGCATGATCCACCCGAGGACGGAGACCCCGAGGTGGACGATGAGGAACGCTACCCACAGAACCGCCCGTTTTGACACGCAGGACATCCTACGTGGACGGCCCCTGCGCCCCCGGACGCGAACGCCTCCCGCGGCGGACTCGACGTGCGCGAGCGGGGCTCGCGTGGCCGGTCCGGTGGACGACGCGGCGCGGGCGAGTCAGTCGGATGCTGACGCGAGCAGGGCGCCGACCACGCCCGGGAGCGCTTCTGCGACGTCGAGGGCCGTGATCGGACCGCCCGACCCGCCGAGGCGTTCCGCGGCGGCGTTTCCGGCGCGGCCGTGCAGCCAGCTCGCCGAGGCGACCGCATCCGCGAGCCAGCGCCCCGGATCACCCGACTCGTCGCGTGCGACCCCGCCGGCGATCACCGCGCCGAGCACTCCGCCGAGCACGTCTCCCGTGCCGGCCGTCGCGAGCCACGGTGTGCCCGCGCGCACGATCCGCACGTCGCCGCCCGGATCGGCGACGAGGGTCGCCGATCCCTTCAGCAGCACCACACCGCCCAGGGCCGTGGCCGTGTCACGGGCGGCATCCGTGCGTTCCGCGTCGTCCGCGTCCGGGCGGAGCGCCGGGAGTCCGAGGACGGCCCGCAGCCGGTCGAACTCGCGCGCGTGCGGCGTGACGATGACCGGCGCGGTCGCATCCGCGGCGAGATCGAGGGCCCCGGCGTCGACGACGACCGGCACCGTGCCCGACAGGATGCGGACGAGTGCCGACGTCTCGAGCGCCGAGCGGCTGGCCGCATCCGTTCCCGATCCGATGACCCACGCCTGCACGCGGCCCGACGAGGTGACGGTTTCGGGGCGGCGGGACAGCACGAGCGCCGTCGGGCGCGGGGGGCCGATGTAGCGCACCATGCCCGTGCCGGTTCGCCACGCCGCCTCGACGCCGAGGAGCGCGGCGCCCGGATACGCCTCCGAACCCGTGCGCATCCCGACGACGCCGCGGGAATACTTGTCATCGGCGGCCGTTGGCTCACGCAACGACCGTCGCGTGCAGGCCGCGTTCCACTCCGTCACCACCATGGCGTCACCCTATCCGCGAACCTCGAGGAGCCCCGTTGTCCCAGCTGTTCTCTGCGCTGACCATCTGTTCCGCGCACATGCGCAATCGTCTGTGGGTGGCACCGATGTGCCAGTACAGCGCCCAGAACGGGATGCCCGGCGAGTGGCACCACGTGCACCTCGCCCAGTTCGCGAGCGGCGGGGCGGGTCTCGTGATCAGCGAGGCGACGGCCGTGTCTCCCGTGGGGCGCATCTCGCCCGAGGACACCGGCATCTGGAACGACGAGCAGCGGGATGCGTGGAAGCCGATCGTCGCCGCCATCCACAGCCGCGGCGCGGTCGCCGGCATCCAGCTCGCGCACGCGGGGCGCAAGGGGTCGACCTGGTCGCCGTTCTCCGGACACCACGGGACCGTGCCGCCCGCCGACGGGGGCTGGGAACCCGTAGCCCCGTCCGCGATCGCGTACGAGGGCTACGCCGTGCCGCGGGAGCTCACGGCGTTCGAGATCGACCAGGTCGTCGCCGACTTCGGCGCGGCGGCGCGCCGAACGGTCGAGGCCGGTTTCGTCGTCCTCGAGGTGCACGCCGCCCACGGATACCTGCTGCACCAGTTCCTCTCACCCCTCGCCAACACGCGCACCGACGAGTACGGCGGTCCGTTGTCGGGACGCGCGCACCTCCTGCTGCGCGTGGTCGACGCCGTCCGCCGAGAAGCGCCCGAGGCTGCGCTGTTCGTGCGCTTCTCCGGCACGGACTGGGCCGAGGGCGGATGGACGATCGAGGAGACCGTGCAGGTCGCGCAGTGGGCCGCGGAGCACGGTGCCGACTTCTTCGACATCTCCTCTGGCGGCCTCGTCGCCCACCAGCAGATCTCGGCCGGCCCCGGCTACCAGGTGCCGCTGGCGCGGCGCCTGCACGAGGCGGGCCTGCCCGTCAGCGCGATCGGGCTGATCGATTCGGGGGCACAGGCCGAGCAAGTGCTGGTCGACGGCGATGCGGATGCGGTCATGGCCGCGCGCGAGTGGCTCCGCGACCCCCACTTCGCTCTCCGTGCCGCCGGCGAGCTCGGCGTGTCGGCCCCGTGGCCGCCCCAGTATGAGCGGGCCGCCCGCCGCCACTGACCGCATCCCGCCGCCCGCCGCCGCATCCCGGCTCGCTCCCGCTACCGGTCCGGTCCGGTCGGGCCCGGTCGGGTCCGCGAGACGGGATCTTCGCGCCGAGACAGTGGGGTAACCCCGCTGTCTCGGCGCCCCGATCCCGTCTCGCGGTCGAAAGGCGGGAGACGGATGCTGCTCAGCGGGCGCGGCGGGTCGCGTCCTGCACCTCTCCGATCAGTTCCTCGATGATGTCCTCGAGGAACAGCACCGCGGTCGTGCGCCCGGTGGCGTCCCGCACCTGCGCGAGGTGGCGGCCGGCGCGGCGCATGAGCGCCAGCGCGTCCTCCAGATCGGTCGTCTCCTGCAGCGGCACCATCTGATGGATCCGCTTGGCGGGGATCACCCGGTCCGGGCGCGGGTCCGCCGGGTCCTCGGTCACCCGCAGCACGTCCTTCAGGTGCACGTATCCGACGGGCACGCCCGCGTCGTCCACGATCACGTAGCGCGAGAACCCGTGGCGGGCGACGGCGCGTTCGATCTCCGCCGCCGTGGTGTGCTGCGGCAGGGTGACGAGCTCGGCGAGCGGCACGGCCGCATCCTTCGCCTTCTTGTCGGTGAACTCCACGACCGCCGCAACGGCGCCCGCGGAATCATCGAGCACGCCCTCGATCCGCGACTGGTTGACGATCGTCGCGACCTCCTCGAGCGTGAAGGTCGAGGCCGCCTCATCCTTCGGCTCCACCCGGAACAGGCGCACGATGTGATTCGCGGTCCAGTTGAGCGAGACGATGATCGGGCGGAACACCTTCGAGACCCACACGAGCGGCGGCGCCAGCATCAGCACCGCGCGATCCGGCACCGAGAACGCGAGGTTCTTCGGCACCATCTCTCCGAACACCACGTGCAGGTACGACACGAGCACCAGCGCGAAGGCGAAGGCGACGATGTCGACGACCCCCTCGCTCCATCCGGTCAGCTCGAGCGGAACCGCGAGCAGATGGTGGATGGCGGGCTCGGAGACGTTCAGGATCAGCAGCGAGCAGATCGTGATGCCGAGCTGGCACGTGGCCAGCATGAGCGTGGCGTGCTCCATCGCCCACAGCGCCGTCTTCGCCGCGCGCGATCCCTTCTCGGCGAGGGGTTCGATCTGCGATCGGCGCGCGGAGATGACCGCGAACTCGGCGCCGACGAAGAAGGCGTTGAAGACGAGCAGCACCACGAGCCAGACGATTCCCACCCAATCGCTCATCGGGACTCACCCCCTCGGGCCTCACGTGCGACGTGGTCGGGTGTGTCACCGGGCATCGATCGCGGGGTGAACTTCACCCGGTCGACGCGTCGTCCGTCCATGCGGGCCACCGCCAGCGTGCCGTCCTCGATCTCCACTTCGTCGCCCACTCGGGGGATCCGTTCCAGTTCGCTCATCAAGAATCCGCCGACCGTGTCGTAGACGTCGCCCTCGGGCACGCGGACGCCGGCGCGGTCGCTCAGTTCGTCGGGACGGAGCGCGGCCGAGAACGTCACCGAATCGGCACCGCGGACGATCTCCGCACGCCGCCGGTCGTGCTCATCGAGCACCTCGCCGACGATCTCCTCGACCAGGTCCTCCAGCGTGACGACGCCGGCGGTGCCGCCGTACTCGTCGACGACGATGGCCATCTGATAGCCGCGGGCGCGGAGCTCCGCGACGAGCACGTCGAGGTGGACGGTCTCGGGAACGCGCAGCGCCTCGCTCGCGAGGGCCGCGGCGGGCACGTCTCCGCGCCGATCGCGGGGCACGGCGACGGCGGCCTTGAGGTGCACGATGCCGACGATGTCGTCCATGGATTCGTCGTAGACCGGGAAGCGGCTGTGTCCCGTCGAGCGCGCCAGCTGGATGACGTCATCCGCGGAATCGGATGCGGCGACGGCGTGAACGCGCGGACGCGGCGTCATCACGTCGTCGGCGCTCAGTCGAGCGAATGTCAGGGTGCGGTCGAGAAGCGACGCGGTGTCCTTCTCGAGCACGCCCGCGCTCGCGGAACGGCGGACGAGGCTCGAGAGTTCTTCGGCGGTGCGGGCGCCGGACAGTTCTTCTTTCGGCTCGATGCCGACGGAGCGCAGGATGCCGTTCGCGCTGCCGTTGAGCAGAGCCACCGCCGGGCGGAAGACCGTGGTGAACGCGACTTGGAAGGGCATGACCAGAATCGCCGTCTGCCGCGGGATCGCGAGCGCGAAGTTCTTGGGGACGAGCTCGCCGATGATCATCGAGAACACCGTCGCGATCGTTATGCCGATCACCGAGGAGACGCCGACGACGATGCCCTCCGCGATCCCCCATCCGCTGAGCACCGGGCGCAACAGGTTCGAGATCGCCGGTTCCATCGTGTAACCGGTGAGCAGCGTGGTCAGGGTGATGCCGAGCTGCGCGCTCGAGAGGTGCGTCGACGTCATCCGCAACGCGCCGATCGTCATCGCCAGCCGGGTCTCGCCGGCGTCGCGCCGCGACTCGAGGTCGGCGCGATCAAGATTGACGAGGGCGAACTCGCTCGCAACGAACAAGCCCGTACCCACGGTGAGCAGGAGCCCCACGCCCAACATGACGTAATCCATCACGCATCACCTCCCGTGCGGGAGGGGGGTCGGTGGGGCGAGGGTCTGCAACTGGGAGGGTCGTCCATCGTGCGGACCACTTTACCGAAGACTGCACCCTCCGGACCCGGGCTCCCCCGCATCCGTCCCGCCGCTCCGCATCACCCCGCACGCTCTACCGCCCCGCCGTTCCGCATCCGCTCCGCCAGCCGTGCTACTCCGCTGCCCGGCGCGCTAGTTTCCTGCTCGCGCGCCTCCGATCTGTGGCGCGGGAGCAGGAAGATGGCGCGCGATGAACAGCGAGAGGGCAAATGTGACGCGGGGACGAGCGAGCACCGAACGAGTCAGACGAATTGCAGTCGGGAGCGGGGCCGCGGCGACGACGTCGGCAAGCCCGCGCCGGAGAGGATGTCGTAGAGAAGCCGGACGTCCTGCAGCTCGGGCGTCCGCCATCGCGATAGACCGCGGATGCGGCGGCGCAGCGCGTCTTCGCGATCCTTCTCCGCGAGCAACGCCTGTTGAGGTGTGCGGCCCCGCAGAAGCGCGGCATCGACGTACTTGCCGACGCCGTCGAACTCGCCCACGTGCGCGTGCGCCTCGAAGAAGAAGTCCGTGTAGGCGACCCGTCCCCCGCCCAACAAGAACCGCTGCTGCAGAATCGGCGCGGGGAAGCCGAGGCGGTGGATCGCCACCCGGCTCTGTGACTCGCGGACCGAATCCGACATCGGGGTGACGAACTCCAGCGCCATCCGCATTCGGGCGACGCCGCGTCCGACGTCGGCGTGCTCCGCCGCCGCTCGCAGATCGGGCACCTGCACGAGCGGATCTCCTTCGCGGCGGCCCCACAGCGCTTGGTCGAGCGCCACGACGCCCGAGGTGAACGAGGAGTCCGCCGCGAGATCGAGCGCGGTCTGCGCGGGCGAGGTGATCCAGTGCGACCCCCACGGCACGAGGTCGATGCCGTTCGTCCCCCACGCTCTTCGGCGAATGAGGCCGGTCGAGCGGCCTCCCGTCCGGCGGTCGATCCGGGTGTCCACGCGCTCCGGCCAGGTGCCCAGCCGTTCCATCCCCCAGACCGCCGCAGCCGAGTCGTGGGTGATCACGAGCGGTCCACGAGCGTGCTCCGCCGCCTCTATGACCAGGATGTGGTGACGCTCGCGTGCGCGAAGCCCGTTCCATGCGTCGGCGGAGACGAACGATCCGGGGTACACCCGGTGGACGAGGCCCGCCTCCACGTGCGCGCGGAGCCGCCGATCATTGACCGGCATCCCGTCGCGATCTTTGCGGCGATAGACCTCGATGTCGGGCGGCGCGGGCGGTTGCATGGAGTCAGGCTGGCCTCGTGATCGCCCCTTCCGCGGGCTCTGCGCCCCATCCGTGGACAAATCCGGGTCCGCATCCCCCCGTGGAGGACAGGATCGCCCGCCCGACGCTCCCTTCGGGCACGAGCACGCGCCGCTCGGGTCCCCCGCCACGGGTGCCCCCTGGTCGGCGCGCTACTTTCCTGCTGTCGCGCCACAGATCGGAGGCGCGAGTGCAGGAAAGTAGCGCGCAGAGCGATTCAGCACGGGCGAACCGCGACCGGCGGACGGGCTCAGCGCGGGGCGCCGCGCCGCGCGGGTCACCAGCTGACGGGGAGCGCCTTGCCCTCTTCGTAGCCGGATGCGGACTGCAGGCCGACGAGGGCGCGGTCGTGGAACTCGGCGACCGTCGACGCGCCGGCGTAGGTGAACGACGAGCGCACGCCGGAGGTGATCATGTCGAGCAGATCCTCGAGGCCCGGGCGCAGCGGATCGAGGTAGATCTTCGACGACGAGATCCCCTCGGCGAACAGCTCCTTCCGAGCGCGCTCGTAGGCGTCGAGCCGGCCGAACCGCGCCTGCACGGCCTTCGTGGACGCCATCCCCCACGATTCCTTGTAGACCCGGCCCTGGGCATCCGCGAAAAGCTCGCCGGGCGCCTCGATCGTGCCGGCGAACCACGAGCCGACCATGACGGATGCGGCGCCCGCGGCCAGCGCCAGCGCGACGTCGCGGGGGTAGCGCACTCCGCCGTCCGCCCACACGTGCGCGCCGAACTCGCGCGCCGCCGCGGCCGTCTCGAGGACCGCGGAGAACTGGGGGCGCCCGACCGCGGTCATCATCCGCGTCGTGCACATCGCGCCCGGCCCCACGCCGACCTTCAGGATCGAGGCGCCGGCGTCGACGAGATCGCGGACGCCGTCACCGGTCACGATGTTGCCAGCGGCGATGGGGAGTCCGAGCTGGAGCGCCGACACGGCCCGGAGGGCGTGCAGCATCCCCTCCTGGTGGCCGTGCGCGGTGTCGAGCACGAGCACGTCGACTCCGGCGGCCGCGAGCGCGCGCGCCTTGCTGGCAACGTCGCCGTTGATGCCGATGGCGGCGGCCACGATCAGTCGACCGTTCGCGTCGACGGCGGGTCGGTACAGCGTCGAGCGCAGGGCGCTCCGCTGCGAGAGCGTGCCGACGAGGTGCCCGTGGTGCAGCACGCACACGGTTTCCGCATCCGCCGCGACGAGCAGATCGAACGCGGCGCGCGCGTCCGCGACGTCGTCCGCGTCGATCGCGACGGGGCGGCCGCGAACGAGATCGCCGAGGGTCGCATCCGGCAGCGCGGTGGCGAGCCGGGAGGCGGGCACCACCCCGGCGATGTCGTCGATCGAGAGCCCCTCAGCGGGAGCGTCGGCGACGACGATCCCGTGCCCGGGGGTGGCGGGCAGCATCCGGGACGCGTCGCTGACGGTCGTCTGCGGGGGCAGCACCAGAGGCGTGTCCCAGCGCACCGGCTGCCGCTTGACCCACCGGATGGCAGCATCGAGCTCCTGCAGGGGCATGTCCTGGGGCAGCACGCCGAGTCCGCCGCGTCGGGCGAGGGTCGCCGCGAGCCGCGGGCCGGTGACCGAGTTCATGTTCGCCGATACGAGCGGGATGCGCGCCGTCGTGCCGTCTCCGGGCGAGAGGTCGACGTCGAGCCTGCTGGTGACGGCGGATCGCCGCGGAATGAGGAACACGTCCGAGTAGGTCAGGTCCAGTTCGGGGTCGTCGCCGTAGAACTCCATGTATCCCAACGTTAGACCTCTCGCCCCGGCCGCGGACCGGCGGCGGAGGTGATACCACGGATGCGGGTCGCCGGACTCGGCGCGGCCAGACTGGGCTACCCTGGGTAAGCGTGCGTGTGGGCCGACGGTGGCCCCGCACGACCACTGAATCTCACGAAAGCGGGCGATCGAGAGTGTCGAGCCAGGTGACAGGCGTCGGAGTATCGAACGAGGGAGAGTTCGGGGCCAACGAATGGCTCGTCGAAGAGCTCTACGAGCAGTTCAAGGTCGACAGGAACTCTGTCGACAAGTCATGGTGGCCGGTTCTCGAGGCCTACACCCCGGCGGATCTCACGGCAGAGGCCGCCGCTCCGCTGACACCCAGCGCGGCGCCCGCGCCGACCGGCACGGAACCTCATCCGATCACGGCGCCGATCCCGGTGATCGGGGCTCAGCCGGTGGCGCGCACGACGGCGAAGCCGGCCGCGCGGCAGCCGATTCCCGCGCAGGCGCCGAGCGCGCAGCCCTCGAACCCGACGGCCGCCGTCGAAGAAGACACGGTCACGCCTCTGCGCGGCATGACCAAGACCCTCGCGGCGAACATGGACCAGTCGCTGACGGTCCCGACCGCGACCAGCGTCCGCACCGTGCCGGCGAAGCTGATGATCGACAACCGCATCGTCATCAACAACCACATGGCCCGCACCCGCGGCGGCAAGGTGAGCTTCACGCACCTGATCGGCTGGGCGCTGATCCAGGCGCTCAAGGAGTTCCCGAGCCAGAACGTGTTCTACGCCGAGGTCGACGGCAAGCCGTCGGTCGTGGCGCCCGCGCACATCAACCTCGGCATCGCGATCGACCTGCCCAAGCCCGATGGCACCCGCTCGCTCATGGTGCCCAGCATCAAGCGCGCCGAGTCCCTGACGTTCCACGACTTCCTCACCTCCTACGAGGATCTCGTCAAGCGCGCACGCGCCAACAAGCTCACGGCCGCCGACTTCCAGGGCACGACGCTCTCGCTGACGAACCCCGGCGGAATCGGAACGGTGCACTCGGTGCCCCGTCTGATGAAGGGGCAGGGATGCATCGTCGGCGCGGGTGCCCTCGAGTACCCCGCCGAGTTCCAGGGTTCGAGCGACAAGACGCTCACCGAGCTCGGCATCGGCAAGACGATCACGCTCACCAGCACCTACGACCACCGCGTCATCCAGGGCGCCGGTTCGGGCGAGTTCCTCAAGAAGGTGCACGAGCTGCTGATCGGGCAGCGCGGGTTCTACGAAGACATCTTCGCCGACCTCCGCATCCCGTACGCGCCCATCCACTGGGCGCGCGACATCAACGTCGACCTCGCCGAGCGCGTCGACAAGGGCGCGCGCGTGCAGGAGCTCATCAACTCGTTCCGCGTGCGCGGCCACCTGATGGCCGACATCGACCCGCTCGAGTACATGCAGCGCACGCACCCCGACCTCGAGATCGAGAACCACGGCCTGACGTTCTGGGACCTCGATCGCGAGTTCGTCGTCGGCGGCTTCGGCGGCAAGCGGCTGATGAAGCTCCGCGACATCCTGGGCGTTCTGCGCGACTCGTACTGCCGCACGACCGGCATCGAGTACATGCACATTCAAGATCCGGTGCAGCGCAAGTGGTTCCAGGACAACGTCGAGGTCAAGTACCAGAAGCCCGGTCACGACGAGCAGCTGCGCATCCTGTCGAAGCTGAACGAGGCCGAGGCGTTCGAGACCTTCCTGCAGACCAAGTACGTCGGTCAGAAGCGCTTCAGCCTCGAGGGCGGCGAGTCCGTCATCCCGCTCCTCGACGAGATCCTGCAGGGGGCCGCCACCGCCGGACTCGACGGCGCGGCCATCGGAATGGCCCACCGCGGTCGCCTGAACGTGCTGACGAACATCGCCGGCAAGACGTACGGCCAGGTGTTCCGCGAGTTCGAGGGCACGAGCCTGCCGGGCAACAAGCGCGGCTCGGGCGATGTGAAGTACCACCTCGGCACCGAGGGCACCTTCATCTCCGACCGTGACGAGGAGCTGCCGGTCGTGCTGGCCGCGAACCCGTCGCACCTGGAGACCGTCGACGGCGTGCTCGAGGGAATCGTCCGCGCGAAGCAGGACCGCAAGCCGATCGGCACGTTCTCGTGGCTGCCGATCCTCGTCCACGGCGACGCCGCGTTCGCCGGCCAGGGAATCGTCGTCGAGACGCTCCAGATGTCGCAGCTGCGCGGTTACCGCACGGGTGGCACGATCCACGTCGTCATCAACAACCAGCTGGGCTTCACCACCCTGCCGATCGACGGTCGCTCGTCGGTGTACGCGACGGATGTGGCCAAGACCATCCAGGCACCGATTCTGCACGTGAACGGCGACGACCCCGAGGCTGTGGTTCGTGCGGCGGAGCTCGCATTCCGTTACCGCCAGGAGTTCCACCGCGACATCGTGGTCGACCTCGTCTGCTACCGCCGCCGCGGTCACAACGAGGGCGACGACCCGTCGATGACCCAGCCCCTCATGACGAACCTCGTGGAGGCGAAGCGTTCCGTGCGCCGCCTGTACACCGAGGCGCTCGTCGGCCGCGGTGATATTACCGAAGAGGAATACGAGCAGGCGAAGCGCGACTTCCAGGACCGTCTCGAGGTGGCTTTCGCGGAGACGCACGCCGCCGAGACCGGTACGCACCAGGTCGTGAGCGACACCGTCGAGCCGGAACCCGCCGTCGGAGAGCCCGAATCCACGGGCGTGTCGACGGAGGTCGTGCACCTGATCGGCGACGCGTTCATCAACAAGCCCGACGGCTTCACGGTGCACGCCAAGCTGCAGCAGCTGCTCGACAAGCGCCACACGATGAGCCGTTCGGGCGGAATCGACTGGGCGTTCGGTGAGTTGCTCGCGTTCGGTTCGCTCGTTCTCGAGGGCACGCCGGTGCGCCTCGCCGGACAGGATTCCCGTCGCGGCACATTCGTGCAGCGTCACGCCGTGCTGCACGACCGCGCCAACGGCCAGGAGTGGCTGCCGCTCGTGAACATCGCGGACAACCAGGGCCGGTTCTTCGTATACGACTCGCTGCTGAGCGAGTATGCGGCCGTCGGCTTCGAGTACGGCTACTCGGTCGAACGGCCCGACGCGCTCGTGCTGTGGGAGGCCCAGTTCGGTGACTTCGCCAACGGCGCGCAGACCGTGATCGACACCTACCTGACGTCGGCCGATCAGAAGTGGGGCCAGCAGTCGTCGGTCGTGCTCCTCCTGCCGCACGGCTACGAGGGCGCCGGTCCCGACCACTCGTCCGCGCGCATCGAGCGCTTCCTGCAGATGTGCGCGCAAGACAACATGGTCGTCGCGCGTCCGTCGACGCCCGCGTCGTACTTCCACCTGCTGCGTCGGCAGGCGTATTCGAAGCCCCGGAAGCCCCTCGTCGTCTTCACACCCAAGGCGATGCTGCGGCTGCGGGACGCGACGAGCCCAGTCGAGGACTTCACGCAGGGCCGCTTCGAACCGGTGCTCGATGACAATCGCGGACTCGACAAGAACGCGGTCACGCGGGTTCTGCTGCACGCGGGCAAGGTGCACTGGGACCTCCGCGCCGACCTCGAGAAGAACCCGAAGCCGGAGATCGCGCTCGTTCGGGTGGAGCAGTATTACCCCGCTCCGATCGAGGAGTTGAACGCGATCATCGACAGCTACCCGAACGCCGAACTGGTGTGGGTCCAGGAAGAGCCCGAGAACCAGGGCGCATGGCCCTTCATCGCGCTCGAGGTCGTGCCGCACCTCCACCGCCCCTCGATGCGCGTGCTCTCGCGTGCTGCATCCGCATCCCCGGCGGCCGGGTCGGCGAAGGTCCACCAGATCGAGCAGGCGGCCCTGCTCGCGAAGGCGCTGACCCTCTGATCACCGCGGAATGACGATGCCCCGGATGCTGCGGCCTCCGGGGCATCGTCGTTTCCGTCTCAGCCGGTCGGGGCGGCGAGTCCGAGCCGGGGGCCGAGCGCCTCGATCGCCGAGGTGAGCCCCTTGGAGAGCGCCGCACCGACGTGCCCCTCCCCGGCGATGGTCTCGGCGTAGACCGTGAATCCCGCTTGCTGCGCCAGCGCCGCGTTGCTCACCTGCCCCGGGCCGAAGGTGGCGTCCTGGTCGCCGTGGGTGAAGACCGCCACGTGACCGTCGTACGCACCGGGGTGCGCGGCGAGCTGCGCCGCCGGCTTCGCCGCCGTGAACGCCGCGCTGTCGCCGCCGAACGCGTCGGCGATGGTCTGGTCGATGTGTTCGGATCCGGGGTACTCGTTCCCCGAGATGTCCATGACGTTTCCCCACAGTTCCGGATGCTGCGCCCCGTACGTGAAAGCGCAGGACCCACCGTTGGAGTAGCCGCCGATGACCCGGTACGCCGGGTCGTCCACGATGTTCAGCGTCCGGGTCGCGTAGTCGAGCACATCCTGGTTGATGTAGGTCGACACGGTTCCGTAGGTCTTGGAGTCGGCGCACGCCGGGTCGGCGTTCACGGAGCCGAGCTGGTCGGCCACGATCGCGATGGGGGCGAGACCGTTGTGCGCGGCCGCAAAGGCGTCGAGGGCCGCGGCGAGCGCCGTCGGGTCGGGAGAGCCGGGTTGGCCCATCATGAAGACGATCAGCGGCAGCTGGGGCGGGTCGGCCACGAGCGCCGCGGGCGGAAGATACACGGCCGCATCCCGTGCCGAGAAGCCGGTGGATGGGATCCGCTGGTCGCCGGACAGTGCGCTCACCCGGCCCTGCGCGGGCATTCCGGCCGGCGGTGTCCACGTCTCGTACAGCGTCGATGGGTCCGTCGACGCGGCGCCCGCATTCGGCAGCGGGGCGCTGTCGAGGGCTTGCACTCCGAGGATGGCGGCCAGATTGTGGGTGAGCCCGTACGACGCGTTGACGCCGAGACCGGCCGTGGTGGCGGCCAGAATCACCAGGAGGATGCCGAGCGCACGGCGCCACCAGGGCCGGAGGAAGAGCGCGAAGAACCCGATCACGATGAATCCGGTGCCCGCCGCCGCCCACAGGGCGGCATGCACGGGCAGCGCGCCGTCGAAGATCCCCCACCCCGCCAGCACATGGGCTGCGGCGTAGGCGGCGACCGTCGCCGCCGCGAACGTGATGAGGAGCCGGCGCACGCGCCGCGGACGCGCCGCGACGATGACGAGCGCGACGACGACGGTGAGGGCGGCGAACACCCACACGAGCGGGCTGTCGATCAGCTCGAGGCTCAGCATCCACCGGGTCATCGGTCGCCTCCTCGGGCGGAACGGAGCAGCGTCAGCACGTCGGCCGGCGTCGCGTCGGGAAGATAAGCGCGCCCGATGGCGATGCCGATCTTCGGCAGGTCGACCGGATCCCCGTAGGCGAGCCAGATCGTGCGGTAGTGCGGGTGGAACTTCCGCTTGAACCGGAACAGCGAGGCGAAGCCGTAGGCGGGTTCGAGCGTTTCCGCCAGCCAGCTCAAGACCCCGCGGAGCGTCGTCGGGTCGCCGGAGACCTCGGCGTCGGGCTTCACGGCCATGGGGGCACCCGACAGGCTCACCTCCTCGATGCCGTCCGCCGCGGCGCGCTGGGCCGCGCGTGCGATGACGAACTCCATGAGGCCGTTGGGTCCGTCCGCGCGGCGTCGCATGAAGTCGAGCGTCCATCCGGTCAGCGCGCCATCGCGCCACGACGGCATCCAGCTCGTGACGACCTGCACGCGTTCCTCCGCATCCACGGCCAACAGCAGCGCCACGTCCGGGTCGGTCACCTCATCGAGCGAACCGAGGGTGAATCCCATCTCCGGCAGGGCCTTGTCGGCCACCCACTGCTCGTCGATCTCGCGCACCTGCGCGCGCTGGGAGGCGGTGAGGTCGGCCCAACGGGTCCACACCGCCGTGATGCCCTCGCGCTCCGCCCGGGTCATCGGCTGACGTACCTTCTGCCACTGCTTGCCGGTCAGGGTGACTTCGGAGACCACCATGACGGTCTCCTCCCCCACCGAGACGTACTGCCAACCGATCCGGTCGAACACGGGAAGTTGCGCATCGTGGATGCTGTAGAACACCGGAACCCAGCCCGCATCCGTGCAGTGATCGATGAATCCGCGGATGGCGCGGTCCTCGCCGCCGGGAGGCGTCAGCGGGTCGCCGAGCGCGAGGGCGACATCACCGACGAGCCGGAACGCGACGGCGGATGACCGATCCGGGCTGTACCAGTAGCTCGTGCCCCGCCAGGTTCCGAGGAAGCCGAGCGTGCCGCCGCCCCGGCGCAGCAGGTCGCGGTAGAGGCGTCCGTCGTCGTTCACGGGACCGCGCACGCTCCGCGAGAGGCGGAGCAGCGCCACGATGATGATCGCCCAGAACACGACGCCGACCCATTGGTACACCCACAGCGCCGGACCCTGCCGCGGGTACGGAGGTTGGCCGACGCCCTGCAGGAACGCGGGCGGGATGAAGCGGCGGAGCGCCTCGGTGAGCAGGTCGAGCACGGATGGCGCCACGTCGAACGAGCGTCGCAGGAGCCACTCGCTCCCCATGAACACCGTGACGCAGAGGACGAACGCCAGAACGGCGGTCACGACGAAAGTGTGCGCGGCGGCGGGAGTGGCCCGCACCGAGAAGCGGCGCCGCAGCAGGATGATGGTGCCGGCGGTCACGAGTGGCACGCCGATGGATGCCGCGGCCCACAGGACGTACTCGAGCCCGGTACCGTCGGCCCAGGAATCGATCGACAGCTCTCCGCTGGCCCAGGAGTAGATCGCGACCGCGGCCAGCAGAACCTGCACGACGACCGCCAGCAGCGCCCCGGCGCGGCGTCCGCGTCGGATCCCGATCGCCGCGACGATCAGCAGCGCGAGCGGCACGAGCGCGAGGATCACGGGGCCCGCACCGCGGGTGACGAGGAGCGCGAATTGATGATCGCACCCGCGGGAGTACACGGCCACGCACCGGTCGACGAGGTGCTGGTCGTACTCCACGAACGACGAGGCGACGAGGGAGAACGGGCCGCGTCCGCCGCCCGCGATCACGGCTGCGACGGGACCGAGGCCGGTGACGGCGACGAGGGCGGCCATCAGCGAGCGGATTTCACGGGTGGACGAGCGGTGCCATTCCAACCGGGGCCGACCCGCCATGAGAACGCCCACGACGAATCCGACGAGCCCTGCGACGAGCCGATACCAGGAGTCGGCGTCGCCCGCGTAGAAGGCGAACATCACGAGCACCGCGAAGCCGACGGTTCTCAATCTGCGTCGCCACAGCGCCGAGGCGAACGCGGATGCGGCCATCGTCGCCCCGAAGATGCCGATCGATGGGTCGAGCACGGGGTCGGTCGTCTCCCACGGCCGAAGATCGACGATGCTCCAGAGCGCCGCGTGCACACCGGTGGCGACGGCGACGCTGACCAGGCCCGTCGCCACGAAGAGCACGGCGACCCGCAGGTGACCGAGCAGGGTTTCCGCGTAGGCGAAGACGGTGAGGAGCAGAACGACCGCCAGCACGGTCTCGATCGTGGAGTCCGGGACGATCAGCGCCGTGATGGGCGTCCACCAGTTCCCACTGGCCAGCGCCGTGGGACCCGTGCCCCAGGATGTGGCGTCTTCGCCCCAGAGAGAGCCGGTCACGACGGCCGACACAAGCACCGCGCCGGCGATGATGACCGCGGACGGATGCCGGGTCAGGTAGCTCCGAATGATCCGGAGCGTCGCGCGCCATCCGGTCGCACCCGACGAATCGACAGTCGACACATGCCCTCCCGCGTGCTCAGTGCGCCGACGTCACCTTATCGATGACGGGCACCGACCGGGACGCCGCACCGAGCAATAGCCGATGAGTCAGCTGAGGATCGCGAGAGAGGGGATGCGGATCAGTGGTGGGTCGCCTGCACGTCACGCAGGCGCGTGAGCACGGTGTCGCGCAGTTCTTCGGGAGCGGTCTCCCGGCATGCCCGCGCAACAACCTCGGTGAGGGTTCTCGCCACGAGCGCTTCATCGCGGCAGGAGGCGCAGTGCTCGAGGTGCTCCGTGATGTCGGTGTGCTGGGTGTGGCAGACCTCGTTGCGCAGATACTCTTCGAGGTCGCGTCGCGCTTGGTCGCAGCCGCAATCGGTCATTTCCCACTCCTGGATGATGACGGGGTGATGCCCCGTTCCTTCGCGTAATCGGCCAGCAGGTCACGCAGCATCCGTCTGCCGCGATGCAGACGGCTCATGACCGTGCCGATGGGTGTCTTCATGATGTCCGCGATCTCCTGGTAGGCGAATCCCTCGACGTCTGCGAGGTACACCGCCAGCCGGAAGTCCTCGGGGATCGACTGCAGGGCGTCCTTCACGACGGACGCCGGCATGTGGTCGATGGCTTCCGCCTCGGCCGACCGCGAGCTGGTCGCGGTGGTCGATTCGGCCCCGCCCAGCTGCCAGTCCTCGAGGTCGTCGATGGCGCTCTGGTAGGGCTCGCGCTGCTTCTTGCGGTACGTGTTGATGTACGTGTTCGTGAGGATGCGGTAGAGCCACGCTTTGAGGTTCGTGCCCTGCGTGAAGGTCGCCCACGACGCGTAGGCCTTCATGAAGGTCTCTTGCACGAGGTCGGCCGCATCCGCGGGATTGCGCGTCATGCGCATGCCCGCGGCGTAAAGCTGGTCCATGAAGGGCAACGCCTGTTCTTCGAACTGCGCGCGCGGATCCGGGGGTGCCTGGTCATCCATCGCCAGCCAGTCTACGGCCGGGGCGGTAGCGCTCCGGGGGCGCTCGAGCACGCTCGTCATCCGGTCCCCCTTCTCGGCTCAGGCCCACGCGGTCTGCAAGCCGTTCAGTAGGGTGGAACCGATGAGCGCGAAAGGCTATTCCCCCGAATCGAAGGATGCCGGCCACTGGGCGGCACCGGTCGCCGCTGCGCCCGTCGAAGCGGCGGTCGCCGTGCCCGGCTCGAAGTCCCTCACGAACCGCGAGTTGGTGCTCGCGTCCCTCGCCGACGGGCCGAGCACGCTGCACGCCCCGCTGCACTCGGATGACTCGCGGCGGATGATCGAAGCGCTCCGTGGACTCGGTGTCGCCGTCGATCCGGTGGAGGGGACGAGCGCTTTCGGCGACGACCTCCGGGTCACGCCCCCCGCGCACATCCCGGGCGGCGGAACGGTGGATTGCGGCCAGGCCGGCACGGTCATGCGCTTCGTCACGCCCGCCGCCGGATTCGCGACCGGCGACGTGACGATCACGGCGCACGAGAGCGCCCTGCACCGCCCGATGGGCGAGATGATCCGAGCCCTGCGCGAAGTGGGGGTCGATATCGACGACGGCGGAAGCTGGTCTCTGCCCTTCACCGTGCGCGGGCGCGGT
This sequence comes from Microbacterium sp. cx-55, assembly GCF_021117345.1. NCBI lineage: Bacteria > Bacillati > Actinomycetota > Actinomycetes > Micrococcales > Microbacteriaceae > Microbacterium > Microbacterium sp. cx-55. The sequence continues at coordinate 956,181 of NZ_CP088261.1, read as the reverse complement.
CACGTGCGCGGTGGCGAGGTCACGATCGATGCGAGCGCGTCGAGCCAGTTCGTCTCCGGGCTGCTGCTGTCGGCTGCGCGGTTCGATGTCGGGATGCAGTTGATCCACCGCGGCGAGCGCCTGCCGAGCGTTCCGCATATCGACATGACCGTCGAGTCGCTCACGCACCGCGGGGTGCATGTCGAGCGACCCGCGCCCGGACAGTGGATCGTGCCGCCAGGACCGATCCGCGCGAAGGATGTCGCGATCGAACCCGACCTTTCGAACGCGTCACCGTTCCTCGCGGCCGCGCTGGTGACGGGCGGCCAGGTCTCCGTGCTCGGCTGGCCGGGCACGTCGACGCAGCCCGGCGCGCAGCTGCCCGAGCTTCTCGCCGCCTTCGGCGCGCGGTGCGTGCGCCGCCACGGCGCGCTGACCGTCACCGCGGGTGACCGGATCCACGGCGTCGATCTCGATCTGTCGGCCGTCGGAGAGCTCACCCCGACGCTCGTCGGGCTCGCCGCGTTGGCTGATGCCCCCTCGACCTTCACCGGCATCGGCCACATCCGGGGACATGAGACCGACCGCATCGCGGCGCTCGTGAGCAACCTGCGCGCGATCGGTGGCGAGGCGGAGGAACTGCCGGACGGCATCCGGGTGATCCCCCGGACGATGCACGGCGGGCTGTGGCGTGCGCACCACGACCACCGACTCGCGACGACCGGTGCACTGCTCGGTCTCCGGGTGGCCGACGTCCACGTCGATGACATCGGGACGACGGCGAAGACGATGCCGGAGTTCCCCGAGCTCTGGCGGCGGATGCTCGCCGACGAGGACGCCGCCGGGTGAGCTGGCTGAGCGACGACGACGAGGACGACGAGCAAGAACTCGACGAGTCCGACTTCCGGGCGCGACCGAACCCGAAGGCGAACCGCCCGCGGACGAAGCGTCGACCGGCGCACGCGGATGCCCGGATCGCGCGCGTTCTCGGGGTCGACCGCGGCCGGTACGCGGTGCTCATCGACGAAGACGAAGCCGATGAGCGGGCGATCACCGCGACCCGCGCGCGGGAGCTCCGCAAGCAGCCGATCGTCACCGGAGACCGGGTGCGCGTCGTCGGAGACACGTCGGGCGATGAGGGCACGCTGTCGCGGATGGTGGGGATCGAGCCGCGGGCGACGCTCCTGCGGCGCAGCGCCGACGATACCGACCAGGTGGAGCGGGTCATCGTCGCGAACGCCGACCAGATGCTGGTGGTCGTCGCGGCTGCGGATCCCGAGCCGCGCGCGCGGCTGGTCGACCGCTACCTGATCGCGGCGTTGGATGCGCGCATCCGCCCGCTTCTCGTCGTCACGAAGACCGACCTCGCCGATCCGTCCGAGTTCCTCGGTCATTTCGCGGGGCTCGATCTCGAGGTCTTCACGAGCGCTCAGACGGAGATGCCGGTCGATCGGATCGGCGTGGCGCTCGTCGGGCATTCGACCGTGTTCGTCGGGCACTCCGGTGTGGGCAAGTCGACGCTGGTGAATGCCCTCGTGCCCAGCGCGATGCGCGCGACGGGGCACGTCAACGACGTCACCGGGCGCGGACGGCACACGTCGAGTTCGACGATCTCGTACCGCTACCGCGGCCCGGCGGGGGCGGGATGGGTGATCGACACCCCGGGCGTGCGGTCGTTCGGACTCGGTCATGTCGACCCGGCGAACGTGCTCGGCGCGTTCACCGATCTGGCCGAGGCGGCAGCCGACTGCCCGCGCGGGTGCACGCATCTGCCCGACGCCCCGGATTGCGCGATCATCGAGGCCGTCGCAGAGGGTCGGCTGGGCCCGAGCGCTCCGGCCCGTCTCGATTCGTTGCAGCGCCTGCTCACGACGTTCGCCCGCTGACTCGCTCCCACCCGCCCGCGGACGCGACGCATCCGTTCCGAGTGCGGGCATCGGGACTGGCGGGGGCATGCGCCCGTCGCACGCGGGCGAAGCGGATGCGACGCGTCCGTTCCGGGCGCTGGCATCGGGACTGGCGGGAGACCGCCGCAGGCGGTCGGGGGCATGCGCCCGGAACGGACGCGACGCGCAGCGCAGCACAGCACAGCACAGCACAGCACAGCACAGCACCGAGCGAGCGCCCCGTACCCTGGACATATGACGACGCTGCATCCCGGAGACATCGCCCCCGACTTCACGCTCGCCGACCAGGACGGTCAGACCGTGTCGCTGCACGATCTGCGTGGCAGGCAGGTCATCGTCTACTTCTATCCCGCGGCGATGACGCCGGGTTGCACAACGCAGGCGTGCGATTTCCGCGACAGCCTCTCCTCGCTCGAGGCGGCGGGGTTCACGGTTCTGGGTGTCTCCCGCGATACTCCGGTGAAGCTTCGCGAGTTCCGCGAGCGCGACGGTCTCACGTTCTCGCTCCTCGCGGACGAGGACCACGCCGTGCACGATGCGTACGGTGCGTGGGGCGAGAAGATGAACTACGGCAAGCGCATCGAGGGCGTCCGGCGTTCCACGTTCGTGATCGATCCCGAGGGTCGGATCGTGCACGCGCAGTACAACGTGAAGGCGACCGGTCACGTCGCGCGTCTGCGCCGGATGCTGTCGATCGACTGAGTCGCGCGCCGGGACGGTGCCCGGTGGCGGTCAGGGGCGTTCGGTGCCCGCGTCGCGTCCGGCCTGACGGACGGCGGCGAACAGCAGCACCAGCGTGATGATCGCGGGAATGGCGAGCTGGAGCCCGAGGAGCGGGTGCGCGAACACTCCCGTGGCGGCGCCGCCGGCGACCGCGAGGATGAGGAGCTGGGTGACGATTCCGCCGGAGCGCCCCCAGGAGCGCCCGCGGATGGTGGCCACACCGAACGCGACGACAGCGGCGGCCCCGATCACGGTCAAGACCAGGAGCGCGATCGCGGATTCGAGGGCGCTGGTGTCTCCCCCGATGATGGCGCCGCCCTGGGCGATCGCGAGCACGGCGATCGCGGCGCCCTCCAGGATGAGAAGGCCCCCGGTGAGGGTACTGAGCAGGTCGTAACGCATGGTTCTCCCGGTCGCACTGTTGTTGGGGACGTCAACACGACGAGCTTCCACTGGGTGAATGCCAACAAAACAGGGGGTGAACCCTTGAAAAGGGTCAACCCCTGTGCGACGATTGCTCACGTCGTGTGCTCCCACAGCGGCGTGGGGCGAGCATTCTGCTCGCACACCACACAGGGTACCGGACCCGAGTTCCGCCCTGTTACCGCACGAATCTTCCTTCCCAAGTCTGAGGAGCAACACGCATGGACTGGCGCGACAAATCGGCCTGCCTTACCGTCGACCCGGAACTCTTTTTCCCGGTCGGCAACACCGGACCCGCTGTGGACCAGATCGAGAAGGCCAAGGCTGTCTGCGCTCGCTGCACCGTCACCGAAGTGTGTCTCCAGTACGCCCTCGAAACCGGGCAGGACTCGGGAGTCTGGGGCGGCCTCTCCGAAGACGAGCGCCGCGCCCTCAAGCGCCGCGCCGCGCGCGCCCGCCGCGCTTCCTGACCTCACGCGAGAAGCGGATGCGGGGTGCCCGCATCCGCTTCTGCGTTACACCTGAGCGCGCCCGATGTAGCGGAGCGGAATCTCGATCGTGACCTCGGTTCCGCTGCCCATCACGGTGTGCCAGTCGATCGTTCCTCCCAGCTCACCCTGAATGAGGGTGCGGACGATCTGGGTACCGAGGCCGCGTCCGACCTGACCCTCGGGCAGGCCGACTCCGGTGTCGCGCACCTTGACCGACAGCGTCTCGTCGCTGCGTTCGGCGGCGATCTCAACCTCGCCCTCCTGGCCGGCCAGTCCGTGCTCGACGGCGTTGGTGACGAGCTCGGTCAGTGCGAGCGCGAGCGGAGTCGCGTACTCGCTCGGCAGCGGCCCGAACGAGCCCGTTTTGCGGGTCATCGCGCGAGTGTTGGGAGCGGCGGCGACCTCCGCGACGAGCTTCAGCACGCGCGAGAAGACGTCGTCGAAGTCCACGCTCTGCATGAGACCTTCGGAGAGCGTGTCGTGCACGACGGCGATCGCCGAGACGCGCCGGGTCGCGTGGGTGAGCGCGTCACGCGCCTCGTCGGAGTGCGTGCGACGCGCCTGGATGCGGAGCAGTGACGCCACGGTCTGGAGGTTGTTCTTCACCCGGTGGTGGATCTCCCGGATGGTGGCGTCCTTGGTGATGAGTTCCTGCTCCTGGTGGCGCAGTTCCGACACGTCGCGGCAGAGGACGATGGCACCGACCCGGGTGCCGTGGTCGCGGAGCGGAATGGCGCGGAGCGAGACGGTGACGCCGCGCGCTTCGATGTCGGTGCGCCAGGGCGCCCGACCGGCGACGACCACCGGCAGGGACTCGTCGAACTGGCGCTTCGCCGGGAGGATCTGCGTGATGACCTCGATCAGCGGTTCGCCCTCGAGTTCGTCATCGAACCCCATCCGGTTGAACGCCGACAGCGCGTTCGGGCTCGCGAAGGTCGCCAGACCGTTGACGTCGATGCGGATGAGGCCGTCCGACGCGCGCGGCGCTCCCCGGCGGGGGGCGGTCGGGGCGGCGAGGTCGGGGAACTCTCCCGAGGCGATCATGCCGAAGAGGTCGTCGGCGCAGTCGTTGAACGTGATCTGCTGACGCGACGGTGTGCGCGCCTCCCCCAGGTTCGTGTGCCGCGTCAGCACGGCGATGACGTTCACGGCCTTGTCGGACCGGGCACGCATGATGGGCACGGCGCGCACCCGGGTCGGCGTCTCCTCGAACCAGTCGGGCGACGCGGAATCCACGATGCGCCCCGAGACGAAGGCGTCCCGCACCTGCGCCCGCCACTGCGGGCGCACCCGGTCGCCGACGATGTCTCGGTAGAAGAGGGTCGCCGCGCCGCTCGGACGCGCGTGCGCGACAGCGACGAAGGACTCGTCCTCCGTCGGCACCCACACGACGATGTCGGCGGACGCGAGGTCGGCGAGCAACTGGCCGTCGCCGGCGAGGCGGTGCAGCCACTCCACATCAGCGGGGTCCGAGAAGCCGTGCGCGTAGACGAGTTCACTGAGGGTCGACACGCGTCCAGCCTAGACGTCGACCAGCGCCCCTCGCGGCGCCCGACGGGGTGCCGAACGCCGCCGCGCACGTCGGGAGAGATCGGCGGATGCCGGTGCGGGCGGCAGGAGCTCGGCGCCCACCATGCGCCGGACCGCGGCGACGAGGGTCGAGCGCGGTGCGACCTCGGCGACCGGGCGCGCGGCGAGCATGGCCGCATCCATCCCCCGCCGATCTTCGGGCACGAACCAGAGGTCGCGGATGTCGGCGTAACGGTCGAGCGTGCGCCGGATCTGCCCCCGCGCGTCCACCCCCACCGTGCCCGCACGGAGCCGGTTCACGACGACCGACACGGGCGTCGTGCCGGCGAGCGCTCGCAGATCGGGATACGCGCGGAGGAAACGCGCGACGCCGACCGGATCGGCCGAGAGCACGGCCACGATGTGGTCAGCGGACGCGACCGCGGCGAGAGTCGCCGCGTTCCGCCGCGGCCCGTCGACGATGTCGCTGACGATCTCCTCGTCCTGCTCCAGACTCGCGGCCACGTCGACGACCGTGTGATCGGCCCATCCGGCGCACGCCGCCAGGGCTCGCGAGACGCGCACGGCACTGAGCTCCGGCCACCGCGAGGGCCGGTTGATCCCGGCGAACACGTCGACGTCCACTCCGCCCAGCGGCACGCTGATGCGATGGAGTTCGACGTCGTCGAGCGTGCCGCGCTCGGCCTGACGACACGCGACCGGAAAGCCGGGTCCCTCATCCGGAAGCCCCAGCGTCATGGCGACAGCCGGTGCGTGCGAGTCGGCGTCGACGAGCGCGACGTGCCGCCCGCCGCGCGCGAGTTCGGTGGCCAGAGCGATCGCGAGCGTCGTCCGCCCCGGCGACCCGTGCGGCCCCCACACGGCGATCGTCCGCGGTGCGGGCGCCGGAGCGAGCTCGGGCGCCGGGGGCTGAGCGGCCAGCACCGCACGCGCGATGTCGCGAGCGCTCCACACGCTCGGCACGGGCGCCGCCAACCCGAACGCCGCGGCGAGACGCGCGGCAGCGCTGTCGTCGCCGACCGGAACGAGTCGGATGCCCTGGCGATCCGCGAAGGCCACGGCATCCGAGGTGAGGATGCCGGCAATCGCCGGCAGCACGACAGCGGTCGCGCCGTCGAAGGCTGCCGCAGCGGCCGCATCCGGTGCCGCTGCGCAGGAGATCGTCGCGGCCACGTGCTCGGGTGCGACACGGGCGATCTCGGCAACGCCCTCGGCCGCCAGTTCGGGAGCGATCGCCGCGGCGAGGGCCTCCTCGAGGACCAAGACGACGCGGGTCACGGGGCCCCTCCGACACTCGGCACGACCGAGAGCGACGCCTCGCCGGAGATGGCCGCCAGCACGTCCGCGACGTCCTCGCGCGGGATGACGAGTTCGACGGATGCCGCACCACCGCCCATCATTGAGTCGTCCCGGGTGACCTCCGTCACGGTCGCGTCCGCGACGAGGATGCGAGGTTCTTCACGGACCCCCTCCGCGTCGAGCGGCGCGGACCACACTTCGACGACCGCGCCGGTCGCGACGGATGCCGGCACCTCCGTCGCGCTGCGCACCACCACCGTTGTCGTCGCCGCGACGTCCGCCGCGCCGAGCGCTTCGGCCGGAACGAGTTCTCCGGCGTGGATGGTGCGGGTGGCAACCGTGTCGAGCGTCAGCTGCGTCGGCGCGAGATAGATCTCCTCGAGCGAGCCCAGAGCCACGTCGACGACTCGGAGATCACCCGCCGTGATGGCCTCCCCCGGGGTGATGGTCCGGGCGGCGGCGAACACCGGGGTGGTCTGGCGGGCGGCGGCGACCACGAGCCAGACTCCGACGATCGAGGCGATCACGAGGGCCGCTCCGATCACGAATCGGGCGTCGGCCCACAGGGCACGCGGTCGCTGCCGCGGCGGGTCCTGAGCTGTCATGGCGTCCATGGTCGTCCAGGAGCGGGTACGGCGTCGGATGTTATCCACAGCCGCTCTTCGCGGGCGGGTGCGTCGGTGGGTGGTCCCATAATGAACACATGCCCGATTCCTCCCCGACCGAGGGGCGTCTTCTTCCCCCCGCGTCCGTCGCGGAGGCGCTTTCCGTGTCGGTCGACGAGGTCGTGGCTCTCATCATGGACGGCCGGCTGCGCGGATTGCGCGTCGGATCAGGGCGTCAGTGGCGCGTCGAAGAAGCGAGCGTCGCCGAGTATCTCGACGACGAGGCCGAAGAGGCCCGGCGGATGGCGTTGTGGCGCCAGTCGAGCACCGCGAGTTTTCCGGAGCTGTGGGGCCGAGGCCGCGTCCGCAACCCGGACTGACGACGCCCGTCGACCTGAGAATCCTCCCGGAGGAACGGCGCGGAGCTCTGCGGCCCTCAGAGCCGCTCGAGGTTGTCGACGCGCACCCATGACACAGCGCTGAACGGCACGAGCCGGTGCCCGTTGACCGCATCCGCCCGGCGCGGCGACCCCGGATCGTGAAGCGCGAGATCCAGGTGATCGGCCCCGGCCCGGTCGATGGTTCCGGCCAGCGCGCGTCCGCCGGTCGTCGTCACCGTCACGGGCGTCCGGCGCCGCACGAGATCGCGGAGCACGAACCCGAGGGTCATCCGTTCGGTGAGTGACGCGCGCTCCGACGCGCGCGGCCGCGCGCTGCGCAGGAGATCGGCATGACCGAGCCCGATCGCGGCGATCGACGCGAGCGGGATGACGCCGGAGCGGTCGCCCGCCGTCTCGACACCGACCCAGTCCGCTCCCACGACGCTGACACGCGCCGTGATCGAGAGATCGCCGAGCAGGTCCCAGGCGAGGGTGGGCGCGTCCGCATCCGCGCCGCGACCGAGTTCGGTGAGGCGTTCGCGCAGCGCGACACGCGACAGCCGCAGCCGTTCGGCCTCGGTGTCCAGGACCGCTCGCTCCGCCTCCCACTCGGCGTCGAACTGGTCCTGCAGGTCTTCGAAGAAACGATCCCAGCGCACGCCGTGAGATTAGACCGATCCGGTGGCCCGGATGAGAAGTTTTCCACAATAGGCCGGAGCCCTGGAGGCGGCTCTGAGGTGCGTGGTCTACTGAACCCGTTCAGGATCCCCCACCCAGTGAGGCTCACCATGGCACACACGTCGACGCAAGCGCAGCGCGCTTCCCGTGCGGACGGACGGATGTACTCCGGCGATTTCTTCGCGCCGCAGCCGACGTCGGCCGCCGATCTTCCCGACCCGGTCCCGCTCGTCCGCAACCTCACGAACGGTGTGCTGGAAGCGCTCGCGGGGGTCCGCGACATCGACCAGTTCGGACGCTGGTTGACGGAAGACGCCTACCGTGCGCTGCTCACTCGGGTGAACCTCGCGACCCGCGCGCGGAGCGCCCGCGGCGTCGCCGCCGTCCGCCCGGTGCACACGATTCTGAGCGTCCACCACTCCGCGCCCGCGGACGGCGTCGTCGAGGCTGTCGCGATCGTGGCCGGCCCCGCGCGCACCCGGGCGATCGCCATCCGCCTCGAAGGCATCGACCGCCGCTGGCGCGCGACGTCGCTCGCACTGCTGTAAGCGCGACGCCGTCCGCCTCGGAGCGCGAGCCTTCGCGGGCGCACCCGCGGCGCCGCCGACCGCCGGTCTACTGGCGGTACGACGACAGGAAGTTCCCCAACCGCTCGATCGCCTCGGAGATGACGCGCGCCTCCGGGAGCGTGACGATCCGCAGGTGGTCGGGCGTCGGCCAGTTGAACCCCGAGCCCGGCACCAGCAGGATGTGCTCCGCCACCAGCAGGTCGTGCACGAGCTTCGCGTCGTCGCGGATCTCATGTACCTCCGGGTCGAGCCGGGGGAACGCGTAGAGGGCGCCGCGCGGCTTCACACACGACACACCCGGGATCGCTTCGAGTCCCTCCCACGCACTATCGCGCTGTTCGTGGAGGCGGCCGGACGGCCCGATGAGCGCATCGATCGACTGCACGCCCGACAGCGCCGCCTGCACGGCGTGCTGCGCGGGGACGTTCGGACACAGGCGCGTCGACGCGAGCAGGTTGATCCCCTCGAGGAACCCGCGCGCGTGCGACTTCGGTCCCGTGATCACGAGCCAGCCCGAGCGGTACCCGGCGACGCGATAGGTCTTGGACAGACCGTTGAACGTCAGGCACAGCAGATCGGGGGCGAGGGTCGCGAGCGGGATGTGCGTCGCGTCATCGAAGAGGATGCGGTCGTAGATCTCGTCCGCGAGCAGCAGCAGCGAGTTCTCCCGCGCGATCTGCGCGATCTGCTGCAGGACCTCACGGCTGTAGACCGCGCCGGTCGGGTTGTTGGGGTTGATGACGACGATCGCCTTGGTCTTGGGCGTCACCTTGGATCGGATGTCTTCGATGTCGGGCTGCCAGTCGTTCTGCTCGTCGCAGACGTAGTGCACCGGGGTGCCCCCGCCGAGGCTCGTCATCGCCGTCCAGAGCGGATAGTCGGGCGAGGGGATCAGCACCTCGTCGCCCTCGTCGAGGAGGGCCTGCATCGTCATCGTGATGAGCTCGGACACGCCGTTGCCGAGGTAGACGTCCTCGGGCGTGAACGCCGGGAACCCGGGCTCCTGCTCGTACCGGTAGACGACCGCGCGACGCGCAGACAGAATGCCCTTGCTGTCGCTGTACCCGTGCGCCGACGGGATCGCCGCGATCATGTCGCGCACGATCTGATAGGGCGCCTCGAACCCAAAGGTCGCCGGGTTGCCGGTGTTCAGCTTGAGGATGGTGTGTCCGCGGGCTTCGAGCCGATCGGCCTCGGCCAGGGCCTCGCCGCGGATCTCGTACAAGACGTTCTTCAGCTTGGCGGACTGGTCGAGGTGGCGCAGCGAACTCATCCGATCAGGATAGTCCCGCCACCGGCATGCCAATCGGCCACCGCTGGCCCCCGCATCCGCCGCCCCGCACAGCCCGCGAGACGCACCGCACCGGCCGCGAGACGGGATCTGGCCGCCGAGACAGTGGGGTTACCCCACGGTCTCGGCGCGAAGATCCCGTCTCGCGGTCGAGGACGCCCCGGAAGGAGCGGGCGGCTACTTCTTCTTGGCGCGGCGGTCGGCGCGGTTCTGGGGGGCGGATGCGGGCGCCGCAGGAGCGTCGGTCTTCTGCCCGAACGCACCACGGGCAGCGGGCTCTGCGGCGCGCTGCGGCACCACGGGAGCCGCGGCCTGACGCGCACGACCGGTCGCGGCCTTCTGCACCTGGCCGCGTTCGTTCCGCACCTCGGCCTCGCCATCCTCGGACGGCGCCGTGTACTCCAGGCGCTGCGCCTCGACCGACGGGGCCACGAGACCCTTGGCCTCGACCTCGGTGTGCTCACCGTCGGCGCGGCGCACCTCGACCTCGAGGTTGAAGAGGAAGCCGACCGACTCCTCCTTGATCTGCCCCATCATCGTCTGGAACATCTCGTAGCCCTCGCGCTGATACTCGATCAGCGGATCGCGCTGCGCCATGGCGCGCAGGCCGATGCCGTCCTTGAGGTAGTCCATCTCGTACAGGTGGTCGCGCCAGCGGCGGTCGAGCACCTGCAGCACCACGCGGCGCTCGAGTTCGCGCATCGCGGCCTCACCGAGCTGCTCCTCGCGCTTCTGGTAGGCGATCTTCGCGTCGCTCACGAGTTCGCGAATGAGGCCGGCCGAGGTGACCCGACCCTTCTCCCCCGCCTCGGCGACGACCTCGTCGATCGTGACCCCGACCGGGTACACCGTGCCGAGCTCGGTCCAGAGCGCGTCGAAGTCCCAGCTCTCGGTGTGTCCGCTGCCGGTGCGGTCGGCGACGATGCCGCCGACGGCGTCTTCCACGAAGTGCGCGACCCGATCGGCGATGTCGTCGCCCTCGAGAATGTGCCGGCGGTCGGCGTAGATCGCCTCGCGCTGGCGGTTCAGCACGTCGTCGTACTTGAGCACGTTCTTACGCATCTCGGCGTTGCGCGACTCGACCTGCGACTGCGCGCTGCGGATCGCCCGCGACACCATGCCGGATTCGATCGCGACATCGTCGGGGAAGTTCGTGCGGGCGAGGATGGCTTCCGCGGCTCCCGACTGGAAGAGACGCATGAGATCGTCGGTCAGCGACAGGTAGAAGCGGCTCTCACCGGGGTCTCCCTGTCGTCCCGAGCGACCGCGCAGCTGGTTGTCGATTCGGCGCGACTCGTGACGCTCGGTGCCGAGCACGTACAGGCCGCCGGCCTCGACGACCTTCGTCGCCTCTTCCGCCACCGTGTCGCGGGTGCCCTGGTACACCGTGTCCCAGGCCGCTTCGTACTCGTCCGGGGTTTCCTCCGGGTCGAGGCCCTTGGCCTTCATCTCCTGAACGGCGAGGAACTCCGCGTTCCCACCGAGCATGATGTCGGTACCGCGACCGGCCATGTTCGTGGCGACGGTCACCGCGCCCAAGCGGCCCGCGCGGGCGACGATCTCGGCCTCACGAGCGTGGTTCTTCGCGTTCAGGACCTCGTGCTTGATGCCCTTCTTCGCCAGCATCCGCGACAGGTACTCGCTCTTCTCGACGCTGACCGTACCGACCAGCACGGGCTGGCCCTTCTCGTGGCGCCCGGCGATGTCTTCGACGACCTGCTCGAACTTGGCCTGCTCGTTCTTGTAGACCAGGTCGGGCTGATCCTTGCGGATCATGGGCTTGTTCGTCGGGATGGGCACGACGCCGAGCTTGTAGGTCGACATGAACTCCGCCGCCTCGGTCTCGGCGGTACCGGTCATGCCGGAGAGCTTCTCGTACAGACGGAAGTAGTTCTGCAGCGTCACCGTGGCGAGGGTCTGGTTCTCGGCCTTGACCGGAACGCCTTCCTTGGCCTCGATCGCCTGGTGGATGCCTTCGTTGTACCGGCGCCCGACCAGGATTCGGCCGGTGTGCTCGTCGACGATCATGACCTCGTCGTTCATGACGACGTAGTCCGCGTCGCGCTTGAAGAGTGCGAGCGCCTTGATCGAGTTGTTCAGGAACGAGATGAGCGGGGTGTTCGCCGACTCGTAGAGGTTGTCGATGCCGAGGTAGTCCTCGACCTTCTCGATACCGGGCTCGAGCACACCGATGGTGCGCTTCTTCTCGTCGACCTCGTAGTCCACGCCCGATTCGAGGGTGCGGGCGACCTTCGCGAACTCGGTGAACCAGCGGTTCGCCTCGCCGGAGGACGGGCCGGAGATGATGAGCGGGGTGCGGGACTCGTCGATCAGGATCGAGTCGACCTCATCGACGATCGCGAAGAAGTGACCGCGCTGAACGAGGTCCTCCTTGCGCCACGCCATGTTGTCGCGCAGGTAGTCGAATCCGAACTCGTTGTTCGTGCCGTACGTGATGTCGGCTTCGTACTGCGCGCGACGGACCTCGGGGGTCTGCCCCGACACGATCGTGCCGGTCGTCATGCCGAGCGCGCGATAGACGCGACCCATGAGCTCGGCCTGGTAGCTCGCGAGGAAGTCGTTGACCGTGATGACGTGCACGCCCTGGCCGGCGATCGCGTTCAGGTAGGCCGCGAACGTCGCCGTCAGCGTCTTTCCTTCACCGGTCTTCATCTCGGCGATGTTGCCGAGATGAAGGGCCGCACCACCCATGATCTGCACGTCGTACGGGCGCTGACCGAGCGTGCGCTTCGCGGCCTCGCGGATGGCGGCGAAGGCTTCGGGCATGAGCTGATCGAGCGTCTCACCGGCGTCGTAGCGCGCACGGAGCTCTGCGGTCTCTCCGCGCAGCTCCTCATCAGTGAGGTGCGCGTACTCCTCCTCCAGCGCGTTGACGGCCTTCGCCACCTGCTGAAGCTTCCGGACGAGCCGGCCCTCGCCGGCGCGGAGCAGTCTCTCGAGAGGGTTGGCCACGGGGCATCTCCATCTGTCGGGTGGGCGCGGGCGGATGAACGCTCACGCGGGTCGTTCCCGGCAACCCGGGCACGCCGTCTCCCATGTTATCCGTCCGTGACCTACGAGAGCACTGGATGCGGTCGCCGTCGTCGCGCCGAGCCCTCCACCCCCGCCATATACTCGGAAATTGAAAACTCCAGGACGGGACGTGGAATGTCGGTACGACGCAGCTTGCTCGCGATCCTCGACCAGGGCGCGTGCTACGGCTACCAGCTCCGCGCCGAGTTCGACCGGCGCACCGGCAGCGTCTGGCCCCTGAACGTCGGCCAGATCTACAACACGCTGGAGCGCCTCGAGCGCGACGGACTGGTCGTCAAGGGCGACACCGATGAGCACGGCCACGTCTATTACGAGATCACGGATGCCGGGCGCGCCGACGCCCGCGCGTGGTTCCAGGACACGGTGGAGCGGCCCGCGACCAGAGACGAGCTTTCCGTGAAGATCGCCCTGGCCGCCACGCTGCCCGGCGTCACGGCGAGCAGGGTGGTCGCCGCGGAGGAGACTGCGGCACGCGGTCGCGTCACCGCGCTCCGGGCGAACGACCCGAGCGGCGCCGACGACACCCCGGATCTCGCCGCCCTGATCGTGCACGAGCACCTTCTGGCCCAGGCCGAAGCGGAGGTCGTCTGGCTCGGGCGCGTCGCCGAGCGACTGGCGCAGCATCCGGAATCCGCCCGCACGGTGTCGCTGTCGGAGCGGCGTCCGAAGCGCGGGCGGCCGGCTCGCGTCGCCTGAACGGATCGCCCGCGCAGCAGCGCGCTTAGGATCGGTACATGGCGGGTTTCTGGGGTAAACGCAAGCGCGAACAGCAAGCGGAGATCGACGCGAAGGGTGCGGATCTGGCCCGACGCGCCGAGCAGGCCCTGGTCTCGGCCGACGAGCGCATCCGCGCGACGACGGAGGAGCTGGCATTCGCCGAGGCCGAACTCGGCCCGAAGTCGACGAAGGATCTGCGCGACGCGCTCACCGCTGTGCGCACGCATCTCGGCGAGGCGTTCCAGCTGCATCAGCTGAACCACGACGAGATCCCCGACACCCCCGAAGAGCTCCGCACCCGGAACGCCCGCATCGTGCAGTTGGCCGAATGGGCCGAAGACCTGCTCGATGACCGTACGACCGTGCTCGCCGACGCGATCGCCCGCATCCGCCGCGCCCCCGAGGTACTCGCGAGTGTGCGAGCGGATGCGGAACGGCTCCGCGAGCGCATTCCGAACGCGGCCGACGTCGTCGAACGGATGCGGGCCCGTTACGCCCAGTCCGCCGTGCACCAGATCGAGAACGCCCCGGCGGAAGCCGAGCAAGTGCTCTCGTTCGCCCTGCACAGCGCCGACGTTTCGACAAGGCGTCGCGACGCGGGGCGCGCCGAAGAGGCGAACATGGCGCTCGAGGCCGCGACCGAGTCGGTGCGCCGCGCCGAATCGTTGCTCGACGGTGTGGAGGACTTCGAGATCGAGGCACTGCGGGCGGAGGCGACGCTCAGCGAGGTCGTTGCCGATTCCCGCGGCGATCTGGTCGAGGCACGCCGCATCGCCGGGAACCCCGAGATCACGGCGGCCATGCGCGATCTCGAGCAGGCGCTCGACGCCCTGACCCCTCCCGGCACCCTCGGCGACCCGTTCGCGGAGCTCTCGCAGCTGCGGACGGCGAACACCGCCCTCGACGCCGCCGTCGCGAAGGCGCGGAAGCGGGCCGAACGCCCCCTTCCGAGCCCCGACCTCGTGCGGCACACGATCGACGACGCCGACCGGCAGATCGCGGTCGCGGGAAGCCTCATCAACGGACACCGCGGGTGGATCGGCGCCGACGCGCGCACGCGCCTCGCCGAAGCCGAGCGCGCCCGGGCCGACATCGACCGGCTCCCGGACGAAGAGGACTCCCTCGAGACCGCACTTCAGCTCTCCCGCCGCGCGGGTCAGCTGGCCAGTGAAGCGCTCCAGCTCGCCCAACGCGACATCGACCAGTCCCGTCCGCGCGACGACGGCTGGGGCGGAGGCGGCGGCTGGGGCGGTGGCGGCGGGCGAGGCATGGGCGGCGGCATGGGCGGCAGCATCCTCGGCGGCCTGGTCATCGGCAGCCTGCTCGGCGACATGTTCGACTGACCTGGTCGACTGATCCTCAGAGACAGAAGAAGGGACCCGCCGCACGGACGGGTCCCTTCTTCTGTCTCAACGCCTCACTGCGTCAGGACGCCACCTTCTCCGGGGCGGCCTGCGTTTCGAGCGAGATGACGCCGTAGTCCCAGCCCTTGCGCCGGTAGACGACGCTCGGCTGATCGGAACGCGCGTCGATGAAGAGGAAGAAGTCGTGACCGACGAGCTCCATCCGATCGACGGCGTCTTCGACGGTCATCCATTCCGCGTCGAACTGCTTCGTGCGGATGACGACGGGCGAGTAGGCCTCTTCGTCTTCGGCGCCCGTGATGATGGGAACCTCGCCGGTGGCGACGGCTCGCAGGACGTCGACGGATGCGGGCTGCACGTCGATGCCCGCGATCTCACCGGTGCCCTTCTCGTAGTGCGCGCCGCGCGGATGATTTCGCCCGTCGATGCGCTTCTCCTTCGCGCGACGGACCTGTTCGCTGAGCTTGTCGACGGCCAGGTCGAGGGCGGTGAACTTGTCGCCGTCGACAGCCTCGGCGCGTACCAGAGGACCCTTGCCGGTGAGCGTGAGCTCGACCGTCGAGTCCTCCATTCGGCCGTTGCGATAGGCGCGATGCGTGACTTTCACATCCAGACTCTGCGCGCGTGGCGCAATGTTCTCGATGCGAACGGATTTCTCCTCGACGACTGCGCGAAAGCGATCCGTAATCCCGACGCCCACGCCGACGATGTTGGTATCCATCCTTGACCTCCTTGTTCCGGTCCGCCCGGTCAAGGGCGGACCATCGTCGCCTTGTCCGTCCCAACCTAGCCCGCACGGTGTCGGGTGTCACGCATCGAACCGGCGCTTCGGAGTGGCGGCGACCGTCAGCGCTCCCCGAACGTCCGCGCCGGCCGCCGTCAACGCGCGCATCGCCTCCTCGAGCGTTGCTCCCGTCGTCACGACGTCGTCGACCACCACGACGCGCCGGCCCGATGCCGCCGGGGTCGCGACGAGGCTCCCCCGCACGTTCGACGCGCGTTCCTCGCGGCCGAGCGTGCGCTGGTCGGCCGTTCGCCGCGCGGGGCGGAGCGCGGCGAGGGCGGGCAGTCCGCTCCGGCGCGTCAGGAGCTCGACGACGCGATACCCGCGGCGACGCATCGAGGCCCGGGAGGTCGGCACGGGGACGAACACGAGATCCTCGCCGGGGAAGGCGGATGCGGCACGCATCGCCAGCGCGCGCCCGAACGGGCGTGCGAGCGCGGTGCGGCCGTCCTCCTTGAGCGCGCGCAGCATCCGCGCCGGCTCGTCGACGTAACGGAACGCGGAGTGCACGACGAGGCCGTCTCCGACCGACCGGACGAGGTCGGACGGACGCGCGAGGAGAACCGCGCAAGCGGGGCAGAGCGCGACGTCCGCCGCACCGCAGCCGGCGCACGAGACCGGAAGGACGAACGCGAGCGCGTCCGCGAAGGCTGCGCGCACGACGTCGGGCATGAGGGGAGAGAAAGACGACACGGGTCGACTCTGGCCCACCCGACCTTCGCCCGATCCCGGTTCGCGCGCGCGTTCGGACAATGGCCCGCCCTCACGCCCTGGGGAGGAAAGGAGGTCAGGGGCTCCCCTGCAGCACCGCCAGCACCGAGATTCCCGCGGCGGTCTGCACCCAGTTCGACGAGCGCCGCACGAACAGCGCCCCGTCGGCCGATCGCAGTCGCACCGCGGACGGCGTGTTGACGCCCGAGATCTCCGCGGCACCCGCGGGTGCCTCGAACGTCGTCGTCAGACCACCAACGACCTGCTCCACGAACGTCACGTCGTCATCGGGGCCGGTCAGCGCCCCGACCGTCAGATCATCGAGCCACGCGACGTCACGACCGGTGCCGTCCAGATTCGCGAGGGTGATCTGATCGCCGATCGCAATCGGCACGCCATCCGCGTCGCGCGATATGCCCGCGACCACGAGCACCGTCCGCGACCCGAATCCGATGATGGCCGCCATCCGCGCGCCGTCCCGCGAGATCTGCAGGGAGTCGATGCGGCTCGCTCCGCTCCACGCGCCCTCCGGCTCGACGAGTTCGCCGCCGGGCGTGGTCGCGTGGAGATCGCTCGGGGACGCCGACGGCACGGTCCAGACGATGCCGAACGGGTCGATCGCCGGTGCGAGCAGGCCCTTCCGATCGTCGATCACGGAGCGCCGGCCGTCGTCGGAGATGCGGGATGCGGAACCGTCCGGCATCCGGACCGCGACCGAGCCCCGATCGCGCGCCAGTTCGATCGCCGACGGCGCGGCGGTGACGACGGCGGGCGACAGCGCAGGGATCGGCGTGAGGTCTCCCGAGACGAGGAACCCGAAGCCGTCCTCGGAGAGCACGAGAGCTCGCTGGTCGACGGAGGTGTCTTCGGTCGCCACCCGGTCCGCGTCGAGCCGCGTGCCGTCCACGAGCATCTCGACTTGACTGACCTGAGCGCTCGCGAGGCTGCTCGCGAGCTGCGTCTGCATCCGGTCGAGCGTGGTCTGGTCGAGGGTCAGGGCCTGCTGGCTCAGCTGCGCCTGCGCGACGCCGCCGATCGCCGGCACGGAGGGCAGCAGGTCGACGGTCTCGGGGAACGCGGTCTTGACCGCATCCGCGAGCCACGCGGAGGGCGCACCGTTCACGAGCGCGTCCGCGATCCGCGTCGCCGCGTTGTAGGTCGGGAAGAACCGGGTGTCCGGAACGAGGAACTCCCACGTCGGGTCGAAGTACATGAGCGAGTACGACCGGAACACACTCCGGAAGAAGTCCTCGTCGAGCAGGATGCCGTTCGGGGCCGACGTGATGCGCCATTCGCCATCGGACTGCTGCGCGAGCGCGTACGACAGCGGCGCGGCGGTGCCGCCGTCGGACGGCGCATAGCTGCCGTGCTCGTCGACGGTGGCCCGGGGGGTCACCTGCAGATCGAGGGCCTCGTCGGAGATCGGGGTGTACACACGGTCGGACAGGACGTCCACGATGACGCCCGCCTCCGGCTCCCACGAGTCGCGGAAGTCCGGCGCGAGGAAGAGCCGCGCCGTATCCCAGTCGTTCTGCGGTCCGGAGGCCGCCCGGACGAACCCTTCGACGATCTGCTGCGCAGTGGCGCCTGCCTGCGGCGCGTCGGGGCGGAACGTGATGTCGGGGACCTCGGCCTGCGCCGTCTCCTGCGGCACCGGCTGGACGGGTCCGGTCGTCGGCAGCCCGGCGCATCCCGCGAGCACCAGAGCGATCACGACGGCGGACACGAGTGACACGGTGCGTCTCATCGCTTCTCCTCCCGGGCCCGCGCGTTCGCGGAGACATCGATCGGCTGGGTCATCCCGAGGACATCGAGCGCGTCCTCGCCCGGATCGAGCGGGATGGGAGAGCGAACGTCCACATCCAGGGTGCGCCGCGGCAGCGTCAGCACGAAGTTCGTCCCGCGCCCGGGAGAGGACCACACCGCGAGCGTGCCGCCGTGCAGGCGCGCGTCTCCCAGCGCGATCGAGAGCCCGAGCCCCGTGCCGCCGATCGTGCGCTTGCGCGACGGATCGGCGCGCCAGAACCGGTCGAACACCCGCTCTTGATCCTCGGCCCGCATCCCGAGCCCGTAGTCGCGGACGCCCACGGCGACCGCATCCTGATCGCTGTCGACCGTGACGACGATCGGCCGCCCCTCCCCGTGCTCGATCGCGTTCCCGAGCAGGTTGCGGACGACCCGGCGCACCCGACGCGGGTCCATGTCGACCGGGGAGTATCCCCCGGGTGCGACGACCCGCACGTCGCTGCCGTGCTGTGCGGCGAGCTGATGCATCGACTCGACGACGTCTTCGGCGAGCGCGGCGAGGCTCGTCGCCTCGAGTTCGAGCTGTACGGACCCCGCGTCGTAGCGGCTGATCTCGAGCAGGTCTCCGAGCAGCACCTCGAAGCGCTGCACCTGGGCATGCAGCAGTTCGGCGGCGCGGGAGGAGACCGGGTCGAAATCGGTGCGGTGATCGTTCAGCACGTCGGCCGCGAGCCGGATGGTGGTCAGCGGCGTCCGCAGCTCGTGCGAGACGTCGGAGACGAAGCGTTGCTGCACGAGCGACAGCTCTGCGAGCTCGGCGATCTGGGTCTGGATGCTGTCGGCCATGGCGTTGAAGGAGCGGCCCAGCGTCGCGAGTTCGTCTTCGCCGTGCACGTCGAGCCGCACGTTCAGTCGCCCGGCGGCGAGCTCGGCGCTCGTCTGCGCCGCGTCCGCGATCGGCACGGTCACCGTGCGCAGCACGAACCAGGAGATCGCCGCAATGATGGCGATGAGCGCGAGCCCGACGATCCACAGCGTGCTCTGGACGAACAGCAGGGTCTGCTCTGCGGCGGAGAGGTCGTAGGCGATGTAGAGCTCGTACGCGTCGCCGTCCACATTGAGCTGCTGGCCCACGACGATCCCGGGCGACGTGTCGCCGGGCCCGTCGGGCAGAGAGATCGACTGCCACCACTGCGCGTTCGCGGTGCTCTGCACGCGCTCCCGGAGGGCGTCGCTGATCTGCGCATCCCAGTCCGCCCCGCCGAGGGTGAAGTCCTGCGGCGCGGTCGCGGACGGCGCGTCATCGATCCGGGTCGCCGCGACCCGCTGGGAGGCGGACTGCTGGACGAGCGTGGTGCGCACGCTGTCCATGACGCTCCGCACCTGCGCGCTGTCGCTCTGCACCGCCGAGTCGAGCGTCGCCTGGGCCGCGGCGGTGGCGCGGCGCGCGTCGCCGACGACCTGATCGCGACGGGACTGGAAGAGGTCGTTCTGGATGGCGAGCGCCATCCAGACGCAGGCGACCAGGATGGCGAGCGCGCTCAGCGCGATCGTCAGCACGAGCGTGCGGAACCGGAGCGAGCGTCGCCACAATCCCGACAGCGAGTCCGGCCAGGTTCGCCAGTTCCGCAGGAACCGGACCAGGGCCGTGCGGCGCCGCCGGCGCGGGGCCTGGACGGTCATCTCACACCACGGCGCCCGCGCGATACCCGACGCCGCGCACCGTGGTGACGATCTTCGGGTTGTCGGCGTCGAGCTCGACCTTCGCGCGCAGACGCTGCACGTGCACGTTCACGAGGCGCGTATCGGCCTTGTAGTGATAGCCCCACACCTGCTCGAGCAGCATCTCGCGGGAGAAGACCTGCTGCGGTTTCGAGGCGAGCGCAACCAGCAGTTCGAACTCGAGGGGCGTCAGCGCGATCGGCGCGTCGCCTCGGCGCACCTCGTGGGCGGCCACATCGACCGCGAGATCGCCGATGCGCAGCACCTCGGCCGATTCGGCCGGCGTCGGACGCAGCCGCGTGCGGATGCGGGCGACGAGCTCCTTCGGGTTGAACGGCTTGACGATGTAGTCGTCGGCACCGGATTCGAGCCCGCGGACCACGTCGGCGGTGTCGGTGCGCGCGGTCAGCATGATGATCGGCACGCCGGACTCGCTGCGCAGGCGCGTGCAGATCTCGATCCCGTCCATCCCGGGAAGCATGAGATCGAGCAGAACCAGGTCGGGACGCTCGGTGCGGAACGCTTCGACGGCCTCCGCGCCGTCTGCGCAGAACACCGTCTCGAACCCCTCGGTGTCGAGGACGATGCCGATCATCTCGGCAAGGGCAACGTCGTCGTCGACCACGAGAATGCGTGAAGTCATGAAATCGCGTTCGTCCTTTGCCTGCGACACGACGACGGCCGGGCACCGCCGATGTCCCCCGTGCGCTCCCCACAGAGTAGTCCACGCCGCGCGCCGCGCTGCCGAGGGGCGACCGCCCGTGTGTCACGATAAGGGGACGCCGACCGCGAGGGAGACATCGTGACCGCCTACCCGTCATGGACGCCGGCAGCGAGAGCGGGCATCATCCCGCTGCATCCGCTCACGTTCGGCGCCATCCTCGGCCGCTCGTTCACCGCGCTCCGCCGGAACCCTCGTGTGCTGCTCGGATTCGCGCTCGGGATGCAGATGCTGGCGTACATCGTGCTGCTGGTGGCCGTCGGCGGCACCGCGTTCGCGTCGTTCTCGCGGCTTGACACCGTGCCCCTCGGCTCCGACGAGTACGACGCCCTCTTCGCGGGGTCGACGCTCATCACCGTCATCACCGGCGTCGTGCTGGGGATCGCCGCGACCGCGTTGACGGTCGTGGTGCAGGGCGTCGTGGTGGCCGAGGTCGCCCACGGCGTCGTCTCAGAGCAGCTCACCGTCGGAGCGCTCTGGCGACGCGTGCGCCCGGCGTTCTGGCGTCTGCTGGGCTATACGGTCCTCACGGTCGTCGCGATCATCATCGTGGTCGCCGTCCTCGTGATCGCCGTGGTGGCGCTTTCGACCGTCGCGCTCGCGGTCGGGATCGTGCTCGCGATCCTTCTCGTGATCGCCGCCGTCCCCCTCATGTTCTGGCTGACGACCAAGCTGTTCCTCGTTCCCGAGGTCATCGTTCTCGAGGGTGCCGGGATCTTCGCGGCGATCGGTCGCTCGTGGCAACTCACCCGCGGCCGGTTCTGGAAGACGCTCGGCATCTGGTTCGTCATCCAGGTCACCTTCAGCGTGATCGCTCAGGTCGTCAGCGTGCCGTTCTCGCTCCTCAGCGGGGTCTTCAGCACCGTGATCGCCCCCACCGGGGAACCCGAACCGACCGCGATCATCGCCTACCTCGGTTCGATGGGCCTCGCGCAGATCGTGACGCTGCTCGTCCAGTCCGTGGCGCTCGTCGTCGGTGCCTCCGCCGGAACACTTCTGTACGTCGACGCGCGGATGCGGACCGAGGGCCTCGACCACGACCTGCAGTCCTACGTCGACCAGCGCCAGGCCGGGGCCGGCGTCGCCGACCCGTACCGCTGGCATGTCGGCCGCGCGGTCACCCCGGCACCCGTGCCGTCGCCGCAGGGGTACCCGGGGGCATCCCCGGGGTACCCCGTCCCGCAGGGATACCCGGTCCCGCAGGGATACCCGGCACCGCAGGGGTACCCGGCACCGCAGGGATACCCGGCACCGCAGGGATACCCGGTCCCGCAGGGATACCCGGCACCGCACGGATACCCGGAGCCCGCACCCGAACCCTCGCCGGCGCCGGCACCAGAGCCGTCGGATCGCGGACAGGACACCCCGCCGCCGCCGACCCCGACCCCGACCCCGACCCCGACCGATTGGGCCGCCCCCGGCGGCTCGGGCTCGGCACGGTGATCGGCGTCCTCACCGGAGCCCCCCTCATCCCGGACGGCGACGAGGCGCGGCGCTGGGCCGAACAGGAACTCAGCGATCCCTCGTACCTCGCCGCCCAACCGACCCCGATCGACCGCATCGCGCAGGCCGTCGGCGACGCGATCGCCCGCTTCTTCTCGCAGCCGTTGACCGGTTCGTGGGGACCCGTCGCGGCCGTCGTCGCCACGGTGATCGTGCTCGCCGTCGTTCTGGTCGCCTTCCTCGTGTGGGGGCGTCCGCGGTCGCGGGCCCGGATGCGGACGACCACACCGAGCGACCTGTTCGGCGACGCGGCCGGCCGCTCCGCTCAGGACCTCCGCGCCGACGCCGCCCGATGGGCAGCATCCGGTGACTGGTCCGCCGCCGTGTCGGATGCGGTCCGGGCGCTCGCGCGCGGCCTCGACGAGCGCGGCATCGTCACGACTCCCCCGGGCGCGACCGTGCAGGCCTTCGCGCGCGCCGCCACCGCGAGCTTCCCGGATCGCGCGGCCGATCTCGCGCGCTGTGCGGCCGACTTCGACGACGTCCGATACCTCCGGCGGCCGGGCAGCCGGGAGACCTACGATCGGGTGCGCGCCCTCGACGACCGGCTCGCCCATGCGCGCGCGACGGTGGACGCGCGATGACGTCCGCGCCCGCCCGCGCGGCGACCGCTCTCCCGGAGCGCAGTGGGCGTCGCCGACGCGTCGGGGGCTGGATCGTGATCGCCCTCGTGCTCGTGCTGGTCGGCTCCCTCGGTGCGGTGATCTCCGGGGGCATCCAGTGGTCCGAACGCGGCGCATTCGACCCGGAGTCCGCGGGCCCGGGCGGCACCCGCGCGGTCGCCCGCCTGCTCGCCGAGAACGGTATCGACGTGCAGATCGTCCGCGATCGGGCCGCGGCGGAGGATGCCCTCCGCGCCGGCAGCGCCACCCTGGTGCTGCCCGACTCACCGCTCCTCTCCGACGACGCGTTCACCCACCTCGCGAGCGCCGCGACGGATGTCGTCGTCGCCGAGCCCCGGGCGCGCAGCATCCGGGTGCTGTTCGAGGGCCGCCTCGACGGATTCGGCGAGACGACGCCGGTCGCCCCGGGGTGCGGTCTCGCCGAGGCCGAACGCGCGGGCCCGGTCGTGATCGGTGTGACGTTCGCCTCGGACACGGCGACCGGGTGCTATCCCGTCGGCGAGGGCTACGGCCTGCTCACGGTGCCGCGCGGAGACGGACGGGCGGTAGCGATCGACGGCACGGCGCTCTTCACCAATGCGACCCTCGCGAGCGACGGCAACGCGGCCCTGGCGCTCAACCTGCTCGGCGCCCGCGACCGGGTCGTGTGGTTCGTCCCGAGCCTCGCCGACAGCGACGGCGCCGCCGGAACGCTCGGCGAACTCACTCCGGGCTGGGTGAGTCCCGCGATCGTTCTGCTGCTGGCCGCCGCCCTCGCGGCCATCATCTGGCGCGGGCGACGGTTCGGACCTCTCGTCCGCGAGCGCCTCCCGGTGACCGTGCGCGGTTCGGAGACCACCCGCGGGCGGGCGCGCCTCTACGCCCGCTCCCGTGACGTCCCGCACGCCGCCGACGCGATCCGTCAGGCGACCGTCGCGCGTCTCGCGCGGCTGACCGGGCTCGCCGCATCCTCCTCCGCCGTCTCGGTATCGGATGCCGTCGCCGCGCGCCTCGACCGCGATCCCCGCGAAGTGCGGGCACTGCTCGTCGACGACGTCCCGCGCACCGACCGCGACCTCGTCGCACTCATTCACCATCTCCACGACCTCGAAGCCGCGCTGTCCGCGGCGCTCCGGCCCGGAAAGGACCCCCGATGAGCGACATCACCCCCGACCACAACGCGCTGCGCGCCGCGATGCACGACGTGCGCACCGAGGTCGGCAAGGCCGTCGTCGGTCAGGACGGCGCGATCACGGGACTGCTGGTCGCCCTCCTCGCCCGCGGCCACGTGCTGCTCGAGGGCGTTCCCGGCGTCGCGAAGACCCTGCTCGTGCGATCGTTCAGCCGCGCCCTCGGCCTCGACACGCACCGGGTGCAGTTCACGCCCGACCTGATGCCGGGTGATGTGACCGGATCGCTCATCTACAACGCTCGCGACGGAGAGTTCGACTTCCGCGAGGGACCGGTGTTCACGAACGTGCTGCTGGCCGACGAGATCAACCGCACGCCGCCGAAGACCCAGTCCTCGCTCCTGGAGGCGATGGAGGAGCGTCAGGTTTCGGCCGACGGTGTGACCCGCCCGCTCCCCGACCCGTTCCTGGTCGCCGCGACGCAGAACCCCATCGAGCACGAAGGCACCTACGAGCTCCCCGAGGCGCAGCTGGACCGGTTCCTGCTGAAGCTCCTGATCGACGTACCGGAACGCGATGCCGAGATCGACGTCCTGCGCCGGCATGCCGCCGGGTTCTCGCCGCGCGAGCTCGAAGACCTGGTGCCGGTCGTCGACGCGGAACGCATCCGCGCCGCACAGCGCGCGGCCGCATCCGTCGGCGTCTCCGACGATCTGCTCGGCTACATCGTCGACCTCGCCCGTGCCACGCGCGAATCGCCCTCGATTCAGCTCGGGGCGAGCCCGCGCGCCGCGACCGCGCTGCTCGCCACCGCGAAGGCCTGGGCCTGGCTCGGCGGGTACCCCGCGATCACCCCCGATCACGTGCAGACGATGCTCGCGCCCACCTGGCGCCACCGGCTGCGGCTCCGACCGGAGGCCGAGTTCGAGGGGGTCACGGTCGATGCGGTGATCGCCTCGGTCGTTCAGCAGACGCGCGTTCCGCTCTGACGTGTACATCACCGGTCGTCTCGCTCTCCTCGTCGCGGCGGGCATCGTGCCCGTCGTGCTGTTCGGCGCGGCCCTCGGTCCGTGGATCGTCGCGGGCGGCTGGATCCTCCTCAGCGCGGCGGTCGCCGTCGCCGACGCGCTCCTCGCCGCATCCCCGCGCGCGCTCCGGGTCGCACGCGAGATCCCCGCGCGTGCGCGTCGCGATGAGGCCGTCCGCACCGAAGTGATCCTCCGCAACACCGGAACGCGCCGGATCCACGGACGGATGCGGGATGCCTGGCAGCCGACCGCGGGCGCCCCTCTCGGGCGGTTCCGCATCGACATCCCGGGCGGCGAGTCACGTCGCATCACGGTGCCGCTGCATCCGCGTCGCCGGGGCCAACTGGTCTCGGAATTCGTCGTCGTCCGCTCCGGCGGGCCGTTCGGCGTGGCCGGACGCCAAGCGAGCATCGGCGCCCGCGGAGCGCTGCGCGTGCTGCCGCCGTTCCGCTCGCGCCGCCACCTGCCCTCACGTCTGGCCCGCCTGCGCGAGCTCGACGGCTCCACGAGCGTGCAACTACGCGGCCGGGGAACCGAGTTCGACAGCCTGCGCGAATACGTGCGCGGCGACGACGTGCGCTCGATCGACTGGCGCGCCACCGCACGTGCGGGCACGACGATGCTCCGCACCTGGCGTCCCGAGCGCGACCGGCACATCGTGATCGTGATCGACACCGGACGCACGTCGGCGACGCGGGTGGGCGACGGCGTTCGGCTGGATGCGGCCATGGAGGCGACGCTGCTGCTGTCGGCTCTCGCCGCCCGCGCCGGCGACCACGTGCATCTCGTCATGATGGACCGGGTGACGCGCGCCCGAGTAAGCGGGGTGGACGGGAACGCCCTCGTTCCCGCTCTCGTCGACGCGATGGCGGCGGTGGACCCGCAGCTGATCGACACGGACTGGTCGAGCGTCGCGGCCCTCGTCCGGCGGCTGCCCGTGCGCCCGGCGCTCGTCGTGCTGCTGACGGCCCAGGACGACCCCGCCGCATCCCGCGCCTTCCTCGCCGCGCTTCCGTCGTGGACCGCGCGCTCCCGCGTGCTGGTGGGCGCCGCGACCGACCACGACACCTCCGCAGGCGCCGCCGACGCCGCCGAAGGGCTGATCGACGCGGAGTCCGCATATCTCGAGGCCGCCCGGGCGCGGGCCGGCTCGGATGCGGCGCGGGTGGCGGATGCCGTCGCCCGCGCGGGCGCGGTATCTCTCGCCGCCGATGCGGAGTCGCTGCCTCCGCTCATCGCCGACCACTACCTGGCGCTCAAGCTCCGCGGACTCCTCTGACCCCGTCCGGATCTCGTTGCCCGCGGGCGTGCCCGCCATCCGGCGGAGCCCCCGACGCACGAGGGCCCACCCCGCGGATGCGGAGCGGGCCCGGAGGGCGTGCGGAGATCAGACCAGGTCGAACCGGTCGAGCTCCGTGACCTTCGTCCACGCGGCGACGAAGTCCCGCACGAACTTCTCCTTCGCGTCATCGCTCGCGTAGACCTCCGCGAGCGCGCGCAGTTCGGAGTTCGAGCCGAAGAGCAGGTCGACGCGGGTTCCCACACCGACCGGCGCCCCCGAGCCGTCCTTCGCTCCGGCGAACGCGTGCGAACCCGGGTCGAGCGGCTTCCAGGTGGTGCCGAGATCGAGCAGCGTGACGAAGAAATCGTTCGTCAGCACGCCCGCACGGTCCGTGAAGACGCCGTAGGCCGAGCCGTCCCAGTTCGCCCCCAGCACGCGCAGCCCGCCGACGAGCACCGTCATCTCCGGCGCACTGAGCGTCAGAAGATTGGCCTTGTCGATCAGGTGGTGCTCCTGCGGGAGGGTCGCGTTCGGGCCATAGTAGTTGCGGAATCCGTCGGCGGCCGGCTCGAGGAACGAGAACGACACCTCGTCGGTCTGCTCCTGCGTCGCGTCGGTGCGTCCCGGGTGGAACGGCACCTCGACCTCGTAACCCGCATCCGCCGCCGCCTTCTCGACCGCGGCGTTACCGGCGAGCACCAGCAGATCGGCGAGCGAGACGGTCTTGCCGTCGGTGCGCCCCTCGGCGAACGACGTCTGGATCTTCTCGAGCTCGGCGAGCACCTGCGCGAGCTGCGCGGGGTTGTTGACCTGCCAGTCCTTCTGCGGAGCGAGCCGGATGCGGGCGCCGTTGACGCCGCCGCGCTTGTCGCTGCCACGGAAGGTCGAGGCCGCGGCCCACGTCGTCGATACGAGCTGCGAAACGGTGAGACCGGAGCGCAGGATCTGCTCCTTGATCGCCGCTGCATCCGCCGCGTCGATCAGCACCGCGGGGGCCGCGGGCACCGGGTCCTGCCAGAGCAGTTCCTCCTGCGGAACCTCGGGGCCGAGGTAGCGGTCGATCGGACCCATGTCGCGGTGGGTCAACTTGAACCACGCGCGGGCGAAGGCATCGCCGAATGCGACCGGGTCGTCCTTGAAGCGGCGTGACACCCGGTCGTAGTCGGGGTCGACGCGCAGCGCCAGGTCGCTCGTCAGCATGCGGGGCTCGCGGCGCCCGGACGAGTGCGCCAGCGGCACCATGTCGGCGCCTGCACCGTTGATCGGTCGCCACTGGTGACCGCCGCCGGGGCTGCGCATGAGCTCCCACTCGTACGCGTAGAGAATGTGGAAGAACTCGTTGTCCCAGCGGGTCGGGTGGTAGGTCCAGGTGACCTCGAGGCCCGACGTGATCGTGTCGTCGCCCTTGCCGGTACCGAAGTTGTTCTTCCAGCCGAGACCCTGCATCTCGAGGCCGGCCGCCTCCGGGTTGTCCTCGATGTTCGTGTCGGGCGCCGCGCCGTGGGTCTTGCCGAACGTGTGACCGCCCGCGATCAGGGCGACGGTCTCTTCGTCGTTCATGCCCATGCGACCGAACGTCTCCCGGATGTCGCGCGCCGAGGCGAGCGGGTCGGGGTTGCCGTTGGGGCCCTCGGGGTTGACGTAGATGAGGCCCATCTGCACGGCCGCGAGCGGCTTCTCGAGTTCCCGATCGCCGGAGTACCGCTCGTCGGCGAGCCAAGTGGTCTCGGGGCCCCAGTACACGTCGTCATCCGGTTCCCAGACGTCCGGGCGACCGCCCCCGAAGCCGAAGGTCGCAAAGCCCATGGACTCCAGCGCGACGTTGCCGGCGAGGATCATGAGATCGGCCCACGACAGGTTCTGGCCGTACTTCTTCTTCACGGGCCAGAGCAGGCGACGTGCCTTGTCGAGGCTCACGTTGTCGGGCCAGCTGTTGAGCGGTGCGAACCGCTGCATCCCGGCTCCGGCGCCGCCACGGCCGTCGGTGACGCGGTAGGTGCCGGCGCTGTGCCACGCCATCCGGATCATGAACGGGCCGTAATGGCCGAAGTCGGCGGGCCACCAGTCCTGCGAGTCGGTCATGACCGACTCGATGTCCTGCTTCACCGCGGCGAGGTCGAGGCGCGAGAACGCCGCCTTGTAGTCGAAGTCCTCGCCGAGCGGGTTGGACACCGCCGGGTTCTTCGCGAGGATCTTGAGGTTCAGCTGGTTGGGCCACCACACGCGGTTCGCCGAACCCGCGGTCGGATGCGGCTGCGCGCCGGTCCAGGCGGGCGCCGCGGGGCGCTGGCCCTCGCCGTGGATGACGGGGCAGGAGCCGGCCGCATCCTCGTTGGAACGGGGACGATCCTCACCGTCGAACCGCTCGTCGACGGGGGTGTCGATGTCGGTGACGGACTGGTCGGTGCCGGTCGGGGTGTCGCCGATCTGCGGCACGGTACCTTCGTTGTCGGTCATGAGTGTCCTTCCGTTGACAGGTGGTTTTCGCCGGAGGCCGGGTCTGCGCAGTCCGCGCAAAGCCCCCAGAACGTCACTTCGGCGGTGTGGATGCGGTAGCCGTGCGTGTTCGCCGGCTGGAGGCAGGGCGCCTCGCCGACGACGCAGTCCACGTCCTCGACCCGTCCGCAGCTCGTGCAGACCAGGTGGTGGTGATTGTCATCGACGCGCATCTCGTACAGGCCCGGGTGTCCGGCCGGCTCGATGCGTCGCGCGAGCCCCGCGTCGACGAAATCGCCGAGCGCGTTGTACACGGATTGCAGGCTGATCGCCGGCACGTCGGCGCGGACCCGGGAATGCACCTCGTCGACGCGGGCGTGCGCCATCCCGCGGAGCGCGTCGTACACGCCTCGCCGGGTGTCGGTCACACGCAATCCGGCACCGCGGATCGCGGTATCGGCCGGGGAGAGAGGTGCGGGGGTCATCAGGCCCAATCTAGCCTAGTTTTGATCTGTTCAAAAGAAGGCGGGCCGATCGCCGGGCGGAAGAAATCAGCCCGCGACGAGCTCCGGAGCGCCGGTCTCGTCCTCGGTGAGGTCGCCGGTCTCCCCCCGCTGCACGGCGCGGCGACCGATCACGAGCATGTAGAAGAGGAAGACCGCCAGGGCGAGAGCGCCGAGTCCGAGCTTGATCGGCCACGGCCAGGGCTGCGGCGTCACGAAGCCCTCGACGATCCCCGACAGTCCGAGCGCGAACACGAGCCCGATCGCCACCGTGACAAGGGAGCGCCCCGCGGCCGCGAGCGCCTCCCCCCGCGAACGCGGCCCGGGAGCGACCCAGGCCCAGAAGATCTGCAACCCCGCGGCCGCAGCCACGAAGATGCAGGTCAGCTCGAGCAGACCGTGCGGAAGGATGAACGCGAAGAACACGTCGAGCCGGTCGTACGACGCCATCACCGCGGCGGACGTGCCGAGTCCGACCGCATTCTGCGCGACAACGTAGACGGGCCACACCCCGGAGATGCCGAACAGCACGCACTGGGCCGCGATCCAGGCATTGTTCGTCCACACCGTTCCTGCGAAGACGGCGGCCGGATTCTCGGAGTAATAGGCCGTGAACTGGTCTTGGGCGTACGACGCGAGCTGCGCGTCCGACCCGAGCGAGGCAACGAGAGCCGGATCGCTCGCGATCCACGTCGCCACCAGGGTCGCGATCAGCAGGAACCCGACGGTGACGCCGAGCGTCGCCCCGCGAACCCGGTAGAGCGCCGCGGGCAGCTGCAGGACGAAGAATCTCGGGATGCGGCGAAGGACGTTCTCCGATGCGCCGGTCAGCCGCAGCCTGGCGCGGGCGAGGACGAGCGAGAGGTGATCGGCCTGCGGACTCCGACCGGCCGTGGTCTTGACATCGGCGAGATCGGCGGATGCGGCCCGGTACCGCGTGACGAGCTCGTCGACGTCCGCGCCGGCGAGGCGGCGGGTGCGGGTGAGCTCGTCGAGGCGCTCCCACTCGGCACGGTGCGCGGCCGTCAGGGCGTCGAGGTCCATGTGTTTCACTGTACCCATGGCCTCCCCCGTGACCGTGGTCGATATCGCCCAGGACGAGGTATTGACCGGCGAAGCGGTGGCGCTCGACATCCAGCCGACCGGGTTCTTCCTCCGTGCGCTGGGCGCACTGATCGACATCGTGCTCGCGGTCCTCGTGTACGTGCTCTTCATCCTCGTGATGCTCTGGGCCGGCGGGTCCGGCCTCGATCCCGCCCTCGCGCCGATCCTGTCGATCGCCATGCTCGTGGTCGTGGCCGTCGTCATCCCCACCGTCGTCGAGACCGCCACGCACGGACGAAGCCTCGGCAAGTTGGCCGTGGGCGGCCGCATCGTCCGCGCCGACGGCGGTGCCGCCGGTTTCCGGCAGGCCTTCATCCGCGCCCTCGTGGGCGTTCTGGAGATCTGGATGACGTTCGGGGCGGTCGCCGCGGTGACCGGCATCTTCACCCCTCGCGCGCAGCGCCTCGGGGACCTGCTGGCGGGCACCTACAGCCAGCGCACCCGATCCCCGCGACTGCCCGAGATCGCTCCGGTCGTTCCGCCCGCGCTGGCGGCTTGGGCGACAGTGGCGGATGTCGCCCCGCTCCCCGAGCGGCTCGCCCGCCGGCTCAGCCAGTTCGTCCGCCAGGCGGAGGATCTGCAGCCGGCCGCCCGGGCGCGGCTCGCCCGCGACCTGGCTGCCGCGGTGTCCGCATCCGTCTCCCCCGTTCCCGAGGTCGATCCGGAACTGTTCGTCCGCGCGGTGGTCGCCGTGCGATTCTCACGCGAACTCGCCGCCGTGCGCCTGCGCGACGCCCGCGCCGCCACGCTCCTCCGGGACTGACGCCCGCCCGCGCCGGCGCGGCGGACGGCCGCGGGTCCGCCGCGCCGCGGGTCCGCCGCTTCTTCGGCCGTCGATGGCTCGTCAGTCGTCGGAACGAACGTCGCTGGGCCGCCTCATCCACCCCATCCGTGCGCATCTGCACCACCGGTCCGACGACTCACGCCGATTCGACGCACGGACGCACCCCCACGCACAGCACTTCCCCGCCCTCGCCGATCCAGCCCACTTGTGCCGGGACGCCGCCGATGGCTCGTCAGTCGTCGGAACGAACGTCGCTGGGCCGCCTCATCCGCCCCACCCGTGCGCATCTGCACCACCGGTCCGACGACTCACGAGCTACAGCCGTCGACTCAACGCGCGGATGCAGCCCACGCACAGCACATCCCCCGCCCGCGCCGACCGCCGCCGCCGACCGGTACGCGTGCCCGCACCGGGATCGTGCCAGTCCAGCCCATCTGTGCCGGGACGCCGCCGATGGCGCGTCAGTCGTCGGAACGAACGTCGCTGGGCCGCCTCATCCGCCCCACCCGTGCGCATCTGCACCACCGGTCCGACGACTCACGACCTACAGCCGTCGAAACACGGCGCCGGCCCACCGCAGGCGGGCACGGCCGCCAGAAACCCGCGGCCGGCAGACACCGCCCTCCCCGGCCGGGCAAAGCCCGCACCGCAACCGCCACGCATGCCGCCGGCCCGCCACCCGGACTCGGGTGGCGGGCCGGCGGTGCGCGACTCAGTAGCGGTAGTGGTCGGGCTTGTACGGGCCGTCGGCCGGGATGCCGAGGTAGGCCGACTGCTCGTCGGAGAGCGTCGTCAGCTCGACGCCGAGCGCGGCGAGGTGCAGGCGTGCAACCTTCTCATCGAGCGCCTTCGGCAGCACGTAGACACCCACCGGGTACTCCTCGGGGCGGGTGAAGAGCTCGAGCTGGGCGAGCACCTGGTTGGCGAACGACGCGCTCATGACGAACGAGGGGTGCCCGGTCGCGTTGCCGAGGTTGAGCAGCCGGCCTTCGCTGAGGACCAGGATGCTGCGTCCGTTCGGCAGACGGTATTCGTGCACCTGCGGCTTGATCTCGACCTTCTCGACACCGGGGATCGCCTCCAGCCCGGCCATGTCGATCTCGTCGTCGAAGTGGCCGACGTTGCCGACGATCGCCAGGTGCTTGAGCCCCTGGAGCTGCTCGACGGTCACGACGCGGGTGTTCCCGGTGCCGGTGATGACGATGTCGACGCTGTCGATGACGGACTCGAGCTTGGCCACCTGGTAGCCGTCCATCGCGGCCTGCAAGGCGCAGATCGGGTCGATCTCGCCGATGATCACGCGCGCACCCTGGCCGCGAAGTGCTTCCGCGGCGCCCTTGCCGACGTCGCCGTAGCCGACGACGAATGCCGTCTTGCCGCCGATCAGCACGTCGGTGGCACGGTTGATGCCGTCGGGCAGCGAGTGCCGGATGCCGTACTTGTTGTCGAACTTGGACTTCGTCACCGAGTCGTTGACGTTGATGCCCGGGAAGAGGAGCTTGCCGTCCGCTGCGAGCTCGTACAGGCGGTGCACACCGGTCGTCGTCTCTTCCGTGACGCCGATGAGTCCGGCAGCGATTCGCGTGAAGCGCTGCGGGTCGGCGGCGAGCGAGGCCCGCAGCGTGTCGAGAACGACCCGGTACTCGGCGGATGCGGAGGCCTCCGCATCCGGAACCGCGCCGGCCTTCTCGAACTCCACACCGCGGTGCACGAGCAGCGTCGCGTCGCCGCCGTCGTCGAGGATGAGGTTGGGTCCGTCGAATCCTTCGGCGCTCCAGTCGAAGATGCGGTCGGCGAGCGACCAGTACTCCTCGAGGGTCTCGCCCTTCCACGCAAACACCGGCACGCCCTGAGGCTCCGCGACGGTGCCGTAGGGGCCGACGACGACCGCGGCCGCGGCCTCGTCCTGGGTGGAGAAGATGTTGCAACTCGCCCAACGCACCTGCGCGCCGAGGGCGACGAGCGTCTCGATGAGCACCGCAGTCTGCACCGTCATGTGCAGCGATCCCGCGATACGGGCGCCCTTCAACGGCTGCGTCGGGCCGAACTCCTCGCGGAGCGCCATGAGTCCCGGCATCTCGTTCTCGGCGAGGCGGATCTGGTGGCGACCGGCTTCGGCGAGCGCGAGGTCGCGGACGGCGTGGTCGATCGTGGTCTGCGTGGGGGTGGCCATGCCCCTATTGTCCCCCACGTGCGCACGGGTGCGGAGCGTATTACCGGGGCAGGATGGGGCGTGTTAGGCGCGGAGCGTCTCGTGACGGATGACGAGCCACCCCTTCGGCACCGACAGACGTTCGGTGTGGATGGCGCAGAGGTCGTGCGCATGCACGTCGCCGGCGCGGCCGAGCGGGCCGACCGCGGCCATCTGGTCGCCGTAGTCGTAGGTCAGCGTCGCGACCGCCTCGCGCGCGCACGCCACCTTCGAACACAGTCTGTCTTGCACCTGATCGACCCTACTCAGCGGATGCGGCACCCCCGGGTCGCCGCGCCGCGCGGGCCGGAGCCGGGCCCCGGAGCCCGCCTGATGCGCCCCCCACCCCGGCTCGGACGCGCCGCCGACAAGCCGGGACGCCCCGCCTAGGATGAGAGCATGATCCGCCGGCGGTCCCGCACCACCCCCACGCGTTCCCGGCCCGGTCGGCACGGGCGACACGGGCGTGAGGGCCGCAGCGCGGTCGTCCGCCCGCCGCTTCCGCCGCTGGAGACCCGTGTCGAACGCTTCGACATGGCCGTCGGGTCGGCGGCGGAGTTCCTGCGCGGCTCGTGGGAAGACCTTCGCGACGTGCGGTTCGAGATGGCCGACATGCCGCCGGCGACGGATGCGGACGGCATCCCGCGGTGGACCGCTCTGCCCGCCGAGAAGCGGATCGTGCTGTACCGGCTGCCCATCGAACGGCTCAGCCACCTGCATCGCGATGATGAGGCGCACCGCCGGATGATGATCGAGAGCTGCGTGTTCCGCGCCGCCGCCGACTATCTCGGCCGCGATCCGTGGGACCTCGGTCCGGATCGCTTCCGCGACCTCTGACGCAGCGCCGCAGAACGCTCAGGGCAAAACGCTCAGCGCCGCATCCTCAGGGCAGCAGCGCAGCAGCGCCGCATCCTCCGACCCGAAGGCTCAGGGGTAGACGGTGAGTGCTGCGGCTGCCGCATCCGCCGGCCAGATCGGGAATCCGCCGAGCTGACCCGCGCTCGCGTACGACACCGACGCCCGCACGGGCGCGTCGGTCTGCAGGCGGTAGACCGTGCCGGCTGTGGCGGCCACGACGGTGACGCCGGCGGCGGAGACGTTCGCGTCGATCGCGTCGCCTGGGCCCTGGACGGGTTCGAGCGTGACGTCGGCCGCCTCTCCCCCTCCGACGAGGAAGATCGTGGGCGACGGACCGGCGGGGACGGCGACGAGCGTCGGCGCGGCGAGCAGGGGCGCCGGGGTGTACCAGGCGAAGTCGGCCCCTTCGCCGAATCCGGTCGTCTGCCACACCGCCGCTGTGATCGGCGCGTCGGCGGCGGCAGTCACGGTGTACCGGCCGACCGCGAGGCCCGCGAGCTCCACTTCGGTGGGCAGATCCGCTTCGAGCGGTGCCTCCTGGCGGAGTACCTCGTCTCCGCGCTCGTCCCGCACCGTGACGGTGACGGTCGTCGCCGTTCCCGGTGACAGCACGCGGAGCACCGTCGTCGCACCGCTCGGGCCGGCGTCGACGGCGCTCTGCAGCACCTGCACCCCCGGCAGCACCTGGGTGGTCTCGGCGGCGACGACCGGTCCGGTCTGCTCGACACCGCCCGGAAGCAGGGTGCGCGTGAGGCTCGACTGCAGCACGGCAGACACGGGGGCACCGGATGCGGTGACCCGCACGATCGGCGCTTCTTCGCCGACGCCGAGGCTCGCGAGCGGAACGATCCGCTGGGTTCGCGGGTCGACGCGGAGTCCGGCGCCACCGGCGGGCACAGACATGCCCGTCGGGCTGTAGAGGCTGAGCTGCACGGTCGCCGCGACGTCGGACGGGTTCGACAGGATCACGAGGTCCGCCGCACCGGTCGTCGTCGCGCCTCCCACGAGCCAGGACTCGATGAGCGGCTGCCGGCAGGCGGATACGGTGTATCCGCGCAGATCGTCGGCCTCGACCGATGCGCTTGCGGCGGCGGCTGCGTCGGAGCGGCGATCGCCGTCGGGGGCAGCCACGAGGGCCGAGGCCGAGGCATCACCGCTGATCGCGGGCGACGCCGTCAGCGCAACGGTGTCCAGCGGAGACCCGTCGGATGCGGACACCGTCTGGCTGGATGCCGCCGAGGTGAGCCCGCCGGCATCCGAGGCGTCCCGGCCGAGCGCGAGGAGCGGCCCGGTGCAGGCGAGCACGGTGTCGGCCGGGGCCGGGGTGACGGAGAGGCTGACCGGCTGCGTCTCGTGAGTCGGCCAGGGTGCGGCGACTCCGACGCCGACCGCGAGCACGACGCCCGCCGCGAGGGCGGTTCCGACGACGAGCCGGGTACTGGTGGCAGCCCAGACGAGGGCGCGGCGGCGGGTCATTGTTCTTCCTCCCGGGCCCGTGGACCCACGGTGCGCGGCATGCGTCGGGCTTGGCGGCGCGATGCCGCCGTCGGCACGGAGAGCAGCAGAGCGACCGCGAACACGACGAACTGGATGAGCGAGATCGCGAGCGTGAGCCGGTCGTCCGCCGCGGAGGCCCCGGGTCGATCGGCCACGTCGGTCGAGATCCGCCAGAGCGTTCCCTTGGGTGTCGGCCCGACGGCGTCGAGGTCGCTGCGCTGGTTGAGCGCGGTCTCTGCGGTCAGGCGCAGGGCGCGGGCCGCATCCGACTCGGTCGCGGACTCAGGTGCGACCACGACGAATTGGATGCCGAGAGCTGCGGCACGGCGCACCACATCCTCGGACGACGCCGACACCAGGTCGGCCGTGAGCGCTGCCACCTCGCGGTCGTCCTCGGTCGGTGCCGGGCGCGTGGCGGTGAGGGTGGAGTGGCCGCCGAGCGTGTCGCTGCCGCCCCAGACGACGCGGGCAGCGACCGCACCCGAGTTCTGCGGGGTGATCAGGATCGTGCCGACGGAGAGGTCGTCCGCCCCCTGCGCCGCGACGTATGCGGGAAGCGTCGTGCTCGGACCGTTCTGCAGAAGCGCGGTTCCCCGCAGCATCGAGGTCGCCGACGGCACGGCCACGACCAACAGAGTGCCGATCACGACGCCCGCACCGACCACGCGCAGCGCGCGCCGCCGGACGGGGATCCCGGCGTCGAGCGCGACGATGGCCGCGCCCACGACGCCCAGCCACGCGAGGCTGAGCGCCCCGCCCGGCCAGATCGGCACGGCCGCAGCCGCGCTGCTCGCCGCCACCGCCACGCCCACCAGGACGAACGCCGAACCGAGTCCGAGGAGAGCGATCACGACGAGGACGCCGGAGATCATCCAGCGCGGGGTGAGAAGAGAGAGGAGCGCGAGCGCCCCGAGCGGAGCGACCAGGACGAGCACCCACGGAGCGAGACCCGCGAGGGTCGTGCTGGAGAGGAGCGTCGTCCAGCCGGCGAAGTCCTGCGTCGGGAACCCGCCGGCGAGCGCGAGGCGCCCCGCCGCATCCGCTGCGGCCTGCGGCCCCGCCCAGACCACGCCGGGATCGGCGAGCAGACCCCACGGCGTTCCCGCGTGCACCTGCACCCAGACGAGGGGCGCGAAGATCGCGATCGACGGCACGCCGATCCAGACGATGTGGCCGACGCCGCGGCCCGCGCGGGCGATGACGACGAGCATGACCAGCAGAGCCCACACGGCGATGAGGGCCGGTCCGAGCGACGGAGACGCCGCGACGACGCCGGCGAGCAGGATGGATGCGGCGCCCGCTGCCGCCCACGATCGATGCGCAACCGCACCCGCGTAGAACAGCCACGGCAGCAGCAAGTGGGTGATGACCGCGGCCGGACGGCCATCGATGAGTGCGGTCCAGAAGGTCGGCGCCAGCACCCAGGCGACGGCGGCCGTATTGCGCAGCAGCGAGTTCGGCGTGAGCCGGGTGGCGGCGAACCAGCCGCCGACGGTGGCGAGCGGAAGCGCCGCGATCCACAGCAGAACGAGCGCCCGCGAGGGGTCGCCCGGCCAGAACGAGCCGATCAGGGCCATCAGCGCCGCGAACGGGTCGGCGGGTCCGACGGTGTCCAGACCGACCGACCGCACCCCGTAGGCGGCGTCGGCCCAGAGCTGTCCGAGCGTCGCACGCAGCGGCTCGAGGCCGCCGCCGCCCAGCACCGACCACACGAGGAGCGAGGGAAACGCGACGACGGCGACGAGCAGCGCGGCGAGGACGAGCCAGGCGCCGCCGCCGGTGAAGAAGCGGAGCTCTTCGCGGATCGGACGATCGAACGCGTCGGCATCCGCATCCGCGTCGAAACGCTGTCGGAGCGTCGACCGCGTGATGCGGAGCGCCGCGAGCTGCGCCCACGAGCTGGTTCGTGAACGGCGGATGATTCCGCGCGCCCGCGCGATCGCTCCCCAGCGGAAGAACACGACGATCGACGCGCCCCACTCGGGCAGCACGCGGGCGGGCTGCTTGGCGACGAGCAGCGCCGCGGCGCGCCACAGTGCGAGCGGAATGAGCGAGAGCAGATGCAGGGGCACGGTCGCCGCCGGCGCGTAGACCATGCGGCGGTGAAGTTGAGCGAGCCGGATGGCGTACGCGCGACGGCGACGGCGTCGGCGGCTGGTCGGCGCAGGGAGCCCGGCGGTACCGTCGCCGTTCACCGCGACGTGCGCGGTGGGGACAAGGCTGACACGGTGCCCGGCGAGGCGGGCGCGCACGCCGAGATCGAGGCCCTCGTCGGCGCCGCCGAGCGACGGATCGATGCCGACGAGCTGGCGCCAGAGTTCGGCTCGGACGAGCAGTCCGCGAACGTCCGCCCCGAGGACGTCCTCGTCGGCGTCGTGCTGACCCTGGTCGAGTTCGTTGTCGGCGAGGCCGACCGTTCGCCCGTATGGCGTCATCGTCACGCCGAGCGACACGATGCGCGCGGGATCCTCCGCATCGACGAGCTTCGGGGCGACGATCCCGACGGACGGTGCCCGCTCGAGACCGGCCAGCAGCCGCGCGAGCGCGTGCGGCTCGGGGGCGGTGTCTTGCGCGAGCAGCCAGATCGCGTCGCCCGTCAGTCGCGGGCTGGCGAGGCGCGCCGCATCCGCGAAGCTCGTGGACCCGTTCGCGGTGATGACGCCCTCGGCTCCGGATGCGGCCGCCACCTCGGTGAGCGCACGGTCGGGGCCGCACAGCACGATCGTCAGCACATCCGCGGAGCGCGTCTGCGCGGAAAGGGCGTCGAGGGTGTGCTGCAGATGGGTCGCGGCGGCCTTGCGTCCATCGGGGCGCACGACGAGGAGAGCATGTACACGGGCGGGCATGGCCTGGTCAGCCTAAGCGCGTCGACCGAACGAACCGGGCGCACGCGCCGACAACGGCAATGTCACGGGTGGGGTGGGGGCGTGTCCCTCGCGGGACTGGGTGTGCGGGGCTCGACGCTCGCGGGGCTGGGTGCTCGCACGACCCGTATCACCGAGCGGGTCGCCGTCGCGACGGGCAGAGCTCGAGGTTGGGGTTGAGCGGGTCGCAAGACCGCGTGCGCCGAGGCGCGCTCGCGACAGCGTGTCGTCGCCGCGTGCTGGCTGGCTGGCTGGCTGGCTGGCTGGCGACAGAGTCGACGGTCAGGCGCGTCGCTTGAGCTTGCGGCGCTCGCGTTCGCTGAGGCCACCCCAGATGCCGAAGCGCTCGTCGTTCTGCAGCGCGTACTCGAGGCACTGGTCGCGAACGTCGCACGTCGTGCAGATGCGCTTCGCGTCTCGCGTGGATCCACCCTTCTCCGGAAAGAAGGCCTCCGGGTCCGTCTGTGCGCAGAGCGCATCGGTCTGCCAGGAGAGAGTGTTCTCTTCCTCGGCAGGCGCCTCACGGCGAACCCCGGGAACACCCAGGAACACCGGATCGACGAACCAATTGTCGGGAACGCCCGAACGGTACTGTGCGCCCGTCATCTGGTCTCCCCACTCGTCCGAACTCCGCTCGAAGGAAGCGGATGTATGAATTACACAGGTGTGATTCGCTGAAATCAAGTCGCAGATCGTAAACCCTCAACCCGCGCTCGAAACTTCACGACGCGCCGACGGCGTGTCGGATGCGGCGGATTCGTTACCTCGACACAGCGCGTGCCGCGTGTTCCGGGCGGAACTCGACGGAGGTGACGGCGTGTCGCCGCATCCGGAGATCGATCCTCCCGTAGTGCGCGACGCGCCCGGGACGACATCGGGACACTCGCGCGAAGCGACCTGCCGCGGTCCGCCCGCCATCGCGAGGGCGTGGCCACCGGCCCGAAGCGAGGCGGGGGCCGCCGGCCCGAAGCGAGGTGATCTGCCGAAGCGAGGTCCGTCTCGGGCCGATTCGTCCTCGCTCGGGCAGATTCCCTCGCTTCAGGCCGAGACCGGCGCGCCAGTGCGGCACGGGCATGGTGCGGGCGGCCAAGGTGCCGCGCGCACAGCCCTCCCCGCGCGCGGCCGACGCGAGGGGATTCCGCCCAGACGAGGACGCTCCGCATCCGAAAGCCCTCACCTCAGCAGATTCCCCTCACCTCGAACGCCCGATGCTGCACCAGACTGACCGCGACTGCGCCGGATGCTGCGCCGGGCAGGCTGCGACCACACCGAAGCTGCGCCACGACGACCGGATGCTGCATCGGGCAGACCGCGCCGCACCGGACACCGCGCAGCACAGCACAGCGCCGCACCGGACACCGCGCCGCACGCCCGGGTCAGCGCCCGGGCTGGGCCACGAAGACCTCGCCCGCACCGCTGATCACGAGCTCGCGCTCGTCCGCGGTTGCGAAGGCTGCCGCTCCGGGGCGGAGCGACACCTCGGCGCCGGATGCGGTGCGCACCACGGGCTCGCCGGCGACGGCCAGTGCGATGCCGGGGCCGTGCAGCGGCACGCGCCGCTCGTCGTCGGCGCCGGACGTGATGTGCCACAGCTCGAAGTCGGCGATTCCGGGCGCGAACACCTCGACGCCCTCGGCGACGGGCTGCGGAGCGAGGCGCG
Source organism: Microbacterium sp. cx-55 (assembly GCF_021117345.1). NCBI lineage: Bacteria > Bacillati > Actinomycetota > Actinomycetes > Micrococcales > Microbacteriaceae > Microbacterium > Microbacterium sp. cx-55. The sequence goes on along the minus strand of NZ_CP088261.1, from coordinate 916,045 downwards.
GCGGGGCATCCGGGCGCGCGTCCACGATCCGGAGCAGTTCGTCGACGTCGATGTGCTTGGGGGTCAGTCCGCCGCGGAGCACGTTGTCGCTCGCGGCCATGAGTTCGACGCCGAGTCCCGAGAGGTAGGCGTGCAGCACCCCGGCGGGCACGAAGACAGCCTCGCCGCGCGTGAGCGAAACGTAGTTCATCAGCAGCGCAACGACGACGCCGGGGTCGCCCGGGTAGGCCTCGGCGATCGCGCGGACGGCCGCGATCTCGGGCTCGAACTCGGCCGACGTCGCCGTGCCGAGCGCGGCGATGACGTCGTCGACCGTGTTCTGCGCCGACCCGGAGAGCAGCCACGCGATCGTGCGGCGGAGCGCGGCAGACGCGTCACCGTCGAGGGAGCCATCGCCATCGCCCCCGCCCTCGCCCTCGCCCTCGCCCTCGCCCTCGAGGGAGTCGGCGAGCGCACGCACCCCGGCGCTGTCGCCGAGGGCCGCAACGAGCCGGCGGGTCGCGTCGAGGTCGCGGAGGCCGGCGAGCGCCTCGAAGCGCTCGGAGATCGCGACGATCACCTCGGGCTTGTGGTTGTCGTCCTTGTAGTTGCGGTGCGGAGCGTCCGCGGCGACGCCATCCGCGTCTTCGCGCGCGGCGCCCGCCTCGGCCTCCGCCTTCGAGGGGTGCACCTGAATCGAGAGGGGGGATGCGGCGGCCAGCAGCTTCAGCAGATACGGGAGCCGGGCGGGGGTCTCCGCATCCGTTCCGTGCACGCTCAGCCACTCGGCGAGGGTCGGGTTCCCGTCGGCGCCGAGCCGGGCGGGCGAACCCGGGTGGTCGCCGAACCAGATCTCCGCCTCGGGCACGCCCGTGGGCGCGCGTCCTTCCAGACCCGCGATAAGAGTGGTCGATCCCCAGGCGTAGTCACGGGGCGTGTTCGTCAGCGCAGCCAGCACGCCCCCAGCCTAGGGGTGACGCCGGGATACCCTGAGTGCATCATGGCGGTTCACACCCTGCATCCGGTCGGCTCGCCGCCCGCGCCACCGGTGCGCGAGCGGACCTCGCACCTCCTGCTGCGCGCGTGGTGCGTCTTCGTGCTGTTCCAGGCGCTGGCGGGTGTCGGCTGGGTGCACGCCTTCGGCAACACGATCACGATCGTGGTGACCGTCGTCAGCGCGCTCGTCTCGATCGCCGTCTGGGTGAGCGTTCGACCGGCGATCAACGCGCGACGGCTGCCCTGGTTCGTCCTCGGCTATGTCGCCTGGGCGGCGGCCTCCATCCTGTGGTCGGCGTGGCCGGGCACCACGGCTCTCACCTGGTTGCTGCTCGCGATCACCACCCTGCAGGGCCTTTTCGTCGCGGCGATGCTCACGTGGAAAGAGACGGTCGCGGCGATCGCCGGCGCCCTCAAGTGGGTGCTCAGCCTCTCCCTGCTGTTCGAACTCGGCGTCTCGATCTTCGTCCGCGGGCCGCTTCTGCCCGGCTTCATCCTGCCGGCCGAGAAGATGGACCCGATCGTCTACTGGTCACGCGACAACCTGTTCGACGGCGGCCGCATCCAGGGCCTCTTCGGCAACGCGAATCTGCTCGCCGTCGTGGCGCTTCTCGGTCTCATCGTCTTCGCCATCCGCTTCACGGCCCGCGCCCCGCGGCGCGTGCTGCTCGTCGGATGGTTCGTGCTCGCGGCGTTCCTCTTCGTTCGCGCCGGGTCGGCGACGGCGTATCTGTCGGCCGCGGCTGTCGTCGTCGTCCTCGTGACGGTGCTGCTGATGCGGACGGTCAACCGGCCGGGCGGTCGCACGAAGTACTACGTGCTCTACTCCGCCGTCGCGGTCACCGGCGCGGCCGTGCTCTGGTTCGGACGGAGCGTCATCTTCGACGCGCTCGGCCGCTCGAGCGATCTCACGGGTCGCGAGGGAATCTGGCAGAGCGTCCTCGAGCGCGCGCAGCAGCATCCGGTGATCGGATGGGGCTTCGCGACCCCGTGGCTTCCCTGGGACCCGATGTTCGACGGCTGGATCGTCGACCACGGCGAGACCGTCATGCAGGCGCACAACATGTGGGTGGATGTGTTCCTGCAGCTCGGCCTGATCGGTGTGCTGATCATCGCCGGCATCTACGTCGCATTCATCTGGCGGGCGTGGTTCTTCGCGATCGACCGCCCGCGGTTCGATCTGCGCGACGATCGCCCCTACTCTCCCCTCACGCTGCTGCCGACGCTCGTCGCGACCGTGCTGCTCGTGCAGGGACTCGCCGAGTCGGGGCCGTTGCTCCTGTGGGGCTGGTTGTTCATCGTCATGCTCGGGTTCAAGGTCACCCAGTCGCCGCTCGTGGGCGTCGGCCCCGCCGAGCAGTCGCTCGCCATCGAGCAGGGCGAAGCCGTGTCGGACGCCGCATGACGGATGCGGCCGCCGTCCGCCAGGCCGGCGACCTGCTGCGTTCGGCGGCGCTCGCTCGCGCGTTCACGCTGACGACGATCGCCGCGGCGTTCGGCGCCTTTGCGATCGAACGGCTCGCCGGTCGGCTCACGTACGTGACGATCATCGCGGGGTTGTGCGCGGTGGCCGTCGGCATCCTGGTCGCTCGTCGGGCGGAGTTGTCGCTGCTGCGGCTGGTGCCGTTCTCGGTCGTCATCCTGATCGTCTGGGCGGGGATCAGCGTCGTCTGGTCGTCCGACCCGCCCAAGTCCGCGTGGGGGTGGGTTTCGCTGCTCGCGTTCGCCCTGCTGGCGATCACGATCGGTCATGTGCGCGACACGCTGCAGACGGCGCGCGCTGTCGGCGACGTCATGCGGTGGCTGCTCGGGGTCTCGCTCGGGGTCGAGGTGCTGTTCGGCATCCTGCTCGACATGCCCTTCCGGCTGTTGGGGGTGCAGGGCAACATCGCCCAGTTCGGGCCGGTGCAGGGCATTTTCGGCACTCGCAACGCGCTCGGCTTCATCGCGGTGCTCGCCCTCATCACGTTCGTCGTGGAGTGGCGCACGTCGTCGGTGCGGCCGGGGCTCTCGATCTTCTCGGTGGTTCTGGCGGGCGGGATGGCGGTGCTCTCGGACTCCCCCACCGTGCTGGTGATCGGAATCGTGGTCGGGCTCGCCACACTCGCTCTCATGGCCGTCCGGCACGCGCCGGCCGTACGGCGCCCCTCCCTGCAGATCGCTCTCGGCAGCACGGTGGTCGTCGGCCTTGTGCTGGCGTACGCGGCCCGCAATCGCATCATCGCGTTCCTCGGCGCAGGCTCGGACTTCTCGACCCGCGCGGATCTCTGGAACACGATCCTCGATTTCGTCCGGACGAACCCGGTGCAAGGGTGGGGGTGGTTCGGCTCGTGGACGACGACGGAGCTCCCGTTCCTCCCCATCAACCTCTTCCTCCGTGAGCGCCACGCGTCGGCGCTGAACGCCTACTTCGACGTGCTGCTGCAGATCGGCTGGTTCGGCCTGCTGCTGTTCCTGCTCGTCTGCGGCATCGCGCTGGTCCGGGGCTGGGTCGAGGCGAGCAACCGGCGCTCGGTGGTCTACACCTGGACGCCGCTGATGCTCGTCGCGCTGCTGGTCGATTCGATGTTCGAGAGCTTCACGCTGGTCGGCTACGGGTGGATGCTGCTCGTGCTGTGCGCCGCACGAGCAAGCCGGTCACGTTCGTGGCGCGATCGTGTGCGCGACGAGACGGCCGTGCCCCCCGAGCTGCCGAGCGGCATTCAGGGCGAGGACGGGAAGGGGCGGTAGGCTCGTCCCGCTATGGCCGCCGCACCGGAAAGTCACGACGTGCTCACTTCTTTCGACCCGGCATCCGCCACGATCGCGGTCGTCACCTACAACCGCTCCGCACTGCTCACGCGCCTGCTCGAGAGCCTCGTGGTGATGGACCCGAAGCCGGGCCACATCGTGATCGTCGACAACGCGTCGAGCGATGACACGACCGCCGTCGTGGAGTCCTTCCGGAGCCGCATCGGGAGCGAGATCGTCTATCGCAAGCTCGACACGAACACCGGCGGATCGGGCGGGTTCAGCGAGGGGATGCGGATCGCCTACGAGCTGGGCTCCGAGTGGATCTGGCTGATGGACGACGACGTCGAGGTACTCCCCGACGGACTCGCGCGGATGGGCGTGTGGGCACCCCGCTTCCAGAGCATCCAGGGGCGCCGGTACGACTACGACGGCAGCGAGTTCTACTGGCAGTACCGGGTCGCCGACCGAATGGGCATTCCGATCCCCTTCGCCCCGGCCGGGTTCGGCCCGTCGGGCTACAAGGAGATGAACTCCGGATGCTTCGAGGGCATGTTCATCCACCGTGACATCGTCCGCCGGATCGGTCTGCCCGACCCGCGCTTCTTCATCTACTGGGACGACCAGCTGTACGGCTGGCTGGCGTCGCGGATCACCACATCCGTCATCGTTGACGAGTTCGTGCTGCGTCGCACACGCGAGATCAAGCAGTGGGACATGGGCATCCGGCACATGAATGCGTCGAGCGACGCCTACCGCTACTACATCATGCGCAACCGCGCCCACATCAAGCGCTACTACCGCACGGTGGGCGCATACAGCCCCGTGCTGTTCGGCGCCGGCACGGCGCTGACGTTCGCGAAGGAGATCATCCGACTCCTCGTGGTGGAGCGGAAGGTCAGCGGTACCCGGCACCTGTTCCGGGGGCTCCGCGACGGTCGCAAGATCGCGCGCGATCGCTCGTGGCGGCCGATGCCGCCGCTGGATGCGGCTCAGCCCGCGTTGTAATCGGCGTTGTACCGATCGAGCACTTCGGCGATCGGCGCATCCATCTTCAGGGCACCCTTGTCGAGGTAGAGACCGCGGGTGCAGAAGCGGCGCAGGTCCTTCTCGTTGTGGCTGACGAAGAAGAGCGTCCGCCCGTCCGCGAGAAGCTCATCGATGCGGCGATAGCACTTCTCCCGGAACGCTTTGTCGCCGACCGCGAGCACCTCGTCGACGAGCAGGATCGGCTCCTCGAGCTGCGAGACGACCGAGAAGGCCAGGCGCACCTTCATCCCGTTCGAGAGGTGCTTGTATGGGGTGTCGACCGACTCGCGCAGTTCGGCGAAGTCGATGATCCCGTCGAAACGTCGCGCGACCTCCGCGCGCGGCATGCCGTGCAGGCCCGCGGTCAGGCGTACGTTCTCGCGCACCGTGAGATCGCCGACGAACCCGCCGGTGATCTCGATGAGCGGCGCCACCCCGCCGTGCACACGCACGTGACCCTCGTCCGGCAGAAGCACGCCCGCGACGAGTTTGAGGAGCGTCGACTTGCCCTGACCGTTCCGCCCGACGACCCCGATGGACTCCCCCGGCCGCACGTCGAAGGACACGCCTCGGAGCGGCCAGAACTCGCCCGGGCGCGAACGCCGCGACGATCCGGAGAAAAGATCCTTGAGGGTGCGTCGACCGCGCCGGTTGCGACGGAAGCGCACACCGAGCCCGCCGACCTCGATCGCGAGAGCGTCTGACATCACAGCTCCTTCAGCACGGATCGCTCCAGGCGACGGAAGACCAGCACACCGATGATCAGGATGAGGATGCTGGTGACCGCCCCGATTCCCACGCTCAGCGCATCCCACTGGTCGGGGAAGAACCCGACCCGGTAGAGCGTGAAGATGCCCGCCAGCGGATTGAGCGCGGCGAGGTCGGCGAATGCACCGGGAAGATCGGTCACTCCGTAGATGATCGGCGACGCGTAGAACAGCGCTCGCAGAACGAGACGTGTCGTGCGCTCGAGGTCGCCCCAGAGCACGCAGAGCGGCGCGACGATGAGACCGAGCCCGACGAGGAGGACGGCCTGCAGGAGCACGGCGACCGGGAAGAGGAGCAACCCCCATCCGACGGTGGCGCCGGAGACGACCGCGAACAGCACGAGCACGGGCAGCGAACAGAGGAACTCGATCCCCTTGCTGAGGGCGATCCGGTTGACCCAGATCGACCGCGGGATCGCGGTCGATCGCACGAGACGCGCGTCTTTGTTGAACGCTCGCGTGAAATCCGTGACCGCGGAGTTGAACCATACCCACGGCAAGAGAGCTGTAATGAGGAAGACGATGTACGGCTCTTCGCCGACGCCCCGCCCGAACACCTGCGTGAAGACGAACCAGTAGATCCCGCTCATGACGAGCGGATCGAGGACCGACCACAGGTACCCGAGTGCGCTGGTCGCGTAGCGCACCCGCAGGTCGCGGGCAGACAAGAGCCACAGCGAGTGGAGGTAGCGCCGCGGGGATCCGGGAGCTCCTACGGCGGCGGCGGTCACTGGACGAGTCTAGAGGCGAGGCTGCGGCGACGACTCCGCCGCCGCGACACCGCCGGAGAGTTCTCGCCCGAGTGGGGCGTCGTCTACGCTGTTCAAGCCCGAACCCCCTGTCCCCCCGGAACATCCTTGCTCTCCACGACATCGCCGCTCCCCTCGACGAGCACACGTCGCCGCCGACGCGCCGAGGGCGTGCGTACCGAGATCCAAGCGCTTCGCGCGCTCGCCGTCCTCGGGGTGCTGGTCTACCACCTGTGGCCCCTGAGGCTCACGGGTGGATTCATCGGCGTCGACGTGTTCTTCGTCGTCTCCGGGTTCCTGATCACGGATCACCTGCTGCGAGAGCTGGCGACGCGCGGGCGGATCAGCTTCGCGGGGTTCTGGGCCAAGCGGGCGCGGCGTCTGCTGCCCGCCTCCCTGCTCGTCCTGCTCGCCACTCTGGCGGGGGTCGCCCTCTGGGTCCCGGTCAGCCGTTGGGGACAGTTCGGATGGGAGATCATCGCCTCGGCGTTCTACGTCGAGAACTGGTCGCTCGCTGCCCAGTCGGTCGACTATATGGCGCTCTCGAACGTGAAGTCCCCGGTGCAGCACTTCTGGACGCTCGGCGTGGAAGAGCAGTTCTACCTCATGTGGCCGGTGCTCATGGTCCTGGGCGGCCTGCTCGGGGCACGTCTTCTCGCGGGGCGGCGGCGCGCGGGCATCGCCGCGGCCATCGCGGCGGTCGCCGCGGCGAGCCTGGTGTACTCCGTCGTGTTGACGGCCGCTCAGCCGACGGTCGCGTACTTCTCCACGTTCACGCGGGCCTGGGAGTTCGCCGCCGGCGCGTTGCTCGCCGCGGCCCTGCACCACCACTCATTCGCCCTCCCGGCACGACTCGCCGGTCTGGCGTCGTGGGCCGGGTTCGTCACGCTGGTCGCGTGCATGTTCGTGTTCGACGCCGATACGCCCTTCCCCTCGTGGACCGCCGCCGTGCCGGTCGCCGCGACGATCGTGATCATCACGGCCGGCGCTCCACGCACTCGTCTGTCGCCGGCGCGACTGTTCCAGCTGCGCCCTGTGCAGTTCGCCGGGGATGTGTCGTACGGCACATACCTCTGGCACTGGCCCTTGATCGTGCTCGTGCCCTACGCGAGCGGACACGATCTCTCGACGGTAGAGAAGCTCGTCATCGCCGGCGCCGCTCTGATGCTGGGGTGGCTGTCGAAACGCATCGTCGAAGATCCGGTCCGGCGGCTCCCGTGGCTGACGGCCCATTCGCCGGCACGCACGTTCCTCGCCGTCGCCCTCGCCACGACGCTGGTCGCCGGCGCGGCCTACCCCGTCGCAAGCACGGTGCTCCGTGCGCCGCCCGCGGCGGAAGCGGACACCTCCTGCGTCGGCGCCGACGCGATGACGGACGATTCCTGCCCGGCGCCGGAGGACGTGCCGCTCGTCGCATCGTTGGAGTCCTTCGCCATCGACCTCCCGCCCGCCGACGTGATGGGGTGCGAGCGCGCCGCATCCACGGGCGAGTTCGTGCGCTGCGACTTCGGCGACCTCGCCGGTCCCGGGCCGCACGTCGCACTGATCGGCGACTCCCACGCGACCCGATGGGTCGAGGCGCTCCGAACCGCTGTGGAGAGCCAGGGCGGCTCACTGAGCACGTTCCTCGTGTCCGGGTGCTCGATGATGTCGACCGAGCTCACCGGCAGCGCCTGGGGCTTCGACGCCGCCTACGGCGAACAGTGCCGCGACATCTCCACGAAGGTGCACTCCGTCGTCGCCGCGGACGACGAGTTCGGCACAGTCGTCCTGACGAACAGAACCCGCCTCTACGTCACCGACAACCTCGATTACCGCCCGCTGACAGAGCCGATGGTGGAAGCATCGATCTCTGCCCTTCAGGACGCCGGAAAGAACGTCGTCGTCCTCAAAGATCCGCCGGAGATGAACGCGATCCCCCCGCAGGGCGGCGGCAGCGCCGCGGATTGCCTGCTGAAGGCGACCTCGCCAGCGGACTGCGCTCTCCCCCGGTCGGAAGCGACCTTCGACGACCCGATGTTCGCTGCGGCATCCGCCCGTTCGGCGACGGTCATCGATCTGGACGACCTGTTCTGCACGGCGGATCGCTGCCTGTCGCGCATCGGCGGAGTCGTCGTTTACAGCGACGACAACCACCTGACGCGGTCGTACGCACACTCGCTCGTGCCGGCGCTCACCGCGCAGATCGCCCCGGCCCTCCGCTGAGGCGGGAGAGCCGGGGCGTCGCTCGGGATCAGGCCAGCTGGTTGTTCCACATCGACAGCGCTGCGCCGATCGCCATGTGCATGTCGAGGTACTGGTAGGTACCCAGTCGACCTCCGAAGTGCACGCCCTGCTCGCCCTTCTGCAGGTCGCGGTAGGCGAGCAGCCCAGCCCGATCCTCGGGCGTGTTGACCGGGTAGTAGGGCTCGTCATCGCGCGTGGCGAAGCGCGAGTACTCGCGGACGATGACGGTCTTATCGGTCGGGTACCGGTCGGCGCCCTCCGGGTGGAAGTGCTTGAACTCGTGGATGCGGGTGTACGGGGTGTCTGCATCCGCATAATTCATGACGCTCGTTCCCTGGAAATCGGGGATGTCGAGCACCTCCTGCTCGAAGTCGAGGGTGCGCCACGACAGCTCACCTTCGGCGTAATCGAAATAGCGGTCAACCGGGCCCGTGTAGACGATGGGGACCTGACCCACGGTCGCGGCCTTGTTGAGCGGCTGGGACGCATCGAAGTAGTCGACGTTCAGCTGCACCTCGATGTTCGGGTGATCGGCCATCCGCTCGAGCCACGCCGTGTAGCCGTCGACCGGCAAGCCCTCCCACGTGTCGTTGAAGTACCGGTTGTCGTAGGTGTAACGGACGGGAAGGCGAGAGATGACCTCGGCCGGCAGGTTGTTCGGATCGGTCTGCCACTGCTTCGCCGTGTAGTCGCGGATGAACGCCTCGTACAGGGGGCGGCCGATGAGCCCGATCGCTCGTTCCTCGAGGTTCTGCGCCTGCTTCGGGTCGAACTCACCGGCGAGTTCCTGAATCAACGCCCGCGCCTCGCCCGGCGTGTACGCGGCCTGGAAGAACTGGTTGATCGTGCCGAGGTTGATCGGCAACGGGAAGACGATCCCCTTGTGCGTCGTGTAGACGCGGTGCACGTAGTTCGTGAACGCCGTGAATCGGTTGACGTACTCCCACACGGTCGGGTTCGAGGTGTGGAACAGGTGCGCGCCGTAGCGGTGAACTTCGATGCCCGTCACGGGCTCGTTCTCGGTGTAGGCGTTACCGCCGATGTGGTGGCGGCGGTCGATGACCGTGACCTTGCGACCCGCCGCGGCGGCGCGCTCGGCGATCGTGAGGCCGAAGAAACCCGAGCCGACAATAAGCAAGTCCACGAAGGACCGTCCTTTCGTTGAAGAAGTCAGCGCTCGTCTGAGGAACGCGCAGAGCTCCGGTGGTGGGGCGCATCCTCTGTCGGGGACTCCTCGATGACCGCCCCCGTGCCGAACGCGTCGACCCGATCACCGCGGAACGAGAATGCCTTGTGCAGCGCGAACGTCGCGATGACCAGGATGACCGTGATCACCAACTGGCTCAGCAGTTTCTCTCCCTGCCCGTTGAGTCCCAGCACGGTCACCGCGAACAACCCAAGGGCGAGGTTCGCGGCGAACGATCCGAGGGTCACGGAGGAGAACCTCACGAACTCCCGGACGATGCGCGCGCTGCTCCGGAAGACGAACCGACGTTGCAGAGCGAAGGACGTCACGTTGGATATCAGCCAGCTGAGCGCCGTCGCGATGGCGAAGTCGCCGGGAACCTCGAAATGGTGCAGCGTGATCAGGAACACCGAGTACAGCCCATAGGAGAAAGCCGTGTTGATCCCTCCGAAGAAGAGATACCTCACCTCGGGACGAGCCGCGACGGTGGAGAGGAACGTCCGCACCTCTTGATGTTACCTGCCCGCTCCGTGGCCCCACGCAGGACCCCCAGACACCTGCGGTATGCTCGACAACCGCGGCGTGCCGCGCATTCGCGGAGTGTCGCTCCCGGATGCGGTGGGCGTAGCACCTCCCCCGGCCGCCCGACGGCCGCCGCTACGAAAGGACGGGCATGAGCGCTGCACCCCGCGTCTCGGTGGTCATCCCCGCGTACAACAACGGCCGCACGATCGCCGAGACCATCGACTCGGTGCTGGTGCAGGACGGCGTCGAGTTCGAGGTGATCATCGCCGACCACTCGTCGACGGACGACACCCGGGCGCAGATGAACCGCTATGCGGACGATCCGCGTGTCCGGTTACTGGACACCCCCGCCGGCGGGGGCGCTCCACGCAACTGGAATCGGGTCACGGACGGGGCCCGGGGTGAACTGCTCAAGCTGGTCTGCGGCGACGACGTGCTCCGCCCCGGCATCCTCGCGCGTCAAGCGCGGATCCTCGACGACCCGGCGGTGGCGCTGACCGCCTGCCGACGCGACATCATCGACGCGTCCGGTCAGGTGCTGATGGCCGGATGGGGCCTTCGAGGCATCAAGAGCCGCATGCCCGGAGTGGCCGCCGTCAGACGCGCCGTCCGGGCCGGGTCCAACCCGTTCGGCGAGCCGGCGTCGGTCATGATGCGCACCGCCGCCCTGCGGGATGCCGGCGGATGGTTCGGCGATTTCCCGTACCTCATCGATCAAGCCACCTACTCGCGCGTCCTGCTGTCCGGCGACTTCGCTCCCGACGGCGAGGTCGGCGCAACGTTCCGAATGAGCTCGACCCAGTGGAGTGTGGCTCTGACGAAGGACCAAGCCTCCCAGGCACGCGGTTTCCATCTCTGGTTCCGCCGCCACCATCCCGATGCGCTTTCGCGCGCCGACGTCGCGCTGGGCAACGCCCGAGCGCGGATCATGGCTCGCGCGCGCCGCATCAGCTACAAGATTCTCGAACGGAGGATGCGGTGACCACTACCGCGCAATACGTGCACAGGATGTCTGTCGTGATCCCGGTGTACCAGGGGGAACGAACCCTCAGATCGGTGCTCGCCGAGATCGAGCCGCTCACCCGAGGGTTCGTGACGGCCGACGGATATCACGCCTCCGTGGATGAGGTCGTGCTCGCGTTCGATCACGGTCCCGACCGGTCGGCAGGAGTCATCCGCGAACTCGCCGCCGAGTTCCCGTATGTGAAACCCGTCTGGCTCAGCCGCAACTACGGGCAGCACGCGGCGACCCTGGCCGGCATCGCGTCGTCGGGCGGCGAATGGGTGGTCACGCTCGACGAGGACGGCCAGCACGATCCCGCCGCCATCGGTTCGATGCTCGACACGGCGATGCGCGAGGAGGCGGACGTCGTCTACGCGGCGCCCACCAACAAGCCGCCCCACGGATACGTGCGCAACTCCGCCTCGCGCGTCTCCAAGCGTTTGCTCGAGACCATCTTCGGCGGGGGCAAGGCATCGCACTTCAACAGCTACCGGCTCGTGCTCGGCGAGGTCGGCAGAAGCGTGGCGGCGTATTCTGGCACCGGCGTGTACCTCGATGTCGCGCTCTCGTGGGTAGCCGCCCGCATCGTCACCTCTCCCGTGACGCTCCGCGAGGAGGGCGACCGTCGATCCGGGTACTCTTACCGGCGCCTGATGGCGCACTTCTGGCGGATGATCCTCACGTCCGGCACACGCGGACTGCGCCTGGTGACCGGCGCGGGTCTGCTGTTCGCCGGTGGGGGCATCCTCTTCGCCCTCTACCTGATCATCGTGCGACTGGCCGGGGTGGAGATACCGGCGGGGTGGACGTCTCAGATGGTCCTGACGGCGCTGGGAACGGGGGCGATCCTCGTGGCGCTCGGCATCATCGCGGAGTACCTCGGCCTCGCGGTCAACATGGCCCTCGGCAAGCCGGCGTACCTCATCGTCCGCGATCCGCAATCCGGTCCGTTGGGCCACCGGCATGCCGACGCCCCATAGGTGGATCATCGGACGGGGCCTGCTCGGCTCCGCCATCGACCGCACGGGGTCGGCGGAGGCCTTCCACGTCGCGGTGGACTGGGCCGACTCGGCGGCGACGCTGACGTCGCTGACGGAAGGACTCGATGAGTTCCTCCGGAAGGTGCGCTCCGCGGCGGAACCGTGGGAGATCTACTGGAGCGCGGGCCGTGGCGTCACCTCGACGCCGCGCGACGTCGTCATGGCGGAGGCCGACCTCTTCGAGCAGTTTCTGAGCGTCGTCGCCGAGCGCACCTCGGAGGCGGATTCCGGGGTATTCTTCCTCGGTTCGAGCGTCGGTGGCGCGTATGCCGGCAGCGACCGACCGCCCTTCTCCGAGGCCACCGCGCCGGCCCCCCTGTCGGCGTACGGGGAGGCAAAACTCCGCATGGAGGCGTCGCTGCGCTCCTTCGTCGACGGAACCGCACACCGGGCGTTCATCGCACGCGTGACGAACCTGTATGGGCCGGGCCAGGATCTCGGCAAGGGCCAAGGACTCATCTCGGTCATGGTCGACGGCTACGTCACGGGACGCCCGGTCAAGGTCTACGTCTCGCTCGACACCCTGCGGGACTACATCTACGTCGACGACTGCGCCCGGGTGATCTCCGCCGCGATGGATCGCGTGAGCCGGGAACCCGAGGGAACCGTCGTGACGAAGATCGTGGGCTCGATGACCGCCCTGTCGATCGGCGCCATCGTGGGCGAGCTCTCGCGGCTGCGGCGCAAGCCCGTCCCCCTCATCCTCGGCCAGGGCAACGCCACGGGGCAGGCCCTCGACCTGCGTGTCCGATCGACCGTGTGGCGTGACCTCGACGGACTGGTCGCCACGACACTCCCGGCCGGACTCGGCGCCGTGTATCAGGCGCAGCTGCGGTCGCACATGCTGTCGGGCCTATAGCCCGCCGACGCAGATGCGCGTCGGCGCTTATGCCCGTCGCCGCGCGCGGGCGCGCACCGCGAACCAGAGCGTGTAGGAGAGTGCCAGCACGCCGGCGAGGGCGGCGGCGGCGACTTCCGCCGTCCATCCGGGCGGCGAGAACTGGACGCGGATCGTCGAGCCGACGTCCGACGGATCCAGAGCGACCGACAGCAGGAAGCCCCGATCGGGTGCGGCGAGTTCCGCACCGTCGACCGTGTAACCCGGCCAGGCGAGACGGCTCATCACCACCTCGCTCCCGGACTGTGCGACGGAATCGACGGTGAACGTCACCGAGGTGTCGTCGTGCGTGACGTTCGACACCGTGACGCCATCGGAGACGCGGGCGATTCCTCCCGCCCGGGGAAGCTCGTCCGTGCGGTGGAGCGTCCAGGTGAACTCGCCCTCGTCAGCCGTCCATCCCGCGGGCGCTCGGACGTCATCGAGGCCTTCTCCCTTGATGACCACCACGGTGTTAAGCGCCATGTCGTCGGCGATCGTGGGTGAGCCCTCGAAGAGCGTGTCGAGTGCGTCGGCGCAGGTCCACCCGCGGATGTCCACGCAGAGCTGATCCGCGTACGACGTGAACGGCAGCACGGTGTACACCGAGGCGACGTCCTTGCCGGTCGTGTACCAGAGGTTCGCGACGAGCGACTCCTCGTACGAACGGGGGTCCCTCTGCAGGGAGTAGACATCGCCGACCGTGAAGATCCCGTCGCCCATGCCGGAGGCGACATCGTGCATGGCGGACACCGACGACGGGACGTTGAAGTTGCCGAGCGGGCTGGACGGGTACTTCGCGATCTGGGGCGCGATGACCACGAGCGACGCGATGAGCAACCACCCCGCAGCCGCCTTCCCGCCCCGGCCGCCCACCCGTCGATGGAGGAGGGCGAAGAGAACGCCGAGCTGGATGAGCACACCGACCGCCACGACTACCCACGACGAGGGCTGCGCGGCCCACGCGAGCCATCCGGAGACGACCGTGATGAGGGCGGCCACCAGGATACGGCGCGGCGACACCCGCTGTGGCCAGCCGCGTGAGGCGACGACCGCGATCAACAGCGCGACCACCATCACGACGTACGGCATCATCCGTGCGGGGTAGCGGAGCGGCCCCACCACGCTCGGCCCGATTACTAGAGCGAGAGTGACCCCGAGGAGCACAAGCGGCACACGAAGGTCCCGCAAGGACGCTCGCCATCCGGCACTAATGAGCACCAGCAGCGGAAGCAGCCACGTCACGTACTGCAGCGGAACGGGGAGAAAATCTCCCCAATACCCACGAACAGAGCTGACCCCTGTTGCGATCGGCGAAGCTGCGAGGTCACCCAGATCCATGTTCAAGAACAGGTCGTTCAGGATGTCGGAACCAGCCCGTCGAGTCACGGGAGCTGTAAGAACACCGGGAAGGTAGACGAACACCGTCAGAAGCGCCGGGAAACAGCCCAGAAGTGCAACGCGCAGGGCTTGTGCGCGGTTCTTCGCGGCTATCGCGAACCCGAGAAATACGAAGAGCAGAATGGCTAGCTCGATGACACCGAACACGTACCCGATCGTGACGAGCAGGTAGGAGGCCACGAAGAACGGCAGGGGCCCCCTCGCGCCGTCAAGGTGCCGCTTGAGGGCCCACCAGACGAAGGCGAAAAGTGTTGCGTTCTGCAGACCGGTCACCCAGGATGGCGCGTCCATGAAGATCGTTTGGCCGCCCGCAGTTGCCGTGAATCCGGCGACAGCTGCCCACCACGGTTGCGCCCCGTAGGCTCTCGCCAAGAGAAACACGCCGATGCAAAGCGCCACGAGGAACACGAGTTTGACGAGCGTCACCGCAACGGTCGCGCCGTCTCCGACATGCATACTGAGTGCGATGAGCCAGGTGAGGGGGTTCCAGATACCCCACTGCCCCTCTGCCAGGTAGTTACCTCCCTGCCATGCCCCGGGAGAAAGAATCGGCAGCTGCCCCTCAAGAAGCCGCGATCCGAGGCCGTACCACTGCCCGAAGGCGCCGAGCTGCGTGTCGTCCCAGAACAGAAATCGAGGCTCCCTGACCAGACGGGCCAGCATCATCGCCATGACCGCCGCGACGCTGGCAGCCAGCCACAGCACCGGGGACTGCCGCCAGCCCGGCTTCTGCACCGATCCGTCGGGTGTCGATCGATCTTCGGTCTCGGTCAGGCTGTGCACCGTACGAGGCTACCCGGGGAACAATCGGAGTCTCGCAGGCCAGTGTCTAGACTTGGCCGAATGCGCCCTTTTCGTACCCTCGACCGGTGGTTGCTCGGCACAGCGGCGAGCGTGACGGCGCTTGCCGTCGTCCTTCTGCAACAGCTCGGTCAGCTTCGTGCGGGACGGAATCCGCTGCAGTTCCTGCGCACCGAGTTCTGGCACGATCAGCTCGGCTATCTGGCGATCGCCGCAGATGTCGCTCACGGGCACTTCGACAACTCGGAACCCGTCACGATGACCGGGGTGAGCCACTACCCCCGGCTGTACTACTCCTTCGTCGGACTCATCGCCCGCCTGTTCGGGCTCCCCACCGTCGTCGCCTGGAACCTGACCTCGTTCGTGCTGCAGTTCCTCGCCGCCCTCGCTCTGTCGCTCGTCGCCGCAGGACTCGCCCACCGTTGGTGGGTCGCGTTCGCGGGCGCGCTCCCCTTCTTCACGGGCACGTTCGCGTACCTGATCGCCGGCACCGAGAACGCCTGGTACACCCATCTCGCCGCGCACGCCGTGCTGTGGGGCCCGTACGGGGTGCTGTTCTCCAACAACGCCGAGACCGCAGGCCTCTGCGTGGGGATCATCGCGCTGAGCGCCCTGGTCTGGGCGTGGCGGGGCACCGCACGCCGAGGCACCCGAATCGTTTTGACCATCACGGCGGCGGCCGCGGTGGGCCTGCTCTCCAGCTTCCAGACCTACTCGTTCCTGACTCTCACGTACCTGCTCGTGTTCGGCGCGGCGACGGCCGGGGTGATCGCCGCACGGCGCCGTACACCGACCCTCGTGATCACGGCGCTGCTGCTGGTCGCCGTGTTCGTCCTGGGTCCGCTGTCCGCCGACACCTTGGGCCAATTGCCGACCCTGGTCCTCGGCATGATCCCGGCATTCCCCGGCCTCGTCGTCGCGATCGTCCGTACCCGGGGGCTCGTCGGCATCGCGGCCGTCGCGGCCGCGGCGACGGCGCTGCCGCAGATCACCTACACCGTCCTCGGCATCGTGAGCGACGACCCGTTCCTCGACTATCGCGTGGCATCGAACCACATGCTCGGAGTCGTATCGTGGCAAGCCGTCGTGGGAGCGGCGGTCGTGCTCACCGCGCTCGTCGGCGTGCTCATCACGGCGTCATTCCTCCGCGACCGCCTCACCCTCACGATCTCCATCACCGCGCTGATCGCACTGCCGCTTCTGACGGTGAACGATGTGTGGGGTGCGAACGCGGAGCCCTACCGCTTTTGGATCGAGGGGATTCTCCTCGGCTCCGTCCTCGCCCTGCTGGGCATGGCTCGGCTGGCCGGTCTCATCCTCTCTACGCGCACGGTGCCCGGCCGCGAGCTCGACTCGGACCCCGCAGTATCCACCCCCGCGCCGAGACGCGCTGCCGCTGTGTTTCTCGCGACCGTCCTGGCCTCCGGGGTCCTGTGGACGGGCGCGCTCCCCGACTGGGTCAACTCGCTCCGTGACGGACAGATGCAGGCCGCTTGGGATCCGGGCACGGAACGGGAGCTCGCGATCGCGGAGCTCGCCTCGATGCCGGCATTCTCCGAGGAGGGCGGCCTGCTCACGACGGAACGCTGCATCGACAATCGCACCGCGAAGGTGACCTCCGGCGCGGCGATCGCCAACTACCACCTGGGAATGGCGTGGCCCGACGACCGTTCCGCCATTGACAGCATCATCGCGGCGCGCGACGCGGGCGGTCTCGATGTCAACGCGATGCACCAGAGTGGAACGCGTTGGGTTCTCACCGACTCGAGCTGTGACTCGGATTGGCAGAACGAGTATCAGAGCGTGTTGACGCCTGTGGACTCGATCGACTATCGGCTCGCCCAGGATGAAGTCATCGGCGCCGGAAGCCAGAGCGACGGCACCATCACCCTCTGGCGCCTCACGGACTGACCGACCCCGCGCGCCCCCGTTAGGCTCACTCACCCCAGGCATGAGCGCCGAAACGGTTGCCCCTGTTGCCCTCGCCGCTATCCGACGGCCGCGCCCGCCGGCATCGCGTTCAGTGCGTCGGGCGACACGGTCAGCACGCGCGGTGCGGCGCCGCCGTTCAGCTGGAGGAGGGCGTTCCACGACGTGACGTAGCGCAGTTGTCCGCCCGAGGCAACGAACACATCCGCGGAACCCGCGCGCTTCACCGCGACCAGGCCCAGAGTGTCGGTGCCGCGAGAGACGGTAGCGCACGCCGCCGCATCGAGCACCGTGGGCGTGAACCCGCGTGCCGCCTGCTCCGAAACCGGCCACATTCGCCCCTCCGCCCCGAAGTACGTCATGGTGCCGCACCGGATCCAGCTCGAGAGCTGAGAGCCGCGCGGCAGACCGGTGGCCTGTGCATCCGGGATCACCCGGTAGCTGAGAGCGATGCCGAGATCGGCGGCGAGCCCCCCGGACGGAATCCAGTACGTGTTCGCGGCGCCCGTGAGCAGGAGGTCCGGCGAGGAGGCCGTCTTGACGACCGACCCGGCCAGCACGGGAACCCCCTCGGGGATCCCGTCCCGCGTGCCGCGGCCCACGGTGATGATCTGCGGCGCGGCTCCACCGTTCTGCGCGACCAGGGCCGACCACGAGATCGCGTAGCGTCGCGAACCGCGATCAACGACCCACACGTCCGCCGAATCCGCGGTCTTGATCGCCAGCACTCCGGCGATCTGCCCGTCCCGCGCGGAGAACTGAGCACACGTCGCGGCACCCGCCGAGGTCACGCCCAGTCCGGTGGACGACGGATTCGCGAGAGCGTTGAGCCACCCGGCGACGGGCAGATACGTCGCGCCGTTGCAGGAGAGCAACGGGGTCACCGTCCCGGACATCTTGTAACCGCTGAGCTCTTCCGGGCTGACGACCGCGAGGGAAGACCCGTCGCGGTTGTAGTCGGCCACGCTGTCCCACGTCGGCACGTATAGGAGCTTGTCGTAGTCCACTGTGAGGTAGACGGTCTGGTCGTTCGCCGCCTTGACGAGCTGCGCCGGTGCGAAGACCAGGCTCCGCTTAGGAGCCGCCAGGTAGAGGTCAGTGTTCAGGTACGGCGCGTACGGGGTCGTCCGGACGTCGTTGTTCGCCGATCGCGCGGCCGCGGCGTTGTACAGCGGCGTGACCGTCTGCCCGTCCTCGAATCGTCCCCACCGCTCCCCACCGCGCACACGGAAGAACGAGCCAACGTCGGCTCCGGTCGGCACGCGGGCCAACAGGCCCGCCGCCACGTTCACCGGCGCGGCGCAGGATCCGCCCAGGCCGGCGACCAGCTCGCAGCTAGGAATCGCATGTCGCTGGCCGTCTTGGATGAGCGCGATCGCGCCCGTCGTGGAGTCTCGGAGGACGGCACCCGCGGCCCCGGAGAAGGCGAGCGACGAGATGTACGGGGCCCCCACGACGCTGGCCGCGCCGAACACCCGCGACAGCTCGATGTAGTCCTCAACGTTCCCCACATGCCATCGGGCACCGTTGCTGACCAGCCATACCGTCGCGTCCGTCGCGAGTTTCACCAGGACGGTCGTGGAGATCTGCGTACTCCCGAACCAGTCCGTGAAGTAGTTGTAGAAGTTCCTGTTGCCGTAGGCGGAGCATCCGTCGCCGAGACCGTACCCGGCGCCGAGCGCGGCCCCGTTGGGCTGGTAGGGCGTGTAGTAGTAGAGGTTGGCGGTCGCCTGGTTCTCGATGTACACCGGCGAGGAACCGCAGTTCGCATTCGGGTTGTACCGGACGTTCCAGGTCCTGCCCGGCGCGTAGTACGTGAAGAACTTGTTCGCGCTGTAGATCTGAAACTGACGCGCGGCACCAAGCACCTGGTTGTAGAACCCGTAGTAGCGGGTGTCGCAGGCGGCGGTGTCGGGGCATCCCTGTCCCATCGCGATGGTGAAGTTGTCTTTGCTCGGCGCACGGTTGGTGACGAGGCTCTGCTCTTTCTGCAGCGTGACCAGTAGCACCTGAGGATTCAGCCCGCAGGCCTGAGCGACCTTGTAGATGATGCGCGCTGCCGACTCGTTCGCGGCCCCGTCGTAGGTCGAGCAATAGGCGTCACCCGCACGGGTCACGGTGTCCTGCTGATAGTCACGCAGACAGGTGTACCCGCTCTGACACGACGTCACGCGCTGACGGAGGAAATCCGAGATCTGCGCTTCGGTCATTGTCGAGGAATTGAAGAAGACCTCGTTGGAGATGATGTTGCCCGGCCGGAAGCCAGCGAGGTCGGCGGCGGGGACGATGCGGGATGCGTCTACACCGTCGCTCACTGCGGCCGGCGCCACCGAGGCGGGCAGTGCGGCGTCGACGGCCGGTGCCACCGCGATTGCCGGGGATGCCGTCATCCCGCTGACCAGCACGGCAGCGGACAGCAGCGCGACCAGAAGGGTACGCGCGTGAGCGCGCACGGGACGATTTTTACTATGCATCACAGTGGCCATTGTTACCGACGAACGGTTCGAGAGCCGGCAGGCCGGGCGGAAATTCGGCGGCGCCGCCACCACCTGCCACAATGGACGAGTGAAAGGCATCATTCTGGCTGGTGGTTCGGGGACTCGGTTGCATCCGATCACGTTGGGGGTGTCGAAGCAGCTGATTCCGGTTTATGACAAGCCGATGGTGTATTACCCGTTGACGACGTTGATGCTCGCGGGTGTGACGGAGATCTTGGTGATCACGACACCCCACGATGCGCCGCATTTCCGGCGTCTGCTCGGCGATGGGTCACAGTTCGGGATTTCGTTGTCGTTCGCGGAGCAGGCGTCGCCGGATGGGTTGGCGCAGGCGTTCACAATCGGCGCGGACCACATCGGCGACGACAAGGTCGCCCTCGTCCTCGGCGACAACCTGCTTTACGGACCCGGATTGGGCACGCAGCTGAAGCGTTACGCGGATGTTGATGGTGGGGCGGTGTTCGCCTATTGGGTGGCGGAGCCGTCCGCGTACGGGGTGGTGGAGTTCGATGATGCGGGCAGGGCGGTGTCGTTGGAGGAGAAGCCGGTGGCCCCGAAGTCGAATTATGCGGTGCCGGGGTTGTATTTCTACGACAACGATGTGGTGGAGATCGCACGGGGCCTGAAGCCCTCCCCCCGTGGCGAGTACGAGATCACGGACATCAACTCGGCGTATTTGGATGCGGGGAAGTTGCAGGTCGAGGTTCTCCCCCGCGGGACGGCGTGGTTGGACACGGGGACGTTTGATCAGATGCTCGACGCGGGCGAGTACGTGCGAACCATGGAACGGCGCACGGGGATGCGGATCGGTGTTCCCGAGGAAGTCGCGTGGCGGCAAGGATTCCTCACCGACACGGAGCTCGAAGAGCGTGCGGTGAAGCTGGTGAAGTCCGGGTACGGGGCGTACCTGCTGGATATTTTGAAGAGGGGCAAGTAAACGCATGGTCCGGAAACTTCTCGTGACCGGCGGTGCCGGGTTCATCGGTTCGAACTTCGTCCACCACGTCCTCACCCACACCGATGACCACGTCACCGTCCTCGACAAACTCACCTACGCCGGAAACCTCGCCTCCCTCGACGGGCTCCCCGCGGACCGGTTCCGATTCGTCGAAGGCGACATCGCCGACCAGGGCCTCGTGGACACGTTGTTCGGTGAGGTCGATGCGGTCGTGCACTACGCCGCGGAGTCCCACAACGACAACAGCCTGAACGACCCCCGCCCGTTCCTGGACACGAACATCATCGGCACGTACACGCTGCTGGAAGCCGCACGGAAACACGACCGCCGGTTCCATCACATCTCCACCGACGAGGTCTACGGGGACCTGGAACTCGATGACCCGGCCCGGTTCACCGAGAACACCCCCTACAACCCGTCCTCCCCCTACTCCTCCACCAAGGCGGGCTCGGATCTGCTGGTGCGGGCGTGGGTGCGGTCGTTCGGCGTGAAAGCCACGATCTCCAACTGCTCCAACAACTACGGCCCCTACCAGCACGTGGAAAAGTTCATCCCCCGCCAGATCACGAACGTGATCCGCGGGATCCGCCCCAAGCTCTACGGGGCCGGCGAAAACGTCCGCGACTGGATCCACGCCGACGACCACTCCTCCGCCGTCCTCACCATCCTCAACAACGGTGTCATCGGTGAGACGTACCTGATCGGTGCCGACGGGGAAAAGAACAACAAAGACGTCGTCGAACTGATCCTCACCACGATGGGTCAACCCGCGGATGCGTACGACCACGTCACCGACCGCCCCGGACACGACCTCCGCTACGCGATCGACTCCACCAAACTCCGCACCGAACTCGGCTGGACTCCGAAGTACCAAAACTTCGAACAAGGCATCACCAACACCATCACCTGGTACCAAAACAACGAACCCTGGTGGTCCCCCACCAAAGACAGCGTCGAAGCCTTCTACGCAACCAAAGGACAGTGACGACCCCGCCGGGGCGCACAGCAAGATCGACGTAGTGGTGGGCAATCGTGACTGACTTCGGCAAGACCCTCAGACTTACGGCGACCCCTATCCCGGGCTTGGTCGTGCTGGATTTGCCCGTGCACGGCGACTCGCGCGGGTGGTTCAAGGAGAACTGGCAGCGGCAAAAGATGCTCGATGTCGGCCTCCCCGACTTCGGTCCGGTGCAGAACAACATCTCCTTCAACGACGCCGTCGGCACAACCCGCGGCATCCACGCCGAACCCTGGGACAAGTTCGTGTCCGTCGCCACCGGGAGAATTTTCGGCGCCTGGGTCGACCTGCGCGATGGTCCCACCTTTGGGACCGTGTTCACTACCGAGCTCGATCCCACCCAAGCGATCTACATCCCCCGTGGTGTCGGCAACAGTTACCAGACCCTGGAACCCGATACGGCGTACACCTACCTCGTCAACGATCACTGGTCACCGACCGCGTCGTACTCCTTCCTGAACCTCGCCGACGAAACCGCCGCGATCGACTGGCCCATCCCGTTGGATCAGGTCGAAATCAGCGAGAAAGACAAGAATCACCCCCGCCTTGCGGGTGTCACTCCGATTCCCCCGAAGCGGACTCTCGTGATCGGCGCGAACGGGCAACTCGGCACGGCTCTCCGCGCTGCGTTCGGCGACGAGCCGTCCATGGAATACGCGACCCGCGACACCCTCGACATCACCGCACCCGGCCTCGGCTCCGCACGCCGGTGGCGGGACTACGACACCATCATCAACGCCGCCGCTTACACCGCCGTCGACACCGCCGAAACCCCCACCGGACGCACCGCCGCGTGGGCCGCGAACGTCACCGCCCTCACCACCCTCGCCGGCATCGCCACGACCTACGGCATCACCCTCGTCCACGTCTCCAGCGACTACGTCTTCGACGGCACCAAACCAGGCGCATACGCCGAAACCGACCCCCTCTCCCCCCTCGGCGTCTACGGGCAAACCAAAGCCGCCGGCGACGCCATCGTCACCACCGTCCCCCACCACTACATCATCCGCACCAGCTGGGTCATCGGCGACGGCAACAACTTTGTCCGCACCATGGCCAACCTCGCCGAACGCGGCATCAACCCGAGCGTGGTCAACGACCAAGTCGGACGGCTGACATTCACCTCGACTCTCGCCGCCGCGATCCAGCACCTGGTAACGACGCGACCGGGCGGCGGCATCTACAACGTCACCAACAGCGGTGAACCCATGTCCTGGCACGCGATAGCGCGTTCGGTGTTCACCTTCACCGGTCACGAACCGAAACGAGTATCCGCCACTTCCACCGCGGAGTATTTCACGCGATCTACCGCACCGGTCGCCCCACGACCCGCGAATAGCGTGCTGGGTCTCGACAAACTAGTGGCATCGGGCTTCAGCCCCACCGACGCCATCGACGAACTCCGCCGCTACCTGCGCGAATGAGTATTCGGGCGCTTATCCTCGGGTGAGTGGTCGGGGAAAGCCACCTGGGGGTTGAAGGTTACTCCAGCGAGCCATTTCTTGAAGAGTCTCGCGCGCAGCGGCAGCGGCACCCGGCCTCGGTGCAGGCTGACCGCCAGTCGCGCACCGAACTCGATGTAGTACAAGAGCCCTCGATGGTGGAAAAGGTACGACGCTTCGTTGCGGACGCCGTGTTCGAACTTCCACACGCTCGCGGGATCGACCATCCCGAAGTTGACTCCGCGGTTCTCACCCATGTCGTGGATAACGACGCTGTCGAGCACTTGGACGCCCGGGCACCTGCGCGTAAGCCGCAACGTGTACTCGCGGTCGTCGAACCAGATGAAGTACTCGGCGTAAGGCAGGCCGTACTCCGCGATCGCCCACCGCGGGACCAGCACCGAGACGAACGAGCACGTTGTCACCATGACATTGCGCTGCCCTTTGACCAACAGTCGCCCCCAGTCCCAGGTGGGGACCGGATTGTTCATCTCGCAGATTGTTCCGTCGGTGAACTTGACGACGGAGCAGGCGAAGGGGACATCCGGTCCGAGCTCATCGACCGCGTCGGCGAATCCGCGCGTGAGCTCCGCAAGCGCCGTCGACTCGGGGTAACAGTCGTCGTCCATGATCCAGACGAAGTCGGCGCCCGTGCCGTATCCGCGCCGCATTCCCTCGGCGAAACCCCCCGCCCCGCCGACATTGCGCGGCATCGTCACGACGTCGATTCCGTCCTGATCGCGGAGTGTCGCCAGATACTCCCGCGTGCCATCTGTTGAGGCGTTGTCGATAAGGATGAGCGTCTCAACGGGCTCAATCTGCGCACGAACGGACTCGATAACCGCTTTGAGTTTCTCGAGACGATTGAAAGTCACCACAACTGCAGCTGTCGTTACCATCCGCTGATCTCCTCTTGGAACCATTCGCTCGCGGAACGCTGCGCGAGCAGCCCCCGCTCGGCTGAGAGCTCGTCTATCCAGAGCTTCTTCCGAGAAATCTCGTCACCCACCAGCCCGGACACGACGCGCGTCAACTCCCGCGCCGCGGCGTGCGCCCGACGCGGAACCAGTGCGCGGTTCGGGATCAGATCGCCCTGCCCGCCGACGGCCGTGGACACGACGGGTACTCCGTGCGCAATCGCTTCAAGCGACGTCAGGGTCAGTCCTTCGTTGTGCGACGGAACGACGAGAACGTGGGCTTCATCGAGCGTCATGGACACCGCGACGGACGAGTTGCGGCGCCGGATGCGGCCCTCCATCCCCTGCGAGCGGATGACATCGTCAAGCCAACTGGAGAGCTCGCCATCCCCGTGCATGATGAATTCGACGTTGGGCAGACCCCGCATTCGTCGCGCCATGCTGACGAATACTTCGGGAGCCTTCTGCCGGGATATCCGACCGACGAAGGCAACCACGAATGACTCATCTGGTGCGCGATCCCGGAAGACGGGGGTCGACACGTCGACGGTCAGACCGCCCAACGGCGCCATCACGATCTTCTTCGGATCGATCCGCTGCACATCGGTCATCCAGCGCGCCAACGACGGGGAGATCACGTGATGCGCCGTGATAACTTCCTCCACCATCGCGCTGCTGAGCGGGTATCCGCCGCCTCGGTACTCGACAATGTGAGTGGAATCGACGATCGGAATGTTCGGGCGCGACTTTCTGATCCAGTGCAACCGGTCGTAAAGCCATTGGTTGTGATGGACTACGACACCGCGCACGTCGAACTCGCGCATAAGCGCACGGAGCAACTCTTCGACGCCGGGCGTCTGACTGAGCGCCGTCGCCTCCGAAAAGGGAATGAGGAGGGCCCCATCCAGCTCGGGTCTACCGATCCACGGCTGATGGGAATCACGGTTCGTCAGGACGATTGGAATGAGCCCCGCTTCCCGTGCGAGACGCACGGTCTCGAATGCCCACCGCTCGGCACCACCCAGCTCAAACCAGTGGAGACCGACGATCACTGCTCTAGGGGCGTCCGCGTGAAACGTGTAAGCCGGGATGATCTCCGAATCGGCATGAGAATGTCCGCCTCCAGGATGGAATTCCTCCTCGTATCGGCGGCGCGGGGCGGAGGTCAGTAGCGCGCGCCGGTGCCGGAGAAGCTCAACATCCCGCGCCTCGTCATACCACAGGGGCGCTTTCGCTCGAATTGCCCGCAGCACGCGACGCACAGGATCGGGGGAGATATCTCTCGGCGGGTCGAAGTCGAGTACCGCATCACGGGAGACATGCAGGTGGCGCGTTTCCCGCGAAGACAGACGCAAGCTCGGCTTCTCCGCCACGATTGCAGGGCGTTCCTCAGGCCGGACGCGACTCTCGATGTCGAACGAGAAGATTCTCTTCCGAAATACCCTGGACATTCCGGTGAAGGTTGAATCGTCAGTGGTTCGCGGCAGGGTGGTCCAGTCCCCGTCGTATCCGTGAATCGTGAGGGTTTGGCCAGGTGCCATCAGTGCGTGGAAGTTAAGCGCGCCCACCAACAAACGGCGCTCTCGAACGCTCAACTCATCGAGAGCTGCAGGAGCGGTAGCGATCGTGAAGAGGGCGGGCTGGTCAAGGGCGGTTTCGAGTGTCACGTGCGCAATCTCAGGCTTCTCTTTTCCGGAACTCTTCGACCTTACCAGCGCGCTCCACGCCGTCCGGAGCGCCAGGCGGCTCATCCACATGACGTCCCCGTTAGGATTGACGAGGTCCGTCCGACGGGCACCAAACCCGACAAGGAGGGCGATGACACTTCCGCCTGCTGTGCAGCACCCACAGATGGAAGAACCAGGGCGCGCCGGTGGACTCCTCGACGTCTTCCGAAGGCGCTATCTGCTCTCTTTGATCGTGCGCAAAGAAGTCCAGATCCGCTACCGGGGATCGGTGCTCGGTTGGCTCTGGTCCTACGTCAAACCGCTGGTCCAGTTCGTCGTCTTCTACCTGGCCATCGGCGTGTTTCTCGGGATGAACGACAGGGTTGAGTATTTCCCGATCTACCTACTCGCCGGCAACACAGTCGTCACGTTCTTCAATGAGGCGTTCTCTAACGGCACCCGCTCGCTGGTGGACAACTCTGCGCTGATCAAGAAGATTTATCTGCCGCGCGAGATGTTCCCGGTATCGAGCATGCTCATCGCCGCGGTGAACACGCTCCCGCAGATCGCGGTGCTGATCGTCATCTCCCTGTTCTTCGGGTGGCTGCCCTCGCTCGCGCACATCGCCGCAGTCCTCCTGGCGCTCGCCATCGTCGCCATGCTGGCAACGGGGCTAGGGCTCCTGTTCGGGGCGATCAACGTCACCTTCCGCGACGCTCAAAGCTTCGTCGAGATCATCACGATGTGCGCTGTCTGGGCCTCACCGGTGATGTATCAATGGGAGATGGTGGCACAGAAGGTGCCGGAGTGGCTCTTCGTGCTGTATCGGTTGAACCCCCTCACACCCGCGATCGAACTGTTCCACTACGGAATCTGGTACCCGCTCGACCCGGCCGGCGGTCAGCTCCTGCCAGGTCTCTGGACCTTTGCGGGCATCGCTGCCGCCGTGTCCTTCGGCTTCATGGTGATCGGCCAGATCGTCTTCCGCCGATTGGAGGGGCGTTTTGCCCAAGACCTCTGACCTCGACGTCCCCCGTATTGTCGTCGACAATGTCCGGAAGGATTTCAAGCTCCGCCACACCCACTCCATCAAGGAGACATTCCTCGCATCGGTGCGGCGCCGACCGCTGACTACCGATTTCCATGCCCTGGACGGCGTGTCCTTCTCCATCGGCGAGGGCGAGTCGGTCGCCCTCCTCGGCTTCAATGGGTCGGGCAAATCGACCATGCTCAAGCTGATTTCCGGAGTACTGCGTCCCGACAAGGGGGCCGTGCTGACGCGCGGACGCGTCGCGGGGCTCATCGAGGTTGGTGCTGGTTTCCACCCCGATCTGTCGGGGCGCGAGAACATCTTCCTCAACGCCGCGATCCTCGGTATGAGTCGACGCGAGACCCAGGAACGCTACGACGAGATCGTCGCCTTCAGCGAGATCGAGAAGTTTATCGACACCGAGGTCAAGCACTACTCCTCCGGCATGTTTCTTCGCTTAGCGTTCTCGGTCGCCATCCACACCGAGGTAGACATCCTCCTCATCGATGAAATCCTGTCGGTCGGCGACGAGCCCTTCCAGCAAAAGTGCCTCGCACGCATCCGCGAGCTACATGCCGCGGGAAAGACACTCGTCGTCGTTTCGCACGACCTCGACATGGTCTCGGCGCTCTGCAACCGAGGGGTCCTGCTTCGGGACGGCGAGCTGGTGTTTGACGGGCCGAGTCACGAGGCCGTCGCGATGATGCGCGTCTGACGCCGGCTCTTCGAGCACTTCGCCTAGCGGCGCCCGCTCCTACAGCTCGGCGTGCAGCGCCCACACGCGCTCGGCGTGGTCGCGCCACGCGAACGCCTTGCCGCGGTCGGCGGCACGCACCGATGCGCGTCGTCGATTCGCGTCGGTCGACAGCACTTCGGCGAGCGCTTCGCCCAGGCCTTCCGCCGGCGCGAGCGAGCCGCCGTCGAGCAGAATCTCCTGGTGGATCGGCGACGCGACCGCGACGACGGGAACCCCGAGCGCCATCGCTTCCACCACACGCCACGGGAACGCGGTCAACGCGGAGGGGGCCACGACGGCGAGGGCCGCACCGAAGACGGCGGCACGATCCGCGGGCGACAGCGAAGCCTGCGAATGCACGACCTCGGCGCGAAGGCCCGCGGCCGCGGCGAGGTCCTCCACCCGCGACTCTCCACCCTCGGCGATATCGAGCACGACCACCGCATGCTCATCGCCCAGCGATGCGATCGCGGCCAGGCCCGCGGCCAGCGCGGCATCATCGCAGCGACCACCGGCGAGCACGATCAGCTCATCGGGCAGCATCAGCTCGCGACGACGACCGACCGCATCCGAGGGCACGGCGAACCCGAGCGGCGCGGCGCCGGGAATCACACGGATGCGGGAGTGCAGCTTCGGCGATGCCTCGGAGAGCCGCTCGGCAAGAGCGTGGGCGGGCACGATCACGGCATCGGCGTACTTCTCCGCACGCTTCACCATCGACCGATGCCACGCGACCGCGCCCCGCGGCATCGCGTCCGGCACCTCCCACGCGCACAGATCCCAGACCGTAATGACCGTCTGATCGTTGTCGTTCACACGGTCGTGCCGCACGAGGGGCGCCATCAGCGAGGGCGCGTGGATGAGCCCGCGATTCAGGCCCGGGGCAATCCCGAGCTGCCACGCGGCCGACAGCTTGGCACGCGTGAGCGGCGCCTTCGTCACCTCGGCGACGGCCGCCGCATCCGGAACCGATCCCTCCGACCCGGCCGGCACGATCGCCTCGACGACGCAGCCCCGGGGCGCGGTAGCCACGAGTGCACGGGCGATCTGCGTTTCGGCCTCCGCCACGTCCGCGTCGACGACGTCGACGAGCTGGTCGAGCACCACGCGCAGAGAGACGGTCACCCTCCGAGACTAACGAGCACCCGTCCGCCGCCCCTGAGAGACACCGCAGAGGGACGAAATCACTCAGCCCGCGGGAGTCTCCGTTGCCGCGACCGGATGCAGCGTCTGCTGCACGAGCTCCTGCACGTGCGCGTAGTCGGGGTTGCGATCGTCGATCCCCGTCGCGGGCGTCATCTCGACCGTGGTGACCGGCTGCTCTTTCGCCTTCATCGCGAGTTCGACGAAGTAGCCGAGCATCGACTGCGGAATATCGGTCTTGACCAGGTGCTGCCCGGCCGTCGCGACTTCCTGGAAGCGGGTCAGGACGTTCGCCGGCGTCGCCTGCGCGAGGATCGCCTCCTGCAGTTCGCGCTGGCGCCGCATCCGATCCCAGTCGTTCGTCGTGTACCGAGATCGGGCATACCACTGCGCGGTGTTGCCGTCCATGTGCTGCTCGCCGGCCTCGATCCAGCCGATGGCCCAGTCCTCGGCCGGCTGCCCCGCGTACGCCGGGCCGCCACCCTCGGGAAGCCGCTCGGTCACGGTGATGTTCACACCCCCGAGGGCATCGACGAGCGCCGCGAAACCATCCATATCGATGAACGCGTAGTACGGGATCTCGATGCCGAGAATGCCTTCGGCCGCGTCCTTCGTCGCCTCGACACCGGGCTCGGAGCCGTTGTCCACCGCATCCGGATACAGCTCGTTGCCGTCCTGGCACACCTCGACCTCGGTGCGGAGCTGGTTGATGCCACTCCCCCAGCCGCAGGTCTTGCTGTCGTGGCTCTCATGACCGTCGGGGTACTTGTCTTGCATCGGACCCGGAGCGAAGGGGAAGTTCGGCATGTCGCGCGGGATGCCGAAGATGCTGACGGCGCCCGTGTCGGCGTTGACGGAGACCACGGAAATGCTGTCGAAGCGCATCGAATCGCGCCCCTCGCCGCTGTCGGCGCCGAGCAGCAGGATGTTGTAGTACCCGTCGACCGGCGGGATCGCGGGGCCGGACTGGGTGAAGACGGAGCTGAGCGTGTCGCGGACGGCCCCCGTCGCGTTCGACGCGTAGACGGCGCCGCCGGTGCTCAGCACCATCACGACGATCGCGACGATTCCGGTGCCGATCCGCGCCCACGGCTCGATCTTCACGAACCGCACGAGCCGCAGCGTGTCGATGGTGAGCACCGCCCAGAGCACGCCGTACAGCAGCAGCACCCCCTGAGCGATGAGAAGAGGCAGGCTGCGGAGCGCGCTCAGCCACTCCGGAATCCACGTCGCAGCAGCGATCCCGATGATCGCGCTCGGCGACAGCAGCGC
Source organism: Microbacterium sp. cx-55 (assembly GCF_021117345.1). Taxonomy (NCBI): domain Bacteria; kingdom Bacillati; phylum Actinomycetota; class Actinomycetes; order Micrococcales; family Microbacteriaceae; genus Microbacterium; species Microbacterium sp. cx-55. The sequence goes on along the minus strand of NZ_CP088261.1, from coordinate 886,126 downwards.
GATCGCGCCGCCGACGATCACGACGCCCCAGAGGAACAGCGTCGCACCGAGACCGATGCGACCGAGACGCCGATTACCGGCGAGAACCTGCGCCGACCCCGGAACGAGGATGTTCATCCCGACGAGCCACCACGCGCGGCGCGTCATGCCCGCGCGCGACGAGCTGTCGGGATAGCGGAGCGGATACGGGTTGACGACGCTCCGCGATGAAGCACCGGCACCGCGCGGACGAGCGGCGCTCGTCACGCTCACAGGGAATCCTTCAGACGCTGGTTCTTCTGCTCGACGACGTCTTCGAGCTCCCGCGCGTACGCTTCGATGCGATCCGCGAGCGCGGAGTCCGCGACCGCGAGGATGCGGGCGGCCAGCAGCCCCGCGTTCTTCGCGCCGCCGATCGACACGGTCGCCACCGGAATCCCCGCCGGCATCTGCACGATGCTGAGAAGCGAATCCAGTCCGTCGAGAGTTGCGAGCGGCACGGGCACACCGATGACCGGCAGCGGCGTCACCGATGCCAGCATCCCGGGAAGGTGCGCAGCGCCGCCGGCTCCGGCGACGATGACCTTGAGTCCGCGGGCGCGCGCATCACGGCCGTACCGGTGCAGCTTGTCGGGCGTGCGGTGGGCGGAAACGACCTCGACCTCGTGCGGCACGCCGAACTCGGTCAGCGCCTCGGAGGCCGCGCTCATGACGCGCCAATCGGAATCAGAACCCATCACGACGCCGACCAGAGGCGCGTCGGAGGAATGCAGTGGCCGGGTCACCCGTTCAGGGTAGGCCGCAGTGCTGTGTGTTCGCGGGAACGGCGCGCACCCGCATCGATCCGCGCCTGCTTCGCGTTCAGTCGAGGAAGACGGATGCGGCGGCGCGCGCTTCGTACGCGACGTCGTCGAGGTCGTCGCCGGTCACCGTGACATGCCCCACCTTGCGGCCCGGGCGCGGCGCTTTACCGTACGTGTGGATCTTCGCCCGCGGGTGCGCGGCCATCGCGTCGGCGAAGCGGCCATCGAGGGTTCCCTGCGACGGGCCGCCCAGCACGTTGATCATGACCGACCAGTCCGCACGCGCCGACGGGTCGCCGAGCGGCAGGTCGAGCACGGCACGCAGGTGCTGCTCGAACTGGCTCGTCACGGCGCCATCCTGGGTCCAGTGGCCGCTGTTGTGCGGTCGCATCGCCAGTTCGTTGACCAGCACACGATCATCGACCGTCTCGAACAACTCGACCGCCAGCATCCCGGTGACGCCGAGGCCCTCGGCGATCGCGATACCGATGCGCTCGGCCACCTGAGCGAGCCGGATGCCGGCGCGCGGGGCGGGTGCTACCACCTCGGCGCAGACGCCGCCCTGCTGCACCGTCTCGACCACGGGGTACGCGACGATCTCACCGGACGGGCGCCGCGCCACCTGCTGCGCGAGCTCGCGGGTGAACTCCACGAGCTCCTCGACGAGCAGCGCACCGCCCCGCCCGTCTTCGGCGAGCGCGGCGAACCAGTCGTCGGCCTCGGTCGCGGCGTTGACGACCCGCACACCCTTGCCGTCGTAGCCGCCGCGCGGCGTCTTCACGACGGCGCGGCCGCCGTGGGCGTCGAGGAAGACCTGCAATTCGTCGGCGGATGTGACCGCGGCCCAGTCCGGCTGCGGCATCCCGAGTTCGGCGAGTCGCGCCCGCATGACGAGCTTGTCCTGTGCGAACTGCAGCGCGTCGGGCCCGGGGTGCACCGCGACGCCCTCGCTGACGAGCGCACGCAGCACGTCCTGCGGCACGTGCTCGTGATCGAACGTGACGACATCTACCTCACGGGCGAACGCCCGGACGGTGTCGAGGTCGCGGTAGTCGCCGACCTGGGTCGCGGCGAGGGATGCGGACATCCCCTCCTGCTCGGCCAGCACCCGGATCTCGAGTCCGAGTTCGACCGCCGGGGCGATCATCATCCGGGCGAGTTGTCCTCCGCCCACCACACCGACACGCACGGTCATGCGACTCCCTTTCGTCCCGGCCATTCTCCCCCACACCGCTCCGCCGTGTTCTCGGCGCCGCGTCGTGCCGGCCTAACGCCCGGGAAGGGGCGGCGCGGGCGGCAGCGACTGCCCGTCGCGATGGGCGAGGATCTGGTTCACCTCGACCTGGTCGACGAGCACCTCGTGCACGAGCGCGACGTGCGGGATGTTGCGGATGACGAGAGGGCGTTCCACCCCGTCGTCGAGGCTCAGCGAACCGGTCCGCCACATGCGTTGCAGAATTCCGCGGCGTTCGGTGATCGCGTAACCGCGGACATGGGTGAGCTCACGCCCCCGACGTCGGAGGATTCCGGAGCGTTCGATCACGCGGCGCGTGGTGATGACGTACGTGTGCGACCACCAGACCAGAAACGGCAGCAGCACGAACAGGAAGACCACGACGCCCGCGGCGGTGAGCAGCATCCAGTCCTCGAAGGGCGACGGCAGGTTGCTGTAGAAGAAGCCGACCGCACCGGCCACGGCGATCAGGATCAGCGCCGACCAGGTGAGCCGGCGCGCATGATGCCGCGTGCGCACGATGCGGCGTTCGGGCGTCGGAACGCCGGGCGCGGGCGTGAGCGGTCGGGACAGGCCGAGACCGGTCGGCTGGGTCATGCCCTCATTCTGACGTGCGCCACCGACACCGCGTCGCAGCACACGCACGGCGACGTCGATCGGTGCGTGTTCGTTGCCGCTCGGATGGGCCCCATCGGCCGAGGTCAGGGGGTAGGACGGACGTGGGTCACGTCGCCGGCGGCGACGGCAACCTCGGCGCCGCCGGTGACGACGACCAGCCGGCCCGCCTCGTCGAGGCGATCGGCGCGTCCCTCGAGCACGGTGTCGTCGGGCATCGACACCCGGACCCGCGCGTCGATGGTCGTGCACATCCGCGTGATCTCGTCTCGGATCCCGGATGCGGTGGCGTCTCCGCCTGCCGCGATCAGCTTCTGGAGCAGTTCGTCGAGCGCAGAAAGATAGTCGGCGAGCAGACGGTCATCGTCGGCGGCTCGCCCCAGCACCTCGAAGGACACGGCGGTGGACACCGGCAGGTCGGCCTGCGGCATCCGCGTGTTCACGCCCGCACCGATGACGATCGCGTCCGGATGATTCGGCACGGCCTCGGCGAGGATGCCGGAGATCTTGCCGCCGCCGGCCAGCACGTCGTTCGGCCATTTGAGTCCCACGTCGTGCGATTCCGGGAGCTGGGCGGCGACCGCCCGGGTCATCGCCGCGCCCGCGATCAGGGGCACCCAGCCGCGCGCCTGCGCCGGAATCCCGGGTACGCGCACGACGACCGACACGGCCAGCGCCGTGCCCGCGGGCGCCGTCCAGGTGCGGTCCAGGCGGCCGCGGCCATGCCGCTGATCGGTCGTGAGCAGAGCGGCGAGGTGCGGCCATCCGGCGTCATCCTGCACGACCGCCGCGACCACATCCGCGTTCGTCGAATCGGTCGTCTCCACGACCTGCAGACGCGGACTGATGGCAGCGGCGAGCGGAAAGCCCTCGGCGGGGATCGACATGGCGCCCACCCTACGCGCGGCCGCATCCGGTGGTGTCGACTTGACACGCCGCGATGGGCGGGGCGTAGTGCTCGCGCGGCGCGCCGCTCGCGGGGTTGCGCCGAGGTGCGCGCCGCGCCGCGGGCCGGCACTCGCCGAGATGCGCCGCGCCACTCGCCGAGATGAGGATGATCTGCCGAGGCGAGGGAGGATGCGGCGCAAAAGCCCACGTCTCGGCGGAAACCCCTCCGCTCGGCGGGGCGCCTCGCCTCGGTCCCCGACGGCGCGGAGGTCGTCCGCGCCCGGATCGCACGCCGCCCACTGGTCCTCCCCGGCGCCACCCTGCCGCATCGCGCCTGTGCAGCGCGTCTCCGGGTGGCCTGCACGACGCAGGCTGGGGCGATGTCGATTCGCGCGCGTCTGCATCCGCTCGGCTACATCCATCGCGGCGATCTCGTCGATGCGGGGTGGTCCGCCGACCGCATCCGCCGCGCGGTGTCCGAGGAGGGGCTGCTGCTGCTCCGCCGGAAGTGGGTCGTCGATCCGGATGCGGATGCCGCCATCCGCGCGGCGGCGTCACGGGGCGCGCGACTCACGTGCGTCAGCGCCGCGGCGGTCCGGAATGTGTGGGTATCGGATGAACCCTCCGGCCCGCACCTCTGGCTGCCGCCGCACGCGAGCGCGAGCGTCGAGGGCCTCCGCGTGCACCGCGCCCGGCCCATCGTTCCCGCCCATCCGCGCTCGCTGGTCGAGCCGATCGAGAACGTCCTGGCCGCGATCGCCGTGTGCCAGCCGCTCGATCACGCGCGAGCGGCGTGGGAATCCACCGTCGCGCGGGGCATCGCGACACCGGAGCATCTTGCGGCCGTCACCTGGCCCGGCACGCGGGCGCGTGCTCTCAGCGCCGAGGTCGAGGACCTCTCGGACTCCGGGGTGGAGACGATCGGCGTCGCACGGCTCCGACGCGCGGGGGTGCCCGTCCGCCAGCAGGTGCGGCTCGCCGGACACGATGTCGACGGTCTCGTCGGCACTCATCTGGTGCTGCAGTTCGACGGACTCTCCTTCCACCAGGCCGCCGAACGCCGTCGCGACCTCGCGCACGATCGCACGCTCCGCCTGCTCGGCTGCACGGTATTCCGATACGACTACTTCGAGACCGTCCACGTCGCCGAGAAGATGGAGCGGGAGGTTCTCGACGCGATGGCGCAGGGCCTGCATCTGGCGCCCCTGCGGGCGGCATCCGCATCCGGTCACGGCTCCCGGCGCCTCCTGGGATGAGGATGATCTGCCCAGATGAGGGCGGATGCGGCGCACGCACCCTCATCTCGGCGGAATCCCCTCATCTCGGCCGCTAATCGTCGCGCGCCACACCTCACGCTCCGCACCGCGCACCCGCTCCTCACATCACGCACCGCGCATCCGCATCCGCATCCGCATCCGATGCCTCCCGAGATGAGGATGATCCGCCCAGGTGAGGGCGGATGCGGCGCACACACCCTCATCTCGGCGGAATCCCCTCATCTCAGCCGCGACTCGTCGCGCACCGCGCACGCGACGCACCTCACGCTCCGCACCGCGCACCCGCTCCTCACACCACGCATCCGCATCCGCATCCGGAGCCTCCTCAGATGAGGATGATCTACCCAGATGAGGGCGGATGCGGCGCACGCACCCTCATCTCGGCGGAATCCCCTCATCTCGGCCGCGACTCGTCCCGCGCTGCACGCCCCGACCGACTCACGCACCGCCCACCCCGCACCCCCACCCCCGCACCCACCCCCGCACCCACCCCCCACCGGCGCGGAGCATGCGCACAGCGGATCCGGCCAACCGCTGTGCCCACCCTCCAAGGCCGCCGGCATCCCCGCCGATAGGGTGGAACGCGTGACGGACACCCCCGACCTCTCGACCACCGCCGGCAAGATCGCGGATCTGCGCCAGCGCTACCAGGAAGCGGTTCTCGACGCCGAGGACGCCGCCCAGAAGAAGCAGCACGCGAAGAACAAGCTGACGGCGCGCGAGCGCATCGAGATGCTCGTCGATCACGGCAGCTTCGTCGAGATGGACGAGTACGTGCGTCACCGCACGACCGCGTTCGGGATGGACAAGTCCCGCCCCTACGGCGACTCCGTCGTCACGGGCGTCGGCACGATCCACGGCCGCACGGTCGCCGTGTACGCGCAGGACTTCTCCACCTTCGGCGGCTCGCTCGGCGAGGCCGCGGGCGACAAGATCATCAAGGTCATGGAGTTCGCCCTGCGCGGCGGCATGCCCTGCATCGGCATCCTCGACTCCGGCGGCGCCCGCATCCAGGAAGGCGTCGTCGCCCTCGGCAAGTACGGCGAGATCTTCCGGCTGAACACCGCCGCATCCGGCGTCATCCCGCAGATCTCGATCATCATGGGCCCCGCGGCCGGCGGCGCGGTGTACTCCCCCGCCCTCACCGACTTCGTCATCATGGTCGATAAGACCAGCCAGATGTTCGTCACCGGCCCCGACGTGATCAAGACCGTCACCGGCGAGGACGTCGGCATGGAAGAACTCGGCGGCGCCCACACCCACAACTCACGCTCCGGGGTCGCGCACTACCTGGCCGACGACGAAGACGACGCGATCGACTACGTCCGCTCGCTGCTCGGGTACCTGCCCGACAACAACATGGCCGAGATCCCGACGTACGAGAGCGCGTTCGAGTTCGAGACGACGGATGCGGACCGCTTCCTCAACACCGTCATCCCCGACTCGGCCAACCAGCCCTACGACATCCGTCAGGTCATCGAGCACATCGTCGACGGCGGTGAGTTCCTCGAGGTCCAGCCGCTGTTCGCACCGAACATCATGATCGGCTTCGGTCGCGTCGAAGGTCGCTCGGTCGGCATCATCGCGAACCAGCCGTCGCAGATGGCCGGCACGCTGAACATCGACGCGGGCGAGAAGGCCAGCCGCTTCGTGCGGTTCTGCGACGCCTTCTCCATCCCGATCGTCACGCTCGTCGACGTGCCCGGCTATCTGCCGGGCACAGACCAGGAGTGGACGGGTGTCATCCGTCGCGGTGCGAAGCTGCTGTACGCCTACGCGGAGGCCACCGTGCCGCTCGTGACGGTCATCCTCCGCAAGGCCTACGGCGGCGCGTACATCGTGATGGGCTCCAAGCAGCTCGGCGCCGATGTGAACCTCGCGTGGCCGACCGCGGAGATCGCCGTGATGGGCGGTCAGGGCGCAGTCAACATCCTCTACCGGGGCGAACTCAAGCGCGCCGAAGAGGCCGGCGAAGACGTCGCCGCGGTCCGCACCAAGCTCGCGAACGAGTACACCTACAACGTCGCGTCGCCTTTCCTCGCGGCAGAGCGCGGCGAGCTCGACAGCATCATCGAGCCCGCCCAGACGCGTGTCGCGATCGCGAAGGCGCTGCGTTCGCTGCGCGGCAAGCGTGCCAGCCTGCCGCCCAAGAAGCACGGGAACATCCCCCTGTGACCGCTGAGCCTGCCCCCGGTCTGAGGGTGGATGTTCGGCGCGGACACCCCACCGAGGAAGAACTCGCCGCGGTGATCGCCGTCGTCACGACCGGCTACGTGGAGGAGTCCGAGGACGCACGCGCCGATGAGACCCGGCGCTCGCGGTGGGAGATCTCGCAGCGCGGGCTCCGCTCCCCCCTGCGCCGGGATCTGGGCTGGGGTGGATTCTCCGGCTGAGCCCGGAAAATGTCCCCCAAAAGACCTACAGACGACGCGCGCACCGCTAGCGATACTTGAACCGCTGGAACGCGTTTTCGCGTTCGGTCGTTCCGCTGTCGACCAGGGTAGACAGACGGGACCGGCCTCGCAGACGGTTTTCGGGTAACCGTCTGCCCGGGGCGGGGGGCGTGCGTTTCGCCGCCTCCCGCTCCCCTCCTCTTCACCGCGACGATCGCGCGGGTCACGTTCTCGAGCGCGTGCCGCCGCATCCGCTCATGCACACGGCCGCGACCGCACCCTCACCCGCAAGCGCGCTCAGCGAATGGGGTGTTCGATCTCGCGCCAGAGGTCGACGCTGTCTTCGTCCGACAGTCCGAGCGCCGATGCGGCCCGGCCCACAACCGTCACCGCAACGCGGTCGTCGGGGGACGTGCGGATGTAGAGCCGTTCCGAGCGGGCGCTCCGCAGCGTGTCGGCGAGCTCGCGTCGGATCTCGCCGAGCTGCCCCTCGTCGAGGCCGTCCAGGCCGCCCTCGTCGAGCACCGTCACGAGCGCACCACGGCGCCGCGCTGCATCCAGCGCCTCCCGCACGGCCTCGTCGAGAAGGCGCGGTCCGCGCAGCTCGTCGCGCAGCCGCCCCTCGGCGATCCGCGCCTCGGTGCGCTCCTCCGGGGTGAGCGATCCGCCGCTCGCGATCGTGCGGCCGAGAACGGGCCCGGCGACGGCGAGCGCCCGCTGAACCTGGATGCGGCGCTCCCGCTGCTGCCCGCTCTGTGCGGCGTGCACGGCGGATGCCTTGCGCTGCAGCTCGCTGAGCCGCTCGGTGTCGCGCGCCGCGCGATCCAGCGCGAAGGTGAAGAACTGCGCGCCCGCGACCCAGACGACCGACCCGACCAGACCGAGACCGAGCGCGTCGCCCGGGCCGAGCAGGAACATCGACCAGCCGGCGAGCAGAGCCGTACCGCTCCAGGCCGGCCACGGACGGCGGCGGACGACGAGGATCGTCATCGTCGCGCCGATGCCGCCGATGTACCAGGTCGCGTACTGCTCGGTCAGCGCTCCGCTGCCGACGCCGAGGCTGACCGCCGGCGGGAGGATCATCGCGACGACCAGCGCCACCAGGCACACCCACACCGGCAGCCGTTCGTTCCCGCGACCCACCGACACGCTGTTCGTGCGGGCCGCGGTGCGCCACGATAGTCCCCAGAAGATGCAGAGCCACGCGCTCACGAGGTAGACGACCATCGTCGTGTAGAGCAGGGGCAGATTGTCGACGGGCCCGGTGAGCCAGGCCGCGCGCGCGATCAGGAACGATGTGAAAGCGACGCCGAGCATCGAGATGACGAAACGGATGCTGATCATGCCGCCCCGCTTCGCCAGACCATCGTGATGCGGGTACCGGTTTCGTCGGAGTCGACGACGGCTTCGCCACCGAACGCGCTCACCCGGGCGAGGATCGACGCCCGGATGCCGAGCCGATCGGCCGGCACGCTGCGGATGTCGAAGCCGCCTCCGGCGTCTTGCACGGTGATGATGACGCCCTCGGGCGCCGGGCGTCCCTCGACGGTGACGGTCAGGTCGGCCGCGCCGGCGTGCTCGACGGCGTTCGCCAGCGCCTGGGTCGCCGCCAGCACGAGTGCGCGCGCCACACGTCCGGGGACGGTCGGGGTGTCCGGATGCATCTGCACCCGGATGTCTGCATCCGCCCGCATCTCGACCAGGACGTTCCGGATGCCGTCGACGATCGAGTCGGCCGGTACCGGCGCATCGCTGCCCTCGCCGACGTCGCGGTCGGTGTTGGCCAACCGGGTCAGCGCCTCGCGAGCCATCGACACCGCGAGGTCGCGTTCCCGGGGGGTCTCGGCCCGCTCCGCCGCGATGAGCGCCGCCAGCACGCTGTCGTGCATCAGCGCCGCGACCGCGACGCGCTCCCGCTCGGTGGCGTTCACCGCGGCGGCCTGCGCGTAGGACGACACGGCGCGCGCGCGTCGATCGTCGATCGTGGTCGCGGCGGTGCGGAACGTCCACCCGACCATCATCAGGACGCTCCCGAGGATGAGCGAGTAGGAGCTGTCGAGCACGACCGCGATCCACGCTTCGGGGACGAACTGCGCCTCGACCATCCGCACCAGGCAGTACAGCACCGGAATCGCGATGGTGACGACGAGGTGTACCCGGAACGGCATGACGATCACCGCGGCGACCGTGGCCACGTTCACGATGAAGTAGATCCACGGCTGGAAGGTGATGGCGGTCTGCGATCCGGCCGTCGCCATCGGCCAGAGCAGGAGCACGATCACGTACGCGGCGACGAAGATCGTGCCGAACGTTCTCACCGCCGTGCCGGAGAAGAACGAGATCACGGTGAGGACGAGGGGAACGAAGGTCAGAAGCTGTAGCGGCAGCAGCCAGCCCGGACGAACATCGGGCGCCCCGATCGAGGCGAAGAACCCCTGGGCCCCGAGGGCCAGGATTCCGATCGCCACGGACACCGCCATGACCCGTTCCACGCGCTCGCGGGTGAAGGATGCGATGCCCGGGATTCCCGCGTATTCGTCGACGGTCGGCGCCGCGGGGGCCTTAGCCGCCATTGGCGCCCACCGAGTACTCCTCGAGCAGGCCGTCTTCGAGCGCGCGGCGCAGCAGGTCTACCTTCGTGGGCGCGGGGCGCCCGACTTCGACGTACTTGATCCGGATGCGGGTGATGTTCTCTTTCGCAGTCGAGAACGCGATCCCGAGCCGCTCGCCGACGGCTTTCAGCGGCAGACCCGCGGCGTACAGCCGCAACACCTCGCGCTCGCGGACCGAGAGCTGCGCGTCGGCGAACGCGCGGTCACCTTCGATGGCGCTCGCCCACTCGACGGTGTTCAGCGCGTCGCCGGCCGCGACCGTCTCGATCGCCGAGACGACGTCGTGCACGGGTGAGGCCTTGCTGATGACGCCGGCCGCGCCCGCCTGGAGCGCCTCGCGAACGGCGGCGGGCCGGTCGGCGACGCTGTAGATGATGACCGCGCTGCCGTCGTCGACGAGGCGGTTGACGTTCTCGGAGACCGTCGTTCCGTCGCCGAGGGTCAGATCGAGCACGACGACATCCGCCGGGGCGCCGCCGTCCTCACGGCGCCACGCGAGGTAGGCGTCGACGGTGGCACCCGAGAAGATCACCTGGGTGGTGCCGGTGCGCGCGCACGCCGCCTCGACCCCGAGCCGGACGGACTCGTGGTCATCGACGAAAGCAACGCGCGTCATGCGCTCATGCTAACCGCGGCACCGACACCGGATGGCGAGGCGTCACCGGGTGAGGGCGACGACGGCTTCGATGTGATGCGAGTGCGGGAACAGATCGACGGCCCGCACCGTGGCGGCCTCGTAGCCCTCCTCGCGGAACACCGCGAGGTCCCGGGCGAGCGCGACCGGGTCGCACGCGACGTAGACGATCGCGCGCGGAGCGAGCCTGGCGATCGCGCGCGTCGTCTGCGTTCCCGCACCCGACCGGGGCGGGTCGAGTACCACGACACCGCGCTGCAGCCGCTCCTGCTCCGCGGCGCTCGCGCCGCTCGCCAGCGCGTCGACCCAGCGCTCGACGCGGGCCGTCTCCGCACGCGCGCCGACCCATTCCGCGAGATTCTCCCCCGCGTGCTCGGTCGCCCGAGCGTCGGATTCGACCGTCGTGATGCGCGCGAGCGGGCCGACGACGTCACCGATGGCCGCGGCCAGCAGGCCGACACCGCCGTAGAGGTCGAGGTGCCAGCCGTCCGCATCCGCTCCGACCTCGCGCAACGCGTCGGTGACGAGATCGGTCAGGGTGCGGGGCGCGAGGCGATGCACCTGCCAGAATCCGCCGGCGTCCACGCGGAACTCCCGCTCGCCGACGATCTCGCGGACGACCTCCGGGGTCGCCCGGCGCGCCGGCCGAGCGTCGGGGCGCGGCAGCACGCGCACACGCCCGTCGGCGGGCTGGACGAGGTCGATCCGTCCCGGCCGACCGTGATCGAGGCGTGCGGCGGTCTCCGCGATCGCAGCGGTCGCCAACGGATGCTCCGAGACCGGAACCACCCGATGGCTGCGCGCGCCGAACGGTCCGATGCGGCCGTCCGCATCCACGTGCAGGCTGACGCGCGTACGCCAGCCGGTGCCGTCCTCGGACTCCTCGTGCACGGCGCCCGCGGCGTCGGTCACCGGACGCGGCGGCTCGATCGTCGCCGGGAGGTCCAGTTTGCCGATCCGCGCGAGGGCATCCTCGACGACGCGGAGCTTGAGGGCGCGTTGCTCGTCCAGCGCGATGTGCCCGAAGTCGGCCCCGCCGGGACGATCGTCGGCCGGGTGGTCGAGGCCCGCCTGCGCCCACACGTGCGGCCGGCGGTGCGGCGACGCGTCGAGCACCTCGACGACCTCGCCACGCCAGAACGCGGGCTTGCGGGTATCGGTCAGACGCACCCGAACCCGCTCGCCGGGCATCGTGTCGGGCACGAACACGACACGCCCCTTCTCGCCGGGCTCGCCGTGGCGGCCGACGAAGACGCCGCCGTGGGCGACATCCGTGATCTCGAGGTCGATGACGTCACCGGTGTCCATACGTCGAGCCTGTCACATGCCGTGGCGGGCCGATCGCCGGGCGGACCGGGGCGCACTACCGTGGAGATCATGCCCCTTCGCGTGCTGCTCGCCTCCACGTCTCCCGCCAGGCTCATGCTGCTGCGCCAGGCCGGCATCGAACCCGAGACGCAGGCACCGGACGTCGACGAAGAGGCCGTCATCGCCGCCGTCGAGGCCGGAGAGGGGCGCACACTCGCCCCCGACGAGCACGTCCTGCTGCTCGCTCGCCGGAAAGCGGCCGCCGTCACCGCCGTCGTCGAAGCCGACGACCCCGCGTTCGACGGCATCGTCATCGGCGGCGACTCGATGTTCGAGATCGACGGCGAGATCCTGGGCAAGCCCTACACGCCGGAGGCGGCCACGGCCCGCTGGCACCAGATGCGCGGGCGCACCGGCGTGCTGCATTCCGGCCACAGCGTCGTGCGACTCTCTCCCGGACGACCCCCGCAGGAGGCGCACGCGGTGGCGGCCGCATCCGTCACCTTCGCCGCTGACGTCACCGACGGCGAGGTCGCGGCGTACGTCGCCACCGGAGAACCGCTGCTGGTCGCGGGCGCGTTCACGGTCGACAGCCTCGGCGGGGCCTTCATCACGCGGGTCGAGGGCGACCCCTCGACCGTCGTCGGCATGTCGCTGTCGACTCTCCGGCAGCTCTGCCGGCAACTCGACGTGACCTGGACCGACCTGTGGGACGTGTCGTAGGAACCCACCCACGGTTTGTCCGCCGTTTTGTGAGGTTCGGTCAAAAACAGTCGGGAAACGCTCGGTAGGCTGGCACCCATGCCTCGAATCGCCAAGGTCCTCATCGCGAATCGCGGCGAGATCGCCGTCCGCATCATCCGTGCCGCTCGCGACTCCGGCAAGGCGTCCGTCGCCGTCTACGCCGACCAGGATCGCGACGCCCTCCACGTCCGCCTCGCCGATGAGGCCTACGCACTCGAGGGCGCAACGAGCGCCGACACGTACCTCTCCATCGAGAAGATCCTCTCGATCGCCCGCCGCTCGGGGGCGGATGCGGTGCACCCCGGCTACGGCTTCCTTGCGGAGAACGCCGAGTTCGCCCGCGCCGTCATCGCAGCGGGGCTCATCTGGATCGGGCCGTCCCCCGACGCCATCGAGTCGCTCGGCGACAAGGTGACCGCCCGCCACGTGGCCGAGAAGGTCGGCGCGCCGCTCGCCCCCGGCACGCCGGGGCCCGTGTCCGGTGCCGACGAAGTGGTCGCGTTCGCTCGGGAGTTCGGGCTGCCGATCGCCATCAAGGCGGCATACGGCGGCGGCGGGCGCGGCCTCAAGGTCGCGCGCGAACTCGACGAGGTCGAGGAACTGTTCGAATCCGCCACCCGCGAGGCGATCACCGCGTTCGGTCGCGGCGAGTGCTTCGTCGAGAAGTACCTCGACAAGCCCCGCCACGTCGAGACGCAGTGCCTGGCGGATGCGGCCGGCAACGTCGTCATCATCTCCACCCGCGACTGCTCTCTACAGCGTCGCCACCAGAAGCTCGTCGAGGAGGCGCCCGCGCCGTTCCTGACCGCAGAGCAGAACCGCATCCTCTACGAGTCGTCCAAGGCGATCCTCCGCGAGGTCGGATATCTCGGCGCCGGCACGTGCGAGTTCCTCATCGGCGCCGACGGCACGATCTCCTTCCTCGAGGTCAACACGCGACTGCAGGTCGAGCACACGGTCTCGGAGGAAGTCACCGGGATCGACCTCGTCCGCGAGCAGTTCCGGATCGCCGAGGGCGAGCTCATCGGTTACGACGACCCGGCGCCGGTCGGCCACTCGATCGAGTTCCGGATCAACGGCGAAGACCCCGGTCGCGGCTTCCTGCCCCAGCCCGGCCCGATCAGCGTCTTCAAGACGTTCGGTGGCCCCGGCATCCGGCTCGATTCGGGAGTGACCGCGGGCGATGCCGTCTCGGGCGCGTTCGACTCGCTGCTCGCGAAGCTCATCGTCACCGGTCGCGACCGCGACGAGGCGCTCGCTCGCGCCCGCCGCGCGCTCGACGAGTTCGAGGTCGCCGGGCTTCCGACCGTGATCCCCTTCCACCGCAAGGTCGTCCGCGACCCCGCCTTCACCGCGGAGAGCGGCGAATTCGGCGTCTTCACCCGCTGGATCGAGACCGAGTTCGACAACGACATCCCCGCGTGGGACGGCGAGTTGGGCGACCCGGCCCCGGCGGAGGCGCGCCACACGGTCGTCGTCGAGGTCGGTGGCAAGCGCCTCGAGGTGAGCCTGCCCGACCGCATCGCTGCGGCGCCCGCCGCATCCGGACGCCCCGCGATCGTGCCGCCCTCGCGCCGCTCGCACCAGACTTCGGTCGTCGCGGGAGCATCGGGCGACGCGGTCAAGGCTCCGATGCAGGCCACGATCGTGAAACTCGCCGTCGAGGACGGCCAGCAGGTCGTCAAGGGCGACCTCGTCGTCGTGCTCGAAGCCATGAAGATGGAGCAGCCGATCCAGGCCCACAAGGACGGCGTGGTCGGCGGGATCGACGCCGCCCCCGGCACGACCGTCTCCGCCGGCCACCGACTGCTCACGATCACCTAGGCGCGCCACTTTTCTGCTCCCGCGCCTCAGATCTGTGGCGCGGGAGCAGAAAAGTAGCGCGCGACAAGGGACTGCGGGAACGGGGGCGGGCCGCACCCGCCCGCGCGGGGTCAGTCCTCGTCTTCGCCGGAGCGCTCGACGACGTGCATCGCGCGCATCGCGTCGGTGATGCTGCCCGAGAGCGACGGGTACACCGCGAACACGCGAGAGACCTGGTCGACCGTCAGGCGGCGCTCGGCGGCGATCGCGATCGGGTAGATCATGTCGGATGCGCGGGGTCCGACGATCACGCCGCCCAGCACAGTGCCGCTGTTCTTCTGGGCGATGATCTTGACGAAGCCGTCCTTGATGCCCATCATCTTCGCGCGCGGGTTCGCGGCGAGCGGGAGCTTGCGGACGACGCCGTTGACGGTGCCCTCCGCGATGTCCTTCTCCTGCCACCCGACGGTCGCGATCTCGGGCGCGGTGAAGATGTTGGCGGCGATACGGCGCTGGTCGAGCGGGATGACGACATCGCCGAGCGCGTGGAAGATCGCCGTGCGCCCCTGCATCGAGGCGACCGACGCGAGCGGCACGAACGTCGTGCAGTCCCCCGCGGCGTAGATGTTCGGCACGGAGGTGCGGGCGACCCGATTGACCCGGATGTGGCCGGACTCGGTCATCTCGATCCCGGCCTCTTCCAGCCCGATGCCGGCGGTGTTCGGTACCGACCCGACCGCCATCAGGCAGTGGCTGCCCTCGACGGTCCGCCCATCGGAAAGGGTCACGACGACACCCGAACCCGTGTTCACGACCCGGTCGGCGCGCGCCTTCGCGAGAAGCGTCATGCCGCCGCGGGCGAACACCTTCTCGAGCACCGCCGCCGCATCCGCATCCTCACCCGGGAGCACCTGGTCGCGGCTCGACACGAGGGTCACCTTCGCGCCGAGGTTCATGTACGCCGAAGCGAACTCGGCGCCGGTCACGCCCGAGCCGACCACGATGAGGTGCTCGGGGACCGTCTTCATGTCGTACAGCTGAGTCCACGTGAGGATGCGGCTGCCATCGGGCTTCGCCGTCGGAAGCTCACGCGGCGAGGCGCCGACCGAGACGACCAGGGTGTCGGCTTCGACGCGGTCGAAATCGGTGCCGCCGGGGCCCGTCGAGACGACGACAGCCCGCGGACCTTCCAGGCGCCCGTGCCCGGAGATGATGCGGACGCCGGCCTCGACGAGAGTGGCGCGCATGTCGTCGGACTGCTGGCGAGCGAGCGCGAGCGTGCGGCGGTTGACGGCCGCGAGGTTGATCGCGATGTGGGGCTGAAGGGGCGTGCCGTCGCCGTTCCGCGCGAACAGCTGCACGCCCAGGTCGCCGGCACCCGCGATCGACACCGCCGCATCCGCCGTCGCGATCAGCGTCTTGGATGGGACGACGTCGGTGATCACGGCCGAGCCGCCGATGCCGGAGCGCTCGACGACCGTCACCTCGGCCCCCAGCTGGGCGGCGGCGAGCGCGGCGTCGTATCCGCCGGGCCCTCCACCGATGATGGCGACGCTCTGCGAACTCTCGAAGCTGACGGACATGTGCTCATTGTCTCCCGCGCGCGCGGGCAGCGCGAAACCGCGCGCCCGAGTGGCCCCGCGGGGCGCGGATTCATAAGGTGGGGGGATGGCAGTTACCGGCACCCACCCCCTCGACGATCCCGCAGCCGACCCGTTCGAGGTCGCACGCCAAGCCGCGGACGACATCGCGCGCCTGACCGGCGTCGCCCAGCACGACATCGCGCTCACCCTCGGCAGCGGATGGGGTAAGGCCGCGGAGCTCATCGGCGAGACCGTCGCGACGATCCCGGCGACCGAGGTGACCGGCTTCAGCAAGCCCGCGCTCGAGGGACACGTCGGCACGCTCCGCAGCGTCCGCACGCCCGGCGGCAAGAACGTGCTCGTCATCGGCGCGCGCACCCACTACTACGAGGACCACGGCGTCCGCCGGGTCGTGCACAGCGTGCGAACCGCGGCCGCGACGGGCGTGAAGACGATGGTGCTCACCAACGGCGCCGGCGGCATCAAGCGCGAGTGGACGCCCGGGCAGCCGGTGCTCATCAGCGACCACATCAACCTGACCGCCGACTCGCCGCTCGAGGGCGCCACGTTCATCGACCTCACCGACCTCTACTCCACGCGCCTGCGCGAGCTGGCCCGCGGGATCGACCCGTCGCTCGACGAGGGTGTGTACGTGCAGTTCCGCGGTCCGCACTACGAGACTCCCGCCGAGGTGCAGATGGCGCGGATCATCGGCGGGCACATCGTCGGCATGTCGACCGCGCTCGAGGCGATCGCCGCGCGACAGGCCGGCATGGAGATCCTCGGGTTCTCGCTCATCACGAACCTCGCCGCCGGCATCCAGACCACGCCGCTCAGCCACGCCGAGGTGATCGAGGCGGGCCGCGAGGCGGAGCCCGTGATCTCTGCCCTGCTCGCTCGCGTGATCGGCGCGCTGTGAGCGCCCCGGACGCGGCGGGCGGTTTCGCCGCTGCGGCACGCGACTGGCTCGCGCAGGATCCCGATCCGGAGACCCGTGCAGAGCTCGAGGCCATCCTGGAGCGGGCGGATGCGGGCGACGCCGCCGCATCCGCCGAACTCGCGGACCGCTTCGACGGTCGACTCGAGTTCGGCACGGCCGGCCTCCGCGGCGAACTCGGCGCCGGCCCGCAGCGGATGAACCGGGTGCTCGTCGCGCAGGCCGCCGCGGGACTCGCGGGCTACCTGCGGGAACACGCCCCGGCCGGCCGGACGCCGACCGTGGTCGTCGGCTACGACGGGCGCAAGAACTCCGACGTCTTCGCGCGCGACTCCGCCGAGATCTTCGCCGGCGCCGACTTCGATGCCGTGCTGCTGCCGCGTCTTCTGCCGACGCCCGTGCTGGCCTTCGCCGTGCGCGCCCTCGGCGCCGACGCCGGCGTCATGGTCACGGCGAGCCACAATCCGCCGAACGACAACGGGTACAAGGTGTACCTCGGCGGCGCCGACGACGGCTCGCAGATCGTTCCGCCCGCCGACGGCGAGATCGCCGCGCACATCGCGCGGGTCGCTGCATCTGCTCCCGTCAGCGAACTGCCGCGGTCCCTCGCCTACCGCACGGCGCCCGAGTCCGTCGTGGACGCCTACGTCGAGGCGACCTCCGCCGTCGCCCCCGCGGTCGCCGGCGCCGAGGGGCTCCGCTGGGTCTACACCGCCCTGCACGGCGTCGGAGCGGAGACGCTCGGACGCATCGTGTCGACCGCGGGGTACCCGGCCCCCATCGTGGTCGCCGAGCAGATCCAGCCCGATGCCGCGTTCCCGACGGTGGCCTTCCCGAACCCCGAGGAGCCGGGCGCGATGGACCTCGCGTTCGAGACCGCGCGGCGCGAGAACGCCGAACTGATCATCGCGAACGACCCCGACGCCGACCGCTTGGCGGTCGCGATCCCGGATGCGGACGCCGACGGCGGATGGCGACGCCTGACCGGCAACCAGGTCGGGCTGCTGCTCGGCTGGCGCGCTGCGCGGCTGGTCGCTGCATCCGGTGCCACCGAAGGCGCAGCGCTCGCGTGCTCGCTGGTCTCCTCCCCCGGCCTCGAGGCCGTGGCGACGCACTACGGGCTCGACTTTCACGCCACCCTGACGGGCTTCAAGTGGATCTCGCGCGCCCCCGGCCTCGCCTACGGGTTCGAAGAAGCCCTCGGCTACCTCGTGAATCCCGGAACCGTGCGCGACAAGGACGGGATCTCGGCCGCGGTCGCGATCCTCGGCCTCGTCGCCGAGGCGCGCGCCGACGGCCGCACGCTCTCCGATCTGCTGACCGAGTTCGACGAGACCTTCGGGTACTACGCGAGCGATCAGATCTCGGTGCGGGTCGACGATGTCTCGACGATCGCCCGGATCATGGCTGCGCTGCGGGCGCAGCATCCGGCCCGGATCGGCGAGACCAAGGTCACCCGCGTCGACGACCTGCTCGAGGGATCCGGCGACCTGCCGCCCGGCGATGTGCTGCGGTACGCGGTCAAGGGCGGCGGGCGCCTGATCGTGCGCCCCTCCGGTACCGAACCGAAACTCAAGCTGTACCTCGACGTGCGGGGCGACTCCGCGGATGCTGCCCGCACCCGCCTGGACGCGCTGTCCTCCGGCGCACGAGCGCTTCTCGACAGCCTGTCGTGAGCGAGGGGTTCGCCGCGACGCCGGCGCTCGAGAACGACATCGTTCGCCTCGAGCCGCTGGCGCTCTCGCACGCCGCCGACCTTGCGGAAGCGGTCGCGGTCGATGACCTGTGGCGCACCTGGTACACCCGCATCCCCGCGCCCGACGCGGTGCCGGCCGAGATCGAACGGCGGCTCGCCGCGCAGCGGAGCGGGACCATGGCGCCGTGGGCGATCGTGCCGGTGTCGACCGGTCGCGCCGTGGGGATGACCACGTACATGAACATCGACGCCCCCAACCGGCGTCTGGAGATCGGCTCGACCTGGATCGGTGCGGCGGCGCAGAGCACCGGGGTCAACCCGGCGGCGAAGCTGCTGCTGCTCACGCGCGCGTTCGAGGACCTCGACTGCATCGCGGTGGAGTTCCGCACACACTGGCACAACCACCAGTCGCGTGCCGCGATCGCCCGTCTCGGCGCGAAGCAGGACGGGGTGCTCCGCAACCATTCCGTGTGGGCGGACGGATCGCTGCGCGACACGGTCGTGTTCTCGATCATCGACCGCGAGTGGCCCGCGGCCCGCACGGCCCTCGAGCAGCGCCTCCGCCGCCGCGCCTGACCCCGCGCCGCGCGCCCGCGCTCCCCGCGCCTCGTTTGGGGCGCATTCCTGAGGGTTTGGGGCGCATTCGTGCGGTTGGGGCGCGAAAATCGTGCCCCAACCGCAGGATTGTGCCCCGAACGCCTGGTCGGCTTGGAGCGGAGCGTGCACGGGGGCAGTGAGCCGACGGCTCCTCCCCAGGGGCGACGCGGGCATCCGTTGTACGGATGCGGCGACGAAACGAACTCCGCGTCACGTCGGGCCTCGATACTCAACGGATGAGCCTGGCCTGGACGGTAGAACTCTTTCGCCGCGACGATCTCGCGGACGTCGGCATCGGGGCCGTTCCGCTGCGGCGCTTGCTCGCCGCGAACGAACTGACCGTCGTGCGCCCCGGCGTCTATCTGCGCCAGAATGCGGCATCCGCCTTCACCGTCGAGGACCGCATCATCGTGCGTGCCCGGGCCGTCGCACTGGTGTCGCACCGGCCGCCCGTCTTCTCCCATCTGACGGCAGCGGCACTGCACGGCCTCCCTGTCTACGGCGTGCGCGATCGAAGCGTGCACACGATCGTTCCGGGCAGCAGGCCGCGAGCATCCCAGGGCGTGGTGCGTCATCGCGGCGCTCTCGATGAGGGCGACATCGTCGAGCGGGTCGGGCTTCGATGCACGAGTCTCGTCCGGACCGTTGCAGACGTCGCCCGGACCTCTGAGCGCGAGACGTCCGTCTGCGTCGCGGATGCTGCGCTCCGGCTCGTGGCGATGTCGCGCACCTACGACGCAGACCGCGCCCAAGAGCTCCGGGCCGCCGCCGCCGGGATCGCCCGGGGCTCGGCGCATGGCATCTGGCGCGCGGAGCGCGTGCTGGAGTTCGCCGACGGGCGCGCGCAGCTCCCGGGAGAGAGCATCAGCCGCATCCGCCTCGCACAACTCGGGTTCGCTCGTCCCGATCTCCAGGTGCGCGTCGCGGGTCCGCACGGCCAAGACTTCTTCGTCGATTTCGGACTTGACGACGTTCACGCCCTCGGCGAGTTCGACGGACTCGGAAAGTACACCAACCCGGACTTACGCAGCGGACGCGACCTCGAGCGCACGCTCCTGGAGGAAAAGGCCCGCGAGGACTGGATCAGGGGCACGACCGGTCGCCCACTCGCCCGGTGGGGGTGGGACCACATCGGCAGTGCTCAATCGCTCGGCACGCGCCTCGCGGCTTTCGGCCTCGTTCCGCCACGCTCCCGCTGACCCGTTCGCAGCACATTCCCCCGTGTTTGGGGCGCATTCTTTGTCGTTTGGGGCACATTCGTGCGGTTGGGGCGCGAAATTCGTGCCCCAACCGCAGGATCGTGCCCCGAACCGGAACGAAGCTCGGCGCTCAGCCGAACGAACATCGGCGCGCACCTCGAACACGCACCTCGAACGCGCAGCGCGCCCGCGCTCAGCCGTCGATGACGGCGACGAGCTCGTCGAGGAACGACGAGAAGTCCGTGCCGCGGCGCACGATCCGCTGCACGCTGTCGCGCTCGCTGAAGACCTCGACGAACTGTTCGAACACCGTCTGGAAGGCTTCGCGGTCGGTCTCGGAGAACGCCGCCAGCGCGACCACCTGCACGCGCCCGTCGCCCCACGGGATCGTGTGCTCGGCGATCCCGATCGCGATCGCGGTGCGTTCGGCCGTCATGCCGATCGCGTGCGGCACGGCGAGCGAGTCCGTGAAGGCGGTCGACGACAGGCGCTCCCGCTCGATCGTGCGATCGAGGTAGTCGACGTCGATCACGCCCTGCGCGACGAGCGTGCTGCCCAGGTGCCGGATGACGGATTCCTCACCGCCGGCGCCGTCGATCCCGCGGACGAACGCGCTCGGATCGAAATACCGCTCGAGTTCCGCCCGCAAACGGGCGAGTCGGCGGCCGCGGCGGATGCGGGCGGCGACGGTCTGCACGCGCTCGACGTCGGCGGGGGTCAGGAAGGGCTGGATGTGCACGAACCGGTCGCTCGCGATCGGGGGGTCGATCGTGGTGAGCACCAGGTCGGTGTCGATCGCCTCCCAGTCGGGATCGACTCGCGTCTCGACCTCGACGACCTCGATCGCGCGACCGAGGGAACGATCGACGCTCGATCGCAGCAACTCGTGCAGCTCGTAGTAGCCGGGGCACACGATCGTCGCGGTCAGCAGGTCGTCCGCGCGCCGGCTGCGCTCGAGTTCGCCGCCCACGTGCATCGCGATATAGGCGATCTCATCGTCGAGGAGCGGGATGTCGAGCCGCTCGTGCAGGCGATTCGCGATGTACACGGCGACCTCGAAGATCATCGGGTACGTCGACTTGAGCGAGCGGGTGAGGGGGTTCCGCGACCACGCCTGTTCGCGGGCGCGCAGGCGCAGATTCTGCACGTGCAGGGCGAGACGCAGCACGAAGTCCGGGTCGACGATGTCGACGAGGAACTCGGATGCGGCATCCGCCACGATGTCTCGCACCGCCAGCTCGACCTCGGGATCCAGGGGCGTCCGGCCCTCCTCGGCGCCCGGCGCCACCACCCGGGTGAGCACGAGGGTCGCCAGATGCTGCCGGTCGCCGGTGCCCAGATGCACACCGAGGTGCTGCTGCGTCAACCGGTCGATGACGTCGGCGACGGCCTGCACGGCGGGTGTCGCGGGCGTCGCCGTCTCCTCCAGGGGGCGCCCGGCGGTCACGCGGTCGGCGGCGATGGCGATGTGCACGATGACGTCGGAGATCCCGAACTCGTTCACGAAGTAGCCGAGGCCGGTCAGCGCCGAGACGAGCGCGGCTTTGAACGGACCGAACGCGAGCGGCCCCACCGACTCCTCACCGAGCGTGCGGCGCAGACTCGCGAGGTCGAACGCTCCCGCATCCATCTCGTCGTGGGCCAGGCTGCTCAGCAGGCGGCGCTGCGCGACCTCGGTGCCCACCAGGCGCGCGCGGGCCGCCGAGCGCTCGAGCGTCAGTTCGGTGCTGCCGAGCAGCCCGCGTACCCGCGACAGATCGGATTCGAGCGTCGCCGGGCTGACGAACAGCGCATCGGCCGTCTCGTATACGTCGATGCCGTCGGGCGCGCTCAGCAGGGTGCGCACGATCGTGTGCAGGCGGTCGCGGGGGGTGCCCGCATCCGCTCCGTGGGAACGCAGAGCCAGCGTCGCCTCCGCGGCCGCGCGGTAACCGAGCGGCCCGGACTCGACAGCGCCCGCCACTCGGGCGTTGATCGCCGTCACGTACGAGCGGATGCTGCGCGGTGTCACTCCGAGCGCGTCCGCGAGGGTCGCCGCAGTGACCCAATCGCGCTCGCGCACGAGGACCGCGAGGACACGGTCCTGTCTTGCTCGAGTCACGGGTCGCCTTTCTCTGCCGACGAGACCCGCCGACACTCTCATTCCATCACGTTGCGCCTGATTGCGTCCGAGCGTGCGCGCCGGTTTCCGCACCCCGCGGAAGAACCTCTGGTTGCCCTGCTCCCAGCGAGTTTCCAGGATGGGTAAGAAGGAGGCGGGTCGATGAGGATCCTTGTGGTGTGCGGCGCAGGCGCGTCCAGCACGTTTGTGGCGCAGCGGCTACGGCGGGCGGCGCTCGATTCCGGACTCCACTACGACGCTGCACCGGTCAGTCGGTCCGCTCTTGCGGCCAGGCTCGGTGAGGCGGAGATCGTTCTGATCGGCCCGCACCTGACCGACGCGATTGACGACATCCGAACGGATGCGGCGGCGTACAGCGTGCCCGTGATCTTGCTCCCCGAAGACATCTTCACGGACCGCGACGGGGCCCGTACCCTGCGTCTCGTCACGGAAGCCGCCGGTGGCGTTCGCGCCGCCGAGGTTCCGGACGCCCTCACCGACCGAGCACGAAAGGCCCCCTGACACCCATGGCACTCGCAACCCGAACCGTGCGGATCGGATCGTCCCACGGTCTGCACGCTCGCCCCGCCAAGATGTTCGCGCAGGCGGCGAAGGACGCTGGCGTCCCCGTCACGATCGCGAAGGACGCCGGAGCACCGATCAACGCCGCCAGCATCCTCGGCGTGATCTCGCTCGGCATCGACTACGGCGACTATGTGACCCTCACCGTCGACGGTGGTGACGCCGAGGAGATCCTGGATCGCCTCGCGGACCTGCTGTCGACTGACCACGATTCGGAGTGAACGTAACAATGAGCACCATCCCCGGAGTCGGTATCGGACTCGGCGTCGCCCAGGGCCCTGTCGCCCGCATGGCCGCGCCTCTGCCCGCTCCCGCCAACGATCCCTCGACCCTCACCGTCGAGGAGGAGACTTCCCGCGTGCGCGATGCCGTGAACGCGGTCGCGCGCGAACTCGAGGAGCGCGGTGCGCAGGCTGGTGGAGCCGCGCAGGACGTTCTGGAAGCCCAGGCCATGATGGCCGAGGACCCGTCGCTCGAATCCGAGGTCGACTCGCGGCTCGCGAAGGGCGTGACCGCCGAGTGGGCCGTGCACGACGCATTCGCGAGCTTCCGCGACACGCTGACGGCCGTCGGCGGCTACCTGGGTGAGCGCGCGGCCGACCTCGACGACGTAGCGCAGCGGGTCATCGCCCGTCTCCGCGGCGTTCCCGCACCCGGCGTTCCCGAGCCCGGTCACCCGTTCGTACTGGTGGCGACCGACCTCGCGCCCGCCGACACCGCGCTCCTCGACCTGGATATGGTGCTCGCGCTCATCACGAGCGAGGGCGGCCCGACCTCGCACACGGCGATCCTCGCCCGCGAGAAGGGCATCGTCGCGATCGTCGGCGCCGCCGGCGCGAAGGACCTCGTCGACGACGGCGTCGTGATCGTGGATGCGGCATCCGGAGTCGTCACGATCGATCCGACCGAGGAAGAACTGCAGCGCGCCCGCAACCGCGCCGACGCTCGGGCGAACGCCGCATCCGCTCCCCTCACCCCGGGAGCCCTGGCCGACGGCACCAAGGTGCCGCTGCTGGCGAACCTCGGCAAGCCCGAGGGCGCGGCAGAGGCGATCGAGCTCGGCGCCGAGGGCGTCGGACTCTTCCGCACCGAGTTCCTGTTCCTCAGCGCGACGAATGCCCCCACCGTCGCCCAGCAGCGCGAGTCGTATCGTCAGCTGCTCGCCGGATTCCGCGGCAAGAAGGTCGTCGTCCGGGCACTCGACGCCGGCGCCGACAAGCCGCTGGCGTTCCTCAACGACGCGCACGAGGAGAACCCGGCGCTCGGTCTCCGCGGTCTTCGCGCCCTGCGCGCCAACGAGGACATCCTCCGCGAGCAGCTGACGGCACTCGCGGAAGCGGATGCGGACGTCCGCGCGAGCGGCGAGCCAGCCGACCTCTGGGTCATGGCACCCATGGTGTCGACCGTCGAGGAGACGACCTACTTCGTCACGATCGCGCGCGAGTACGGCATCAAGACCGCCGGCGTGATGGTCGAGGTCCCCTCTTCCGCGCTGCTGGCCGATCGTGTGCTGCGCGAGGCGGACTTCGCCTCGATCGGCACCAACGACCTCACCCAGTACACGCTCGCGGCGGACCGCCTGCTCGGCTCCGTCGCGTCGTTCCAGGACCCGTGGCACCCCGCGGTCCTCAGCCTCATCCGCACCACCGGCCGTGCCGGCGCGGAACTCGGCAAGCCCGTCGGCATCTGCGGTGAAGCCGCCGCCGACCCGCTGCTCGCCGTGGTCCTCGTCGGACTCGGCGCGACGACCCTGTCGATGGCGCCCACCGCCCTCGCGGACGTCCGCGCCACCCTTTTGCAGTACACGCTCGACGATGCACGTCGCATCGCCGAGGCCGCCCTTGCCGCAAACGATGCCGCATCCGCCCGAACCGCAGCCCGTGAGGCCGCGACCGCCCAGAAGGAGACACAGCAATGACGACGACGTCTACACCGAGTAAGGCAGGGGGTGCACGGGTCGCGGTTCAGCGATTCGGCACGTTCTTGTCCGGCATGATCATGCCGAACATCGCCGCGTTCATCGCATGGGGTTTCATCACCATGCTCTTCATCCCCGCCGGCTTCTTCGGCGCCAACAGCCCCTTCGGCTGGCACTGGTACCCCGTCTCGGAGATCATCGGCGGCGGCGGCGACTCCAGCGTCATCGGCTGGAACGGCGCCATGACGGCCCTGGCCGCCGGTGACGGCGGAAACATCTCCGCCTACGTCGGCCTCGTCGGTGCGATGGTCACCTACCTGCTGCCGCTCCTCATCGCGAACACCGCCGGCCGCATGGTCTACGGCGAGCGCGGTGGCGTCGTCGCCACGATCGCCGTGATGGGTGTCATCGTCGGCACCGACATCCCGATGTTCCTCGGCGCGATGATCATGGGCCCGATCGCCGCCATCCTCACCAAGTGGATGGACCGCATCTGGGACGGCAAGATCAAGCCCGGCTTCGAGATGCTCGTCAACAACTTCTCGGCCGGCATCCTCGGCATGTTCCTCGCGATCATCGGCTTCTTCGTGTTCGGCCCGGTCATGCTCGGCATCAGCACCGTCCTCGGTGCGGCGGTCGACTGGCTCGTGTCGGTGAACCTGCTTCCGATCGTCTCGATCATCGTGGAGCCCGCCAAGGTGCTCTTCCTGAACAACGCGATCAACCACGGCGTCTTCACCCCGCTCGGAATCGAGCAGGCCACCGAGGCCGGCAAGTCGATCCTGTTCCTCATCGAGGCCAACCCCGGCCCGGGCCTCGGCCTCCTCCTCGCCTTCACCTTCTTCGGAGTCGGCGCAGCGAAGGCCTCTGCTCCGGGCGCGGCCATCATCCAGTTCTTCGGTGGCATCCACGAGATCTACTTCCCGTACGCCCTGTCGAAGCCGACCACCATCCTCGCCCTCATCGCGGGTGGCGCGGCCGGTGTCACGACCAACATGGTTCTCGGCGGCGGTCTCGCCTTCCCCGCGGCTCCCGGCAGCATCATCGCCGTGACCGCCGCGGCCATCGGACCGGGCGTCGGCAACCTCGTCGTCGTCTACCTCTCGGTGCTCATCGCCGCGGCCGTGACGTTCGTCATCACCGCGATCATCCTGCGGGCCTCGCGCAAGCGCGACCTGCTCGCCGAGGGCGACACGTTCGGCGCCGCGATCGCGCAGACCGAGGCGAACAAGGGCAAGTCCTCTGCCGCCATGGATGCGCTGCGCACCTCGACAGCGGGCGGTGACCGCGCCGTGGTGCGCGACGCCGAGGCCGAGGCCGACGTGCTCGAGACCCGCGCCGAGAGCGGCGGCCACGCCGACGGCGGCGTGCTCACCACGAAGCGCGTCACGAACATCGTGTTCGCGTGCGACGCGGGCATGGGCTCGTCCGCCATGGGCGCCAGCGTGCTCCGCAACAAGATCAAGAAGGCAGGCGTGGAGGGCATCACGGTCACGAACAAGGCGATCGCGAACCTCGACGGCTCGGCCGACTTGGTCATCACGCAGAACCAGCTGACGGACCGTGCCCGCGGCACGGCTCCCGGCGCGGTGCACGTCTCGGTCGACAACTTCATGAACTCCCCGAAGTACGACGAGGTCGTCAACCTCGTCATCGACCAGCAGAAGGACGGCTCGCAGAGCTGACCTTCCGGATGCGGGCCGCGTCACGCGCGCGGCCCGCATCCTTCTCCATGTCCCACTCTTTGCGCATCGTGTCCCACTTTGTGCCGCTCAGACCCGGTCTGAACGGCAGAAAGTGGGACATGGCTCCCGGGCGGGGCACACCAACCGAAAGGAAGCATCATGGCAGTTCTCAGCATCGGGCAGGTTCGTATTCACCCGGGCAGCGTCAGCCGGGAGGAGGCGACCCGCGAGGCCGCCGACATCCTGCAGTCCGTGGGGGCCGTGACCGACGCCTACTACGACGCGATGCTGCAGCGTGAGGAGACGGTGTCCACCTACATGGGCAACGAACTCGCCATCCCGCACGGCACCAACGAGACCAAGGACGCGATCCTCGACTCCGCGCTCTCGGTCGTCCGCTACGACGGCGGCGTCGACTGGAGCGGCGAGCACGTCACGTTCGTCATCGGCATCGCCGGCAAGGGCGACGAGCACCTCGACATCCTGTCGCAGATCGCCATCCTGTTCTCCGACGAGGACGACGTCGCGCGCCTGAAGGCCGCATCGACTCCGGAGGAGCTGTACACCCTGCTCGCGACGGTGAACCAGTGAAAGCCGTTCACTTCGGCGCGGGCAACATCGGCCGCGGCTTCGTGGGGCTCCTGCTCCACGAGGGCGGGTACGAGGTCGTGTTCTCCGACGTCTCCGCCGGTCTCGTCGACGCGATCAACGCGGTCGACTCCTACACGGTCCACGAAGTCGGCGACGGCGGCGTGGACATCGAGGTCACCGGGTTCCGTGCGCTGAACAGCGCCGCGGATCCGCAGGCGGTCATCGATGAGATCGCGACGGCGGATGTGGTGACGACGGCCGTCGGACCCAACATCCTGCGCTTCGTCGCACCGCTGCTGAACGCCGGACTCGCGGCGCGCGACGCGTCACGCGCTCCCCTGCAGGTGATGGCGTGCGAGAACGCGATCCGCGCGACCGATCAGCTGCGGGCGCACATGGCCGAGCAGGCCGGCGCCGACTGGGACGCCCTCGCCGCCCGCGCGGTCTTCGCCAACACCGCCGTCGACCGCATCGTTCCCGGTCAGCCCGCGGATGCGGGTGTCGACGTGTTCGTCGAGCCGTTCTACGAGTGGGCGATCGAGCAGGGTCCGTTCGCGGGCGAGCTGCCGACCATCCCCGGGGCGCATTTCGTCGACGACCTCGCACCGTACATCGAGCGGAAGCTGTTCACGGTCAACACGGGCCACGCGACGACGGCGTACTACGGCGCGCGCGCGGGAATCGATCGGATCTCGGACGTCCTGGCCGATCCGGAGATCGCGGCCGCCGTGTCGGCGACACTCGCCGAGACCTCGGCCGTGCTGATTGCCACGCACGGCTTCGCGCCCGACGAGCTCGCCCGTTACCGCGAGACCATCCTCGGCCGTTTCCGCAACCCGGGGCTTCCCGACACCGTCGGTCGTGTCGGACGGCAGCCGCTGCGCAAGCTCTCCCGCCACGAGCGATTCATCGGTCCTGCAGCCGAGGCTGCCGAGCGCGGCCTGCCGGTCGACGCCCTGGTCGCCACGATCGGTGCGGCGCTCGAGTTCTCGTCGCCCGAGGACCCGGAGGCTGTGGAGCTCCAGCGCCGCCTGGTCGAGACCGACACCGACGTGCTCGTCGGCGAGGTCACCGGGCTCGAGCCGCAGCATCCGCTCTATCCCCGTGTGCGCGACGCGTTCGCCGCACGCCGCACCGCGCTCCGCTGAGCCCGCCCTCCCGACTCTCGGCGGGGAGGACCCGAACCTCCCCGTCGAGGAGCCACCCCGCGGGCCCGTCGGGTTCGCGGGTCCGTGGGGTTCGCGGGGTTCGCGGGGTTCGCGGGTCCGTCGGGTTCGCGGGTCCGCGGGGTTCGCGGGGTTCGTGGGTCCGTGGGGTTACGGGGTCCGTGGGGTTCGCGGGTCCGTGGGGTTACGGGGTCCGTTGTCGACTGCCGCGACCGTTGCGCGGGGCGGTTTGTGCTCACGTGTCGCAATCCGCACCGCAGCCCGACAGATTGCGACACGTGAACCCGAGCCAGGCAGGCTCACGTGGCGCAATCCACGCCGTAGCCCGGCAAATTGCGACACGTGAACCCAGGCCAAGCCAGCTCACGCGCGATCCGCGCTCACGTGGCGAAATCCGCGGCGCGCCACGGCAGATCGCGGCACGGGAACCCAGGCCACACCGGCTCACGCGTCGCGATCGACGCTCACGTGTCGCAATCCGCGCTGCACCCCGGCTAATTGCGACACGTGAACCCGGACCAAACCAGCCCACGCGCGATTCCCGCTCACGTGTCGCAATCCACGACGCGGCGCGGCAGGTTGCGACACGTGAACCCAGGCCACACCGGCTCACGTGTCGCAATCCACGCCACAGCCCGACAATCCGCGACACGTGAACCCGGACCAAGCCAGCCCACGCGGACACCTGAAGCCGGGGTGGACGGGCTCGCGAGATCGTAGGCTCGAGGGGTGACGGACACCACCGCGCCCCAAGACAACGACCGCACGCGGGCGCGCCCGCGGCGACGGATGCGGCGCATCCTCGCGTGGGTGTTCGGATCCGTGGGCGCCGTGCTGCTCGCCGCGGTCGTCGGCATCCTCATCTGGAGCCAGGTGGGCGTCATGGGCGCGGAGCCGGAGGCACTGGCGGCCGTGCGGGCAGACCCCGGCATCGTCCTGACCGACGACTCCGCGGCGATCGTCCTGTCCCCCGCTGCCGGTGCGGGCGAGACCGGACTCGTCTACATCCCGGGTGCGAAGGTCGACCCCTGGGCGTACGCGTCGAAGCTGTCCGGACTCGTCACCGAGCGGGGGATGACGGTCGTGATCACGAAACCGTGGCTGAACCTCGCGTTCTTCGACCTGCGCGGGCTCGACTCGTTCACGGGCCTCTCCCCCGATACAGCGACCTGGATCGTCGGCGGGCATTCGCTGGGCGGAGTCCGTGCCTGCCAGTTGGCCACGGATGCCGACGCGCTCGCGCTCTTCGGCTCGTACTGCGCCAATGACCTCTCCGCATCCGGTCTGCCGGTGCTCAGCATCGCCGGCAGCGAAGACGGCCTATCCACCCCGGAGAAGATCGCCGACGCCCGCGATCAGCTCCCCGCCGACGCCGAGCTGATCGAGATCCCCGGCGCCGGGCACTCCTCGTTCGGCGACTACGGCCTGCAGCCCGGCGACGGCACCCCAACGATTCCGGATGCGGACATGCGCGCCGACATCACCTCGCTCGTGGGCGACTTCGCCGCATCCGTCGGCTGACCCCCGCCGCGCCCTCTCACTCGCCCTCGTTCACCGGGGCCCTCGCCGCGATGGCGCCTGTTTCCTGCTCCGGCGCCAGAAACTACTGAAGCCCCGACAGGAAACAGGCGCCAACACGGTCACGAGCGGCGAGGGCGTCGCGCGCTAGTTCGCTGCACCCGCGCCACAGATCGCTGGCGCGCGAGCAGAAAACTAGCGCGCGACGGGGGTAGGAGCACACACCCCGGAGCGGCACGCACCCCGGAGCGGCCCGCACACCCCGGAGCGGCCCGCAACCCGGAGCGGCCTACGAAACCCGCGCGGGGGTCAGTGGTCGAAGCCCTCGCCGATGAGCTCGATGAGCTCTTCGCGCTCCTCCACCGGGAGGAATGCGGCCGCGGCCGCGTTGAGCTGGAACGTCTCGATGTCTTCCAGGCCGTACTCGAACGTCTCGGCGAGCAGCGCCAACTCGCGCGTGAGCGACGTGCGGCTCATCGTGCGGTTGTCGACGTTCACGGTGACGGCGAAACCGAGCTGGTAGAGCAGGTCGAACGGGTGGTCCCCGAGCTCTTGACCCCACGCCGCGATCGCGCCGGTCTGCAGGTTCGACGACGGCGACAGCTCGAGCGGGATCTCGCGGTCGCGCACCCAGCGAGCCAGGTCGCCGAACACGACCTCGACCATGTCGCCGGCGCGCGAGACGACCTCGAGGTCTTCGGCGATGCGCACACCGTGGCCGAGCCGCAGCGCACGGCCGTCGATGAGCGCCGAGCGGATGCTGTCGAGCCCCGCCGCCTCACCCGCGTGCACCGTGACCGGGAAGAACTCGGAGGCCAGATAGTCGAAGGCCGCGCGGTGGCGCGACGGCGCGAAGCCGTCCTCGGGCCCGGCGATGTCGAAACCGACCGCACCGCGCTCGCGGAAGGCGACGGCGAGCTTGGCGATCTCCAGCGAGCGGTCCGTGTGGCGCATGGCCGTCAGGAGCTGACCGACGCGGATGTCGTGACCGGCGTCGGCCGCCGCATCCTCGCCCTCCTCGAGCCCGTCCTGCACGGCTTCCACGACCTCGTCGAGCGAGAGTCCGCCGCCGAGGTGCTGCTCGGGCGCCCAGCGCACCTCGCCGTAGATCACGCCGTCCTCCGCGAGGTCCTCGACGAACTCGCGAGCGACCCGGGTGAGGCCCTCGCGCGTCTGCATGACCGCGGTCGTCAGATCGAACGTCTTCAGATACTCGACAAGCGACCCGGAGTCGCTCTTGTCGGCGAACCAGTCGGCGAGATCGTCGGCGTCGGATTCGGGCACGTCGACGCCGGCGTCGGACGCCAGCTCGATGATGGTCTCGGGGCGCAGGGCACCGTCGAGGTGGTCGTGCAGCGAGACCTTCGGCAGGCCGCGTAGCGACACGCCTTCCACCAGGGCGTCTGCGTGCTGATCGATGGGCATCGGGGGCTCCTCGGCGTGGGGGGTGCGGTGGTGGACGGGTCAGGCGGTGATGCGTTCGAGGACGCGGGCGGATGCGGCCGGTGCCGCCCCGCCGATCTCCCAGGCGCCCTCGAGGGCACCGAGGGCACGGGCGAATCGGTCGCCATCATCCGCCGACAGGGTGAACAGCGGCTGTCCAGCGGCGATCCGGTCGCCCGGCTTCACGTGCAGGTCGATGCCGGCCGCGTGCACGACCGGGTCCTGCGGACGCGCGCGGCCGGCGCCGAGGCGCCACGCGGCGATGCCGAACGGCAGCGCCTCCATCCGCGTGATGACGCCGGATTCGGTGGCCGTGACGGTGTGGGTTTCGCGCGCGACCGGCAGCTCGGCATCCGGGTCGCCGTCCTGGGCGATGATCATGCGGCGCCAGGCGTCCATCGCACGTCCGTCGCGGAGCGCGGCTTCGACGTCGGCGTCCGGCTGACCCGCCAGCGCGAGCATCTCGCGGGCGAGCGCGACGGTCAGCTCCACCACGTCGGCGGGCCCTCCGCCGGCGAGCACCTCGACCGACTCGCGAACCTCGTTCGCGTTGCCGATCGCGAGCCCCAGGGGCGTGTTCATATCGGTGAGCAGCGCGGTCGTCGCCACACCCGAGTCGGTGCCCAGGGCGACCATCGTGCGCGCCAGTTCGCGGGCCCGATCGACGTCCTGCATGAACGCCCCCGAGCCGAACTTCACGTCGAGAACGAGCGCGGCCGTTCCCTCGGCGATCTTCTTCGACATGATGCTCGACGCGATGAGCGGGATGGCTTCGACCGTGCCGGTCACGTCGCGAAGCGCGTACAGCCGCTTGTCGGCGGGGGCGAGCCCGGAGCCGGCGGCGCAGATGACCGCACCGACCGAGGCGAGCTGGGCGAACATCTCATCGTTCGACAGGGCGGCGCGCCACCCCGGAATCGACTCGAGCTTGTCGAGGGTGCCGCCGGTGTGACCGAGCCCCCGGCCCGACAGCTGCGGCACGGCGACCCCGAAGGCCGCGACGAGGGGCGCGAGCGGGAGGGTGATCTTGTCGCCGACTCCGCCCGTGGAGTGCTTGTCGACCGTCGTCTTGCCGAGACCGGCGAAGCTCATCCGCTCGCCCGAAGCGATCATCGCGTCGGTCATCACGCGGATCTCATCGCGTTCCATGCCATTGAGCAGCACGGCCATCGCGAACGCGGCCATCTGCGCGTCGGTGACGTACTCGCGGGTGTACGCGTCGATCATCCAGCGCAGCGCGTCGTCGGGGACGGCCCCGCCGTCGCGCTTGGCGCGGATGACGTCGACGGCGTCGAACGGTTCGACCGCGCTCACCGGCGGTACTCCTCGAGGTCGCGGGGTCCGAAGGCGTCGGGCAGCACCTCGTCGATCGTGCGGATGCCCGACACGGTCTCCAGCAGCATCCCGGGAAGGGCGAATTCGTACAGCAGCTGACGGCAGCGACCGCACGGCATGATGGTCTCGCCGGCGCCGTTCACGCAGACGAACGCGACCAGCTCACCGCCGCCGGTCATGTTGAGTTCGGACACGAGGCCGCACTCCGCGCAGAGTCCCACGCCGTAGGAGGCGTTCTCGACGTTGCATCCCGAGACGATCCGGCCGTCCGACACCAGCGCCGCCGCGCCCACCTTGTACCGCGAGTACGGCGCGTAGGCGCGTTGCATCGCCTCATTCGCCACGGTACGAAGCTGGTCCCAGTCGATATCAGTCACGGTCGCCTTTCAGTTGTCGAACAGAGTCAGGGTGCGGCGAACCGCATCCGAGGGGGTCACCCCTTGATATACGGCTTGCCGGATGCGGCGGGTCCGCGCACCTTGCCGACGAGCCCCGCCACGGCGAAGATCGTCACGACGTACGGCAGCATCAGCATGAACTCGCTTGGCACCGGCGAACCGATGACGCCGAGCGTGTTCTGCAGGTTGGACGCGAAGCCGAACAGCAGCGCCGCGAGGGTCGCCTTCAGCGGGTCCCACTGGCCGAAGATGACGGCCGCGAGCGCGATGAATCCGGCGCCCGCGGTCATCTCCTTGTTGAACGCACCGACCGAGCCGAGCGTGAAGAAGGCGCCACCCATGCCGGCGATCGCCCCGCCCAGCGAGACGTTCCAGAACCGCGTGCGGGCGATGTTGATGCCGACGGTGTCGGCGGCCTGCGGGTGCTCGCCGACGGCGCGGAGGCGCAGCCCCCACTTGGTGTGGAAAAGACCGAAGTAGACCGCGGCGACCAGCACGTACATCAGGTACACGATGATCGTCTGGCGGAAGAACATCGGCCCGATCAGGGGGATGTCGCTGAGCACGGGGATCGGGATGCGTTCGAACCGCGGCGGGGTGTTGAGGGTCGCCGCGTTCGGGGCCAGCAGTTGCGAGAACAGGAAGCTCGTGAGGCCGGTGACCAGCACGTTCAGCACGACACCGACAATGACCTGGTCGACGAAGTACTTGATCGCGAACGCCGCCAGCACGAACGAGACGAGCACGCCGGCGACGCCGGCGGCCACGAGTCCGAGGAGCGGTTGCCCGGTCGCCGTCGCCACGACGGCGGATGTGAAGGCCCCGGCGAGCAGCTGACCCTCGATCGCGATGTTCACGACGCCGACGCGCTCACTGATGACGCCCGCGAGCGCACCGTAGATGAGTGGCACGGAGAGGCTGATGCCACCGGCGAGGAGACCGGCGAGCGGGATGACGTTGGTGCGCGCGCCGGATCCCGCCCAGGTGAGGAAGCCCACCATGAAGAGCACCGCGAACACGACCATGAGCCAGAGCGGAACCCGGCGGCGCTTCCACACCAGATACGCGGATGCGGCCGTCACGACGACGAGGCCGATCGTGCAGATCACGCCCGTCAGACCCGCGTCGAGGGTGATGTCGGCGAGCTGGATCGCGTCGCCGTCGGAGGTGATGCGGAACACGGTCTCCTGACCGTGCCCGACCAGGAGGAACAGGATGGCGCCGAGCACCGTCAGCGCGGCGAAGGCGATCGGGGCCTTCCAGCTGACGACGACGGTGCGCGCCAGGGGCGCGTCGGGGACGACGTGCTCGGGGACGGCGGTCGTGGTCACTTGGCCGTCACCTCCTCACCGGTGCGGAGTTTCTTCGAGACGATCGGACGGGGGCGGCGGGGGCCGCTTCCCGGGGCGGGCAGGCGGAAGATCGCCCGTACGAGCGGCGGCGCCGCGATGAAGAGCACGATGAGCGACTGCACGACGAGAACGATGTCGACGGGGATGCCCTCCGCCGCCTGCATGGAGAACCCGCCGGCCTTGAACGCACCGAACAGGATGCCGGCCACAAGCACGCCGACCGGGGTCGAACGACCCAGCAGGGCCACCGTGATCGCGTCGAAGCCGATGCCCGCGTCGATACCGCTGGAGAAGCCGGTCGTCACGGTGCCGAGCACCTGGCTGACACCGGCGAGACCGATGAGCGCGCCCGAGATGAGCATTGCGTAGACGTACATGCGGGGCA
The DNA here is from genome assembly GCF_021117345.1 of Microbacterium sp. cx-55. NCBI lineage: Bacteria > Bacillati > Actinomycetota > Actinomycetes > Micrococcales > Microbacteriaceae > Microbacterium > Microbacterium sp. cx-55. The sequence continues at coordinate 851,350 of NZ_CP088261.1, read as the reverse complement.
CCTTGATGCCCGCGACGCGCGCCGCGTTCGGGTTCTCACCGACGGCGCGGAACTGGAAGCCGAGCGCCGAGCGGTTGAGGATCCACCACACGACCGCGACCGAGAGGAGCGCCAGGATGAAGCCGAAGTGCAGGTTGTATCCCGGGCCGAGGAGGTCGGGGAAGATCGCGGTCTCCTTGATGGCGGGCGTCTTCGGGTTGCTGGACCCGGGTGCCTGCAGGAGGCCGGGGGTGCGCAGCATCCAGGTGATCAGGTAGAGCGCGACGAAGTTCAGCATGATCGTGACGATCACCTCGTGCGCTCCGGTGCGCGCCTTAAGGAGACCCGCGATGCCCGCCCAGGCGGCGCCCGCGACGAGACCGGCGAGGAGCGCGACGATCATGTGGATGCCCCACGGCAGGTCGAAGCCGAAGCCGACCCAGCCGGCCGCGGCCGACGCGACGAGCATCTGCCCGCGGCCGCCGATGTTGAACATTCCCACGCGGAACGCGAGCGCGACACCGAGCCCCGCCGCGATCAGCGGGGTCGCGAAGGTGAGCGTCTCGGTCAGCGGCCGGATGCCGGTGAGGAAGTCGGGGCGGTTGAAGTTGTAGATCGCTCCCTGGAACAGCGCGACGTAGGCGCCGGAGACCGCATCCCAGATCGCGAACAGCATGTCGCCCGGACGCGCGAAGAAGTAGCCCGCGGTCTCTTCGACGCGCGAGTCGGTCGCAGCGATCATGATGGCGCCGACGACGAGCGCGATGACGACCGCGAGGACGGAGATGATCGCGTTGCCGGTCGCGATCTCGTGCAGCGCGCGCGTCCAGCGACTGGACCCCTCGTCGTCCGCCGGGGGTGTCGCGGCGGAGCGGCGTGTGGCCGTCTCACCGCTCACGGCGCCCGGCGTCTCGAGCGCGACGTCGGGGTCGGTGGTGTTCGATGGGTCGCTCATGCGGCGGCTCCCCCTGTGGTCGTGGCGTCGACGCCGGTCGGGATCTCGCCGGCCATCATGAGTCCGAGCACGTCGCGCGGGGTGTCTCCCGGCACCACGCCGACGACCTTGCCCCGGTACATGACCATGATGCGGTCGGCGAGGGCGGTGACCTCGTCGAGTTCGGTCGAGACGACGATGACGGGAACGCCCGCATCCCGTGTCTCGATGATGCGCTTGTGGATGAACTCGATCGATCCGACGTCGACACCGCGGGTCGGCTGAGCCGCGACGAAGAGGCGCAGCTCGCGGCTGAGCTCGCGTGCGAGGACGACCTTCTGCTGGTTGCCGCCGGAGAGGCGACCGACCTTGGTCTCGATCGAGGGCGTCCGCACATCGAACTCCGCGACCTTCTGGGTTGCGAAGTCCGTCAGGGCTCCCACCTGAACGGCGCCGCCGCGGACGAAGGGCGCTCCGTCGGAGCGGTCGAGCATGAGGTTCTCGGCGATCGAGAACTCGCCGACGAGGCCGTCCTCCTTGCGGTCCTCCGGAACGAAACCGACGCCCGCGTCGAGGATCCCGCGGACTGAACGCCCGGCGAGCTCGTTGCCGTCGAGCACGACGGATCCGCGCACGTTCGGCTGCAGGCCCAGCAGCGCTTCGGTGAGCTCGGTCTGACCGTTGCCCTGCACGCCCGCGACCGCGAGCACTTCGCCGTGGCGCACATCGAAGCTCACGTCGTTGACGACGAGCTGACCGATCGGGTCGATGACGGTGAGGCCCTCGACCACGAGCGCGCGACCGCCGAGCGTCGGCGCGGACTTCTGCACCGTGAGCTCGACAGCGCGGCCCACCATGAGCGAGGCGAGTTCGGCGTTGGATGCGGTGGGCGCCGCCTCGCCGACGACCTTGCCGAGGCGGATGACCGTGATGCGGTCGGCGACCTCGCGCACCTCGCGCAGCTTGTGCGTGATGAACACGATCGAGGTGCCCGACTCCTTGAGCTGCTGCATGATCGCCATCAGCTCGTCGGTCTCCTGCGGGGTGAGCACCGCGGTGGGCTCGTCGAAGACGAGCACCCGCGCGTCACGCGAGAGCGCCTTGATGATCTCGACCCGCTGCTGAACGCCGACGGGCAGGTCTTCCACCAGAGCGTCAGGGTCGACGTCGAAGCCGAACCGCTCCGAGATCTCCCGCACCTTCGCGCGCGCCGACTGGAGGTCGAGGCGACCGCCGAACTTCGTCTGCTCGTGGCCGAGCACGACGTTCTCGGCGACCGTGAAGACGGGGATCAGCATGAAGTGCTGGTGCACCATCCCAATCCCGGCCCGCATGGCATCACCCGGTCCGGCGAAGTGCTGAACCGCGTCGTCGAGGAGGATCTCCCCGCCGTCGGCCTGATACAGGCCGTACAGCACGTTCATCAGCGTGGATTTGCCGGCGCCATTCTCACCCAGAAGACAGTGGATCTCTCCGGCCTCGACAGTGAGGTCGATGTGGTCATTGGCCACGAGAGACCCGAATGTCTTCGTGATGCCGCGAAGTTCGAGCTTCATGAAATCGATCCTAGTTTGCGCTCTGCGGGCCGCCGCGCTGCGCCGCCCATTCGTCGATCTCGGCGTGCAGCACCCTGCGGCGGTCGTCCGTGATGAAGGCGGAGTCGACGGCGTTCCGGGCGAGCGTCTCGAGCTGATCGTCGGTCAGCGCGAGTTCCTCCCGGATGCTGTCGACGTTGGCGTCGATGTAGCCGCCGAAGTACGCCGGGTCATCGGAGTGCACGGACACGCGGAGCCCGCGGGCGAGCATGCCCGGAAGCGGGTGCAGCGCCATCCGGTCCACCACCCGCAATCGCACGTTGGAGAGCGGGCAGACGGTCAGCGGAATGCGTTCGCGCACCATCCGGTCCACGAGCGCGTCGTCTTCGAGGCTGCGGTTGCCGTGGTCGACTCGTTCGACGTGCAGCAGGTCGAGCGCCTCGACCACGTACTCCGGCGGCCCCTCTTCTCCCGCGTGCGCGACGAGTCGGAGGCCCGCACGGCGAGCGGTTTCGTAGACGCCGGCGAACAGGCGCGGCGGGTAGCCGACCTCGGTGGAATCGAGGCCGATGCCGTCGATCCGCGCACCGGTGCGGAGGAGGTGGTCCAGCAGCTCCTGGGCCTCTTCGGGCGGGTGGTTGCGGACGAACGCGACGAGCAGCACGGTGCTGATGCCGTAGCGCGCTTCCGATTCGTCGAGCGCGTCACGGATGCCGCCGAGCACGACCTCGACCGGGATGCCGCGGGCCGTGTGCACCTGCACGTCGACGGAGACCTCGGCGTGCCGGACTCCGGCCTGCTGCGCCCGACGCAGGTATGCGTCGGTCATGTCGCGGAAGTCCTCGCGCTCGCGCAGCACCTCGAGGTTGGTGTAGTAGAGGTCGAGGAAGGACTGCAGGTCGGTGAACTCGTACCGCGAGCGCAGATCCTCCACCGATTCCCACGGCAGCGAGACACCGTTCTTCGCGGCGGTCCGCATGATGAAGTCGGGTTCGAGCGTTCCCTCGAGGTGCAGATGCAGCTCGACGAGCGGCAGCGTGGTCATGTGCGGTCCTTTCCCGACCATGCAGAGGGGGAGGCCGGCAGCCGCCGACCTCCCCCGAGCTGTGCGTCTTACTGAGCCAGGTACGACTCGACGGTCAGCGAACCGTCGATGATCGAGGCCTTGAGCGCGTCGACCTCGGTGACGAGCTCGGCCGGGACCTTGGACTCCCAGTCGTGGAACGGCGCGATTCCGACGCCGTCGTTCTCGAGCGTGCCGACGAACGGCGCGTTGTCGAACTCGTCGTTACCGGCCGCGACGATCGCGTCGTAGACACCCACGTCGATGCCCTTGAGCACCGAGGTGAGCAGCAGCGGACCGACCGAGGGGTCGGTCTCGTAGACGTCGGCGTCGACACCGATCAGAGCGATGTCCTTGCCCGAGTCCTGGATGGCGGCAGCGGCCGACTGGTAGATCGGACCACCCACGGGGAGGATGATGTCGGCGTTCTGGTCGATGAGACCCTGTGCGATCTGGCGCGCGGTGTCGTTGGCCTCGAAGCCACCGGTGAACGAGCCGTCCTGCGACGCGCGGTCCCAGCCGATGACCTGGACGTCAGCCGACTTGGTCTCGTTGTAGTACTCGACACCCTGTGCGAAACCGTCCATGAAGACGGAGACGGTCGGGAAGTTCATGCCGCCGAAGGTACCCACGACGCCCGTCTGGGTGACGCCCGCCGACAGGTAACCCACGAGGAACGCGGCCTGAGCGGTGTCGAAGATGAGCGGCTTGATGTTCTCGGCGTCGGTCTCGCCGTCGCCATCCGTGTCCACCACGTCATCGATCGAGACGAACTCGACATCGGGGTTCGCCAGCGCGGCCTCGGATGCGGCGCTCGCGAGGGCGAAGCCGACCGTGACGATCGTGCTGCAGCCCTGGTCGACCAGGCCCTGCACGTTGGACGCGTAGTCGGTCTCAGTCGCGGACTCGACGGCCTTCGCCTCGACGCCGAGCTCGTCGGCCGCCTTGTTGAGTCCTTCGTAGCCGAGCTGGTTGAACGACTTGTCCTCGAAGCCACCGAAATCGGAGACCATGCAGGGCAGGTAGTCGGATGCTGCGGCGCCGCCGCCGGAGCTGCTCGAGGTTGCGGGTGCCGAGCCACAGCCGGCGAGCAGCGCGGCAGTGCCGGCGATCGCGAGGCCACTCAGCAGTGCCTTGGTCATCGTCTTCTTCACGAGTCCTCCATCAAGAGACGTGGTGCACCCCGGCGAGTCCGGGGTGGATGAGGTCACGTTACCCAATGAGTCGGCGGCGAACCGTACGCGGCGACAGGCCGCAACGCAATGGTTACAAACGGGCTTCACAGCCACCGGACGGGCGGCTCATCGGGTGCGGATCAGAGGACGTCGCCGCGGCCGGTCAGCTTGAGCGCGTCGACGACCTGCTTCACGCGCTGCGCGTGCTCCGTCGTCGTCACGAGCAGCGCATCGGGGGTGTCGACCACCACGATGTCCTGCACACCGATCAGGCTGATCACGCGCTGGGTCTGCGAGACCACGATTCCGCTCGCGGCATCCGAGAGGATGCGGGCGTTCTCGCCGAGGATCGCGAGGTCGTTCTTCCGACCGTTGGAGATGAGCTTGGTGAGGCTCGCGAAGTCACCCACGTCATCCCAGTCGAAGTGACCGGGCACGACCGCGAGCCGGCCCTTCGCCGCCGCGGGCTCGGCCACGGCGTAGTCGATCGCGATCTTCTTCAGCGTCGGCCAGATCCGGTCGACCGCGGGGCCGCGGCGTTCCCGGTCGTCCCACGCGTCGGCGAGCTCGACGAGGCCCGCGTGGAGCTCCGGCTCGTTCGCTTCGATCTCGGCCAGCAGCACGTCGGCGCGGGTGATGAACATGCCGGCGTTCCACGAGTAGGCGCGGTCGGCGAAGTAGGACCGCGCGGTCTCGAGATCGGGCTTCTCCACGAAGCGTTCGACGAGCGCCGCTTCCGGAGCGCCGTCGATGGGGAGCTCATCGGCACGCTTGATGTAGCCGAATCCGGTGGATGCCTCCGACGGCTGGATGCCGATCGTGCAGATGTAGCCGGCCCGGGCCACCTCCACCGCCTGACGGACGGCGAAATCGAACACCCGCGCCCCGCGGATGACGTGGTCGGCGGCGAACGAGCCGATCACCACGTCGGGTTCGCGGCGCACCAGGATCGCGGCGGCGAGGCCGATCGCGGCCGTCGAGTCGCGCGGCTCCGACTCGAGGAACACGTTGACGTCGGCGATGCCGGGCAGCTGCTCCTCCACGGCAGCGCGATGCGCGCGACCCGTCACGACCGCGATGCGGTCATGACCGGCGAGCGGCTCGAGCCGGTCCCAGGTGTCGCGCAGCAGCGTCTGACCCGAGCCGGTGAGATCGTGCAGGAACTTGGGCGCGTCGGCGCGGGAGAGCGGCCACAGTCGGCTGCCGATCCCGCCGGCAGGAATCACGGCATAGAAATCGTCGATAGGAGTCGCCATGCGGCCAGAGTAGCGGGCCGCCGCATCCGCTCGATTATCTCGACGTCGAGATAGTTAGGTTCGCCTTCCAGGCGCAACCGCATCCGGCCGGATAAAATGGCGGACAGCGCCCGAGTGACGCGAGGGGCCAACGTCCCGAGGGGCCATCGATGACCTCACACCGTGTTCGATCAGGGAGGACGACCGTGTCTGCACCAGCGCGGGTCATACCAACTGTGGCTCAGACCACGTCCAAGGTTCCTCGCGGCACGCTCTACCGCGGCAACGAGGGCATGTGGTCGTGGGTCCTGCACCGGATCACCGGTGTCTCGATCTTCTTCTTCCTTCTTGTGCACATCCTGGACACGGCGCTGATCCGCGTCTCCCCCGAGGCGTACAACGCGGTCATCGGCACCTATAAGAACCCGATCATGGGCCTCGGCGAAGTGGTGCTCGTCGCCGCCATCGCGTACCACGCGTACAACGGGCTCCGCATCATCCTGGTCGACTTCTGGTCCAAGGGCGCCCGCTACCAGCGCCAGCTCTGGTGGATCGTCCTCGGTGTCTGGGCGGTCACGATGCTCGGCTTCGCCCCGCGCCACCTCATCAACGTCTTCTCCTCGATCGGAGGCGGTCACTGATGAGCACCGCGATCGCCGACCCCCGCACCCCCTACGCCGCCCCGCGGCGGAAGGGCCCCAACCTCGAGAAGTGGGGCTGGGTCTACATGCGCGTTTCGGGCATGGTCCTGGTGGTGCTGATCTTCGGGCACCTCTTCGTGAACCTGCTGACCGGCGACGGCATCCACCAGATCGACTTCGCGTTCGTCGCGGGAAAGCTCGCCTCGCCGTTCTGGCAGTGGTGGGACTTCCTGATGCTGACGCTCGCGATGATCCACGGCGCGAACGGGATGCGCACGATCGTCAACGACTACGTCACCCACAACGGCGTGCGCCGCACGCTCGTCTGGGCGATCTGGATCGTGTCGATCTTCCTCATCGTGCTGGGCACCCTCGTCGTCTTCACCTTCGACCCGTGCCTGGGTGTGACTCCCGACAGCTCGCTGTGGGAGATCTGCCAGTAATTCCGCCGCATCCCGCCCAACGACACGTTGCGCGCCGGTAACGACGCGTGAGAACAGACAAAGAGGCATCGCCGTGAGCGCACATTCGACCGAGGACACCGTCATCAAGGACGGCGTCTACTACCACCAGTTCGACGTCGTCATCGTGGGCGCCGGCGGCGCGGGCATGCGTGCCGCGATCGAGGCGGGCCCCGGAGCGAAGACGGCCGTCATCTCGAAGCTGTACCCCACCCGCTCGCACACGGGCGCCGCGCAAGGCGGCATGGCGGCAGCGCTCGCCAACGTCGAAGAGGACTCGTGGGAGTGGCACACCTTCGACACCGTCAAGGGCGGCGACTACCTCGTCGATCAGGATGCGGCCGAGATCCTCGCGAAAGAAGCCATCGACGCGGTCATCGACCTCGAGAACATGGGCCTGCCGTTCAACCGCACGCCGGAGGGCAAGATCGACCAGCGCCGCTTCGGCGGCCACACGGCCGACCACGGCAAGACGCCCGTGCGCCGCGCCTGTTACGCCGCGGACCGCACCGGCCACATGATCCTGCAGACGTTGTTCCAGAACTGCGTGCGGCTCGGCATCAACTTCTTCAACGAGTTCTACGTGCTCGACCTGATCACGGTCGAAGACGGCGACACCACGAAGGTCGCGGGCGTCGTCGCCTACGAGCTCGCCACCGGCGACCTGCACGTCTTCCAGGCGAAGGCCATCATCTTCGCCACCGGCGGCTTCGGCAAGATCTTCAAGACCACCTCGAACGCCCACACCCTCACCGGTGACGGCGTCGGCATCATCTGGCGCAAGCGCCTGCCGCTGGAAGACATGGAGTTCTTCCAGTTCCACCCCACCGGCCTCGCCGGTCTCGGCATCCTGCTCACCGAGGGTGCCCGAGGCGAAGGAGCGATCCTTCGCAACGCATCGGGTGAACGCTTCATGGAGCGCTACGCCCCCACGATCAAAGACCTCGCCCCGCGTGACATCGTCAGCCGGTGCATGGTGCAGGAGGTCGCCGAGGGCCGCGGCGCCGGTCCGCACAAGGACTACGTGCTGCTGGACTGCACGCACCTCGGCGCGGAGGTGCTGGAGACGAAGCTCCCCGACATCACCGAGTTCGCCCGCACCTACCTGGGCGTCGACCCGGTCGTCGAACCCGTTCCCGTGATGCCGACCGCGCACTACGCGATGGGCGGCATCCCGACCAATAACGACGCCGAGGTCCTGAGCAACAACACGACCGTGGTTCCCGGCCTGTACGCCGCGGGCGAGTGCGCATGCGTGTCGGTGCACGGCTCGAACCGCCTCGGCACGAACTCGCTGCTCGACATCAACGTGTTCGGCAAGCGCGCCGGCAAGAACGCCGTGAAATACGTGCAGACCGCCGAGTTCGTGCCGCTGCCGGAAGACCCCGCCGCCGAGGTCCGCGAGCTCATCGAGGGCCTGCGCAACAACCCCGGCACCGAGCGGATCGCCGTTCTTCGCAAGACCCTGCAGGACGAGATGGACCGCAAGGCCCAGGTCTTCCGCACCGACGAGTCGCTCGGCGAAGTCATGCTCGTCATCGAGGAGCTCCGCGACCGCTACCGCAACATCCACGTCGACGACAAGGGCAAGCGGTACAACACCGATCTGCTCGAAGCCGTCGAGCTCGGCTTCCTGCTCGACATCGCCGAGGTCGTCGTGGTCGCCGCGCGCAACCGCAAGGAGAGCCGCGGCGGGCACATGCGCGACGACTACCCGAAGCGCGACGACGAGAACTACATGCAGCACACGATGTCGTATCTCTCCGGAGACGCCGCATCCTCGCATCCGGAAGACCACATCCGCCTGGACTGGAAGCCGGTCGTCATCACGCGCTACCAGCCGATGGAGAGGAAGTACTGACCATGGCCGCCACTGCGATCGCCGAAACCACGGCACAGAGCACGGACGTGCAGGAGATCAACGACTCCGGCATTCAGGCGTTCCTCGTCACCTTCATCGTGCGCCGGTTCAACCCCGAGCTCGACGACGAACCGCGCTGGGTGGACTACGACGTCGAGGTCTTCTCGACCGATCGTGTGCTGGACGCCCTGCACAAGATCAAGTGGGAGGTCGACGGCACGCTCGCCTTCCGCCGCTCCTGCGCCCACGGTATCTGCGGCTCCGACGCGATGCGCATCAACGGCCGCAACCGCCTCGCGTGCAAGACCCTCATCAAGGACCTCGACATCTCGAAGCCCATCTACGTGGAAGCCATCAAGGGCCTTCCGCTGGAGAAGGACCTCATCGTCGACATGGACCCGTTCTTCGCGTCGTTCCGCGAGGTGCAGCCGTTCCTGATCTCGAAGTCGAAGCCCGAACCGGGCAAGGAGCGCGTGCAGACCATCGCCGAGCGCGAGCGGTTCGATGACACCACGAAGTGCATCCTGTGCGCGGCGTGCACCTCGTCCTGCCCCGTGTTCTGGACCGACGGCCAGTACTTCGGCCCGGCCGCGATCGTGAACGCGCACCGTTTCATCTTCGACTCCCGCGACGACGCCGGCGACGCGCGCCTCGACATCCTCAACGACAAGGAAGGCGTGTGGCGCTGCCGCACGACCTTCAACTGCACCGAGGCGTGCCCCCGCGGCATCCAGGTGACCCAGGCGATCGCCGAGGTCAAGCAGGCAGTCCTGCGCGGTTGAGTCACCGACGACGAGCGGGGGATGCGGCGAAAGCGGCATCCCCCGCTCGCTACTCTGTGAGCGTGAGTGACAGACCGAACCCGGATGCGGCGCACCCGCTGCCGGCGACCGATCCGTCGCTCCGTGAACGCTGGGACGCGCGTCAGGCGGAGCTCCGTGAGCGTTTCGATGAGCCGATCGAACGCGCGTCGCGTCTGACGCAGCGCACCCTCGCCTGGCTGCCGATCCGGGTCTGGCGCCACTTCCTCCAGCACAACGGTTTTCTCCTGGCGGCCGGGATCAGCTATCAGTCGCTGTTCACGATCTTCGCCGCGATCTATCTGGCGTTCGCGGTCGTGGGAGTCTGGCTCGGCGGCGACGCGCAGGCGGTCGGGCAGCTGATCGACCTCATCAACAGCTACATCCCGAACCTCATCAGCGAGCACGGGCTCGTGAAGCCGGGTCAGGTGCAGGAGATCGCCGACAGCTCGGCGAGCCTGCTCACCGTGACCGGCGGCATCGCGCTGATCGTCATCGTCTGGACGGCGATCGGGTTCGTGACCTACGCCCGCCGCGCGGTGCGCGACACCTTCGGGCTGCCGTACGACAGCCGCAGCTACGTGCTGCTGAAGGCACGCGATCTGATCGCCGCGCTCGCATTCGGCGTCGCGCTCGTCGCGGGCTCCGTTCTCGTGCAGATGACGACGTGGGCTCTCGATCTGGTCTTCTCCCTGTTCGGATGGACCTCGGACTCCACCGCCTCGAACATCTCGGTGCGCGTGCTGACGCTGGTCGTCGCTTTCGCGATCAACGCCCTGGCTCTCGCCCTCCTGTTCCGTTTCCTCACCGGGACGTCGCTCCGCTGGCGACGCATCTGGCCGGGTTCGCTGCTCGGCGGCGGTGCGCTGGCCCTGCTGCAGGTCGGCGCCGGACTCCTCCTCGTGTACACGCCGAGCAATCCGCTGCTCGCCACGTTCGCGATCTTCATCGGCTTCCTGCTGTGGTTCCGGATCAACGGCATTGTGATCCTGGTGGCCGCCGCCTGGATCGCGGTCGAGACGTCCGACCGCGACCTGCCACTTGTGCAGATCTCGCCCGAGGAGCGCGAGCGACGGGAACGCCACGCGCTCCGGATCGCCGCGGGCGTCCATCTCCGCGATGCTCGCGCGGAACTCGCGTCCGCGCCGTGGTGGCGCCGCCCCGCGGCACGGCGCGCCGTCCGCCGCGCGATCGCCGAGCTTCGGGCGCTCGATGCGCCGCCGCGTCCGGACGCCGATCAGCTGCGATTGCGGGACGTGCTGAGCTGACATCGGGGGCCGCGGGGGTCGTCTCGGGCGACGCGGGGCCGTGTCGGGGGCGGCGGATACGCTGGAGAGCGTGTCTCGAACGGTTCGCATCGCCTCTGTCAATGTCAACGGCATCCGTGCCGCCGTCCGGAACGGAATGGCCGGCTGGCTCGATTCCGCCGGAGTCGACGTCCTCACCCTGCAAGAGGTGCGCGCCGAGCGCGTCCACCTCGAGGATGCCCTTCCGGGATGGCACCTCGTGCACGACGAGTCGCTCACGAAGGGGCGTTCGGGCGTCGCCGTCGCGAGCCGACTGCCCATCGTCGACTCGCGCATCGACCTGGGCGATGACGACGTCGATTCGCGCGGCCGCTGGATCGAGGCGGACTTCGAAGTCGACGGCGAACGGCTCACCGTCGTCAGCGCCTACGTGCACTCGGGCGAAGTGGGTACCCCCCGCCAAGAGGCCAAGTACGGGTTCCTCGATGCGATGAGCGCGCGGCTGCCGCAGCTCTCCGACAGCGACGCGCTCGCCCTCGTCACGGGAGACCTGAACGTCGGCCACCGCGAACTCGACATCAAGAACTGGAAGGGCAACGTCAAGAAGGCAGGGTTCCTCCCCGCCGAGCGCGCCTACTTCGACCGGTTCCTGGGCGACGCCGGCGCATCCGTCACCGGAGTCGACGGCTCGGTCGGTCCGGGGATCGGCTGGGTCGACATCGGCCGACGCGCAGCCGGCGAGGTCGACGGCCCGTACACCTGGTGGTCGAACCGCGGCCAGGCGTTCGACAACGACACCGGATGGCGGATCGACTACCACCTGGCCTCCCCCGCCCTCGCTGCACGGGTCAGCGACTATCGGGTCGCTCGTGCCGCTGCCTACGCGGAGCGATGGAGTGACCACGCCCCGGTCATCGCGGACTACCGCATCGGGCGCTGACCGACCGCGCCGGGCGCCGGGTGGCGAGGCGCGGGTTCGGCGCGGGCGCGGGGCAGGCGCCGTGCGCGGGCGGGGTACCGCACGGCTCGGGGCGGGCGCCGCATCCGTCCCGCATAGAATCGACCGTGTGAGCAAAGCGCGCCTGTACTCCGGAATGCAGCCTTCCGCCGATTCCCTTCAGATCGGCAACTACATCGGTGCGCTGATGCAGTGGCGGGATCTCCAGGAGTCCTACGATGCGTTCTTCTCGGTCGTCGACCTGCACGCGCTGACCCAGCCGAACGACCCCGCAGAGCTTCGGGAGAAGACGCGCCGGACCGCCGCGCAGTACATCGCGGCGGGCATCGAGCCGGCGAAGTCGACGCTCTACGTGCAGTCGCACGTGCCCGCGCACGCGGAGCTTGCCTGGATCCTGTCGACGATCACGGGCTTCGGCGAGGCTGGGCGGATGACGCAGTTCAAAGACAAGTCGCAGCGGTACGGCACCGATGCCACGAACGTCGGCCTGTTCACCTACCCGGTGCTGATGGCCTCCGACATCCTGCTGTACCAGACCAACATCGTGCCCGTCGGCGACGATCAGAAGCAGCATGTCGAACTCACCCGCGACCTCGCCGAGCGCTTCAACTCGCGCTACGGGAAGACATTCGAGGTGCCGATGCCGGTGATCCAGCAGGACACCGCGCGCATCTACGACCTGCAGAACCCGACCGCGAAGATGTCGAAGTCCGCCGAGTCCGACGCGGGCGTTTTGTGGCTGCTCGACGACCCGGCCAAGAGCGCGAAGAAGATCATGCGCGCGGTGACGGATTCGGAGGGCGTGGTGCGATTCGACCGCGAGCTGAAGCCCGGCGTCTCGAACCTGCTCGTCATCTACGCGGCTCTCACGGGCCGGCAGATCCCCTCGATCGAGGACGAGTACGCGGGCCGCGGGTACGGCGACTTCAAGAAGGGTCTTGCCGAGGTGGTCGTGAACGAGTTCGGGCCGGTGCGCGAGCGCGCGCTCGGGTTGCTCGACGACCCGGCCGAGCTCGACCGTGTGCTGGCCGTGAACGCGGAGCGCGCCGCATCCGTCGCGAACAAGACTCTCGGCGACGTGTACGACCGGATCGGGCTGCTCCGCCGCAGCTGAGCACCGCTCGGGCGCCACCGCCGCCCGATAACTCCTCCAGATCACGCCGTTGCGGGTCGCAGAGCGGCCGTGCGGCCCGTTCTGGAGGAGTTTGCGCGGCGTCGACGCGGCGGACCCGCGGACAGCAGCCCGGCGATGGCCGCGCGAACGTCGGCGGGGTTCCCGAAGATGTCCTCCGCGATGGGGCGCAGGGTGACGTAGCCGCGCGCGGCCGACGCGCTGTCGCGGCGGCGGTCGTTGCGGTGCTGGGTCCAGTCGCTGTGGAACGCGCGACTGTCGCACTCGATGATGAGCCAGCCATCGACGAGCAGATCGACCCTGCCTACACCGGGAATCCACGCCTGTACGTCGACGCGAACCCCCATCGCTCGAAGCATCAACCGCACGAGCGTTTCGGGTCCGGATTCGCTCCGCGGGTCGAGGAGACGCCGGAGCGTCCGGAACCGACCCGGCAGCCGGGCGAACACCTCGTTGATCCCCGCCTCGTCGACGACCCCGAGATGCCACGCGCTATCGAGCGTGGCGACCGCCGCGCGCGGAGCGAGGCAGCGGCATGCCTGGGCCAACGCCTCGATCGGGTCGACGATCAGATCGGAGCTGGCGGTGGCCGTCGTCCGCCAGTGCGCGTGGACGTTCGTGCCCCGATGGGGAAGCCGGCTGGACCCACGCTCGATCTGGATGTGGAGGCGACCATCGTCGAGGACGAAGACCCCGAGAAGGCGCAGCAGCGACGTGCAATCGAGCCGCCCGCCGAGGCGGGCGGCATCGACGATCTCTGCGGGGAGGCTCGCATCGACATAGCGACCCCGCCGCACTCGCACCACCTCACCATCGCGACACAGCCGTGCAATCGACGAATCGGTGTAGCCGCCGGAACGGAGATCCGCCCGAGTCGAATACACGCACGGGGTGGCGAAGAACGCTGACATCCTCCCAGCGTGCGCAGTCCGGGCTGCTGCATCCCGCGCGAAGCGCCCTGTCGGCACAACTTCCGGGGTGACTCGCCCTGTGGAGGACGACTTCCGCCGCCGTGCCGCCGCCCTCGCGACGCCAACTCCTCCATTTCGGTGCGTTTACCCGGTCCGCGGGCCCGCGGTGTCGAGTATGGAGGAGTTAGCAGACTGCACTCGCCGTGCCGCAGATCTCTCAGGGAACGTGCGGGAGTTCCTGGCCGGCGAAGCGGATGTGCTCCTCCGCCAGTCGCGCAGCGGCGTCGGGATCACGCCGGCTGATCGCTTCGAACAGCTCGACGTGCTGCGCGTGCAGCCGGGCTGCGAGGCCCGACCAGTCCGCGTGGTCGGCGAGCGCGTCCAGGATGCGGGCGCTCAGCGACTCCCGGATGGCGACGGTCATCGAGGCCACCAGACGGTTCTCGCCCGCCTCGGCGATCGCGACGTGGAACGCCGTGTCGGCGTCGTTGAACTCGGCGAGCGACAGCCCGGGGACGGCGCCCCGGTCGAGGGCGGCCCGGATGGGGGCCAGGGCGGCCGCATCCGCGTTCCGCGCCGCGAACGACGCGGACGACCGCTCCAGCGTCACGCGCGCATCGACCACGTCGGCCAGCGGGTAGTTCGCGAGCGCGACGTGCAAGCGCAGGAAACGGGTGAGCGCGGCGTCGGGGAGTGCGGCGATGAACGTGCCGGCCTCGGCGCCGGAGCCGACCCTCGACCGCAGCACGCCCTGCCCTTCGAGCACGCGCACGGCTTCGCGAACTCCCGCGCGGCTCACTTCGAGCCGGGAGGCGAGTTCACGCTCGGGAGGCAGCGGATCACCGACCGTCAGTCCGCCGGTCATGATCTGGTCTTCGATCGCCTGAATCACGAGCTCGTGCGCGCGACTGCGCATGACGGGAGCCCAGGCCGGGTTGCGTACGTCGGTCACGTCGTCCTCCTCCGCGCGACGGCCCGGATTGACTCAGCCACGGCGCATCCCTACTCTAGCAGAGAGGTCTGACCACCTACCCGCGCGGTGCGCCGTGCAATCCCCCTCTCGAAGGACGCCAATGAGTGCCATCCGCCGGCAGCTGCCGAACCCCGCCGAACTCCTCGAACTGATGCAGTTCAAGAAGCCCGATCTGAACGGCAAGCGCCGTCGCCTCACCTCGGCGCTCACGATCGAGGATCTGCAGCGGATCGCCAAGCGCCGCACCCCGACCGCGGCCTTCGACTACACGGATGGCGCCGCCGACGGCGAGATCTCGCTCTCGCGTGCCCGCCAGGCTTTCCAGGACATCGAGTTCCACCCGTCGATCCTGCGCGACGTGTCGCACGTCGACACCTCCACGACCGTCTTCGGCGGCCCGTCCGCGCTGCCGTTCGGAATCGCGCCGACCGGCTTCACGCGCCTCATGCAGACCGAGGGCGAGATCGCCGGTGCGGGGGCGGCCGGTGCGGCCGGCATCCCCTTCACCCTGTCGACGCTCGGCACGACCTCGATCGAAGACGTGAAGGCCGCGAATCCCGCGGGCCGCAACTGGTTCCAGCTGTACGTGATGCGCCAGCGCGAGATCTCGTACGCGCTAGTCGAGCGCGCCGCGAAGGCGGGATTCGACACGCTGTTCTTCACCGTCGACACCCCGGTCGCCGGTGCACGGCTGCGCGACAAGCGCAACGGGTTCTCGATCCCGCCGCAGCTGAGCGTCGGCACCATCCTCGACGCGCTCCCCCGCCCCTGGTGGTGGATCGACTTCCTCACGACCCCGAAGCTCGAGTTCGCGTCGCTGTCGACGACGGGCGGCACGGTCGGCGAGTTGCTCGACTCCGCCATGGACCCCTCGATCTCGTTCGAGGATCTCGACATCATCCGCTCGATGTGGCCGGGCAAGATCGTCGTGAAGGGCGTGCAGAACGTCGAGGATTCCCGGAAACTCGTCGATCTCGGCGTCGACGGCATCGTGCTCTCGAACCACGGCGGACGCCAGCTCGACCGCGCGCCCGTGCCGTTCCACCTGCTGCCGGAGGTCGTCCGCGAGGTCGGAGCAGACACCGAGATCACGATCGACACGGGCATCATGAACGGCGCCGACATCGTGGCATCCATCGCCATGGGGGCGAAGTTCACCCTCATCGGCCGCGCCTACCTTTACGGCCTGATGGCCGGCGGACGCGAGGGCGTGGACCGCACGATCGAGATCCTCACCGAGCAGATCGTTCGCACGATGAAGCTGCTGCAGGTGTCGGAACTGGCCGAACTCACGCCGTCACACGTCACGCAGTTGCAGCGCCTCGCGCCGCGCACGATGTCGGGAAGCCCGATCACGGTCTGATCTGCTACGGGGCCGGATGCGGAGCGCGCCCGGCCGGTAGGGTGCCGGAATGGAACCGGTCACGCTCCGCACCGCCCGTCTCGAGCTGTTCGCGCCGACGATCGACGACGTCGACGCGATCCATGCGGCGTGCCAGGATGCGGAGATCCAGCGCTACACGACCGTGCCCTCGCCGTACCCGCGCTCACTGGCCGAGGCGTTCGTCGACCGGGTCGCGGCGGAGTGGGCGGTCGGTGTGCATTTCACCTGGGGCGTCCACCGCGACGGTGCCCTGGTCGGCACGATCGGCATCTACCGCGTCGACGGGACGGGTGCCGGCGAGCTCGGCTACTGGACGGCCCCGGCGGCGCGAGGCGACGGCGTCGTGCGGGAGGCGGCGCGTGCGGTGATCGACTGGGGGTTCTCTCCCGACGGACTCCGCCTCGCCCGGATCGAATGGCGGGCCGTCGTCGGCAACATCGGTTCGGCCCGCGCCGCGCGGGCTCTCGGGTTCCGGTACGAGGGGATGTCGCGTTCGGTCCTGCGCAACGGAACGGGCGTCCGGAGCGACGGCTGGATCGCCGGCCTCCTCGCGGACGATGACCGCACGCCGCAGTCGTGGCCGGTCCTCGACTGAGTCGGGCCGGTGTCGGCGGCACGTGACAGGATGACTCCATGCCGGAGATGCCGGAGGTCGAAGGTCTCGTCGCGTTCCTGAACGGCCGCCTCCCCGGGCGGCAGATCACGAAGGCGCAGATCGTCGCGATCTCGGCTCTGAAGACCTACGACCCCCCGATCGAGAGCCTCATCGGTGCGACGGTGCGGGCGGTGCAGCGTCACGGCAAGTTCCTCGACGTCGACGTGTTCGGGGTGGACGCTGACGCGCATCTCGTGTTCCACCTGGCGAAGGCGGGGTGGTTGCGCTGGTACGACACGATGCCGGCGACCGTCGTGAAGCCCGGTCGAACACCGATCGCGCTGCGCGTGGGGTTCGACGACGGCTCCGGTTTCGATCTCACCGAGGCCGGCACCAAGAAGTCGCTCGCGGTGTACGTGGCGCGCTCCCCCGCGGATGTGCCGGGAATCGCGCGGCTGGGACCCGATCCGCTGGCGCCCGGTTTCACGCGCGACACGCTCGCGGGCCTGCTTGCCGGGCGGCGCACGCAGATCAAGGGCGTCCTCCGCGATCAGTCGATCGTCGCGGGCATCGGCAACGCCTACTCCGACGAGATCCTGCACGTCGCGCGGCTGTCTCCGTACGCGCTGGCCGCGACGCTCTCGAACGGCGACATCGACACGCTGTACGCGGCGACCGTCGAGACGCTGACGGATGCGGTGGCGACCGCATCCGGAAAACCTCCGGCCGACCTCAAGGACGCCAAGCGCCGCGGGATGCGCGTGCACGGGCGGCGCGGTGAGGCGTGCCCGGTGTGCGGCGACGTGGTGCGTTCGGTCTTCTTCGCCGACAATTCGCTCGAGTACTGCGCGACCTGCCAGACCGGGGGCAAGATCCTGGCGGATCGCCGCCTCTCGCGGCTCCTCAAGTAACGCCGCCCGGCCCGCGCCCTGCCGCATCCCGGCACCGCGAACCTGGAGGTCCCCGGCGGCGCTGGCATCGGGACTGGCAGGAGGCCGCCACAGAAAATCCGGACATCCGGCAGCCACCGCATCCGCCGCGCTATCCGGCACCGCACAGCGGGAAGTCCCCGGCGGCGCTGGCATCGGGACTGGCGGGAGTCCGCCGCAGGCGATCCGGACATCCGGCAGCCACCGCATCCCTCGCCCTATCCGGCACCGCGAAGCGGGAGGTCCCCGGCGGCGCTGGCATCGGGACTGGCGGGAGGCCGCCGCAGGCGGCCGGGGGCATGCGGCGCCGGGGACCTCCCGCGCAGCGAAGCGCGACTACCAGCACCAGCGTTGCGAAGCGCCAGCACCAGCCCCGCCCCTCAGCCGGTCGTGCCCATGAGGATGCGGGCATCGTCGTCGACCCAGTCGAAGGATCGGCGGACGGCTTTTCGCCACATCCGGATGCGGCGGTCCCGTTCTTCGCCGTCCATCTGCGGCTCCCACCGTTCGCCCTCGCGCCAGTGGCTGCGGAGTTCGTCCAGGTCGGTCCAGACTCCGGTGGCGAGGCCTGCGGCATAGGCCGCGCCGAGCGCGGTGGTCTCGATGACCTCGGGGCGCACGACGGGGACGCCCAGGATGTCGGCCTGGAACTGCATGAGCAGGCCGTTCTTGGTCATTCCGCCGTCGACGCGGAGTTCTTCGAGGGCGTGGCCGGTGTCGGCCTCGACCGCGCCGATCACGTCGAGCGTCTGGAATGCGGTGGCCTCGAGAGCGGCGCGAGCGATGTGCGCACGGTTGACGTAGCGGGTGAGCCCGACGAGTGCGCCGCGCGCATCCGGGCGCCAGTACGGCGCGAACAGTCCGGAGAATGCGGGCACGAAGTAGGCGCCGCCGTTGTCGGGGACGGATGCGGCGAGCCGCTCGATCTCGTTGGATTCGCTGAACATGCCGAGGTTGTCGCGGAGCCACTGCACGAGCGACCCGGTGACGGCGATGGATCCTTCCATGGCGTACTGCGCCGGCTCGTCGCCGATCCGGTACGCGACGGTGGTGATCAGGCCGTGCGGCGAGCGGACGATGCGTTCGCCCGTGCCGACGAGGAGGAAGTTGCCGGTGCCGTAGGTGTTCTTCGATTCGCCCGGAAGGAAGGCGGCCTGACCGAACGTCGCGGCCTGCTGGTCGCCCAGGATGCCGGCAATCGGGGTTCCGCGAAGCGCCGCCACCGCGGAGATCTCCCCGACGACGGCCGAGGACGACACGATCTCCGGAAGCATCGTCCGCGGGATGCCGAACACATCGAGCATGCGCTCGGACCAATCGAGCGCTTCGAGGTCCATGAGGAGCGTGCGGCTGGCGTTGGTGACGTCGGTCAGGTGCCGGTCGCCGTTCGTGAGCTTCCAGACGAGCCAGCTGTCGGCGGTGCCGAACAGGAGGTGTCCGGCGTCCGCATCCGCGCGCGCACCGGGCACCTGGTCGAGGATCCAAGCGACCTTGGATGCAGAGAAGTAGGTGGCGAGCGGCAGGCCGGTGATGTCGGCGAAGCGGTCGTAGTCCGCGTGCGCGTCGACGAGGCGGTCGATCGCCGGCTGCGTGCGCGTGTCCTGCCAGACGATCGCGTTGTGGACGGGTTCACCGGTGCGGCGGTCCCACACGATGGCGGTTTCGCGCTGGTTCGTGATTCCGAGGGCCGCGATCTCGTCCGATCCCAGGCCCGACTCGGCGAGCGCGGTCTCGAGCACCCAGACCGCGTTGGTCCAGATCTCGTTCGCATCGTGCTCGACCCAGCCGGCGCGCGGCATGATCTGCGCGTGCTCGCGCTGCGCGCTCGCCACGATGCGACCGGCCGCGTCGAAGACGATCGCTCGGGTGGAAGTGGTGCCCTGGTCGAGGGCGATCACATGGTCGGCCACGTCGCCGTTTCCTCTCCGGGCGCGCCGGTGCGCGACCCGTGCTCGATTATGCCGTGCGGGGTGCGGTCGCTCAGGACTCGGCGTGCGCCGTGCCCGCGTCCGCGGATGCGGGCTCCGCATCCGTTTCGTCGGAGCGTGCCGACACCGGATGCGGCTCCGCCCGGCGTACCGCGGCGATCCCGGCCTGCACCTCGTGCGCCACGCGCGGGGCGTCCCAGCCCAGCGCCGGTGCCACCGCATCCGCGATCTGCGCAGCGGCGGCGACGGCCTCGCCCGTGAACGCGAGGCTCGTCCGACGAAGAAGCAGGTCGGCGAGGTGCACGACGTTCTCGGCGCGGGCGAGGTGGCGCAGTTCGGCGGTCGAGTAGTTCGGTGCGGCCGAGAGGGGTGCGTCGTCCGCATCCGCCACGATCGCGGTGATCACCTCGGTCGCGCGCGTTCCGTACCGGTCCAGCAGCACGGCAACACGCTCGGCCGGAAGACCCTGGGCGTTGTCGTTCACCCAACGTGCGCGCCGGCGATCGGTCGTCGGGTAGCCGATGCCACCGCCGATCTGCACACCGGCGGTGCTCTGCCGACGGTCGGCGCCGAGGGCCTCGAGCACGCGGTCGGAGAGGTTCTCGGCGAGCGCGCGGAACGTCGTCCACTTGCCTCCGACGAGGCTGAGTACGGGCACGCGGCCATCCGAACCCGTGAGCGGGGAGGACTCGATCCGGTAGTCGCGCGACACGAACCCGGGGGCGAGATCGCCGTGACCCGGGAGCGGACGCACACCCGAGAACCTGTAGACGATCTGCTCGCGGTCCACCTCGATGCGAGGGAAGACGTGGCCGATCAGCTCGAAGAAGTAGTCGACTTCGGCGTCGGTGCAGATGATCTCGTCACGCATGTCGTGCTCGAGGTCGGTCGTGCCCACCAGCACCCGGCCTTTCAGCGGGTAGATGAGCACGATGCGGCCGTCGCTGTGCTCGAAGAAGATCTCCCGCCCGCCGGTCGCTGCGAGCAGCGCCGGGTTGTCGAGCACGATGTGCGACCCCTTCGTGCCGCCCATGTAGTGGGTCGGCGCGCCGAGATCCGCGTTCGTGAGGTCGGTCCACGGGCCCGACGCGTTCACGACGACGGATGCGGTGAACTCGACCTGCGCGCCGGTCTCCGCATCCTGCAGCAGCACCGCCCCGTCCCGCGCTTCGACCGCGGCGACGTAGTTCGCCGCGCGAGCGCGGTCACGGCCGGCGGTGATCCCGTCCTGCAGCACGTCGAGCGCGAGCCGCTCGGGATCGTGCAGCGAGGCGTCCCAGTACGAAGCGGTGTAGCGCGTGGACGGGTTCAACTCGGGAAGGATGCGGCGGGACTGCGTGCGCCCGTGAAACGCGTGCCGCGCGACCTGTCCGCCGCCGCGAGAGAAGGAGTCGTAGATGACGAGCCCGATCTTGATGAGCACCGCACCGCGCTCCTTCGGGCGTCCGGCGCCGTGGCGCAGGAATCGGAACGGGGCGGAGAGGACGCCCGAGAACGTCGACGAGATCGGGATCGTCGTCTGCAGAGGGCGCACGTAGTGCGGCGCGATCTGCAGCAGACCGTTGCGTTCGACGACCGCTTCGTGCACGAGACGGAACTCGCCGTTCTCGAGGTACCGGATGCCGCCGTGGATCATGTGGGAGCTGGCCGCAGACGCACCGCTGACGAAATCGTCGCGTTCGACGAGGGCGACGTCGATCCCCTGCATCGCCAGGTCGCGGAAGGTCGCGAGACCGTTGATACCGCCGCCGACGATCAGCACCTCGGCGTGGGGACGATCGACCAACTGCTGCCAGGACCGTCGAGGGGCCGCATCCGTCGTCATGATTCCTCCGCATCGCGGCGTCGGGCGCGCCACTGCACCCATCGTGCCAGCCGCACACATCGTTGCAGTCGCGATGCACGAACGTGCAGACTGGATCGATGTCCGATGAACTCCGCCGCCATGACGAGCGCGCTCTCGCGGCCGCGACCGCGCATTACCTGCACGGCGAGACGATGGAATCGATCGGCGCGCGCCTGGGGATGTCGAGGTCGACGGTGTCACGCCTGCTCAAGCATGCCCGCGAGACGGGGCTCGTCGAGATCCGCGTGCGCTCACCGCGCGATGCCCCCGAAGGCCTCGCCGACACGCTGCGCCTCCGGTACGGCGTCACCACGCACACGGCCCTCGTGCGGGAGGACGCGAGCGAGGTGGAGCGGCTCGACATCGTCGCCGCCACCGCGGCCGACGTGCTGGCCACGCACATCGGGTCGCACATGACCGTCGGGCTCGCCTGGGGGGCGACGATCGCTGCGGTGAGCCGTCGACTCGTCCCGAAGCCGACGACCGGCACGCGCTTCGTGCAGCTCAACGGTTCGGGCAACACGCGCACGACGGGGCTCGGCTACGCGAGCGAGCTGCTCCGCCGGTTCGGGCGCGCTTTCACTGCGCAGGTGCAGCAGTTCCCGGTTCCCGCGTTCTTCGACGACCCCGCGACCAAGACCGCGCTCTGGCGCGAGCGCAGCATGCACCGGATCCTCGACGCACAGGCATCCATGGACGCCGTCGTCTTCTCGGTCGGCGCGAGCGGATCGTCGGTGCCGAGCCACGTGTACGCGGGCGGCTATCTCGAACCCGCCGACCTCGCCGAGCTCGACCGGGAACGCGTCGTCGGCGACGTCGCGACCGTGTTCTATCGAGCCGATGGCTCGAGCGCCGACATCGCGCTGAACGCTCGCGCCTCCGGCCCGGCCCTCGCCGATCTCGCGCGAGTGCCCCGGCGCATCTGCATCGTCTCGGGCGACGGCAAGCTCGACAGCGTGCGGGGCGCGCTCGCGGCGGGCCTGGTGACCGATCTCGTGATCGACGAACCCTCCGCGCGGGCTCTCGCCGGGTAGCGTCGCGACGCCGTCGGGGCACGCACCCGCGATAACTCCTCCACATCGGGCCCCGGGCAGTGCCCCGACCGCCCGGCACCCACGATCTGGAGGAGTTATGCGCGCGGCACCCGGCTGCGGCGGCGCGCGTGCGCGACTGCAGGAGCAACGAGTGCAGCCCCGCCCGAAGGGCGCGGGGCGGGCCGAATCTCGCCCGTCGCGCACGTGCACCCGCGATAACTCCTCCACATCGGGCCCCGGCAGCGCCCCGACCGGCCGACACCCACGACTTGGAGGAGT
The DNA here is from genome assembly GCF_021117345.1 of Microbacterium sp. cx-55. Lineage (NCBI taxonomy): Bacteria > Bacillati > Actinomycetota > Actinomycetes > Micrococcales > Microbacteriaceae > Microbacterium > Microbacterium sp. cx-55. The sequence goes on along the minus strand of NZ_CP088261.1, from coordinate 828,450 downwards.
TGCGCGCGCGCGGCCCCGGCGCCCCCGCGGTCGGCACCGCGCACCTACGGCCGCTGCCGGCCCCCGGCGGCCGGCGCCCCCGCCCACTACCCCGGAGCCTGCGCCCCTCCCCGAGCCCCCGCACGCGGGCACCGGGACGCGCGTTCTGTGACCGCGCGAGGCGGGGAATGATTCCGCGTCCGAGGGGTTGAGTACACTCGGAGCAAACGTGCTCCGGGGTCGGTGTGAATCCGAACCGGCGGTAACAGTCCGCGAGCGTTTCCCCCCTTCAGGGCGGGGAAAGGTTGATCCGGTGTAATTCCGGAACCGACGGTGATGCGACATTCATGTCGCTAGTCCGGATGGGAGGCAGCACGCGTGACCGCCGTAGGCGGCGCGCGCCGTTCGCCGACCGCGGAGCCTGCGAGCGGAGAAACGAATGACGGTCAGCGACACCGAACGCCGTGCCATGGCGCACGCGCTCGAGATCGCCCGGCGCGGCCCGACGGGTGTCAACCCGCAGGTGGGCGCCGTGATTCTGGGGCCGGATGGCGACGTCCTCGCCGAGGGGTGGCACCACGGCGCCGGCACCCCGCACGCGGAGGTCGACGCGCTCTCGCATCTCGCCCCGGGCGCGGCCCGCGGGGCCACCGCGGTCGTCACGCTGGAACCCTGCAACCACACGGGACGCACGGGCCCCTGCGCCGTCGCGCTCCTCGAGGCGGGCATCGCGCGCGTCGTGTACGCCCTGCCCGACCCCACGCCGGTCGCCAGCGGCGGCGCGGATCGCCTGCGCGCGGGCGGCGTCTCGGTCGAGTCCGGCGTGCTGGCCGATGACGCCCGCGACCTGCTGTCGTCCTGGACCACGATGCAGATGCTCGGCCGCCCGCACGTGACCGTCAAATGGGCGCAGAGCCTCGACGGACGCGCGGCCGCCGCGGACGGCACCAGCCAGTGGATCACCGGCCCCGACGCCCGGGCCGACGTGCACCGTCGCCGTGCGGATGCGGATGCGATCGTGGTGGGTACCGGAACGGTGCTCGCCGATGACCCGGCGCTCACCGCCCGCCGGCCCGACGGCTCACTATACGAGCACCAGCCGCTCCCCGTCGTGCTGGGCGACCGCGCCGTGCCGGACGACGCGGCGCTGCGGCAGCATCCGCGGGGCTTCCTGCACCGCTCCGGCGCGAACCTCTTCGGCGAGCACGCGGGCGATGAGGCCTCGGACTCGCTCCTGATCGAGCTGCGCGAACTCGGGGTGCAGCGTGTCTTCGTCGAGGGCGGCCCCACCATCGCGAGCGCCTTCATCCGGGCGGGACTCGCCGACGAGATCCTCGCCTATGTCGCCCCCACTCTGATCGGTTACGGCCCCGACGGGACCGACCATCCGGCGGTGCGGATGCTGGGTGTCGACACGATCGACCAGCAGCATCGCCTGCAGATGACCGATCTCCACCGCCTCGGCGACGACCTTCTGATCATCGCGCGCCCCGCATCCACCCCGCTCGAAGGAGTTCGCTGATGTTCACCGGAATCATCGAAGAGATCGGTACGGTCACCGCCGTCGAGCCGTCGGGTGACGGCGTGCGTCTGACCGTGCAGGCTCCGCTGGCCGTGTCCGACGCGGGTCACGGCGACTCCATCGCTGTCTCCGGCGTGTGCTTGACCGTCATCGATCAGGGCCCGGACTGGTTCACGGCCGACGTGATGCGCCAGACGCTCGATATGACCTCCGTCGCGGGTGTCGCCGGCGGCACGCGCGTCAACATCGAACGGGCCACCGGGGTGCACGCCCGCCTCGGCGGACACATCGTGCAGGGCCACGTCGACGGGACGGGCCGCGTGCTCGAGATCCGCCCCGGCGCGCAGTGGCAGGTCATCCGCGTCAGCGTGCCCGCCGAGCTCGCCCCTCTCGTCGTCGACAAGGGGTCGATTGCTCTCGACGGCGTATCGCTCACGGTGAGCGCGGTGAGCGATGCGGATGCCGCCGAGCAGTGGCTCGAAGTGTCCCTCATCCCCGAAACGCTCGCGGCGACGACCCTCGGCGCCCGCGTGGAGGGCGACGCCGTCAACCTCGAGACCGACATCCTCGCGCGCCACGTGCAGCGCCTTCTCGCTTTCTCCCCCGCTCCCCGCATCCCCCTCGAAGGAGGCTCACGATGAGCCTTTCCCCCATCCCCGTCGCCCTCGACGCGCTCCGCGCCGGCAACCCCGTCATCGTCGCCGACGACGAGAATCGCGAGAACGAGGGAGACGTCATCCTCTCCGCTCAGCTCGCGACTCCCGAGTGGATCGCCTGGACGGTGCGCCACTCGAGCGGGTTCATCTGCGCGCCGATGCCCGCCGAATGGGCGGACCGGCTCGACCTCCCCCCGATGGTCGAGGTCAACCAGGACGCCCGCGGCACCGCCTACACCGTCAGCGTCGATGCCTCCTCCGGTGTCACCACGGGCATCAGCGCCGCCGATCGGGCACGCACGCTGAACGTGCTGGCCGACACCGCATCCGTGCCGACGAGTCTCATCCGCCCCGGCCACGTGCTGCCGCTCCGCGCGGTGGAGGGCGGTGTCCGCGAACGCAGCGGCCACACCGAAGCCGCCGTCGATCTCATGCGCCTCGCCGGCCTCGAGCCCGTCGGTGCGATCGCCGAGATCGTCGCCGAGGACGGCAGCATGATGCGTCTTCCCGGCCTGATCGAGCTCGGCGCCCGCGACGACATCCCGGTCATCACGATCGAGCAACTGATCGCCTACCTGCAGGAGACCGAGCCGATCGACGCCGTGGTGGCGGCCTCGCACCGACGGCGCGTGAGCCTGCGCGCCGAGGCGACCGTGCCGACCTCGCACGGCGAGTTCCGCTTCCTCGCGTACAAGGACCGGATCACCGGCACCGACCACATCGCGGTCGTCTCCGGCGAGCTCGACGACGCTCCGCTGGTGCGGGTGCACTCGGAGTGCTTGACGGGTGAAGCGTTCGGCTCCCTCAAGTGCGAGTGCGGACCGCAGCTCGACGCCGCTCTGGATCGCATCGATCGCGACGGCGGCATCGTCGTCTACATGCGCGGTCACGAGGGCCGCGGGATCGGCCTCATCAACAAGCTGCGGGCGTACAGCCTGCAGGAGCGCGGCTTCGACACCGTCGACGCGAACCTCGCGCTGGGCCTGCCGGCCGATGCCCGCGACTACGCCGCGGCCGCGGGGATCCTCGCGGACCTCGGCGTCGAACGGGTGCGCCTGCTGACGAACAACACCGACAAGGTCAACCAGCTCGTCGCCCTGGGGCTCGACGTCGTCGAGCAGGTTCCGCTGCTGGTCGGCGTCGGACCGAACAACCACCAGTACCTCGCGACCAAGCGCGACCGGATGGGGCACATCATCCCGGATGCCGACCTCACCGATGCCCTGGAACAGATGAAAGAGAGCACAGGCCAATGAGCGGACACGGAGCACCCCGGACCGAGATCGTCGACGCGAGCGGACTGCGCGTCGTCGTCGTCGCGGGCACCTGGCACGACGTCATCACCGACGGCCTGATCGCGGGCGCGGAGCGGGTGCTGACCGCATCCGGAGCCGAGTACCGCGTCGTGCGCGTACCCGGATCGTTCGAGCTGCCGGTCGCCGCCAAGGCGGCCTTAGAGGCGGGCGCGGATGCGGTCGTCGCCCTCGGCGTGATCATCCGCGGCGGGACCCCGCACTTCGAGTTCGTGTCGTCGGCCGCGACCGACGGACTGACCCGGGTGGCTCTCGACACGGGCAAACCGGTCGGCTTCGGCGTGCTCACGCTCGACACCGAGCAGCAGGGCATCGACCGGGCCGGGCTTCCCGGCTCGACGGAGGACAAGGGCGAGGAAGCCGCGGACGCCGCCGTCCGCACGGCGTTGCTGCTGCGCGAGCTGCGCGGCTGAGGCGGCGACCCCCGGCGGTCGACACCACGGCCGCGCCGCGCCGCGGGCGGTCCGGGGCGGCGCTGGCATCGGGTCTGGCGGGAGGCCGCCGCAGGCGGCCGGGGGCATGCGCCGCCCCGGACCTTCCGCGGAGCCGCCATACCCCGCCGCCGATGCCGACCAGGCGGGCGGCATCGCGGCAGCGCCGCCGATCTCGCCGACGAGAGGCGTAGAATCGAGGATCGTGCCTCGGCGACTCGTCGGCGCACACGGTGATCTGGCTTCCACCCGGCGCACACCCCGCGCCGCGGCTCGCCCACCTCGACGCATCGCAGAACGAACGTCTCTCCGCCGCATCTTCGACAGGGCTTCTTCGTGACCACCTCTGCACCCCCCACCTCGACCGCACCCGCCAACCCGCGCTCTCGCGTCATCACCGCGAGCCTCATCGGCACGACGATCGAGTTCTACGACTTCTACGCGTACGCCACGGCGGCCGTGCTCGTGTTCCCGATTCTGTTCTTCCCGACGGGCAACGACACCACCGCGCTGCTGCTCTCGTTCAGCGTCTTCGGCGCGGCGATGATCGCGCGCCCCATCGGCGCAGTCGTCTTCGGGCACTTCGGCGACCGGTTCGGCCGCAAGGCGACCCTCGTCGCGTCGCTGCTCACGATGGGTGTCGCGACCTTCCTCATCGGCTGCCTCCCCACTTTCAACGAGATCGGCGTCTGGGCCGCGGTGCTGCTGCTGGTCATGCGGCTCGCGCAGGGCTTCGCGCTCGGCGGCGAGTGGTCCGGTGCCACGCTGGTCGCGACCGAGAACGCGCCGAAGGGAAAGCGCGCCTGGTACGGCACGTTCCCCCAGCTCGGCGCCCCTATCGGCTTCATCATCGCCAACACGGTCTTCCTGATCATCAACTTCGCGCTCCCCCACCCCGACGGCACCGCGCAGCGATCCGCGGAGTTCCTGGCGTGGGGATGGCGCGTGCCGTTCCTCTTCTCGGCCGTCATGGTCATCGTCGGCCTCTGGGTGCGTCTGCGTCTGGTCGAGTCCGAGTCGTTCGTGAAGGCCGAGGAGAAGGGAGCGATCCGCAAGTTCCCGCTCGGCGTCGTGATCCGCCGGCACTGGAAGTCGCTCATTCTCGGCACGTTCATCATGCTGGCGACCTACGTGCTCTTCTACCTGATGACGAACTTCACGCTCTCGTACGGCACGAAGTCCGGCGACCTGAGCGCCGCATCCGCCACCGCCCAGGCAGCCGCGGAAGCCGCCGGCAAGCCGTTCGACCCGACGGCGTTCGCCGCGCAGTTCTACCCCGGTCTCGGCTTCGGCTACACCGACTTCGTGATCATGCAGATCATCGGTGTGATCTTCTTCGGTGTCTTCACGCTGCTGTCGGGACCGATCGCCGACGCGATCGGCCGCCGGCGCTTGCTGCTGTGGGTCACCGGACTGATCATCGTGTTCGGTCTCACCTTCTCGGTGTTCCTGCTGCCGCACTCCGACCCGAAGTTCACCGGTGCGCTCACGCAGGCGTTCCTCGTTCTCGGCTTCATGCTCATGGGCGCGACGTTCGGTCCGATGGGGGCGTTGCTGCCCGAACTCTTCCCGACGAACGTGCGGTACACGGGTTCGGCGATCTCCTACAACGTCTCGTCGATCCTCGGTGCGGCCGTCGCTCCGATCATCGCGCTGTGGCTGTGGGAACTCGGCGACGGCAACCCGTGGCTCGTCGGCATCTACCTCTCGACCATGGGCGTGCTCACCTTCATCGCCCTGCTGCTGTCGAAGGAGACGAAAGACATCGACTACGACGAGAACATCGGCGTGACCGCCGCACGTTAGACCGCGATGTGGATCGGCCGGCCGATGCCGGCCGGCCGATCCACTCTCGAACGGCGCGCAGACCGGCCGGCACCAACCTTCAGTGTTACGTAAGGTAGGGTGACGCGCATGGAAATACTGCGTCACGTCGTGCTCCTCGTCCACCTCGTCGGATTTGCCGTCCTGTTCGGCGCATGGGCCGCCGAGGCCGTGGGCCGCCGCATCCGACTCACGCGCCTGATGACCTACGGGATGCTGATCGCCGGTATCGCGGGTCTCGCCCTCGCCGCGCCGTGGGGCATCGACCACGACCTGAACTACGCCAAGATCGGCGTCAAGCTGGTCATCCTCCTCGCCATCGGCGCGGTGCTCGGCATCGGGACCGCGCGCCAGCGCCGCACCGGCGCGACACCGGCACCCCTCTTCTGGGCGGTCGGTATCCTCACTCTCGCGAACGCGGCGATCGCCGTTCTATGGCGATGACCGCGCGCCTCTGAGGGCCCGGAGCGAAGTACGGTCGAAGGTACGCAATCCCCACGCAGGAACGAGGCACCCCCATGTCCGGCACGGCTTCCGAACCCCGCCGCCGCGGCCGCCGCGCGGATCCGAAAGACGGACCCCGGGCGAGCCTGAAACAACTGCTTCCGTACGTGTTCGAGCACCGCGGCGTGGTCGTGTTCATCGTCGTGCTCAGCATCGTCGGGGCGGCCCTCACCCTCGGCCAGCCCCTCCTTGTGGGACAGGTCATCCAGCGCGTGCAGGCCGAGCAGGGCCTCGGCATGCTCGTGTGGGCGATCGTCGGCCTGGTCGTCGGAAGCTCGATCATCTCCGGCTACCAGCACTACCTGCTCCAGCGCACCGGCACCGCGGTCGTCTACTCGAGCCGTCGACAGCTGATCGCCCGCATCCTGCACCTGCCCATCAGCGAGTTCGACTCCCGCCGCACCGGCGACCTGGTGTCGCGCGTCGGCACCGACACGACTCTCCTCTACGCCGTTCTCACCCAGGGCCTCGCCGACTCGGTCGGCAACGCGCTGCTGTTCGTCGGCGCGATCATCGCGATGGGCTTCATCGACCCGCTGCTCCTCGCGGCGATCGTGGTGGTCATCGGGGTGTCCGTTGTGGGTGTCGTCGCGCTCAGCAGCCGCATCCGTCAAGCAACCCAGCAGCAACAGCAGAAGGTCGGCGAGCTGGCCTCCGGCATCGAACGCGCGATCGGCTCGATCCGGACCGTCCGCGCCGCCGGTGCGACCGAGCGCGAGACGGCCGCGGTGACCACCGTGGCAACCGAGGTCTACGGCGTCGGCGTGCGGATCGCCAAGGTGTCCGCGCTCGTCGTGCCGATCGCGGGGATCGCCCTCCAAGTGTCGCTCCTGGTCGTGCTCGGCCTCGGCGGCTACCGCGTCGCCGCCGGCGACATCACGGTCGGCGACCTCGTCACCTTCGTGATGTTCCTCTTCCTCCTGGTCGCCCCGCTCGGCTCGTTCTTCGGCGCGATCAGCTCGGTCAACCAGGCACTCGGCGCGCTCGGCCGCATCCAGGAAGTGCTGGAACTGCCGACCGAGACGGCGGATGATGCGGCGACGGCGGCTGCCGCGACCGCATCCGGTGTCCGCGGCGACGCCGATGCCGCGATCGAGTTCCGCGACGTGCACTTCCGCTACCCCGAGCACGTCGTGCAGGCCCGCCGGAAGGCCGAGGACGAGGCGCGCGCGGTGCTCGAACAGGCGCGCGTGGACACGAGCGCCGTGGCCGTCGTCGATCAGGGCGTCGCCGCGGCCGGCGTGGCGGAAACCGTGACCGGCACCGACGACGGCGGTGTTCTGCACGGGGTGTCGTTCACCGTGCCGCGCGGCTCGCGTGTCGCGCTCGTCGGGCCGTCCGGTGCCGGCAAGAGCACGACACTCGCGCTGATCGAGCGGTTCTACGACCCGACGTCGGGCGCCATCCTGCTCGGCGGAGAAGACATCCGCACGCTCGAGCGGGATGCGCTCCGCGCCCAGCTCGGGTACGTGGAACAGGATGCGCCGACGCTCGCCGGCACGATTGCCGAGAACCTGCGGCTCGCGTCACCCGACGCGAGCGACGAGGAGTGCGCGCGAGTCCTTCGCGCCGTCAACCTCGGCGACGTGCTCGAGCGGAACCCGCTCGGGATCGACGCGCCGGTGGGCGAGGCCGGCGTCATGCTCTCGGGCGGCGAGCGTCAGCGGCTCGCGATCGCACGGGCACTGCTCGCGGCGCCCCCGATCCTGCTGCTCGACGAGTCGACGTCATCGCTCGACGGACTGAACGAGCAGCGCATGCGCGAGGCCATCGACGCGGTGGCGACCGGACGCACCCTCATCGTCATCGCGCACCGCCTTTCGACCGTCGTCGACAGCGACCTGATCGTCGTTCTCGAGGACGGGGTCGTGGTCGGTCAGGGCACGCACTCCGAACTCGTCGCCACCGTGCCGCTCTACCGCGACCTCGCGAAGCACCAGCTGCTCGTCTGACGTTGCGGCTTTCGCCATCCCCCGCACTCACGTCCCCCGCCGCGCTCACGTCCCCCGCGGTCACGTCCGCCGTGCTCACGTGGTCCCCCGCACTCACGTGGCGCAATCCGCGGGTCGTGGCGGCAGATTGCGACATGTGAGCCGAGGTACTCGTCGCTCACGGGGCGTAATCGGCGAGTCGCGGCGGCCGATTGCGACACGTGAGCGGGGAACCAGCGTGACCAGCCCCGGCGCGAGCCGACTCCGGCGCGGCGGCCCCGGCGCGACCGATAGCGACGAGTAAGGCGCGCATTCATCGCTCACGTGGCGCAATCCGCGGGTCGCGGCGGCAGATCGCGACACGTGAGCCGCGGTACTCGGCGCTCACGTGTCGCAATCGGCGAGTCGCGGCGGCAGATCGCGACACGTGAGCGGGGAACCAGCGCGACCGACACCGCGACCGACACATGCATGGCCCAGGACCGGCGCGGCGGGCCCCGGCCCGACCTATCGCGACTCGTGAGGCGCGCGCGTCGCTCACGTGGCGCAATCCGCGGGTCGTGGCGACAGATTGCGACACGTGAGCCGCGGTACTCGGCGCTCACGTGTCGCAATCGGCGAGTCGCGGCGGCGGATTGCGCCACGTGAGCCCGGAACCGGCGCGGGCGCGCACCAGCGCGGGCGGGCGAGGCCGGGCGCACGGCGCTCAGCCGACTGGCGCGCTCGGCGCCCGGGAGCACCGGCGCTCAGCCGACCGGCACGCCCGGGCGCCCGGGCGCTCAGGCGACGTCGGCGCGCTCCAGGCGGTAGCGCAGCGACGCGAGTTCGGCGCGGAGCGCGGAGGGAACACGGTCACCGAAGGTGTCGTAGAACTCCTCCGTGAGCGTCGCCTCGGTCAGCCACGACTGCGGGTTGACCGCGAAGAGCTCGGCGAGGTCCGCATCCGGCACCTCGATGCCGTCGAGGTTCAGATCGCTCGTACGCGGCAGACGCCCGATGGGGCTGTCGATCGCGGGCACCCGGCCCTCGACGCGGCGGATGATCCAGTCCACGACGCGGGCATTGTCACCGAACCCGGGCCACAGGAACCGCCCGTCGGCGCCCTTGCGGAACCAGTTCACCTGGAAGATCCGCGGCGCCCGGTCAAATCGGAGCTTCTGGCCGATCGACACCCAGTGCCCGAAGTAGTCGGCCATGTTGTAACCGCAGAACGGCAGCATCGCGAACGGATCGCGGCGCAGCTCGCCGACGGTGCCCTCGGCAGCCGCGGTGCGCTCCGACGAGATCGTCGACCCGAGGAAGACGCCGTGCGTCCAGTCCGTCGCCTCGAGGACGAGGGGCACGTTGGTCGCGCGTCGCCCGCCGAACAGGATCGCGTCCAGCGGCACGCCCTCGGGCGCCTCCCAGTCCTCGGCGATCTGCGGGCACTGCCCGGCCGAGACGGTGAAGCGCGAGTTCGGGTGGGCGGCGGGGCGACCGGATGCGGGAGTCCACGCGTTCCCCTCCCAGTCGGTGAGCTCCGCCGGGGCCTCGTCGGTGAGTCCTTCCCACCAGACGTCGCCGTCGGGGCGGAGCGCGACGTTCGTGAAGATCGTGTTGCCCCAGAGCGTCTCGACGGCGGTCACGTTCGTCGACTCGCCCGTTCCGGGGGCGACACCGAAGAACCCGGCCTCGGGGTTGATGGCCCAGAGCCGACCGTCGTCGCCGGGGCGGAGCCAGGCGATGTCATCACCGAGCGTCTCGACGCGCCACCCCGGGATCGTCGGACGCAGCATCGCGAGGTTCGTCTTGCCGCACGCCGAGGGGAACGCCGCCGCGACGTGGTACGCCTTGCCCTCGGGGCTGATGACCCGGATGAGGAGCATGTGCTCGGCCAGCCATCCTTCGTCGCGCCCGATGACCGAGGCGATGCGCAGGGCGAAGCACTTCTTCGCGAGGATCGCGTTGCCGCCGTACCCAGAGCCGTACGACCAGACCTCGAGAGTGTCGGGGAAGTGCACGATGTACTTGTCGTCGTTGCAGGGCCACGCTGCATCCGCCTCGCCGGGTGCCAGCGGGGCGCCGACCGAGTGCACGGTCTTCACCCACGGGGCTCCCGCGGCGATCTCGGCGATCACGTCGTCACCGACCCGCGTCATGATCCCGATCGATGTGACGGCGTACGCCGAGTCGGTGACCTGCACACCGATGTGCGAGAGGGGGCCGCCGACCGCGCCCATCGAGAACGGCACGACGTACATCGTGCGGCCGCGCATCGACCCCGCGAAGACGCGGGTCATCGTCCCGCGCATCTCGGCCGGGGCCGCCCAGTTGTTGGTGGGGCCGGCGTCTTCTTCCCGCTCGGAAGCGATGAAGGTCCGCCCCTCGGTGCGTGCCACGTCGCTCGGGTGCGAACGGGCCAGGTACGAACCGGGGCGCCATTCCGGGTTGAGCTTGATCAGCTTGCCCTCGTCGACCATCTCGCGAAGCAGCGTGTCGTTCTCGCCGCGTGAGCCGTCGACCCAGTGGATGCGGTCGGGCTGGGTGAGGGCGGCGATTTCGTCGACCCACGCGGTGAGGGCTGCCATGCCGGCACCCTCGACGGCCGGACGGCGGCCGTACGCACGAAGGGCGGCGGTGCCGTGGGGTGCGGTGCGGATGAAGGTCTCGGCAAGTGCCACGATGACTCCTGAAGGTGGGTGGATCGCGTTCAGAACGCGGGTTCTCACCCAGATTGCCGCCTTCGCGGCGACTCTTACCCGCCGTCCAGGTCGAAAGAGTCTGGATTCTTTCGCTATATTCAAAGAATGACTTCGTCCACGATCGAGCTCGCCACGCTCGGCCACCGCATCCGTCACTACCGCACCTCGGCCGGACTCACGCTCGACGAGCTGGGCGCTGCGGTGGGCGTCGCTGGCAGCCACCTGAGCCTCATCGAGAACGGCAAGCGCGAACCCAAGCTCTCGCTGCTGCAGCAGATCGCGGGGGCGACCGGGGCGCAGCTGGCCGATCTCCTCTCCAGCGACCCGCCCAACCGCCGCGCCGCCCTCGAGATCGAACTCGACCGCGCCCAGTCGACGCACGAGTTCCGCCGGCTGGGTCTCCCCGGCATCCGGGTGACGAAGAGCCTCAGCGACGAGACGATCGAGACCGTGCTGGGGCTGCACCGCGAGCTGCAGCGCCGGGAGCGCGAGGCGATCGCGACCCCCGAAGAGGCGCGACGGGCCAACACCGAACTGCGCCTCCGGATGCGGGAACGCAACAACTACTTGCCCGAGATCGAGAAGCTCGCCGAGAAGCAGCTGAAAGCCGCGGGTCACGGCGGCGGTGCGCTGACGCATCGCACCGTGAGCGTCATGGCCGAGCAACTCGGCTTCGAGCTCATCTACGCGAGCGACCTGCCGCAGTCGACGCGTTCGATTACCGACATCGAGAACGGACGCATCTACCTTCCGCCGGCGTCGATCCCCGGCGGCCACGGACTGCGCTCCATGGCGCTGCAGGCGATGGCGCACCGCCTGCTCGGGCACCGCCCGCCGAGCGACTACGCCGATTTCCTGCAGCAGCGCCTCGAGATCAACTACTACGCCGCCTGCTGCCTCATGCCCCTGACCGCGTCGGTCGCCTTCCTGCAGCAGGCGAAGAAGGACCGGAATCTCGCGGTCGAGGACTTCCGCGACGCGTTCGGCGTCACCCACGAAGCAGCCGGGATGCGGATGACGAACCTCCTCACCGAGCACATCGGCATCCCCCTGCACTTCCTCCGCGTCGACGGCGACGGCTCGATCTCCCGCGTCTTCGAGAACGACGACCTGCCCCTTCCGATGGACGTCACGGGGGCGGTCGAAGGACAGATCGTGTGCCGGAAGTTCTCGGCGCGGTCGGCGTTCGCCGAGCAGAACCGCACGACGGAGCACTACCAGTACACCGACACTCCGTCCGGCACCTTCTGGTGCTCGACCCAGACCGGCAGCACCGCGGCGGGCGAGTTCTCGATCACCGTCGGTGTCCCGTTCGATGACGCGAAGTGGTTCCGCGGGCGCGAAACGGCGCAGCGCGCGGTCTCGACCTGTCCCGACGAGGCGTGCTGCCGCCGGCCCGACAGCGCCGCGGCCGATCGGTGGACCGGCAAGGCGTGGCCGAGCGCACGCGTGCACATGCAGATGTTCACGCCGTTGCCCCGCGGCGCGTTCCCCGGGGTCGACGACAACGAGGTCTACGCGTTCCTCGACCGCCACGCCTGAGTCGTGGGCGGCCGCGGATCACGCGCCCGGCGTCGGGTTCCCCACCGCCCAGAGCGGCTGCGGCAGCGTGCCGTCGAGCACCCACTCCCCCACCCAGCGGTTCTTGAACAGCACCGGGTTGTGGCTGGAGACCGTGCGCGCGTTCCGCCAGTGGCGGTCGAGAGAAGCCCCGCGGGACGTGGCCGAGGCGCCGAGCGCGTCGAACAAGCGCGACGAGATCTTCGGCACGGCCGCGGTCGCGAAGGACTGCGCCTGCGCTGCGCGCACCTCGGCGAGGCCGTGGATGCGGCGTCGACGATCCGCCTCCTCCTCACCCGGGGAATCGCGTTCGGCGAGCGCCGCACCGTAGGAGTCCTCGAGCGCATCGGCCACCGCGAGAACGACCGACTCGACGGCGAAGGCGGATGCCGCGAGCTCGCCGAGCAACGCCTGGATCTGCGGGTCGCTGCGGGCCTGGTCTGCCGAACCGTGGCTGTACACGCGCGTGCGGGCGCGCACCGCGTCGGCGGCGTCGGCCACCGCGGCGTGCGCCGTGCCGGCGAGCACCGCGAGCAGCACGAACTGGTAGAGCACGGTCTGGTAGCCGAATCGCTCGGGCACCGGCAGCACGTCCCCGGCCTCGACGACGGCGCCGTCGAACACGATGGTTCCGGTTCCCGTCAGCCGCTGGCCGAAGCCGTCCCAGTCATCGAGCACCGTGACGCCGGGCTGGTCGAGGCGCACGAGGGCCGAGACGTCGACGCCGTCGCTCAGCCGGTGCGCGACCGCATCCGTCCATTCCGCGAAGATGCTGCCCGTCGTGTAGAACTTGCGGCCCCGGATGCGGAGCACGCCATCGGCGTCGGCGACGAGCTCGGTGCTGGCGCGCGCGATGCTCGACCCGCCCGCCTCGCTCCACGCGTTGCCCGTGATCTCGCCCGCTGCAATGCGCGGCAGCCAGCGCTCCGCGAACGCGCGATCGCCCGTCGTCAGCGCCTGCTCGACGAGCGCGAAGTGCCCGCGGAGGATCTGGGGCAGGTTGCTGTCGGCCGCGGAGATCGCGATCAGCAGCCGCCCGAACGTCGGCCAGTCGAGGCCGGCGCCGCCGTCGGCGATCGGGAGTCGTGCCCGGCCGAGCCCCGCGTCGCGCAGCAGCCCCAGTTCTTTCACCGGAAGCTCGCGCTCGACGTCGCGCGCGCCGGCCCCCGCAGCGATCTCCTCGACCGCGGGGCGGAACGCGGCGACGACGTCGGCGGGAAGACGCGCCCAGAGCTGGTCTGCGTAGTCGGTCGCGCTCATGTGTACAGCGAGATCGGCTGGACGGCGCCGGTCAGGAAATGCGCGCCGACCTCGAGCTTCTTGTAGTCGACCGGGTCGTGCAGCGAGTGCGTGCGGATGTTGCGCCAGTGCAGGTCGAGACCGATCCGGTTCGCGGTCGAACTCGTCCCGGTCGCCTCGAACACGCGCTGGGCGACGTCGACGGCGGTGTCGCTGGAGACGACCTTGAGCTGCGCCACCTCGATCTCGATCCCCGCGCGGTCGTCGGCGGTCACGGTCTCGCCCCGCCCGATGATCTCGTCGAAGCGCCGGTTGACGCGGTCGGCGAGGGCCTCGACCGCGGCGACCCGCGAGACCAGTTCGCCGTACAAGCGCTGGACGAAGGGGTCCTCGCGGTAGGTCTCCGCCGCGCTCAGGAACCAGGCGTTGGGGCGCGCCCGCGTGAGCTCGCGTGCCTGCGCGAGCGCACCCTGGGCGATCCCGAGGTACAGATTGCCGAACACGAGCTGGATGCCGGGGGTGACAAAACTCTGGATCGGTTCGTCCGTGCCGTATCCGAGCACCTGATCCGGGTCGACGCGCACGTCGGTGTACCGCACGGTGTTGCTCGCCGACAGGCGCTGGCCGAGGTTGTCCCAGTCATCGACGAGCTCGACACCCGGGTGCCCGTAGGGCAGCACGAGGAAGGCGAATTCGCCGTGCCGCGCGCCGCCCTCGACGACGGCGTTGATGAGCAGCGCGTCGCCCACCCCGGATCCGGTCGAGTACCGCTTGAAGCCGTTCAGGCGGTATCCGTCGCCGTCGACCGAGAGGGTCAGTTGCGGGTCGACCGGGTTCACCGAGTCGCCCCAGATCCACCGGCCCGCCGTCGACGCCCGGTACCAGCGCTCGCGCTCCTCCGGAGCACCGACCAGGGCGATGTTGGCCGAGTTGATGTAGTGGTAGCCGAGCAGCTGGGCGATCGATCCGTCGGTCCGCGCGATCGTCCGCACAGCGCGTAGAGCCGACTCCCAGTGGCCGCCGCCGCCGCCGAACTCGACGGGGTCGAGAAGCGTGGTCAGGCCCGCCTCGCGGAGCAGCTCGGCCTCGGCGAACGGCTGCGCGTTGGCGCGGTCGCGGGCGAGGGCGTCCTGTCCGAGCTGGTCGGCGACGCGGAGGGCGACGGCGTCCCACCGGGCGAGCTCGTCACGGTCGGCGGTGCCGCTCCATGGGGTGCGGGCGGTGCGGGTTTCGGCGATGGCCATGTGTGCGCTCCTTCGGGTGTGCGTGCTCAGACGGATTCGGGCTGACGGGCGGCGGCACCGTCGGCGGCGCTGCGACGTGCGCGATAGGCACCGCGGTAGGCGTGGGCGGGGTGCCACGACGGAACGACCGCGCTTCCGCTGATCCGCTCGCGGAGCGTGCCGCCTTCGTACTCGTCCCAGACCCGGCCGCGGCGGCGAAGCTCGGGGATGAGGTATTCGACGATGTCTTCGAACGTGCCGGGCGTCACGACGTAGGCGAGGTTGAACCCGTCGATGCCGCCCACCTCCACCCACCGCTCCAGCTCGTCGGCGACGGTGGCCGCGCTCCCGACGATGACCGGGCCGATACCGCCGATGCCGACGTACTCGGCGATGTCCCGAGGGGTCCAGGTGCGTGACGGGTCGGCCTTCGTGAAGATCGAGAGCGCGGAGCGGGCCGCATCCGTGTCGACGTACTGGAGGGGTTCGTCGGGGTCGAGCGCTGAGAGATCGACTCCCGACCATCCGCCGTAGAGTGCCAGCGCCCCCTCCACGGAGACGTAACGACGGTAGTCGGCGTGCTTCGCCTGTGCTTCTTCGTCGGTCTCCGCGACGATCACGGTCGCGAGGGTGAGGATCTTGACGCTCTCGCGCGGACGACCGATCTCCTCGGCCTTACGGCGGATGCTGTCGGTGACCGTGCGGGTGAGTTCGGGCACGAGACCGTTGATGAACACGGCCTCGCCGTGCCGCGCGGCGAACTCCTGCCCGCGGGGGGAGGCACCCGCCTGGAAGATCACGGGGGTCCGCTGGGGCGAGGGTTCCGCCAGGTGGATGCCGGGGACGTCGAAGAACCGGCCGTGGTGCTCGATCGGGTGCACGAGCTCGGGATCGGTGAACACCCCGGCCTCGCGATCGCGGACCGCGGCGCCGTCCTCCCAGGATCCCTCCCAGAGCTTGTAGGTGACGTCGAGGAACTCGTCGGCGATCTCGTATCGGTCATCGTGCGGGATCTGCTCCCCGAGCCCGAGGTTGCGCGCCGCGCTGTTCAGGTACGACGTGACGACGTTCCACCCCACGCGGCCGTCGGTGAAGTGGTCGAGGGTCGAGAGCGTGCGCGCAAGCGCGTACGGCTGGGCGTAGGTCGAGGCGATCGTCACCCCGAAGCCGAGGTGCGAGGTGGCCGCGGCCATGACGGGGATCTGCAGAAGCGGGTCGCCGACGGGAATCTGCGCCGCGTCGCGCAGAGCGGGGGCTGCCGAGTCGCGGTACACGTCGTAGACGCCCACCACGTCGGCGAGGAACACCGCATCGAACGTGCCGCGCTCGAGCAGACGGGCGAGATCTGCCCAGTAGTCCAGTCGGTTGTACCGGTCGGCACGATTGTCGGGGTGACGCCAGAGTCCGGGGGCCTGGTGCGTGACGCAGCTCATTTCGAACGCGTTGAGGATGATGCGAGACACCATCACCGTTCCTTCCTGCGCTCGGGGGCGCACGACTCGGAAAGCTAGCAGCGCACGAGGGACCGCCCGCTACCGCTCCGACACACACGGTCACGGTGGCCCGGTTCATTGCGTTCCGCGTCGTCACGTGACCCCGTTTTACGACGGCGCGCTCGTCGCCCGCTGCGGCTCCGGAGAATTCCTCCGTGCGGACCACAGCCCCGCGCGTCCCGACTGCCCACTGGAGGCCCCCATGTCCGCTACCCCTCGCCGCGCGCGCTCCTGGCGCCCGATCCTCGTTCCGGCCGCGCTGGCGGTTGCCGCGCTGACGCTCGCCTCGTGCGCCGGCGGTTCCGCATCCGCCTCCGGAGAGGGCGATGTCGACGAGCTCACCGTGCTCCTCATCTCTTCTCACGAGGGAGCGTCGAAGCTCCTCGCCGAGGAGTACGAGGCGAAGACGGGCGTGAAGATCAACCCGGTCATCGTTCCGTACGACGAGATCGGCAACACCCTCGCCCTCGACCAGCAGTCCGGCGCGAACACGATCGACGTCGCGGCGCCCTGGTACGTGTCGATCGGCGACCTCGCCGACGCCGGCGCGATTCAGGACCTGACCGACTGGATCGCCGACACCCCGAGCATCGACGAGGCGGACTTCATCCCCTCGATCTACGACCCGTATACGCTCGTCGACGGTCGGCGCTACGGTCTCCCGTTCGACGGCGACACGCACGTGCTGTTCTACAACAAGGAGATCCTCGCCCGGAACGGGTTCGACGCCCCGCCGACCACGTGGGACGAATACAACGAGCAGTCCCGCACCATCACCGCGAACGAGAGCGCCGACGGCGTCTACGGCAACGTGATCTTCGGGCAGAAGTCCCCCCTGATCCTCGGCGCGAGCTTCGCGAACCGCCTCGCCGGCTTCGGCGGCGAGTTCGTGGATGCGGACGGCGCACCGACGATCAACACTCCGGAGGCGGTCGCGGCGGCGCAGTCGCTCGCGGACTCCATCGCTTCGGCGTACCCCACTCCCGCCGAGACCGCGTTCGGCGAGGGAAACTCCGCCTGGTACGCCGGTAAGGTGGCGTTCATCGAGAACTGGACCGACCTCGGCGTCGGCTCGCAGATCAACCCCGACTCCACCGTCGCCGACAAGTGGGGCGTCACGTTCCTACCCGTGGGCGGCGACAACACGCAGCCGCGCGCGTCGCTGGTCGCCGGCTTCACCTGGGTGATCGCGGCCAACACCGAGAAGACCGAGCAGGCGAAGGACTTCATCGAGTGGGCGTCTTCGAGCGAGGTCAACGAGGAGTTGCTGGTGGCCGACCCGCAGACCGGCATCGACCCCAACCGCCTGTCGTCGCTGGAGAGCGAAGCGTACGGCGACGCGTACCCGGCGCTGCAGGAGGCGAACCGCGCGACACTGAACGGCACGCTCGCCTGGCCGACCGGGAAGAACGCGACGCAGGCCGCGGAGGTGCTGACCGACGAGCTCGCGAAGCTCATCGCCGGAGAGGCGACGGCGCAGGAGGCCCTCGACGCCACCCAGGCCGAATGGGAAGAGCTTCTTGGCTGAGTTCGTTCCCGTCGCGCGCCCGCGCCGCGGCTCCGGATGGTTCCGGGGCCCGGCGTCGGCGCACCGTCTGTTCGTGGGGCCGAGCGTTCTCGCGCTGCTCGTGCTCGGCGTCTACCCGCTGATCTTCATCGTCGGCGCGGCCGTGACGGAGTCCTCGCTCGGCAAGCCCTTCCAGGAGTGGGTGGGGACCGAGACGTTCGAGTCCGTCCTCGCGGATGCCGACACGATCGCCTCACTCGGCCGCACGGTCATCTATGCACTCGGCGTTTCGGTCGCGAGCCTGCTCCTCGGCGTCATCACCGCTCTCGCCCTGCACAGCGCGGTGCGCAGCGGCTCGCTCGTTCGCACGCTCCTGCTCCTGCCGCTCATCACTCCCCCGGTGATCGTCGGCACCCTGTGGAAGCTCATCTACAACCCCGGCGGCGGGCTGCTCGCGACCGTGCTGGGGTTCTTCGGAGCGCCGCGCGATGCGATCGCGCCTCTGTCGTCGACGACCTGGGCGCTACCGGGTATCGCCGTCGCGGATGTGTGGGAGTGGTCGCCGCTGATCGCACTGCTCGTGTTCACCGCGCTCCTGGCGCAGGACCCGCACACCCTCGAAGCCGCGCGCCTCGACGGCGCGCACGGTCTCGGTCTGCTCCGCTACATCACCCTCCCGGCCGTCGGCGGCGTCATCGCCGCGGCGTTCTTCATCCGGCTCGTGCTGGCGTTCAAGGTGTTCGATCTCGTGTTCATGATGACCTCCGGCGGACCGGGTCAATCCACCACCACCACGTCGTACCTGATCTACCAGGCGGCGCTCCGGGAGTTCGATCTCAGCAAGGCAGCGGTCATCACCCTGCTGCTCGCGGTCGTCGTCACGGTGATCACGGTGCCGGTCGCGCTGATCGCACGGAGATGGCAGGCCGCAGATGAGTGAGAATCGCCGAGTCCGTGCCGGAACGAACCCGCGCAGCATTCTCGCGACGGTCGTCCTGGTCGTTCTGCTCGTCTTCTTCGTGACGCCGCTGATCTACCTCGTATCGGTGTCGCTGATGGGGCGCAACGAAACGGGGCAGGGCGTTCTGATCCCCGCCGCGGCGCAGTGGACCAACTGGACCGACGTCCTCGTCGATTCGGACCTGCTGCAGGGCATCGGCAACTCGCTCGTGGCGGCCATCGGCGGAGCGGTGCTCACGATCGCGCTCGCGGTGCCGGGGGCGTGGGCGATCGTGCGGTACCGCACCGGCGGCCGCACCCTGTCGGCGACGCTCATGAGTCCGTGGTTGCTGCCCCCGATCGTCGCGGTCGTTCCGCTGTTCACGTTGCTGCGGGTGCTGGGCCTGAACAACACGCTGCTGGGTCTCACGCTCGTCTACGCCCTGGTGAACGTGCCGGTCGGCATCTGGTTGCTGGAGGGCTTCCTGCGGAAGATCCCCGAGGAGATCGAGGAGGCCGCACGCATCGACGGCGCCGGGTCGTTCCGCATCCTGTTCTCGATCGTCGTTCCGATCGTGACGCCCGCCATGGTGGCCGTCGGCATCATCGTGGGCGTGCTGAACTACAACGAGTTCCTGCTGGCCACGTTCCTGACCCAGAGCCCGGATGCGCAGACTCTCCCGGTGGTGCTGTCGCTCTTCTACGGTGAGCGCACGCCGCACTTCGGCAAGATCGCGGCGGCGTCGGTCATGGGAGTCATCCCCGTGTTCGCCGCGGCGGTCTTCCTGCAGCGCTGGCTGATCGGCGGGCTGACCAGCGGCAGCGTGCGCTGACGCGGCACCGCCGGGAGTCGCGGCTCCCGGCGGTGCCCACGCGGCTCAGGCGAACGGGTCGGGGGTGAGCGTGTACTTCGTCTGCAGGTACTCGTGGATGCCCTCGGCGCCGCCCTCGCGGCCGAGGCCGGAGAACTTCCACCCGCCGAACGGCGCGGCCGCGTTCGAGACGACGCCGATGTTCAGGCCCATCATCCCGGTCTCGAGGCGCTCGATCATGCGCTGACCGCGCGACAGGCTCTCGGTGTAGACGTAGGAGACGAGGCCGTACTCGGTGTCGTTCGCGAGGCGCACCGCGTCGTCCTCGTCGTCGAAGGGCACGATCGCGAGCACGGGTCCGAAGATCTCCTCGCGGAGGATGCTGCTGCCGGGCTGCACGTCGCTGATGACGGTCGGCTCGTAGAACGTGCCCGGCCCGTCGACGGGCTTTCCTCCGGTGCGCAGCGTCGCCCCGCGAGACACCGCATCCGACACCAGATCGGTGGCCTTCGCCACCGCACGGTCATCGATCAGCGGCCCGATGGTCACGCCGTCCTCGGTGCCCCGACCGATGCCGAAGCCCTGCACGCGCTCGGTGACCCGGCGCGCGAACTCCTCTGCGACCGACCGGTGCACGATGAACCGGTTCGCGGCCGTGCAGGCCTGGCCGATGTTGCGGAACTTCGCCGCGATCGCACCGTCGACGGCCTTGTCGAGGTCGGCGTCGTCGAACACGACGAACGGGGCGTTGCCGCCGAGCTCCATGGAGGTGCGGAGCACCCCGGATGCAGCCTGCTCGAGGAGCTTCTGCCCCACCGGCGTCGAGCCCGTGAACGAGAGCTTGCGCAACCGCGGGTCGCGGATGATCGGCTCGGACACGGCGCCGGACTGCGCGGTGGTGATCACGTTGACCACGCCCTTCGGGAGTCCCGCGTCTTCGAGGAGCTTCACGAAGGCGAGCGTCGTCAAGGGGGTCAGCTCGGCGGGCTTCACGACGACCGTGCACCCCGCCGCGAGCGCGGGCGCGATCTTGCGGGTCGCCATCGCGAGCGGAAAGTTCCACGGCGTGATGAGAAAGCAGGGGCCGACCGGATGCTGCGACACGATCATGCGACCGGTGCCCTCCGGGTTCGCGCCGTAGCGCCCCTGGATGCGCGGCGCCTCTTCGCTGAACCAGCGCAGGAACTCGCCGCCGTAGACGACCTCGCCGCGTGCCTCGGCGAGCGGTTTGCCCATCTCGAGGGTCATCAGCAGCGCGAAGTCCTCCTTGCGCGCCTGCAGCAGGTCGAACGCACGTCGGAGCACTTCGGCGCGCACCCGCGCGGGGGTGGCGGCCCAGGCGGGGAAGGCGTCGACGGCGGCATCCAGCGCCGCCTTGCCGTCGGCGACGGAGGCGGACGCGATCGTCTTGATCACATCACCGGTCGACGGATCCTGCACGGTGAGCGTCTGGCCGTCCTCTGCCGCGCGCCACTCGCCGCCGATGTACAGACCGTCGGGAACCGCCGCCAGCAGGTCGGATTCACGGGTGTCGGACATGTGCACTCCTTCGTCGCGGACGTCTCTCGGCTCGATCACACGGCGGATGCAGCGGCCCGGGCCGGTCCCATTCTCGTGCGCCGCCCCCGCGTCTCCACTCTCCCCCGTGGAGCACTGACGCCACAAGACTCGACACGGTGTACATCCGCGTTCCTTCGGCCGCCGCGATACCCCTGCGCGCGTGCGGTCGAGGTCGGAAGGGAGTCGAGTGTCTCACCACGGGTAAACCCGCAGGACATGGTGACGGGTAGCGAGCACATGCGTCTACTCCGGGGACGTCACGGACGCGCGGCGACGCCCGGAGCCTGCCATCGAGCGCTCAGTTTATGAGCCGTGGCGTGAGCACCGCTTGTAAAAGCGGCTTCAGAACAAGTGCAACGCATATCACTCCCAAGCCGCTCGCGGAGCCGAAGAAAATCCATGCCCCACGCCCCCAGGTACTTTCCACCGTCAGAGCAATCGCACAGGAAACCGTCGCGATGACGAGCAGCAACGTACCCGCAAAGTACATGTCCCCGAATAGATTCCGGCGGTAGGGAGACCGCGCGTGGTTGGAGGCCATGCCTGCCACCACAATCGCAACAGCAGCCGATAGAACCGTCACTACAGTCAGCATCCAGCCTGTGATTAAGGCGGGGGGCGATGGGACTCCGCAACTCAGGAGCAATGGAGCAAAGGTCCATGAAACCTCCTCAGTGCAACGCCCCTTCCATAATTCCATCACCGTCGTGAGTGAGATCGCGAAAGGCACGGCAAGCGCGGCCAGCAAGGCAGCCCACCCGAGCCACGTTGGTGCGTGGCGCACAGCTCGTGGATCGACGATCAGCCCATTCCCCTCTAAAAGCTGCTGCAATCCCAGAATGTAGCGGGCACGGTCCCGAAGTCCGAGGAGTACCAGCACAGGCTCGGCGCCAGGTTGTTATTGGCCGAGTTGAGCACCATCCGACTCTGCGTGGGACCAGGGCCAGGATATGTTCCCGGCGTGACACCCATGCAGTCTGTGAGAGGCATCCAGGAGTTAATTTCACACCAATTTCGACTGACCGGCTGAACGATGGCGCCCACAGGGCTTTGTGCTGCTTGACCTGTCTTGGGGTAGATGTAGAGGTCCAAATGATTCGTCCCTAGGGTGCTCCAAGGCATGGCCTGTGGATTTGCCATGCCAACCGCGATCGAACTGACTGTGCATGGATCGGTGGCGTCGTTATAGTCCCCGTACAGGCCGAGACTTCCAGGGGCCGCGACATAATCATCCCCAGAGATTACCCAGCCAAACCAGTCGAACGGCTGATTTGACGCGGCCCCCCAATCCTTGTAGTCCATGGCAGAGCAGTTCGGTCGCGTGTTCTTTCCAGGGAAGTTGATAGGTGTTCCGGGTGGCCAAGGACGGTTAGCGGAGTAGAAGTCGGTCTGGAACTCCATCCCCCAGCTGTTGGCCATCGAAAGAGGCGACGCGTAGGGATCAAAACCCCACCAGGAGTACTTTGCGGAGATGGCGAGATTGCTCCCCATCGGCGTGATCATGGTTTCGGCGTCGTTAGGCTGCCACGTATCTGTTGCAGCAAGTCGTTCACCCGCCACGGAAGAGTTCTTCTCTGAACCTCTCGATGCTGCTGCGAGGGAAGGGTCTGCAGGGGGCGCTTCGTACACGGGTAGCTCTACACCCAGTGCTGCCTCCTCGGCACCCCGTTTCGCCGTCCGGCGGTCTGCATAAGCCGGGGCATCGACATATGCCGCTGTGACTTCCGGGAAGGTCCCGGTCCTTGCCACGACCTCGTCGAGGAAGGTCTCGACGGTGAGCCCTCCATCCAGCCAGTAGTCCCCAGTGATGGACTCACTCTCAAAGTGATATCCCTCGATTGGCAGGTTGGCTCCGCTTGTCACGGAGGTGGCGGACTCCAGAGAGACGGGATGAGCGAAGGCGAGTAGATGAAAAGATTCGTCCGCCGATTTCTCAATGAGATCAGGCTCTTCGAGTGCCCCGTCTCGCAGTTCGGCGTTGGCAGCCCCTCCGGCCGCGATGCTGGTCAGAATCAGCGGCGCTGCACATGCGGCTGCGGTCCATCGACATAAATTCATTGCTCCCCCAATGCGGCGGCGACACATCCCCCGACACCCGTCGAGGCCAATCATGACGCAAGACAGGACCTCCCGCATGTCGACCTTTTGGCGGACATCCACCCGCGGCAAGTGTCCACAACTCCCGACTTACTCGACAGCACATCTGCGCGAGCCGCGTCGCTCGCGAGGGTTACTGTCCATGCCGCATCGAGCATGCGGCGATCTCGCAGAGCGAGTTGTGCTGGGGGAGAATCAGAATTGACGTTGATGTTGATGTTGATGTTGATGAGGATCAAACCGCGGCCTCGACCATTCGGCAAGTAGCCCGCGACACGGGCTCAGCGCAACTGCAAGTGGTCGCGCGTGACGACGGAACCCGATCCGGCTGCGCCGCGACCTGATCGAGGACCGTGCGCACATCCACAAAGAAAAGAACATTGTTCTAGCGCGGTAACGGGCGTGAGGCCATCCGCTTTACGATGGCCGGCATCGAGCACAAAGCCTGGGTATGGGCATCTGCGGTAACCTCTGCCACATCCGAGCGAACAGCACGCGAGTCGTAGCCGTTCAAATCAGAGCGCAACGAGAAACGTACGGGCTCTCAAGTCCGGTGCCGCCAGTTCGGGGAGGAGCCGCACTCGACGGAGTGCAGTTGCGGCTCCGTGCTCCAGCAGTCCTCGCAAGTGGAGGCATCATCGGTTGGAGAGCCGCAGGTTACAAGTGCACGAAGTCCCAGGGTGTTCTTTTTCTTTTGCTTGTGGAATTTCTTCGAGGTCTCCAGTGTGAGCAGCAGTTGATACTCGGGGGCACGGGGGAACAGATTGAACATCAAGCTGCGCACGGTCGTTGCTATCGAAGCCACCATCCTCGGAGGTGGCGCGGCAACGATAGCGTCGGGTGGACTTGCCGGCGTCGGCGCCGGCTTGCTGCTTGGCGCGGAAGTTGGAGCACTCATGGTCGCCGGAGCCAACGTCATATCGGCATGCGAATGATGAACAGCTTCCCGAAGCACCAGTTCACCGACACGGCGATTATCGCCGCGCTGGTGCCTTTCGTAGTTGTCATCTTCATCGGTCTGTCAACGAATCAGTGGCTCATCACACTCATCGGCGCACTAGTCCTTCTCGCTGCGGCGGTGTTCCTGATTGCCGGAAGACCACCACGCAAGAAGCAGTAACCGGCGCGTCGCCGTCGGCTTTTCGTAGTCGGCTTGCCTCGCGGCCGCGCTCACGCTGCCGGTCGAGGTTCGCGGCTCATCACCGCTGACACGCATCAGGGTCGGCCTGATGACGCTCTGCAGCTGCAGAGCGTCCAACGGGCGCAGGTGCGCTCTGCGTCTTTGTCACGCCACTTCTGCGTCGCCCGGGAGGCCTGCTCTCGCGCTCTCTCGGGGTGACCCTCCCGGAACCGGCGCTGGTACTCCGCCACTCGCCCGCTGCGACGCCCCGGAACGCCCGCGCACGAGCGCGTCCACTTTCTCGATGCGCGGCAATCCGCGGTCGGCCGCCGAACCCCCGGCCCGCACGCGGAGCGCGAGATGCCCGGGGTCAAGCGGTTACGGTCGAGCGGCCCGGCGTGGCACGCTGGGCGCATGCATCGGGACGTCTCCGCACACATCGCCCTCACGATCACCGAGCCGGCTGAGCTCATCTTCTCCGTCGCGGTCAGCGCGGGGTATTCGGCTACCGAATCATTCCGCGTTCTGCTCGACGGCGCCGACGTGCCGATAGAGGAGGTGCCCGATCAGCACGGCACTCGACTGCACCGCGTGCACGCGGGCGTCGGGTCGTTCACGCTCGACTACTCGGCGCGGATCGATGGCGAGGCAGGGCCGGTCGTTGGAGAGCCCGCCGACCCCATCCGCTACCTCCGGCCGAGCCGGTACGCCGAGTCCGACACTCTGGGCGCCGTCGCGGCCGCGGAGTTCGGCGGGATCGAGGGAGATGCCGACCTGCTCGCGGCGGTGTCGTCCTGGGTCGGGACGCGTCTGCTCTACGTGCCCGGATCGTCGCTTCCCACCGACGGTGCCACCCGCACTCTGCTCGCCCGCCAGGGCGTCTGCCGCGATTACGCCCACCTCTGCGTCGCCCTGCTGCGTGCGCGGAACGTTCCCGCGCGACTCGTGTCGGTGTACGCCCCCGGGCTCGATCCGATGGATTTCCACGCGATCGCGGAGGCCTGGGTCGATGGCGAGTGGCGCGCGGTCGACGCGACGACCCTCGCTCCCCGCTCGACGCTCGTGCGGATCGCGACGGGGCGCGACGCGGCCGACACGGCCTTCCTCTCGGTACTCTCCGGACGCGCCGACCTCGATCGCGTCTCGGTGACGGCGGTCGCCGACACGCTCCCGGACGACGACATCACGCGGCTCGTCACGCTGTCCTGACGGGCACTCCCCGGAAGAAGCACGACCCGGGATCAGCCGGGCAGGTAGCGCCGATCCCATCCCGCCGCACCACGCGTGTACTCCACCCGGCGACTCGCCGTTCGCGGGTTCGAGACCCAGAACAGGAGTCGGTGCGGGGTCACGGCGTATCCGACCCAGCTCTCCGGCTGCGCGGGCGCCGGATGGCGGACGGCGAACTCCGCCCAGCGCTCTTCACGCACGGATCTCGGATGCTGCGCGAATGCGTCGGTGTTCAGCCACGCGAGCTGCTGCAGATAGGCGGAGCGGGTGGCGTAGGCGTCGGCGACCTCGCCCTCGGGAGCGACCTCGGCCGTTCCCTGCACGACGATCTGCCGGGTGAATCCCGGCCAGAGCAGCGTCAGGGCGACCTTCGGATCCGCCGCCAGATCGGCGACCTTCCGACTCGCCGCATCCGTGTGGAAGAAGAAGCGCTCACCGTCGAACTCGCTGAGCATCACCGTCCGCGCACGCGGAAAACCGTCGGAGTCGACGGTCGAGAGCGTCATCAGCATCCGGTCGGCGCCCGCGGCGGGCAGCCAGGAGGCGGCCAACGCCAACGGGTCGTCGACCGGATCGTCGGACTGCACGGGATCCGTCTGGTGATCGATGATCGGCACGTCGATGACGAGCCGGCCGGGAGGGGTGTCCATGGTGCGTCCTATCCGAACTCGAAGCCGTCGATCTCGACGAGCGCTTCGCTGACGAAGTCCACGCCGCGGTCGAAGAGGTCACGACCGGCCGCGGCGTTCGCGCCCGTCGCGTCGCCGATGACACCCGTCGGGCCGAAATCGTCGCTCGTCCACCCGAACATCACCGGCTTCCGATTGAACCCGATGTGCGTCATCGCCGCGATGCGTTCCGGCACGTTGCGCGGCGGCATCTCGGGGGCGACCAGGTGCGGGGCGAGATGCATGACGATGGACGTTTCACCGAAGCCGGCGTGGATCCCCTGACCGAGCTCGTCGGGGCGCCCGTCCGCCCCGTCGCCGGCGCCGCCGACACCCGCCGGCATCGAGAACGATCGCAGCCCGAACCGGCGTCGCAGCTCGCGGTTGACCCAGCCGAGCAGCATCACGTTGCCGCCGTGCCCGTTGACGAACGCCACGGTTCGGACCGGGGTCATCGCGATGGAACGACCGATCTCGATCAGCTCGTCGAGGAGGGTCGTGCCCTCGATCCACAGCGTTCCGGGCGCCCAGTGGTGCTCGTCGGACTTCGCGTACGCGATCGTCGGGAGCAGCCACGCATCGACGCCCTGCGCGGCCACCCGCTCGACGGCCGCCGAGGCGACCGCCTCGGCGATCAGCGCGTCCGTCCGCAGCGGCAGATGCGGCCCGTGATGCTCGATGGCACCGATCGGCACGACCGCGATCGACCGGTCCGATGTCGCAGCCACCAGCGAGGGTCCCGACAGGTCGTCCCAGCGGCGCCCGGGCGGGGTGAACGGTGCGGTCATCGGATGGCTCCCTTGGTCGGGCCGGCGTAGTCGGGGTTGAGCTTGCCCGGATTGAGCAATCCGCGAGGGTCGGTCTCTCGAGCGAGCTCGACGGTCTGCGCGAGTTTGAAGTCCACGTTCCACTGGTGCGGGTTGTGCACCCCGACCCCCAGAGCGTTCAGCGCGGCGATTCCCGCGTACACGGCTTCGGGACTCTCGTACACGCCCGCCAGCATCCCGATCGGCACGGTGTGACCGGCCTCGATGTGCAGAAGTCCTCCGGGGTATACGGCGTGCACCTCGTCGATGCGGTCGACGAGCGCGTCGCCCGACACCTCGACGTGGAAGTAGACCCCCGGCTCGGACTTCTGCAGCCATTCGATCGGATGGTTGTAGCTGAGCACCGAGATCGCGGCCGACACGGTGGGACCCTCGCGCACGTCCTCGACGCGTCCCCCCGCGGACTCGATCAGCGCGGTCGCCTCGGCCACCGTGCGGGCGTCGGCGATCATCCGCAGCGAACTGCGCCCGGGCGGGAACGCGTCGTCGGGCGGGAGCTGGGCGGAGATGTGCGGGGTATCCGCGGAGACCAGGCGCGGCGCCGGATGCAGTCGGCCGAGCGCGCGCAGGACCGAGAGCGCTCCGGAGAAGTCGTCGAAGGATGCGTACAGCCCCCGCCAGTCCTGCAGGTCCTCCACGCGCACGGTCGCCCGCGCGATGATCCCGGCCGTGCCGTAGTTGTGCACGTACCGCTGGGCCTCGTCGCCCTCGACGTGCACGAGCGCGCCGTCCGACACGGGGGTGACGACGTCGAGGGCGACGACGAAGCCCATGTCGTTACTGCCGTGCGCGATCGTGCCGGTGCCCCCCGATCCGCCGGCGAGAAAGCCGCCGATCGTGGTGTGCACGGTCGACGGGTACATCCAGAGCTGCTTGCCCGCGGCGCGCGCCGCCTGCTCGAGTGCGGTCATCGGCGCCCCCGCGTCGGCCGTGATGGTGTCGCCGTCCACGCCGTGCACTGTGCGCGCGCGCGACGTGTCGATCACGAGCCCGCCCGTCATCGGGATCGCCTGACCGTAGTTGCCCGTCCCCTTGCCCCGCGGCGTGATGGGCGCACCGAATCGCGCGGCAATCGCGACCGCCGCCGCGATCTCCTCCGCGGTCGTGGGGAACGCCACGAGATCGGCCACGCCGAGCGGCAGCAGCTCGGCGATGATCGGCGACATCCGGGCCCCGTCGACGGATGCCCGCTCGCGCTGGCGCAGGTCGCTGCTCACGCCGCGTGGGCCGAGCAGGTCGGCCAGCGCCGCTTCGAGTGCGGTGTAGTCGATAGCTGTCACGTTCGTCCTCCTGAATAGCATCTCCCGCGTGTGGTGCACAGCGAGCCGGGTGATGGATCACTCGCTGCACGGGGCGCGCGCGCCCCGGGTCTGGTCGCGCCGCGACGTTCGGCACCGGACGAACGGTCCGAGTGCCCGAGCGACGGTAATCTGCACCCATGACGGACACGGATGAGGCATCGTCGGTGCGGGCGGATCGGTCCGCCGACCTGGACGCCGCGGCACGTGCCCTGGGCGCCCGCATCCGCGAACTCCGCAAGCGCCGCGGGCTCACCCTGACGCAAGCGGCGGCGGAGGCGGGGCTGTCGCATTCCTTCCTCAGCCAGGTCGAGCGAGGGTTGGAACGGCTCAGTATGGCGTCGCTGTTCCGCGTCGCCCGCACGCTCGGCACCACCCAGCAGGACCTGCTGACCGACGAGACACCCGACCGACCCGAGGGCAACTATCACGTGTACCGGCAGTCGTCCGGGTCGCCGGTCGACGCCGGCACCGGGCCGGTGGCTGTGCTCGCGCAGCATCGCGCGCGTTTTCTGCCCATGGTGTTCTCGGGCAGCTTCGACGATGACGGCATCTGGTGGGAACACGATGAGGAAGAGTTCGTCTACGTGCTCGAGGGCGCGATCATCGTCGTGCTGGAGGACTCCGAGGTGCTGCTGCACGCGGGCGACGCGACCTATTACGAGAGCGGCATCCGCCACAAATGGCGCACTCCGCCCGGTACCGTATGCCGCGTGCTCGTCGTGAAGGAGCAGCAGCACAACCGCTGATCCGCTCACGGCCGCCCTCCCCCGAGCTCGGCGGCCACGACCGCGAGTGCTCGCGCATAGGCGGCCTCGTCACCGTGCCGGGCGCCGCCCGCAACGACGAGTCCCCCGACACCGAGCACCTCGATCAACGACCGACCGTACTCGATGGCCAGCCGGATGCCCTCGCGGCGCACGTCCTCGGCGGCGAACAGCCGGTCCAGGTACCCCGTCGGCAGCGTCGCCGCGTGGAAAGAGGCGAGCATCTCCGCGCCGTCGCGGTCGACCACGAGCGGCACGCCCGGAAAGACCGGGACGGCGGCGCCCGCATCCGCGCACCGGTCCACGAATGCCGCGACATCGGCGGCGTCACCGCAGTACTGCGTGAAGCAGAACTGCCCGCCGGCGCGCTGCTTCTCGCGCACCCGGCCGCCCCGCACGGCGACCGGGGGCGCATCGGGAGACTCGGCGAACGAGACGAGCAGACCGAGCTGGCGCGCCCGCGGGATGAGCGACGTCGATTCGAGGTCGAAGACGGGCCGTGCGTCGGGACGGTCGCCGGTGCGGGTGTGGTCGCCAGTCACGCAGTGCACCCCAGCGACGCCGATCTCGCGCATCGAGGCGAGTTCGCGGTCGAGGGCGTCCCGGGTGCGGTCGCGGGTGTTGGCGCCCATCCACACCCGCATCCCCGCCTGGCTCATGAGCAGCGCCCGGTACGACGGCGGGAACTGGGTGCGGGACCGACCCACATCGCCCGAGAGTACGGCGTCGACACTGCCGCGCAGCAGATCGGCGGCGCGGAGGACGTCGTCGGCGACCATCGCCCGCACCGGGAAACCGGTGAGGATGACGGGGCGCCGCATCCGGATGGCTTCGAACTCCCGCGCCGCCACTGACAGCGGCGGGGTTCTAGGCGCCTCCGCCCGCGCGGTCCAGGGCACGGGCAGCCGATCGGTGAGAAAGACGCAGGGCGTCGGGGCGACCTCGCAGGTGCCGTCGCGGTTCACTCCGCCGCACGGGCCGTACGTCATGGTCTTCGGGCACCCCGCGTGCCGGGCCGTCTCGAGAGTCGCGGTCATGCCTGCGCCTCCCGGACAGCTCCCGCGATGCGCGCGATCGTCGCGGAGACGGCCGCATCCGTTCGTCCGCCGCGGCGCCCCTCGAGGAGCACCCCGACCACGCCCGGCCGGCGAGTCGCGGCGCGGCTCGCTGCGACGACCGCTCGGATCGCGGCCGGGCCGTGCGCCGCATCGGCGAGGTCGACGGGCAGGACGGCGAGCATCGGCGGGGCCGGATGCGGCCTCGCGGCGGGCGGCCGCGGCTCGCCGGCTCCGAGCACCCGGAGATCCGGTTCGGGCGCGAGATCCTCGGTCGCGGAGAACGGCTCGGGCACGGCGACCGTGTGACCCGCGCGCCGGGCGAGCGCGGCGAGCTGCGCCGCGCTCAGGTCGCACACTCCGCCGGACGGATCGTCCGCCGCCGCATCGCCCGCCGTGCCGTGCCCAGCCGCGATGAGTACGGCGGCGACGTCGATGTCGGCGAGCGCGGCGAGTTCGCCCTCCAGCGCCACCCGGTTCCGATCGCGGCGACCGAGCACCACGATGACCTCGGCGCCCTCGGCGCGCAGCACGGCCGCCCGGTGGGTGAGGGCGAGGCCGGCGCCACCCGCGGGCTCATCGAGCAGCACAGCGTCGACCACCGGTCCGAGCAGGCGCGCGGCCGTGCGCAGGGCGGCGACCGTCGCGACCTCGGCCGGCAGGGTCACGCACACGAGGCCCGGCCGACGGGTGCGCTCGGCGAACCGTTCGGCGGCGGCGGTGCGCCCGAGGGTTCCGCGTCGGTCGGCGAGCCGGTCGGGTCCGTCGAGCGAGAAGAATTCCGGGTGCGGAGTTGCGATGGCGCTCATCCGGTCGCCGCCCGTCGCCGTCCTAGACTTCCGACGTGACGCACCCCGAAGACGATGCTTCGACGAGCCACCTGGCGCCCTGGCTGGAACGACTCGCGGCCCCCGAACCGGCGCCCGGCGGAGGTGCGGCCGCGGCGGTCACGCTCGCGATCGGCGCCGCCGTGCTCGGCATGACCGCCGGCTACGCGCCCGCAGGGCCGGATCGCACGCGAGCGCTCGACCTCGCGGCGGAAACGAGGCAGCGCGCGCTGGTTCTCGCCGACCGCGACGCGGCCGCATCCGCCGCGCTCGTGGCGGCGTTCCGGCTTCCGGATGGCGCCGCCGCGACCGCCGCGCGTGCGGAGGCGCTTCGGGAGGCCACGGTCACGAGTCTCGACGTCGCCGGGCTGGGCGTGCCCCTGCCGGGGCCGCTCGCCTGGCTCGCCGAGCACGGGGAGCCGATGCTGGCTCCGGATGTGGTCGTCGCCGGCCACACGCTCGCCGCGGGGGTGCGCTCCGCCGCGGTCACCGCGCGCAGCAACCTGACGGCCGCCACGACGGTCGCAGTCGCCGAGGGAAGCCCGGACGAGACGCTCGCCCCGCTCCGCGCGCGGGTCGCCGCGGCGATCCTCGCGGCCGACGCGTTGGACGCGATCGCCCGGGGCGTCGCGTCGGCGCTCTGACTCTTCGCGGCCTCGTTCCGTCGGCATCCGCGCCGCGTACCACCACGCGGATGCCGACGAAATCGAGGTCATGAGAAGCCCCGCTCAGCCCATCGAGATCGACGTGTCGAGGAAGTCGTTCGTGTAGAGCGAATCGACGTCGATTGCGTCGGCATCCGACGACGAGATGCTTCCGGATTCGACCAGGAACGGCACGAAGTCATCGAGGATCGACTGCATGCGGTCGGGGTCGAAGGCGCCGAAGACACCGGTCGCCGGGTCGTCCTCGACGATGCCGAGCTCGAGCTGCTGCGCGACCGAGTACTCCGCGACGCCCTCCGAGTAGGTCCACCCGGTGTCGTACTGGTCGACGAGGTCCAGGATCAGCGCGATCGCGGCGCTCGGGTCCTCGAGGAAGTCGAGCTGCGACTGCTGCATGATCGGCACGAGCTTGGCGAGGCAGTCGCCGTACTCCTCGACCGCATCCGCCCGCACCGCGAGCGGTTCGGGGTAGATCGAGTAGCCGATCTCGGACAGCAGCTGGTAGTCGATCGGACGACCCCACTCGGGGATCTCGTTCTCGTAGATGTACGGTTCGGCCGTCGCGAAGCCCTGCTGCAGGATCGTCGGGTCGGAGACGAACCGCTGCGGCGTGCCCTCGTAGCTGGTGTCCACCTGCGAGGAATCGATCATGCCCTGCGATTGGAGGAGCGCCGGGATCACGTCGCCGGAGGTCACGACCACCGCGCCGTCCGCCGTCGCGTCCTCGATCGTCTCCGCGCCCGGGTGGCTCTCCGGGTCCCACATCAGGATCTGCGGGCTCCAGGTGAGCTGCGAGGCGACGGCGACCGTCGGCTGGTCGGCCGCCGCGACGATGGCCGCATCCGTGTTCACCGCACCGATCAGGATGTCGGTGTCGAGATACATCAGGGCGGGTACGGGCTGGAAGTTGACGTTCGGTCCGCCGGGGCGCACCTCGATGTCGACGCCTGTGTCGACGCCCTGGGCGACGAGCGAACCGGTCACCGTCTTCGCGTCGGTGTCGATCGAGTAGTCATCGCCGACGAGCGCGTACATCGCACCGTGCTCGGCTTCGGGCTGCCAGTCCTGCTGCATCACGACCGTGGCCGGGCACACGTCGGACAGGTCGAGCGCGCTGCCGGCGTCGGCGGCCGGTGCCGAACTGCCGGTGCTGGCCGCATCGGGTTCGGCATCGGAGTCAGCCGAGCACGCGGCCAGACTCACGGCGAGGGAGAGGACGACGCCGGCGGCGAGAGCACGCCGCAGGCGGGGGGAAACAGAAACGGTCGACACGGGTTCCTCCAGAGGATGGGGGTCGGGTGGAGCGCGGGCGGAGCAGGTCGAGGGGGGCGATCAGCGGTTCTTCCAGCCGAACAGGCGGCCGACGATCGCCCGGTCCAGGGCGGCGAAGACGGAGAACACGACCACGCCGAAGATGGCGGTGAAGATGATCGCGAGGAACAGGGACTCCATGTTGAGTCGCAGCGTGTAGGTGCGCAGCAGCCCACCGATGCCCTGCGATCCCTGTTGGAAGAAGAAGTCGCCGACGATCGCGCCGATCACCGACAGACCCGCGGCGTTTCGGAGCCCCGTGAAGATCGCGGGCAGGGCGGCCGGCAGCTGCAGTTTCGTGAGCCGCTGCCACCGCGTGGCCTTGTTGAGGGTGAAGAGGTCGTGCGCCGAGGGCTCCGCCGACTGCAGACCGAACAGGGTGTTCGAGATCATCGGGAAGATCGCGATGATCACACACACGACGATCCGGGCGGGGATGCCGTACCCCATCCAGATCCCGATGAGGGGCGTGAGCGCGAGGATCGGGATGGTCTGCAGGATGACCGCGTACGGGTACAGCACCCGCTCGGCGATCCGCCACTGCGACATGAGGATCGCCCAGCCCATCCCGAGCACGACCGCGATCGCGAGTCCGATCAGCGCGACGCTGGTCGTCTGGCCGAGGGCCGTGAGCATCGGCATGATGACCTGGGGGTTGCCGAGGGTCTCGGTGAACACCTGGTGCGGGGGCGGCAGCAGGAAGCGGCGGCTCTCCGACAGCACGAGGTACGACACCGCGTACCAGACGATCAGGATGCCGAGGATCGCCAGCACGATCGGCAGCACGCGCGAACCCGTCGCACTCGCCGCCCGCGAGAACGATCCGCCGGTGCGCGGTGAACCGAGCGGCGGCGGCGCGGTCGGTGCGGCGGCGGTCAGCGTCTTCTCGCTCACGAGTGCTCCTCCAGCAGGGCTGAGATGTGTCCGGCGATCCGGCCGAACTCGGGCTCGTAACGCAGTTCGGGCGGTCGCGGGTACGACCAGGGCAGTTCGATGTCGTCGACGATGCGGCCCGGCCGACCGCTCATCACGAGCACCCGGCTGGAGAGGTAGACGGCCTCCGAGATCGAGTGCGTGATGAACATCGCGGCGAACTGCTTGAGCTGGAAGATGCGCTGCAGCTCGGTCTGCATCTTCAGCCGGGTGATCTCGTCGAGGGCACCGAAGGGTTCGTCGAAGAGCGCGAGCTGCGGCTCGGCGACGAGCGCCCGGGCGATGGACACCCGCATCCGCATTCCGCCGGAGAGCTGACGCGGATGCTGCTTCTCGAACCCGCCGAGTCCGACCAGGTCGAGCACCTCGCGGGCACGGCGGGCGCGCTCGGCGGCGCCGGTGCCGGCGAGCTCGCCGACGAGTTCGACGTTCTTCTGGGCGCTCCGCCACTCCAGCAGGGTCGGGTCCTGGAAGACGAAGCTCGTCACGGCCGCGTCGACGTCGAGCGTCCCGTGCGTGATCGTCTCCAGACCCGATGCCAGGCGCAGGAGGGTCGACTTTCCGCATCCGGAGGGCCCGACGACCGAGACGAACTCGCCCCGGGAGACCGTCAGCGAGACCCCGGTCAGCGCGCGCGTGCCGGTGGTGAAGTCCTTCGTGACGTCGTCCAGACGCAACGTGGGCGAGGTGAGCGTCGCGCTCATGCCTGCACCGCCTTTCTCTGTCGCTCGGGTATTCCGGGCCTCTCGGGGGGCGCGGCGTGCGCCGGGACGGGCACGGTCGTCGTGTGCGTGCGGCGCGTCGCCACGACGCGGCCGGCGCGGACGACGACCCGATCGGGCGCGCGCTCCGCGAGCGCCGCCGCGACCGATGCGGAGCGCACCAGCACGAAATCGGCCGGGTCGCCGACGGCTCCCGTCGCGCGCGGCAGGCCCGCGAGGGAACGCCCCGCCGTCACGACGTCCCACGCGGTCCGCGGGGTGAGGTGACCGGCGATCACGAGGGATGCGGCGACGTCGACCATGTCTCCGTTGCCGAGCGGATTGAAGGGATCCTGCACGTTGTCGCCGCCGGCGGCGAGCGCCACGCCCGCGTCGAGGATCGCCCGCAGCGGAGGAATCGCCCGCGGCATCGAGACCGGATGCTGCCACCCCTGCAGGTAGAGGTTGGTGAGCGGGTTGACGATGATGCTGACCCCGGCCTCCGCGGCCGCGTCGAGGGCCGCTGCGAGCCGGTCCGGCGGCTGGACCGCGAGGCTCACACAGTGGCCCGCCGACCGGGTCATCGCCCGCGGCCAGTGCCGCGTGCGCTCGGCGAGATCGATGAGGTCGAGCGAGTCGGGGTTCAGGGTCTCGTCGGTGTGCAGGTCGATGCCGATCCCGGCGGCCTCCGCGAAGGCGGCCGCCCGGTCGATCTCTCCGCGCGGGTCGTCGCTGAGGTGAGGTGCGGCGCCGACGAGATCGACCCCGAGGGCGAGGGCGTCGCGGACGAGACCGTCGTCGTGGATCTGCCCGTGCATCGCGACCACCTGCACGTCGACCAGCCCGCGGTAGTCCTCGCGCGCGGCGAGCACCGCCCGGATGCCTCGTAGCGGGTCGGCCCCTTCGTGGTAGTTCACGTGGGTGCGGATCGTGGTGACGCCGGCCCGGAGGGCGGCATCCAGCTGCCGCCGCGCGTGCGCGGCGATCTGCTCCTCCGAGAGCGTCGCCCCGAATTCGCGCCAGCACGCGACGGCATCCTCGAGCGATCCTTCGGGTTCACCCGCGAGGCTCCACGTATACGCCTTGTCGATGTGCGCGTGCAGGTCGGCGGCGGGCGGCAGCAGCAGCCACTCGGTGCCGTCCGCATCCGTCCCCGCGCTGACGCGCCCGGTCGGAGCGCCATCCTGGCGCCCGTCGGTCAGGGCGCCGTCGGTGATGTGCACCGTCGCGGTCGTGCCGTCGGGCAGGGTCACGCCGTCCAGGCGCGCCACCTGCTGACCGGCTTCGAGATCCTCGGGATGGATGCTCACGACCCTCGCCTTCCTGTCGACACTGTCATCGAATCCTGTTGGCGTGACCAACAATTGATGTGGCAGCATTCAACGCGCAGCGTGTTTCGATGTGCGACGGCTCGTGTTGCCGGGCTGTTAAACGATGCCGCGCAGCGCGCGTCGGACGGATGCCGCGGATAGCGTGAATGGCCGAACGGCGAGGAGAGATGTGAGTTACTTCAGCGACGTCGAGCGCGATCTGATCGTGACCGGACGCACCGACCTGGCCGACGGCGTCGTCGCCTTCGACCTCGCCTCCCCGAACGGCCGCGACCTGCCGGCCTGGACGGCCGGATCCCATGTCGACGTGATCCTCCCCGCCCCGAACGGCGCCGGGGGCGACCCGGTCGAACGGCAGTACTCGCTCTGCAGCGACCCCGCAGACCGCGGGACGTGGCGGATCGCCGTGCTCCGCGAGCGGGCGGGCCGGGGCGGATCGACGCGCATCCACGACGAGGTGAGCGTCGGTCAGCGCGTGCGCGTCCGGGGCCCGCGCAACCACTTCGCCTTCGAACCGGTGGCAGGAACGCGGTACCGCTTCGTTGCGGGCGGGATCGGCATCACCGCGATCCGCAGCATGGTGACGGCGGCCGAGGCCGCGGGCGTCGACTGGCACCTCGACTACGCGGGCCGGTCACGTCGCACCATGGCGTTCGTGGACGAGCTCGTCACCGCATTCCCCGATCGGATGCGGGTGCACGCCGCCGACGAGGGCGCGCGCCTCTCCCCCGCCGCGCTCGCCGCCGAGGTCGGGCCGGACGGCGTCGTCTACGCCTGCGGACCGGCGCGTCTTCTCGAAGCGCTCGAGGAGGTCTTCGCCGAACGCGCCGACGAGGCACTGCACGTCGAACGGTTCGAGGCGAAGGTGTTCGGCGCTCCGGTGTGGACCGCGCCGTTCGAGGTGGAACTCGCCGCGAGCGGCGACATCGTGACCGTGGCGCCGGACCAGTCGATCCTCGACGCCATCCGGCAGCAGTCCCCCGAGACGATCGTGCTGTCCAGCTGCCGCCGCGGCACGTGCGGCACCTGCGAGGTACCGGTCCTCGAGGGTGAGGTCGAGCACCGGGACTCGGTGCTCACCCCCCTCGAGCAGGAGCACGGCGACGTCATGATGATCTGCGTCTCCCGGGCGGCGTGCCCGCTCATCGTGCTCGACCTCTGATCCGCGCGGATCGGAGGCTGCCGCGGCGGGTTCGCCCGCGTCAGCCGCG
Organism: Microbacterium sp. cx-55; assembly: GCF_021117345.1. Lineage (NCBI taxonomy): Bacteria > Bacillati > Actinomycetota > Actinomycetes > Micrococcales > Microbacteriaceae > Microbacterium > Microbacterium sp. cx-55. The sequence goes on along the minus strand of NZ_CP088261.1, from coordinate 791,235 downwards.
GCTGGCGTTCGTGTGAGCCCGAGGTCGCGGCGGCTGGCGTTCGCGTCAGCTCTGCAGGCGCGCGCGGAGCGCCGCGACGATGGCGTGTTCGTCGTGGCCGACGAGGCGATAGTCCCGGACGACCACGCGGCCGCCCACCACCACGTGCCGGGGACGACGGCCGGGCGAGGCCCAGAGAAGCCCCGCGACCGGGTCGGCGACGCCCGCATCCGCGACCCCGGAGACATCCCAGACGCAGATGTCGGCGCGGGCCCCGACCCGGAGGTGCCCGAGGTCGGCGCGACCGAGCCCGACGGCGCCATCCTCCGTCGCCATCCCGAGCACCGCGCGGGCGGGGAGCTGCGGGCCGACGAGGCCCGAGATCTGCATCGCGAGACGCGCGTCCGCCAGCAGGTGTCCGGCGTCGTTCGAGCCGCCGCCCGATGTGCCCAACCCGACGCGGAGGCCCGCCTCGCGCAGCCGGGCCACCGGAGCGATGCCCCATCCCATCGGCACGTCGCATCCGGGGGCGTGCGTCGCACTCACCCCCGCCGCGGCGAGCCGGTCGATCTCGTCCGGGGTGACGTCGCAGAGGTGCGCGATCGTGACGTCGGGCGCGAGCCACCCCCATTCCTCGAGCAGGTCGAGCGGTCGCCGGCCGTACCGCGCCAGAGCGATCTCGGTGTCCACCTGCTCGTTGGCCTGGGTGCGTCGGCGCACACCGTGACGGGCGGCCACCTCGCCGAGCGCTCGGAAGGTCGCCTCGCCGTCCGAGTGCACGCCCGCGGGCCCGACGGCGATCTGCCGCATCCCGTCGTCCGTGACGCCGCCGACATGGCCGCGGGGCAGCAGGTCGTCGATGATCGCGTCCGCGCTGGCCGCGGCGAGTGCGGGGTCATCGCGCGCCGACCCGCGGACGAAGACCAGCCGTGCCCCCAGCGACGCGGCCGCCGCGGAGATCGCCCGCGCGATCTCGACCGTCTCCGCCACAGGGTCTGCAGATTCGCCCGGTGCGGGCCAGTTCAGCTGGTGGTCGGCCACCGTCGTGACGCCGGAGAGCAGCGACTCCGCGACCCCCACGGCGGCCGTCGCACGGGTCAGCGATGCGTCGATGCCGGCTGCGGCATATGCCCCTGCCATCGCCGGCAACCAGTCGCGCATCGCGGCGCCCCGCGTGTCGGGAAGGGTTCGGAACCCGCTCTGCAGCAGGTGATGGTGCGCATTGACGAGCCCCGCGGTGACGACGCAGCCACTCACGTCGAGGTGGACCGCATCCGGGTCCGCGGACGGTTCGGCGGCGATGCGCCCGTCGGGCCCGACCGACAGCGTGCCGCCCCGTTCCGTCTGCGGATCGATCAGGATGCGGTCGGCGCCGGTGAGGGTCAGCATCCTCCGTTGATACCACGTCCGGCCGCGCGCCCGTCGCGCCGCGGGCTCCGCACGCGGCGCAAGTTCACGATCCGCCGCGGGCTCCGCACGCGGCGGGGGTTCACGATCCGCTGCGCGCTCCGCACACGGCGCGGGTTCACGATCCGCGCGGGCTCAGGATGCGGCGCGCTCCGCGGCCTCGACGACGTTGAGCATGAGCAGGGCCACGGTCATCGGCCCGACGCCGCCGGGGTTGGGCGAGAGCCACCCGGCGACCTCGGCCACATCCGGATCCACGTCGCCGTAGACCTTCTGCGTCCCCGACTCGGGGTCGTCCTCGCGCGTGACGCCGACGTCCAGCACCGCGGCGCCCGGCTTCACGTCCTGGGCCCGCACGAGGTGCTTCACGCCCGCCGCCGCGACGATGACGTCGGCCTGCCGGAGGTACTGCGACATGTCCTCGGTGCCGGTATGCGTGAGCGTCACGGTGGCGTTCACGTCGCGACGCGTGAGCAGCAGCCCGATCGACCGGCCGATCGTGACGCCGCGACCGACGACCACGACGTGTTTTCCGCCGAGGTCGTAGCCGTTGCGGCGCAGCAGTTCGATGACACCGCGGGGCGTGCACGGCAGCGGCGAGGTGATCGGCGCGTTTACATTCAGCACGAGCCGGCCGAGGTTCGTCGGGTGCAGGCCGTCCGCATCCTTCGCCGGGTCGATCCGCTCGAGGATCGCGTCGGTGTCGAGATGCTTCGGGAGCGGGAGCTGCACGATGTAGCCGTGGCAGGTCGGATCGGCGTTCAGCTCGTCGATGAGCGCTTCGACCTGCTCCTGCGTCGCGTCGGCGGGCAGCTCGCGCTGGATCGAGTTCATCCCGATCGCCTCGGACTGGCGGTGCTTCATACCGACGTAGAGCTGGGAGGCCGGATCGGCGCCCACGAGCACGGTCGCGATTCCGGGCGTGACGCCCTTCTCGGCGAGCGCAGCCACGCGGACGCGGAGCTCCTCCTTGATCGCCGCGGCGGTCGCTTTTCCGTCGAGCTTCTGAGCGGTCATGTGTCTGTGTTCCTCACGTCGTCGTGGCGGCGATCCCGCACCCCCCGGACCGCGAGACGGGTTCTTCGCGCCGAGACGGAGGGGTTACCCCACGGTCTCGGCGCGAACATCCCGTCTCGCGGCAGGGGCGTTCGAATCACTATGCCGGGAGGGATGCTGCGCGGCAACCCGCAACCGAGAGTCGGGATGCGGGGGGCACGCAGCCGGGGTTACTGCTGCAGGCCGGGGTACAGCGGGAACGCGGCGGTGAGGGCGGCGACGCGCACGCGCAGCGCCTCGACGTCCGCATCCGGAAGCAGCGCCTGCGCGATCACCTCGGCGACCTCGGTGAACTCGGCGTCGCCGAAGCCGCGGGTGGCGAGCGCGGGCGTGCCGATCCGGAGCCCCGACGTCACCATCGGCGGGCGGGGGTCGTTCGGCACCGAGTTGCGGTTCACCGTGATGTGGATATCGTGCAGCAGGTCTTCGGCCTGCTTGCCGTCGATCGCCGCGTCGCGCAGGTCCACGAGCACGAGGTGCACGTCGGTTCCGCCGGAGCGGAGCGTGATTCCCGCCGCCGCCACGTCGGGCTGCGTGAGCCGCTCGGCGAGGATCTGCGCGCCGCGGATGGTGCGCTCCTGGCGCTCGCGGAACTCGGGGGTGCCGGCGAGCTTGAAGGCCGTGGCCTTCGCCGCGATGACGTGCATGAGCGGGCCGCCCTGCTGCCCGGGGAAGACGGCCGAGTTGATCTTCTTCGCGATGTCGGCGTCGTTGCTCAGGATGAAGCCCGAGCGCGGTCCGCCGATCGTCTTGTGCACGGTCGACGAGACGACGTGCGCGTGCGGCACCGGGTTCGGGTGCACGCCCGCGGCGACGAGGCCCGCGAAGTGCGCCATGTCGACCCACAGGTACGCGCCGACCTCGTCGGCGATCTCACGGAAGCGCGCGAAGTCGAGCTGACGCGGGTAGGCCGACCAGCCGGCGATGATGACCTTCGGCTTGTGCTCCACGGCGAGGCGGTGCACCTCGTCCATGTCGATGAGGGAGGTCTCGGCGTCGACGCCGTAGGCGACGATGTCGTAGAGCCGCCCGGAGAAGTTCAGCTTCATCCCGTGGGTCAGGTGCCCGCCGTGATCCAGCGAAAGGCCGAGGAGGGTGTCTCCGGGGCGGGCGATCGCGTGCAGCACGGCCGCGTTGGCCGAGGCGCCGGAGTGCGGCTGGACGTTCGCGAACCCGGCACCGAACAGCGTCTTGGCGCGCTCGATCGCGAGTTCTTCGGCGACGTCGACCTCTTCGCAGCCGCCGTAGTACCGGCGACCCGGGTATCCCTCGGCGTACTTGTTCGTCAGCACCGACCCCTGCGACTGCAGGACGGCGACGGGCACGAAGTTCTCGGACGCGATCATCTCGAGGTAGCCGCGCTGGCGGTCGAGTTCGCGCTCGAGCACCTGGGCGATCTCGGGGTCGACCTCGGCGAGCGGGGCGGTGAAGAGCGGGTCGGTCATGACACTCCTTGACAGCGGTATCGGATGAGAGAGGTTCCGCATCGGCCCAGGCGTACGGCCGAATACCGTGTCGTTCGCTCCCCGGTGGTGGCCCACCTCAACGCCAGTCGCGACAGGAACGAGCATAGCGGATGCGGCGTCCGGGACTATTTTGTTAGGGTTCCTTACATGGTGCTCGGCGTGGTCCCCTTCCCGCGGTCGCTGAGCACGCGCGCGGGCGCGTTCGCCCTGTCGCCCGAGGTCGTTCTCACCGGCGATGCGGAGGCCGCATCCGTCATCGCGGATCTCGTCCTCGCCCGCACCGGCGTACGCCTGCGCGTCGCCGTCGCCGTCGCCGCCGCCGCCGCGTCCGGACGCACGATCGCTGTGCGCCGCACCGGCACCGGGGCGCCGGAGGGTTATCGGCTCCGGGTCGATCCCGGTGGTGTCGCGCTCGAGTCCCCGGATGCGGCCGGCCTCTTCTACGGCGCCCAGACGCTCGTGCAGCTGCTCTCTCACAACGATGCGGGCGGATGGGATCTGCCCGCGGCCGACATCAGCGACGCTCCGCGGTTCGCGCACCGCGGGATGATGCTGGACGTCGCCCGCCATTTCTTCCCCGTCCCCGTCGTCGAACGCCTGATCGATCGCATCGCGGCGCTGAAGCTCAACGTGCTGCACCTGCATCTGAGCGACGATCAGGGATGGCGCCTCGCGCTGCAGTCCCGGCCCGCGCTCGCTCATCGCGGGTCGCAGACGTCGGCGCTCGGCGATCCGGGCGGGCACTTCACGCGCGCCGACTACGCGCACCTCGTCGCCTACGCGGCGGCGCGGCACGTGCGCGTGGTTCCCGAGATCGATCTTCCGGGGCACACGCACGCGGTCGGTCTCGCCTACCCCGAGCTGGTCGAGCCGCCGGTGATCTCGGCCTCCGTCGCCGAGACGGCCGCGACGTTCGGGGGCGGCATCCCGACGCCGGGTGAGCCGTACACGGGCTTCGCGGTCGGGTTCTCGTCGCTCCGCATCTGCGATGAGGCGACCTACGAGTTCCTCGCGGATGTGCTGGGCGAGATCGCCGCGCTCACCCCCGGCCCCCTCCTGCACATCGGCGGAGACGAGGCCCTCGGCACGTCCGCCGAGGACTACGCGTATTTCCTCACTCGGGCGACCGAGATCGTGGCGGGGCTCGGAAAGACCCCGGTCGCCTGGCACGAGGCGGGTCGCGTCGCGAGGATCGCGCCCGGAACGATCGGGCAGTACTGGGGCTTCGTCACGCCGATCGACGGCGCGGACGAGGATGCCCGCGGGTTCATCGCCGGCGGCGGTCGCCTCATCCTCTCCCCCGCCGATGCGATCTACCTCGACATGAAACCCGACGCGCAGTCCGCCCTCGGGCTCGAGTGGGCGAACGGTCCGACGAGCCTCGAAGCGGCGTATTCGTGGGAGCCGACGCGTGTCATCGCCGGGGCATCGGACCGCGACATCCTCGGCGTCGAAGCGGCGCTGTGGACCGAGACCCTCGCGACCGAGGCCGACATCGAAGCCATGGTCTACCCGCGGATCGCCGCGGCGGCCGAGATCGCGTGGTCGGCGGCCGACGGCCCCGAGCGCACCTGGCCCGCGTTCCGGGAACGGGTGGCCGTACTCGCTGAGCTGTGGGCGGATGCGGGCATCCGCGCCGGCCGCATCGCGTCACCGCCGCCCGTCGCAGGAGCCGAGGCCGCAGCCGAGTCCGAATCCGCGGCGGCCGACTCCGATCCCGCCGGGTCCGCGTCCCCCGCCGAATCCGCAGCGGGGTCCGCGTCGTGACCCTCATCGTCCATTCGGCGCGCGTCGTCGACGACGGCGTCGTGACCGAGAACGGCTGGGTGCACGTCACCGAGGGGCGGGTGACCGCATCCGGAACCGGGGACTCGTGGCGAGCATCCGTGTCGCCCGAGACGACGATCGTGGACGCCGCGGCGCGGGCCGGCGCGGGCGCCGTGCTGACGGCCGGATTCATCGACCTGCACGGCCACGGCGGCGGGGGCCGCGCCAACGACGACGGCGTGGACGCCATCCGCACCGCGCGTGCCCTGCACCGCGCGCACGGCACGACGCGCGCGGTGATCTCGCTCGTAACGGCGCCGCTTCCCGACCTCGCCGCACGCGTCCGCCTGGTCGCGGACCTCACCCGCACCGACGCCGATGTGCTCGGCTCGCATCTCGAGGGCCCGTTCCTCGACCCGGGCCACCGCGGTGCGCACGACGGCGACCTGCTGCGCGCGCCCGCCCCCGATGCGCTCGATCGTCTGCTGGATGCGGGGACCGGCACGATCCGCCAGGTGACGCTCGCGCCCGAGCTCGCCGGCGGGCTCGACGCGGTGCGCCGGGTGGTCGAGCACGGGGCGGCCGCGGCCATCGGTCATACGGCGGCCGACGCCGCCACCGCCGCGGCCGCGTTCGATGCCGGGGCGACGATCCTCACGCACGCCTTCAACGCGATGCCGGGGCTCCATCACCGCAGCCCCGGGCCGGTGGGCGCCGCCCTCGCCGACGACCGGATCACGCTCGAGGTCATCGCCGACGGCGTGCACCTGCATCCGATCATCGTGCGGATGCTGTGCGCCACGGCCCCCGGCCGCATCGCGCTCGTGACCGACGCCATGGCGGCGGCGGGCGCGCCCGAGGGCGACTATCTGCTCGGCGGCCTCGACGTCACGGTGCGCGGCGGTGAGGTGCGGATCGCGGGCACCGACACCATCGCGGGCTCGACCCTGACCCAGGACGCCGCACTCCGGGTCGCGGTGGGAGCGGGTGTTCCGCTGGCCGTCGCGGTGCAGGCCCTGACGACGACCCCGGCGCGGGCGATCGGTCGCGCGGACCTCGGGCGGCTCGTCCCGGGCGCCCTCGGCGATCTCGTGCTGTTGTCGGACGACCTGCGCGTGCACGGGGTCTGGACCGCCGGCGTCCCGGATCGGGGAGCCGCGTCGCGCTCGTAGAATGGAATTCGTGACCGATCCGCGCCCCGCTCCTTCCTCCGCCCCGCTCTCGACCGGCGGCGACGGGTCGGCGGCGAACGAATTGCCCGCGGGCACGCGCCGACCGCTCAGCGCGGTCGAGGTGCTCTCGTTCGTCTGCGAGATCGTCGCGTTCATCGTGCTCGCGGTGTGGGGCTTCGTCTTCTGGGTGTTCCCATGGAACATCGTCGCCGGCATCGGGACGCCCGTCGCCGCGATCCTGCTGTGGGCGCTCTTCGTGTCGCCGCGGGCCGTCTTCTCCGTGCACCCGTTCGTACGGGCGATCGTCGAGCTGCTCGTGTACGCCGGGGCGACCGCGGCGTTCTGGGCGATGGGCCTCACCTGGGTCGGCGTCGTCTACGCCGTCATCGCGATCACGGTCGGCGCCATCGCCGGCCGACGCCGCTTCACCTGAGCCGGCACCGTTTCGCCTGACCTGCCGCCGCTTCGCCCGACCTGCCACCGCGCCCGAGTCGCCTCCGGCGCCCCGGAGCCCCGGGACTCAGAGCCCTTGCCAGTCCGGCTTGTCGCGCCACGCCGCACGGTAGTAGTCCGCGAGGCGCAGCCGCGACGCCGCCGCGGCGTCGACGATGACCGTCGCGTGCGGATGCAGCTGAATCGCCGACCCGGGCAGCATCGCCGTGAGGGACCCCTCGACCGCGCCGGCGACCGCATCCGCTTTCCCCTGCCCGAACGCGAGCAGCACGAGGTGTCCTGCGCGCAGGATCGTGCCGAGCCCCTGCGTGATGCAGTGGCGGGGCACGTCGTCCGGGTGGGCGAAGAAGCGCGCGTTGTCGGCGCGGGTCTGCGCCGTCAGGGTCTTCACCCGCGTGAGCGACGCGAACGACGAGCCGGGCTCGTTGAAGGCGATGTGGCCGTCGGTGCCGATCCCGAGGATCTGCAGGTCCACCCCTCCCGCGGCCCGAATCGCCCGTTCGTACTCGTCGCCCGCCGTCTCGATCCCGGCGAGCCGCCCATCGGGCACCTGCACCCGATCCGCGTCGAGGCCGAGCGGGACCACGACCTCTCGGTGGATGACGGAACGGTAGCTCTCCGGATGCTGCGGGTCGAGGCCGACGTACTCGTCGAGCGCGAAGCCGCGCACCTGCGAAACATCGACACCCGCCAGACGGGAGGTCAGCGCCTCGTACACGGGGAGCGGGGTGGACCCGGTCGCCAGTCCGAGCACGGCGTCGGGCCGCGCGGCGACCCGGCGGGCGATCTCGTCGGCGACGAGCGCCCCCGCCTCCGCCTCGGACTCCACGATGACGACCTCAGCCATGAACGACCACCTCTTCCGTGTCTCGGGTTCCGCCCACGATCGCCGCCCCCAGCGCCGCCGCGGGAGACCCCGGCGGCAGAACTTCGACCCGATCCGCGAGGGCGAGGGAGCGGAGGAACGGCGAGCCGGCCGCCCCGCGCGACAGCGCCGCGCGAACCTCGGGCAGCATCCGGTCGGCGAGCGCGGTGAGCCCGCCGCCGAGCACGACGGCGTCGACGTCGGCGGTGAGAACCAGGATGCGGACCGCCGCCGCCACCGCGGAAGCCAGGCCCGCGCGCAGCTCGATTGCGAGGACGTCACCGCCGTCGGCCGCGTCGAACACGTCGCGTACCGGGTACTCCCCCGGCCGCTCCCATCGTGCGGCGATCGATGCGCCGCCCGCGAGCGACTCGATGCATCCGCGCCCCCCGCACCGGCATTCGGGGCCGTGCGGGTCGATCGAGATGTGCCCGACCTCGCCCGCGGCGCCGCGGCGTCCGCGCCAGACCCGGCCGCCCACGACGATGCCCGCGGCGACGCCGGTGCCGAGGTTCAGGTACGCGATGCTGTCGCGCCCCTGCAGCACGGCCGCGCCCACCGCGGCGGCCTTGACGTCGTTCTCCACGCGCACCGGCAGTCCGAGCAGCGGCGCGAGGGTCTCGCGCACGTCCATCCGATCGATGCCGAGATTCAGGGCGTGCGACACGCGCATGGTGCTTGGACGCACCTGCCCCGGCATCCCGATACCCACGGAGGCGAACGATCCCGGGTCGACACCCGCACGTGCGCCGAGCGCGGCGACCGCATCGACGACCGTGCGGGCGACGCCGTCCGGCCCCCAGAGCGTGGGCAGCCGGACGCTGCCGATCACCGCATCGTGCGCGTCGACGACGACCGCATCCGTTTTGGTGCCGCCGACGTCGAGTCCGACGCGCATCACCCCTTCACCGCGCCCGACATGAGCCCGCTGGCCATGCGGTGCTGCACGAGCAGGAAGAAGATGATGACGGGGATCGCCATCAGGGTCGACGCGGCCATCACGACCGACCAGTCGGTGGCCTTCGTCACCTGCACGAAGCTCCGGAGCCAGATCGGCAGGGTCTGCGATTCGGGGCGGGTCATGATCACGAGCGCGAAGACGAACTCGTTCCACGCCTGGATGAACGCGAACACCCCGGTGGAGACGAGACCGGGAGCCAGGAGCGGGAACGTGACCCGCCAGAACGCGCCGGTGCGGCTGCATCCGTCGATCATCGCGGCCTCTTCGAGCTCGGCCGGCACGCCGTTCACGAATCCGCGGAGGGTCCAGATCGTGAAGGGCAGCACGAGCGCCACGTAGACGAACGTGAGGCCGATGATCGTGTTGACGAGCGCCCAGCTGTCGAGCACGCGGAACGTGGAGATGATGAGCGCCTCGGCCGGGATCATCTGCACCACGAGGATCGCGACGATGAACGTCTTCCGACTGCGGAACCGGAAGCGCGATACCGCCACCGCCGCGAGGAACGCGAAGACGAGGCTGACGACGAGCGCGAGGAGGGTGACGGAGACCGACACACCGAGCGCGGCGACGAAACCGCCGTCCGCGAACGCGGTCGCGTAGTTGCGCAGCGTGAACTGGTCGGGCCACAGGTGCGGCGTCGCGGTCTTGGTCGCCGACGAGGGCAGGAGCGACGTGTTCACCATCCAGTACACGGGGAACACCGCGCAGACGATGACGACGAGGGCGGCCAGGTTCAGGAGCACGCGCCCCGGACGGATGCGGCGAGCGCCCACGCTGGAGGGACGGATGCGGACGGCGGGCGCGGTCATGCGTTGTCCTCACGCAGCATCGAACGGATGTAGGCGGCCGAGATGAGCAGCATGACGACGACGAGGATGACGGAGATCGCGCCCCCGGAGCCGAGGTCGCCGGACGCCATCGAGACGCTGTAGATGTAGACGCCGATCGTGTTGGTGTCGGCGCGGACGCCGCCGATCGTCTGCAGGGCGTAGATCTGCGCGAACACCCGCAGATCCCAGATGACCTGCAGGATCAGCAGGACGAAGAGGATCGACCGCAGATACGGCAGCAGGATGAAGCGGAAGCGTGCGACGGCGCCGGCACCGTCGAGCGATGCGGCCTCCGTCACCTCGGTGGGGATCTGACTGAGTCCCGCGTACACCGAGAAGGCGACGAACGGGATCGCCCCCCACGTGATGATGATCGCGGCCACCGTGAAGAAGCTGAGCGGTTCGATGAGCCAGCTGTGCCCGGTCCAGTCGGTGCCGGTGAGCTGGGTCAGCGCATAGTTCACGAGACCGTACTGGGTGTCGAAGATCCAGCCCCACACGATCGTCGCGGTGAGCGCGGGCATCGCCCACGCCAGCAGCAGCGCGAGAGAGACCGCGAGCCGCATGACCCGGCCGAGTTTGGCCATCAGCAGCGCGACGAGCACGCCGAGGGTCATGGTGAGCGCGACGCAGACGACGCAGAGGGCGATGCTGCGGGCGAGGACGAGCCAGAACTGCGAGTCGCCGAGCACCGCGACGTAGTTCGCCAGGCCGACGAACGGCGCCGGGGCGCCGAAGATCTGCGGGCGCCCGAACTCCTGGAACGACATGACGATCATCTGCACGAGGGGCCAGCCGATGAACACGACGAGCATGATGAGCGCCGGCGCGATCAGCAGGAGCGGCGCTTTCTGCGCGCGGCGCCGGCGCGGCGGGGCGGGCGCGTCGTGCACGCTCTCCGGTCCCCGCGTCGGCGGGGCAGGCGGGGCCTGGACGGACATGGAACTCCTCGGACGATCGGACGTGTACTCGGATGCGGCGCCTCGCGCCCGGCGGATGACGCCGGGCGCGGGGTCGCGATCAGCCGTTCAGGATGGATTCGATCTGCTCGTCGGCCGCTGCGGCGAGCGACGCCACGTCGCCGCCGTTCGCGATGTTGACGAACAGGTCCTGCATGACGCCCTGCGCTTCCACATCCGCCCACTTCGGCGACGCCGGAGTCAGCTTGGCGTTGGCCGCGGCCTCGGCGATGACGGTCGCGAGCTCGGGCGTCGCCGCAGCGACCTTGTCACCGAGCGACGTCTTCGCCGGCACCAGGCCGCCTTCGGCGAGGATCGACTGGTACTCGTCGCTCAGCATGATCTCGAGCGCCGACTTCGCGAGGTCCGGATGCGCGGACTTCGCGGCGATCCCGATGTTGGAGCCACCGGCGAACACCGGTGCGGCATCCCCGTCCGCGCCCGGCAGGGCGAAGTACCCCGTCGTGTCGGTGAGGGGCGTGGGCTGCTTGTCCTCGTCGGCGACGATCGACCAGTACGCCCAGCTCGGCGCAGAGTAGGTCGCGGCCTCGCCCGTGCGGAACGGCACCCAGCCCTCGGTCTCGTCGCCGTCCTTCGGGGCGAGCGACGCCTTCTCCTGCAGCTCCTGCACCTGCGTGAGGCCGGCGATCGACTCGTCGCTGGAGAGCTGTGCGTCCCAGCTGCCGTCGTCCGCCTGAACGGCGACCTCGCCGCCGTTCGCCCAGACGAAGGGAAGCGCGTTGTACCAGTCCTTGCCGGGGAAGTAGACCCCGGACACACCGGGCAGCGCACCCGCGAGGGTGACGGCGTTCGACACGTACTCGTCGAGCGTCGTCGGCACCGCGACGCCCGCCTGGGCGTACTGGGCCGTGTTGTAGAACACCACGCGTGCGCCGGAGTAGTAGGGCACCGCGTACAGCGTGCCGTCCCACGTACCGGCCTCCACGAAGCCGGGCAGCAGGTCGTCTCCGCCGAGATCGGCGGCGATGTCGTCGAGGCTGAGGAGCGCGCCGCTGGAGGTGAAGGCGGGCGCCTGGGTGTTGCCCATCTCGACGACGTCGGGGCTGTCGTTCGAGGACAGGCTGGTGGTCAGCTTGTCGACCAGACCCGTCCACTGTTGCTCTTCGATGACCAGAGTGGAGCCCGGATTCTCGTCTTCGAACGTCTGGGTCAAGTAGTCGCGCGCGTCCTGCGAGGTATCGGTGCCGGCGAGCCAGACACGGATCTCTGCGGATGACGACTCGGTCGAGCCGCCGCCGCTTCCGGCGCAACCGGCGAGCGTAAGCGCCGACGCACCCAACAGGGCGACGGCTCCGAGGGACTTCTTCATGCGTTGTCCTTCTGTTCTCTCTCAGGTGTGGTGGTGGGACGCGCCGACGGCTCGCCCCGCGTGGTCCGCTACGAGACGCCGAGTCTCGCGGTCAAGACCATGACGGCTGCTCCGCGCAGGACGATGTCCTGGCCTTGCGCCGTCATCCGTACCTGGACGCCCTCGTGGAAAGGAGCGAGCGTTCGGGTGCGGAGGGCCTCGACGGTGGCCTGCGCAAGCACACCGTCGAGGAGTTCAGGGGGGCCGGAGAGCACGATCTCCGACAGGTCGAGGGCGCCGACGACGGGGGCGAGGGCGATGCCCAGGCGCTCCCCCGCGTCGCGCAGCACGAGCGATCGGGCCTCCGGGTCGGACTCCTGCGCGAGCCGCGCGCTGAGCGAGGGCACCGAAAGCCACGCTTCGAGGCATCCGACTTTGCCGCACGCGCACTGCGGGCCGCCGTCGGTGCCGACAGTGACGTGCCCGATCTCGCCTGCGGCGAAGCGGCTGCCGCGCATCGGCTGTCCGCCCGTGAGCAGGCCCGAGCCGACACCGCTGCCGACCTTCACGAGCAGCACGTCCTCGTTCGCGCCGCCGAACGTGTATTCCGCGAGCACCGCCGCGTTCGCGTCGTTCGCGACCAGCACCGGAAGACCGAGCGCCTCGACGAGGACTCCCTCGAGATCGAAGCCGACCCAGCCGAGGTTCGGCGCCGTGAGCACGACTCCCCGGTCATCGATAACGCCCGGCGTTCCGATGCCGATTCCGAGCACGGGCTCGCGGGCGTCCGCCACGAGGGCGCGGGCGAGATCGATCACGGTGTCGAGCACGTCGGCCGCGTCGGCCGGATGCGGCACCTCGCGCCGCGCGACGATGTCGCCGTCGAGGGTGAGGATGGCGCCGATGAAGACGTCGTTGCCCGACAGGTCGATGCCGACGATGCGGTGGCCGGTGCGGTCCACGTCCACGAGGATCGCGGGTTTGCCGGGGCGGGCGGACTCCCGCGGCCCCTTCTCGGTGATGAAGCCGTCGGTGATGAGCTCGGCGACGAGGTCCGAGATGGTGACGCGGGTGAGGCCGGTCTCCCGAGAGAGATCGGCCCGGCTCATGGCTCCGGCGTGGAACAGCGTCTGCAGCACGAGCGAGCGGTTGTGGCCGCGGGCGTGCTCCGGCAGCACCTTCGCGGCACCCCGTCGGGCACGGCCGGTGGCCGGGAGGGAGGTGAGGTCGGTGCGAGGGTGCGCGGAACCCGAGGAGGAAGAGCCGCGCTGCACTTCCGATGCAGTCATGTTTGTTAGTAGACCTTACAAACAAATCGAACGCAACCACCGGCACCCGGTTTTACATGACCGTTACCTTCGGACGCACGATCGAGATGCGCCGCAGTCGAGACCGGATCGTTGCCGACACGCCCGAGCGGTCGCGTACCATGAGAAGACACATGACTCGCAGGGGGTGAGCGCGTGACCGATCTCGTGACCGGCCCGACGCCGCAGACCGACACGTCCGTTTCGCCCCAGGGTGGCGACTCGTGCGATATCGATGCGCCCACCTATGCCTGGGCACCGGAAGAGCCGGCCGCGAAGAAGCGGCACCTCGGACTCTGGCTCGGCATCCCCGGCGGCGTCGTCGCGGCTGCGGCCGCCGTGCTCTCCCTCATCCTCATCGCCCCCGGAACGGCGGTCGCCGGAGTCCCGGTCGGCGGCCTCACGGTGGGCGCCGCCGCCGACGCCCTCCAGGCGCGCCTGGCCGGAACGACCGTCGAGCTCGAGACCGCGGATGGTGTCGCCACCGTCACGGGAGCCGACCTCGGCGCGACGGTCGATGCTCGGGCCCTCGCCGAAGCCGCGTTCGCCGCGCACCCGATGTGGAACGTGACCCAGTGGAACTCGGCGCCGATCGACGCCGACGTGGCCATCGACGCGACGCAGGCGGAAGAGTCGTTGCGCTCTGCCGCGGGCGCGGCCTACGTCGACCCGGTCGACGCGACGGTCGCTTTCGACGCTGCATCCGCCTCCTACGTCACGACGCCGGCCACCGAGGGCGCCGGTCTCGACCTCGCGACCGTCCGTGCGGCTCTGGAAGACGCCTTCACGAGCGGAGCGGGCACCGCGCGCATCGACGCGACGGTCGTCCCGGTCGAAGCCGCGGTCACGACGCCCGAGGCCGATGCCGCCGTCGGGCGCTTGAACGGCCTGCTCGACACGGTCGGCTTCTACGTCGGCGACGAGCGCACCGTGCCGGTCGACCGCGCGGTCGCCGCATCCTGGCTCACCGTGTCGGACGTCGACGGCGACATCGCCCTCGCGGCGGATGCCGGCGCGATCCAGGCGACCGTCGACACGCTCCCGAGCCTCGTCGACCGCGCGCCGGTCAACGCCACGGTGGTCACCAACTCCGCGGGCGAAACCCTCAGGGAACTCACCGCGGGCCTGGCCGGACGCAGCCTCGACGACACCTCGAGCATCGCGAGCGCGTTCGCCGCGCAGCTCGCCGGTGGCGACGCCGCCTACCGCCTGACGGTCGCCGAGACGCCCTTCCAGACGACGGCGCTGTACCGGCACATCGATGTGAACCTGTCCACGCAGCGCGCGGTCCTCTACGAGAACGACCAGGTCGTGCAGAGCTGGGCGGTGTCGTCGGGTCTTCCGGGCACCGCGACGCCCACCGGCAACTTCGAGGTCTTCGCCCACGTGTCCATGCAAGACATGGGGTGCGGCCCGACCTCGGCCTACTGCACGAAGGACGTCCCCTGGGTGACCTACTTCGCGCCGGACGTGGGCTTCCACGGCGCCTACTGGCACAACAACTTCGGCAACCCGATGAGCCACGGCTGCGTCAACATGCCGGTGTCGCAGGCGAAGTTCGTGTTCGACTGGGCGCCCAACGGCACCGAGGTCTCCGTTCACCACTGAGCGAGACCGAACGACGGAGGGGGCGGATGCTGCAGCATCCGCCCCCTCCGTCGTTTCCGGTGATCAGCCGATCGCGTCGATGATCCCGTTCAGCGTGGCCGACGGCCGCATGACGGCCGTCACGAGCTCGGCGTCGGGGTGGTAGTAGCCGCCGATCTCGACGGGCGCGCCCTGCACCGCCACGAGTTCCGCGACGATCGTGTCTTCGTTCGCCGTGAGCTTCTCAGCAAGAGGAGCGAAGGCCGACGCGAGCTCCGCGTCCGCGGTCTGGGCGGCGAGTTCCCGCACCCAGTACAGGGCGAGGTAGAAGTGGCTGCCGCGGTTGTCGATCGTGCCGAGCGCGCGGCCCGGCGACTTGTCGTTCTCGAGGAACGTGCCGGTCGCCGCATCCAGCGTGTCGGCGAGCACCTTCGCCTTCGCGTTGCCGGTGAAAGTCGCGTAGTGCTCGAGCGAGGCCGCCAGGGCGAAGAACTCCCCCAGCGAGTCCCAGCGGAGGTAGTCCTCCGACAACAGCTGCTGCACGTGCTTGGGGGCGGAGCCGCCCGCGCCGGTCTCGAACAGTCCGCCGCCCGCGAGAAGAGGAACGATCGAGAGCATCTTGGCGCTCGTGCCGACCTCGAGGATCGGGAACAGATCGGTCAGGTAGTCGCGGAGGACGTTGCCGGTGACCGACACGGTGTCTTCGCCGCGCCGCATCCGCTCGAGCGAGAACAGGGTCGCCTCGGCGGGAGGCAGGATCTCGAGCTGGAGACCGTCGGTGTCGTGGTCGGCGAGGTAGCGCGTGACCTTCGCGATGAGCTGCGCGTCGTGCGCGCGGGTCTCGTCGAGCCAGAACACGGCCGGAACGCCCGTGGCACGCGCGCGGGTCACCGCGAGCTTCACCCAGTCCCGCACCGCGATGTCCTTCGTCTGCGTCGCCCGCCAGATGTCGCCCTTCTCGACGTGGTGCTCGAGCACGACATCGCCGGCGGACGTGCGCACCTGCACGACGCCGGGAGCGGCGATCTCGAAGGTCTTGTCGTGGCTGCCGTACTCCTCGGCCGCCTGCGCCATGAGGCCCACGTTCGACACGGAACCGATCGTCGCCGGGTCGAGCGGACCGTTCGCGATCACGTCGTCGATGACCGCCTGGTAGACACCGGCGTACGAGGAGTCGGGGATCACGGCGAGGGTGTCGTCCTCGCCGCCGTCGACGCCCCACAGCTTTCCGCCGTTGCGGACGAGGGCCGGCATCGAGGCATCCACGATGACGTCGGAGGGGACGTGCAGGTTGGTGGTGCCCTTGTCGGAGTTGACGTACGACAGCCGCGGACCGTTCGCGAGGTCGGCGGTGATCGCCGCGGCGATCTCTTCGCCCTGCTCGATCGACGAGAGCCCGGCGAGGATCGAGCCGAGTCCGTTGTCGGGGGTGAGGCCCGCTGCGGCGAGCACCTCGCCGTACTTCGCGAACACGTCGGCGAAGTACGCCTCGACCACGTGTCCGAAGATGATCGGGTCGCTGACCTTCATCATCGTCGCCTTCAGGTGCACCGAGTAGAGCACGTCGTCGGCCTTCGCTGCCTCGAGCGTCTCGGCGAGGAACGCGTCGAGCGCTGCGGCCGAGAGGAACGTGGCGTCGACGATCTCGCCGGGGAGCACCTTGATGCCCGACTTCAGTTCGGTGACGGTGCCGTCGGCCGCGACGTGCTGGATCGAGAGCGCGTCGTCGTCGCCGCTGACCCACGAGGTCTCGTTCGAGCGGAAGTCGTCGTGGCCGAGGGTCGCGACCCGCGTCTTCGAACCCGCCGGGAACGGCTTGTTGCGGTGCGGGTGGTTGCGCGCGTAGTTCTTCACCGACAGCGGCGCACGGCGATCGCTGTTGCCCTCGCGCAGCACCGGGTTCACGGCGGAGCCCTTGATGCGGTCGTAACGCGCGCGGATGTTGCTCTCATCGAGCGAGGACGGCTCGTCGGGGTAGTTCGGCACGTCGTAACCCTGCGCCTGGAGCTCCGCGATCGCAGCCTTCAGCTGCGGGATGGATGCCGAGATGTTCGGCAGCTTGATGATGTTGGCCTCGGGAAGGGTCGCGAGGCCGCCGAGCTCGGCGAGCGAGTCGCCGACGAGCTGCTCGGGCGTCAGGCGCTGCGGGAACGCGGCGAGAATGCGTCCGGCGAGCGAGATGTCGCGCGTTTCGATGTGCACACCCGCTTGCCCGGCGACCGCCTGGACGATGGGTAGGAACGAGGCGGTGGCGAGCGCCGGAGCCTCATCGGTGTGCGTGTAGATGATGGTCGAATCAGGCACGTGTCGTCTCTCCGTCAAGCGATCAGGGGTGTGCGTTCAGCCTACCCCACGGCCGAAAACTATCTCGACGTCAAGATAGTTTTCCGCCTCTGTCAGCGCGCGCGAACGCGGCGCGCGGTAATGCACGGTCCGATCCCTTCGGGGAGGGAGCCGTGCGCGCTAGCCTGTGGGTATGACGGAACTGCGCCTCGAAGAGCTCTCCGCCGCGACGATCGTCGCCGTGAACACGCTGTCCCTCAAGCCCGGGCAGGAACAGTTCCTCGCCCCGGTCAGTTACGGAGTCGCGGCCACCGTGGTCGACCCGCGCACCACCTGGCAGCGCGTCGTGCTCGACGGCGACGAGGTCGTGGGCTTCGTGAGCGCGAACCTGGATGCGGACTCCTCGAACGAGCATTTCCGCTCCGTCCTCTGGCGCATCAACGTCGACGCGGACGAACAGCGCCGCGGCGTCGGACGATTCGCCGTCGACAGCCTGATCTCCGAGGCGCGCGAGCGCGGCATGGACCATGTCGACGTCATCTACGAAGCCGGCGAAGAGGGTCCGGAGATGTTCTTCCGGAGCGTCGGATTCGAGCCGTTCGATGAGACCGAGTTCGGCGAGATCGTCGCCCGCATCCGGATCTGATCCTGCCGCCGGGATTCAGCCGGACGCCCCGTACTGCTGCGCGACACGAGCCACATCGTCGACGTAGACGTCGAGATGGTTGTAGCTGAACACCGCGGTGCGCCATCCGCCGACCGTCGTCATCTCACCCGACGCGCACAGGTAGCGCGCCGCCGCGAGGGCCGCGTCATCGATCTGATTCGGATCCGCCGCGCCGTCGCCGTTCCCGTCGGCGCCCCAGGTGCTCCAGGTGGCGGGGATGAACTGGAGCGGTCCGACCGCGCGATCCCAGACCGCATCCCCGTCCCACGCTCCCCCGTCGGTGTCGGGGATCGCCGCGACCCCGCGGCCGTCCAGCGCCGCGCCGCGGATCGTCGGGGTCGAGTACCCATCGGCCCCGAGCACCGCACCGCCGTGCCGACCGTGATCGGATTCGATCGCCGCGATCCCGGCGATCGTGTTCCACCCGATTCCGCATCCGGGCTGTTCGGCATCGATCACGAGATCGGCGCGCGCGTAGGCCTCGAGCGCACGCACCGGGATCCCCGTGCGCGCGGCCGTCGCCTCGACCCACCCGGCATCCGGCGCGACGACGACCGAGACGCTCTCCACCGTGGCGGCAGCTCCCGCCGCGGCCTCCCCCGCCGGTAACGCCTCCGCCACCGGCGCGACGGCAGCCGACACGACCGGCACGGCGGCCGGAGCCGCGCCCGGGCCCACGTCTGTCGGACGAACGAGCACCGCCCCGGCCACGCACAGCGCCGTCACGATCACGATCCCACCCGCCACGCGCGACCACCGGAGCCCACCGCTCGCGGCGACGGTCGGAGGCGGATGCGGCAGGGGCACGAGCGCGACGCTACGCCGCCCGGTTGAACGGGCGGTGACGCACCTCAGACCAGCGAGGCCCGCCAGGCCGCGTGCAACTGGGCGAACTTACCGGTTCCGGCGATGAGGGTGGCCGGGGTGTCGTCCTCGATGATGCGACCGTGCTCCATGACGAGCACCCGGTCGGCGATCGCGACGGTCGACAACCGGTGGGCGATGATGATGGCCGTGCGGTCGGCGAGCAGGGTCTGCAGCGCCTCCTGGATGAGCCGCTCGCTCGGGATGTCGAGCGACGCGGTCGCCTCGTCGAGGATCAGCACGGCCGGATCGGCGAGGAAGGCGCGGGCGAACGAGATCAGCTGACGCTGCCCCGCCGACACCCGTCCGCCGCGCTTGTTCACGTCGGTGTCGTACCCGTCGGGCAGCGCCTCGATGAACTGCTCGGCGCCGACAGCCCGCGCCGCCCGCTGGATCTCCTCGAAGGTGGCGTCGGGTTTGCCGAGCGCGATGTTGTCGGCGACCGTTCCGCTGAACAGGTACGCCTCCTGCGTCACCATGACGATCGCGCGCCGCAGATCCTTCGGATGCAGTTCCCGAAGGTCCACGCCATCGAGCGTCACACGCCCCGCGGTCGGGTCGTAGAAGCGCGACACCAGCTTCGCGAGCGTCGTCTTCCCCGCGCCGGTGGTGCCCACGAGAGCGATGGTCTGCCCCGCGGGAACGTCGAGCGAGAAGCCCGGCAGAACGACCCGGCCGTCGCCGTACCCGAACTCGACATCGTCGAACCCGATGGCGCCGCGGGCCGAACGCAGGTCGACCGGCGTCACCGGATCGGGCACCGACGGCTCCTCCTCCAGCACGCCCGACACCTTCTCGAGCGCCGCGGCGGCGGACTGGTACGAGTTGAGGAACATCGCCACTTCCTGCAGCGGCGAGAAGAAGTTACGCACGTACAGCACCGCGGCCAGCAGCACACCGACCTCCAACTCGCCGCTCGAGACGCGGAGCCCGCCCCACAGGATCACGAGCGCGAGCGTCGCCGCCGAGATCGCCATGAGGGCCGGCTCGAACGTGCCGAACAGCTTGATCGAGCGCATGTTCACATCGCGGTACTGACCCGACAGCTCGCCGAAAGCCTCGTCGTTGCGCGGCTCCTTGCGGAACGCCTTCACCGCGCGGATGCCGGTCATGCTCTCGACGAACTGCACGATAACCTTCGCGCTCACGACCCGCGACTCGCGGTACACGACCTGGGACCGCCGGTAGAACCACCGCATGAGCAGCCACAGCGGCACGCCCATGATCACGAGGACGGCGCCGCTCTCCCAGTCAAGCAGCAGCAGCGCGACGAGGGTGAACCCGCCGTAGAGAACACCAGAGACGAGTTCGTTCAGCCCGCCGTCGAGCAGTTCGCGGATGGTGTCGAGGTCGCTCGTCTGGCGCGAGATGATGCGGCCCGAGGTGTACGACTCGTGGAACTCGAGGCTGAGTCGCTGCGTGTGCCGGAAGATGCGCGTGCGGAGGTCCATCATGACCGCCTGGGTGAGCCGCGCGGCGACGACCACGTACCAGCCGATGAGCCCCGCCCCGCCGATGGCGGACACGAGGTACACGGCGAACACGCCGATCGCCGGCATCCAGTCCATCCGGTCGATCACCGCAGGAAGCGCCGTGTCGATGCCGTAGGCGATGAGTGCCGGGCCGATCACACGGAGCGCCGTCGAGACGACGAGCACGAGCGCCGCGAGGATCAGATGCCCGCGCAGCGGTGTCACGAGCGAGCCGAGCAGGCGCAGCGACCGGCGCCGGATGTGGCGGCTCTCTTCACGCGTGTAGTCGGAGCGGTCTTCTCCGCCGGTTCCGGTGACGGTCGTCATGACGCGACTCCTTCGTGGGCTGCATCCGCGTCATCGCTGTCGAGACTGGAGATGACGTAGCGGTAGTGGTCCGAGGTGCGCATGAGCTCGGAATGCGTGCCGACCGCGGTGACCCGGCCGTGCTCCATGAGCGCGACGCGGTCGGCGAGCGCGACCGTCGACGGGCGGTGGGCGATGATGAGCGCGGTGGTCTCGGCGAGCACGCGACGAAGCGCCTCTTCCACGAGCGCCTCGGTGTCGACATCGAGGGCCGACAGCGGGTCGTCGAGCACCAGCACGGCCGGGCGCGCCGCGACCGCACGGGCGAGGGCGAGGCGCTGGCGCTGGCCGCCGGAGAGGCTCAGGCCCTCCTCGCCGATGACGGTGTCAACGCCACGGGGAAGCTCGTCGACGAAGCCGGCCTGCGCGATCGTGAGAGCCTCGCGCATCACCCGCTCGCCCTCCGGCGAGGCCGGATCGAGGTCGTCCCGACCGAGCAGCACGTTCTCGCGGACGCTTGCGGAGAAGAGCGTCGCGTCCTCGAACGCCATCGCCACATGGGTGCGGAGCTCTTCGAGCGTCAGGTCGCGGACGTCGACGCCGTCGAGCGTGACCCGACCGCCCGTCACGTCGTAGAGCCGCGCGGGGAGCGTCGTGAGGGTGGTCTTGCCGGAACCCGTGAGACCGACGAGAGCCATCGTCTCGCCCGGCTCGAGCGCGAGGTCGACCCCGTCTAGGAGGTCGCGCTGCGTCTCGGGCGCATCCTGATAGCGGAAGTGCGCGTCCTCGAACACGAGTCGCCCGCGCGCCGTCGGGATCGTCTTCGGCGCGGCCGGATCGACGATCGTGTTCTCCTCGTCGAACACCTCGTAGATACGGTCGGTGGCCGTGCGGGCGTCGAGCATGAAGGAGAAGAGGAAGCCGATGGATTCCATCGGCCACCGCAGCACGGTCGCCATCGCGAAGAAGGCGAACAGCTGCGCGACCGAGAGCTCACCGAGGCTGGCGAGCACGATGCCGGCGCCCAGGCAGAACGCGAAGGCGATCTCCGGCAGCAGCACGAGCCAGAACCAGATCTGCCCGATCGCCCGAGCCTTGCGGAGCTCGGTCTGACGCAGCGTCTCGGCCTGGCGGGTGAACTTCGCCAGCGCGTGCCCGCCCCGACCGAAGGCCTTCAGCACGCGGATGCCGTGCACGCTCTCCTCGACCGACGTCGCCAGATCGCCGGCCTGGTCCTGACTCTGCCGGGCGAGCGTGCCGTACTGCTTCTCGAAGTGGAAGCCGGCGTACCAGAGCGGCGCGGAGAAGATCAGGAAGATCACACCGAGCAGCCAGTGCCACTGGAACAGCAGCACGGTGCCGATGGCGATCGTGAGCACGTTGACGACCAGCAGGATGAGGCCGAACGCGAGCCAGCGGCGGATGAGGCTGATGTCCTGCATCATGCGGCTCAGCAGCTGTCCGGACTGCCAGCGGTCGTGGAACGAGACCGGGAGACGCTGCAGCCGTCGGTAGAACCCGGTGCGCAACTCGTACTCGATGTGCGTCGAGGGCGCGAGCACGAACCAGCGCCGCGCCCACACGAGAATCGCCTCCGCCAATCCCAGGGCGAGGACCGCGATCGCGCCCCACAGGATCTGGCCGGGGTCGCCCGAAGCGATCGGGCCGCCGACGACGCCCTCGAGGACGAGGGGGATCATGAGCGCGACGATGCTGGCCGCCAGGGCGCTGACCGCGCCGAGGATGAGCCGCGGAAGCACGGGGCGCGCGAACGGAAGCAACCGCGCGAGGGCGCGCGGAGTGGAGAGCGTGGAAGAGGGTGTCATGGTTCCTGGGGGGTGCGTGGCGCAGGTCCGGAGCCCCGCGATCGGCGGGGCGCATGCGGAGGGAGAGCAGCCCTCCAGAATATGCCTGTGGATTCGCTGGATGCAACACGCGCGAGCGCCACACCCTTCCCGGGACGGTGCTCGCCGCGCTCAGACCGTCCGCCGCACGACGCCCTCGACGCTCAAGTCGTCCGGTGCACGACGAGCTCGCCGCGCTCGCCGCGCTCGCGGTCGAGAAGGCTGCGCTTGACGTCGAGCCCCCAGGCGAAGCCGCCGAGCGCTCCCCCGGTGCGAAGCACGCGGTGGCACGGCACGAACAGCGCGGGTGCGTTCCGGGCGCAGATGGATGCGGCCGCCCGCACCGCCCGCGGAGAGCCCAGGACGATCGCGAACTCCGTGTAGGTGAGCGGCGCGCCGGGCGCGATGCTCCGCAGCGCGCGCCACCCGGCGAGCTGACCGACCGTGCCGACCTGGTGCACCGCGACGTCGTCGATCGCCGTCACGTCGCCCGCGTAGTAGGCGCGCACGGCCGCCATGGCCTCGACCGTGCCGTCCCGGGCCTCCGCGGGCCGCGCCGCCGCGCGCAGCCGGCCGAGGGCGACCTCACGATCGGCCGTCCACCCCGACGCGAGCACGCGCTGGCGGTCGTCGACGAGCGCGGTGAAGGGCCCGTCGGGGGTGTCGATGGTCTCGATGAGGGCGGTCATGGCGTCTCCTGGGTGGGGGTGGTCGCGAGTCGTCGGACCGCTGGGGCAGATGTGAACTCGTGGGACGGATGTGGCGCCGCGGCGGGGTCCGGTCCGACGACTGCGGTCCTCTTCCGCGCCGCCGGGCGAGAGGCGGCCGCCGCGGGCGCCGCGCGCGCCACAGTCGGCCCAGCCACAGCGGCCGCCCGGGCGGCCGCCCCGGGCGCCGCGGCGGCGCGCCACAGGTGCGCCGTGAGGTAACTCCGCCAGGGTGCTCCGCGCTCGGCCCAGGCCGCGATGCCCCGGGGGTCGGCGGGGAGGCCGAGCCGTGCGCCGCCGGCACGGACGGCCACGTCGCCCGGGAGGAAGACGTCGGGGTCACCCGTCACCCGCATCCGCACGTAGTCCGCGGTCCACGGCCCGATGCCCGGCGTCGCCAGCAGTCGCGCGCGCTGCTCCTGCGCATCGTCGCCCGCGTCGAGGGTCAGGGTTCCGTCGGCGAGCGCCGCGGCGGCGCCCGTGATCGCGCGGATGCGGGCACCCGGCCCGCGGAGCACGTCCGCGCCGTGCGCCGCGATCGCGGCCATCGTCGGGAACAGCCGGTCCGTGCCGGCGTGCGCGGGTACCCGCTCGCCGAGCGCATCCGTCAGCGCGTTCAACGCGGTGCGCGCGGCGGCGACCGTGATCTGCTGCCCGACCATCGCGCGGATCAGCATCTCGTGCGGATCGGCGGCGCCGGGCACTCGGATCCCGGGCACGGCGCGCACGTGGGCGGCGAGCTCCGGGTGGCGGGCGAGTGCGTCATCGACCGCGGTCGGGTCGGCATCCAGGTCGAACAGCCGGCGCACGCGCGTGAGCAGCTGGGGCAGGTCCGACAGGCGCGTCAGCCGCGTCCGCAGCCGCAGGGCGTCGGGCGTACGGCGCACCTCGAACCACGCGGTGCCGCTCGCGAGGCGGAGGGTGCGGGCGAAGGAGTCGGGGGTGGCCGTCTCGGCGCCCGCGACGGCGCGGACGTCCATCCACCCGAAGACGCCGTCGAGGTCGATCGGCCCTCGGTGCGCGAGCACCAGCTCGATCGTGCCGGACTCGGCGTGATATTCGCCGCGACGCCGCGCGCGGAGGGCGAGCGGGGTCATCCCGAAGACCTCGCGCACCGTCTCGTTGAACTGGCGGATGCTGGCGAAGCCCGCCGAGAAGGCGACCTCGGAGGCGGGCAGGTCGGTGCCGACGAGCAGCATCCGTGCCGTGTGCGCGCGATGGGCGCGGGCGAGGGCGAGGGGCCCCGCCCCCAGTTCCGCGGTCAGCACGCGCGTGAGATGCCGCGACGAGTATCCGAGCCGCTGCGCGAGGCCGGGAACCCCGTCGCGTTCGACGACTCCGTCGGCGATCAGCCGCATCGCCCGGCCGGCGACGTCGGCGCGGAGGTCCCACTCCGGCGAACCCGGTGCGGCCTCCGGAAGACAGCGCTTGCACGCGCGGTACCCCGCTTCGTGGGCGGCCGCACTGGTCGGGTAGAACGTGACGTTCGCGGGCAGCGGGGTGCGGGCCGGGCAGCTCGGACGGCAGTAGATGCCGGTCGTGCGAACGGCGGTCACGAACTGGCCGTCGAACCGCGCATCGCGCGAATGGATGGCGCGATAGCGTTCGTCGAACGACATTGCGGCGAGGGGCATGCACTCAGCCTGACACGCGCCGGCGCCACCCGCTCGCGGTTTTCGGACACGGCAGCGCGGCACGCCGGGGGCCATCCCGCGGGGTCCGCAAGCCCTCGCGCCCGGTGACCGGAACGAGATAGCGTCGCGGCATGACCGACGCCGCATCCGGAGCATCCGCCACCCGCACGTACGACTTGATCGTGATCGGGGCGGGCCCGGTGGGCGAGAACGTCGCCGATCGCGCGGTGCAACGCGGACTCACGGCGGTCATCGTCGAGAGCGAACTGGTCGGCGGCGAATGTTCGTACTGGGCGTGCATGCCCTCGAAAGCGCTCCTGCGAGCGGGCTCGGCACTTCGCGCCGCGCGGGCCGTCGACGGAGCGAAGCAAGCGGTCACCGGAGACGTCGACGTCGCCGGTGTGCTGCGACGCCGCGACACCCTGACGCACTCGTGGAACGACTCCTCGCAGGTGGAGTGGCTGCAGGGCGCCGGGATCGATCTCGTGCGCGGTCACGGGCGGATCGTCGGAGAGAAGCGGGTGAGCGTCACCTCGGCAGATGGCGGCGTGACCGAGCTCATCGCCCGCCACGCGGTCGCGGTCTGCACCGGCAGTTCCGCTCTGCTGCCCGACACCCCCGGACTCGCCGAGATCTCGCCGTGGACCAGTCGCGAGGCGACCAGCGCCGAGCAGGTGCCGGAGAGTCTCGCCATCATCGGCGGCGGAGTAGTGGCGGCCGAGATGGCGAACGCGTACAGGGACCTCGGCGCGTCGGTGACGCTCGTCGTACGCGGGTCGCTGCTCGGCGGGATGGAGCCGTTCGCCGGCACGCTCGTCGGTGACGCGCTGCGCGAGCGCGGGGTCACGCTGCGCCTCGGCACCGAGGTCACCGAGGCGCGTCGTGAGGGCGATACGGCCGAACTGACTCTCTCGAGCGGCGAGACCGTGCGCGCCGCGGAGGTGCTCGTCGCGACGGGTCGCCTCCCGCGCACCGACGATCTCGGGCTCGAGAGCATCGGGCTGGAGCCGGGCACCTGGCTCGAGGTCGACGACACGATGCGCGTGCACGGCTCGGACTGGCTGTACGCCGTCGGTGACGTCAACCACCGCGCTCTCCTCACCCACCAGGGCAAGTACCAGGCGCGCGCCGCGGGCGACGTCATCGCCGCACGAGCCACCGGCGGCACGGTCGACGACGCGCCCTGGGGCACGCACGTCGCGACGGCTGACCACGACAGCGTGCCGCAGGTCACCTTCACCGACCCCGAGGTCGCGTCGGTCGGCCTCACGGAAGCGGCCGCGCAGAAGGCCGGGCGCCGCATCCGCACCCTCGATTACGACCTCTCCTGGGTCGCCGGCGCCTCCACGTTCAGCGACGACTACGTCGGCACCGCGCGCGCGATCGTCGACGAGGACCGCCAGGTGCTGATCGGCGTCACGTTCGTGGGGTCCGAGGTCGCCGAACTGCTACACGCCGCCACGATCGCGATCGTCGGCGAAGTACCCATCGCCCGCCTCTGGCACGCCGTGCCCGCCTATCCCACGCTCAGCGAAGTGTGGCTCCGCTTTCTCGAGACCTACGGGCGGCCGACCGCCTGAGGACGAAGAACCGGGTCGGAGCACGCACTCCGACCCGGTTCTTCACACGCGCCCGCCGCGCTCAGTGGTAGAAGTGCCGCTCGCCGGTGAAGAACATCGTGACGCCGTGCTCGCGGGCGAGCGCGATGGTCTCCTCATCGCGCACGGATCCGCCGGGCTGGATGATCGCCGAGATGCCCGCGTCGACGAGCACCTGCGGGCCGTCCGAGAACGGGAAGAAGGCGTCGGATGCGGCCACCGACCCGCGCGCGCGGTCGCCGGCGCGTTCGACCGCGAGGCGGCAGGAGTCGACCCGGTTGACCTGGCCCATCCCGATGCCGACGGTGGCGGAGTTCTGGGCGAGCACGATCGCGTTCGACTTCACCGCGCGGCACGCCTTCCACGCGAAGATCAGGTTGGTCATGTCTTCGTCGGCGGGGCGTTCGCCGGCCACGAGTTCCCAGTTCTTCGCGACCGACTCGATGTCGTCGGGGAAGCGGTCGGCATCCTGCAGCAACAGGCCGCCCGAGACGAGGCGCACATCGAACCGCTCCTGCTGCCAGTCGGCGGGCAGCTGCAGCACACGTAGGTTCTTCTTCAACCGGAAGAGTTCGAGGGCCTCGGGCTCGAAGTCCGGCGCGACGATGACCTCGGTGAAGATGTCGCGCAGGTTCTCCGCCATCTTCAGCGTGACGGTGCGGTTCGCGGCGATGACGCCGCCGAAGGCCGACACCGGGTCGCACTCGTGGGCACGCAGGTGCGCGCTCGCGATCGGGTCGAGGGCGTTCGGCGCGCTCACCGCGATGCCGCAGGGGTTCGCGTGCTTGATGATGGCGACCGCGGGCTGGACCATGTCGAACGCGGCGCGCAACGCCGCGTCCGCGTCGACGTAGTTGTTGTACGACATCTCTTTGCCCTGCAGCTGGGTGGCCTGGGCGATGCCGTGGCCGCCGCTGCGGGTGTAAATCGCGGCGCGCTGGTGCGAGTTCTCGCCGTAGCGCAGCGTCTCGAGGCGCTCGGCCCCGATCGTGAGGTGCGCGGGCAGTTCGGAGTCGCCGTTGAGCGTGCCCTCGGCGAACCAGGTCGCCACGGCCCGGTCGTAGCCCGCGGTGTGCGCGAAGGCGCGCGCGGCGAGTTCCTTCCGCTGCGCGAGCGTCGTGCCACCCGCCGCGATCGACTCGATGATCGCCGGGTAGGACTCCGGCGAGACCACGATCGCGACGTTCGCGTAGTTCTTCGCCGACGCACGCACCATCGCGGGGCCGCCGATGTCGATCTGCTCGACGACCGCGTCGCCCTCGGCGCCGGATGCCACGGTTTCCACGAACGGGTAGAGGTTCACCACGACGAGCTCGAACGCCGCGATGCCGAGCTCGCCGAGCTGGTGCTCGTGGCTTTCCAGACGCAGATCCGCGAGGAGGCCCGCGTGCACCCCGGGATGCAGCGTCTTCACCCGACCATCGAGCGACTCGGGGAACCCCGTGACCGCCGAAACATCCGTGACCGCGAACCCGGCGTCGCGGATCGTCGAGGCCGTAGACCCCGTGGAGACGATCTCGACACCGGCGGCGGACAGGCTCTCGGCCAGCGTCAACAGGTCGGTCTTGTCGCTCACCGAAACGAGTGCGCGGCGCACCGGGACGGTGTCGCGGTGACGGTAGAGGGACGGATCGTGGCTGGGCCCGGCCATGGGACTCCTCGGTGGGGAAAGGGTGTCGGTCAGAGAACGGATGCGGCGAGGTCGAGGTCGCCGACGGCGATCCGGCGCACGACGTCGACCAGCAGACGCCGTTCGACGGGCTTGATGCGCTCGTGGAGCGCGTGCTCGTCGTCGCCCGGCAGCACGGCGACGCGCTCCTGGGCGAGGATCGGACCGGTGTCGACGCCGTCGTCGACCACGATGACGCTCGCGCCGGTTTCGGCCACGCCCGCGACCATCGCGTCGCGGACAGCGTGGGCACCGGGAAACTCCGGAAGGTACGCCGGGTGCGTGTTGATCATGCGCGGAGACCAGCGTTCGACGACCGCCCCGGGCAGCAGGCGCATGAGCCCCGAGAGCACGACGAGATCCGGATTCCACACCTCGAGCTGGCTGGCGAGCTCCGCCCCCCACGCCTCGCGTTCGGCGGCGCCGGGCCACGGAACGACGAAGCTCGGGATGCCGAAGGCCTCCGCGTGCGCCAGACCATCGGCTTCACGGTCGGCGCCGACGACGATCACCCGCGCGGGGAAGTCGGCCGCGGCCGCGGCTTCCAGAAGCGCCCGAAGGTTCGAGCCGGCGCCGGAGATGAGGACGGCGACGGTGAGCACCCGGTCAGTCTAGCGGCGCGACCGGTCGCCGTCCGGGGCGAACGCGGTATCGCGTCCCGCGCCTGCGCCGCGGCGCGGGGCGAGCAGCAGGATGCCGGCGCCGAGGCCCACCTCGACGCCGATCGCGATCGCGACCGCGGCCGCATCCGGTCCGATGCCGGCGAGGCGGCCCGGTCCGAGCGAACCGGTGGCGAGCACGGCGAGCAGCGCCGCCGCGAGGGCGGAGAACAGCGCGATCGCCCCGGTCAGCGCCACCAGGATGCCGGTGGTTTCCGCATCCGCGGAGCTTCCGCGCGGCGACAGCCGCGAACGCACCGCCCAGCCCGCCGCGGCTCCCGCCGCCACCGGGAGGAGCGCGAGGGCGAGCAGCCAGGGCGAGGAGGACTCGGGCAGGACGCCGAGCACCGGGATGCCGGGCAGGATGCCGAGCTGTGTGCCGCCGGGGGCCACCACCGCCCCCGCTCCGAGCCCGACACCGGGACCGGCGAGGAACGCGACCGCCCAGAGCACGAGCGTCGGCAGATACAGCATCTGCCCGAGAGCGACCACGACGGCGCCGAAGCCGTCGAGGTTGGCCGACTGCGAGAGCGCGACGATCTGCGGGGCACGCACGACGAGCGCGATCGCGAGCAGCAGGGCGCCGGCGCCGAGCAGGGCCGTGACGACGAGCGCCGTACCCCGGGCGATGAGTCCCGGCACCTCGGGCCACGCGTGGCCCGCCCGGTCGAGGCGGAGCCGGATGCTGTCCACGATCCCCTCGTCGCCATCGGTCCAGGCCACCCGGACGGCGCCCGCGAGAAGTCCCGACGCGTAGAACGCCGAGGGGAAGAGCACGGCCTGCCACAGCGACACGCTCACGACCTCCGCGGCGGAGGTCAGCGCGACACCGACGGCGAAGGCGGTGAAGACGATGGTCCCGGTCGCGACACCGGTCAGCCACGCGCCGGCCCGAGCTGCTCGGGCGCCGGAGCGCGCGGCGAACAGGAACGTGAAGGCGGCGAACCCGAGGGGCGCGAGCGACAGCACGAACGACGCGAGCGACGGATCAATGCCGGCCTGCGCCAGGTACTCCGCGGGCAGCGTGATCGCGAGCGGGACGGCGTGACCGAGGTGCCAGATGGCCGCCGACGTCTGCCAGATTGCCCCGAGATCGGGAGCCCCGAAGACGACGAACCAGAGCACCATCAGCGGGGCGACCGCGACAGCGACGCCGACGACCGCGGCGACGAGAGCGTCGAGCGCGGAGAGCAGGGAGACGAGAAGGCGGTGCATGCCTGATCGACCCTACCCAGCACCGGATGCGGGGCCCGCGTCCCACGCGAGGCGCGCCCACTTCCGCATCCGACACCGGGCGCGTCGCACCGGAGGGACAGCCCGCGGTGCGCGGATCGCCGCCGGGCGACTAACGTCGTGGGGTGCACGAGGAACCATCGACTGTGAACCATCCCGCCGAGACCCCACCCGCATCCGGCCGCCGAGGCCGAATCGACCGCTACTTCGCGCTCACCGAACGCGGAGCGACGATCGGCGGCGAGGTGCGCGCCGGAGTCGTGACCTTCGTGGCGATGGCCTACATCGTCGTGCTGAACCCGATCATCCTCTCCGGCGGAACGGATGTCGCCGGCAATACGCTCGGGTTCGCGCAGGTCGCGGCGACGACCGCGCTGACCGCGGGGGTCATGACGATCCTGTTCGGTCTCGTCGCCCGGCTGCCGTTCGCCTTCGCGGCGGGCCTCGGCATCAACTCATTCCTCGCCGTGAGCGTCGTCGGTCAGGTCACCTGGCCCGAGGCGATGGGGCTCGTCCTGATCAACGGTGTGATCATCGTGCTGCTGGCGGTGACGGGCCTGCGACGTCGGATCTTCGACGCCGTCCCGCTCGCGCTCAAGACGGCAATCACCGTCGGCATCGGCCTGTTCATCGCCTTCATCGGTCTCGTCAACGCCGGATTCGTGCAGTCCACCGGGCTGTCCTCTCCCCCGGTCGGGCTCGGCACGGGCGGCTCGATCGCGACCGTCCCGACCCTCATGTTCGTGCTGACGCTGCTCGTGAGCGCCGTGCTGATGGTGCGGCGCGTCAAGGGCGCGCTCCTGATCGGGCTCGTGAGCGGCACGGTCCTCTCGGTCATCGTCGAGGCCATCTGGCACCTCGGCCCGCGCATCGGAGCGGACGGCACCGTGAACCCCGGCGGCTGGTCGCTCACCGTGCCGGAGCTGCCCGCATCCGTCATCAGCCTGCCCGATCTCAGCCTGATCGGTCAGGTCAGCTTCGGGTCCTTCGACCGCATCGGCGTGCTCGCCGCGACCATGCTCGTGTTCACCCTGCTGTTCACGAACTTCTTCGACGCCATGGGCACGTTCACCGGCCTCAGCCGTGAGGCCGGACTCGCCGATGAGCGCGGCAACTTCCCGCGCCTGCGCTCGGCGCTCGTCGTCGAGGGCCTCGGCGCCGTGGCGGGCGGGCTCACCTCATCCTCGTCGAACACGGTGTTCGTGGAGTCCGGCACGGGGATCGGCGAGGGCGCGCGCACGGGAATCGCGAACCTGGTAACGGGGGCGCTGTTCGTGCTGGCGATGTTCGTCACTCCGCTCACGACGATCGTCCCGACCGAGATCGCGTCGGCCGCGCTCGTGCTCGTCGGCGCGCTGATGATGAGCCAGATCCGGCACGTCGACCTCACCGACCCGTCGGTGCTGATCCCGGTGTTCCTGACGGTCATCATCATGCCGATGACCTACTCGATCGCCGACGGCATCGGCGCGGGCTTCATCGCGTGGGTCGTGGTCCGGTCGCTGACCGGTGCCGCCCGCACGATCAGCCCACTCCTGTGGGTCGTCGCGGCCGGCTTCGTCGTCTTCTTCGCCCGGGGCCCGATCGAGGCCGTGCTCGGCGTCTGACCGCCTTCCGGCCGCGAGACTGCATTCGCGCCACGAGACGTCGGTCGGGAACCGACGTCTCGTGGCGAAAGCGCTGTCTCGCGGAAGGCGGGTGCCGGTCAGGCGTCGCGGGGCTCGAGCACGAAGATCGCGATCTGGCGGTCGGTCTTCTTCTGGTACTCGTTGTAGTCCGGCCAGACCCGCGCGGCGCGGTTCCACCACTCGTCGCGCTCGGGGCCGTCCTCGAGCAGGCGCGCGGTGTAGTCGCGGCGGTCGGCGCCATCCTGCAGTTCGACGTGCGAGTTCTTGCGGATGTTGGCGCCCCACGCGGGCTCGTCCGGTGCGCCGCCCTTCGAGGCGACGACGAGGTACGCCCCGTCGTGCTCGACGCGCATGAGCGCGGTCTTGCGCAGTGCCCCCGACTTGGCGCCGACGGTCGTGAGCACGATGATCGGCACACCCCGCAGCTCGTTCGCTTCGGTCCCTCCCGACGCCTCGTACTTCTCGGCCTGGGTGCGGGCCCACTCGCTCGTGCTGGGCTTGTACTCTCCGGTTAGCGGCATGGCCTCAGGGTACCGCGGGGCGCCCCGATGGCGGTCGGAAAACGAGGGGGCGGATGCGGTGCCGCACGCTCTCGCGCCGGCTTCCGCATCCGCCCCCTCGGCGGTGGGGCTTAGAGCCCCTGGATGATCTCGCGCATCAGCGCGGCGGTCTCGGACGGCGTCTTGCCGACCTTGACTCCGGCGGCCTCGAGGGCCTCCTTCTTCGCCTGCGCCGTGCCGGCGGAGCCGGACACGATAGCGCCCGCGTGCCCCATGGTCTTACCCTCGGGCGCGGTGAAGCCGGCGACGTAACCGACGACCGGCTTGGTCACGTGGGCCTTGATGAAGTCGGCCGCGCGCTCTTCGGCGTCGCCGCCGATCTCGCCGATCATGACGATGGCCTTCGTCTCGGGGTCGGCTTCGAACGCGGCGAGCGCGTCGATGTGCGTCGTGCCGATGATCGGGTCGCCGCCGATGCCGATGGCGGTCGAGAACCCGAGGTCGCGCAGCTCGAACATCATCTGGTAGGTCAGCGTGCCCGACTTGGAGACGAGTCCGATCGGGCCCTTGCCCGTGATGTTCGCCGGGGTGATGCCGACGAGCGCTTCGCCCGGCGTGATGATGCCGGGGCAGTTGGGGCCGATGATGCGGGTCGTGTTGCCCTTGGACTGCGCGTAGGCCCAGGCTTCGGCGCTGTCGCCCACCGGCACACCCTCGGTGATGACGACCAGCAACGGGATCTCGGCATCGATGGCCTCGATCATCGCGTCCTTCGTGAAGGCGGGGGGCACGAACGCGATCGACACGTCGGCGCCGGTCTTCTCGATGGCTTCGGCCACGGATGCGTACACCGGCAGCTCGACGGCGGCGCCGTCTGCGCCCGTGTGCGAGACGGTCGTGCCGGCCTTGCGGGCGTTGACGCCACCCACGACCTGCGTGCCCGCCTTCAGCATCAGCGCGGTGTGCTTGGTGCCCTCGCCGCCGGTGATGCCCTGGACGATGACCTTGGAATCCTTGTTCAGGTAGATCGACATGTTCTGTCCTTCTCGAGTCTCAGGGCTCAGGCGTTCGCCAGCTCGGCGGCCTTGTCGGCGCCCTCGTCCATACTGGCGGCGAGGGTCACGAGCGGGTTGTTGGCGGCGGCGAGGATCGCGCGACCCTCGTCGACCTGGTTGCCGTCGAGGCGCACGACGAGCGGCTTGCTGGCCGCGTCGCCGAGGATCTCGAGGGCCTTCACGATGCCCTCGGCAACCGCGACGCAGCTCGTGATTCCGCCGAAGACGTTGACGAAGACGCTCTTGACCTGGGAGTCACCGAGGATGACGTCGAGACCGGCGGCCATGATGGTCGCCGAGGCGCCGCCACCGATGTCGAGGAAGTTGGCGGGCTTCACGCCGCCGTGCTTCTCCCCCGCGTAGGCGACGACGTCGAGCGTCGACATGACGAGCCCGGCGCCGTTGCCGATGATGCCGACCTGACCGTCGAGCTTGACGTAGTTGAGGTCGTTGGCCTTGGCCTTCGCCTCGAGCGGGTCGGCCGCATCCGCGTCTTCGAGCTCAGCGTGGCCCGGGTGGCGGAAGTCTGCGTTCTCATCGAGCGAGACCTTGCCGTCGAGCGCGACGATGTCTCCCTCTTCGGTCTCGACGAGGGGGTTGACCTCGACGAGCGTGGCATCTTCGCCCTTGTATACGGCGTAGAGCTTCACGAAGACGTCGGCGACCTTCTCGGCGAGACCCGCTTCGAAGTTGCCGGCCTTCGCGATTTCGAGCGCCTTCTCGGGGGTGATGCCCTCGATCGGGTCGATCTCGATGCGGGCGAGCGCTTCGGGACGCTCGACTGCGAGCTCCTCGATCTCCATGCCGCCTTCGACGCTGGCGAGCGACAGGTAGGAGCGGTTCGCGCGGTCGAGCAGCACCGAGAAGTAGAACTCGCGGGCGATGCGCGCACCGGCGGCCACCATCACGCGCTTGACGATGTGGCCCTTGATGTCGAGTCCGAGGATCGCCTTCGCGGCCTCGTACGCCTCGTCGGGGGTCTTCGCGACCTTGACGCCGCCGGCCTTGCCGCGACCGCCGACCTTGACCTGAGCCTTGACGACCACGACGCCGCCGAGCTTCTCGGCTGCTGCCTTCACCTCCTCGGGGGTGTCGGCGACGATGCCCGCGAGAACCGGCACCTCGTACTTCTCGAATAGGTCACGTGCCTGGTACTCGTACAGATCCACAGTGCAGTCCTCCGCTGGGACGAGGGGGTGGGCAGACGCAAAAACGTCTCGACGTCGAGATAACGACCAGTGACCCAGCCTACTACCGCAGTTTCGCCCGCCTCGTCGCCACGGGCGCGGATGCGGACGCCGGATCTGCGCGTGAGGGCGGGCGGCGCGGGTCTAGGCTGCTGTCCACATGAGCGAGCCATCGTCCCCGTCCGCCGCGCGCAACGACGTCGTCGCCGCAGCGCTCGATCTGTTCGCCCGGCAGGGTTTCGAGGCGACGTCGGTCGATCAGATCGCCCAGGCGGCCGGCATCTCCCGGTCAACGTTCTTCCGCCAGTTCGGCGGCAAGGATGACGTCGTCTTCGCCGACCACGAGGAGCTCCTCGAGCGCCTCCGCACCTACCTGTCGGGTGAGCACGCCGACCCCTGGGAGGCCGTCTGCGAGGCCTCGCTGCAGGTCTTCCGTCATTTCGCCGCGGATCCGGAGCTCGCGCGGCGGCGATACACGGTCGTGCGGGGCGTGCCCGCCCTCCGCGACCGCGAGATCGTCACGGTCTTCCGCTACGAGCGGCTTTTCGACGAGTACCTCCGCCGGTCCTTGCCCGGACTCGACCCGCTCGACGCTGTGGGGTTCGCTGCGCTCGTGACGGCGGTCCACAACCACGTCCTGCGCCAGCTGCTCCGCGGGCCGAAGAAGGTGCCGGTGACCGTGCTCCGGCGCGCGCTCGATGAGGCACTCGACCGGTTCGGCGTGGGCACCTCCCCTCGCACGGGCGAGGACGAGGTCGTCGTGGCCGTGTTCCCGCGGCGGATGCCGCCCGCCGAGCTCGCCCGACGGCTGCAGCGCGAGCTCTGACGGGCGCGCGCGAGGCGCACGGCTTCGCCCGAGAGACGCCCGGCTGACGGGCGCGCGAGGCGCCCGGATGAAACTGCGTCCCATGGAGCGAGACACCGCGTTCCGTGCGGAGTACCCTGGACTCGGCTCGCGCCACGGCGGCGCGCCGCATCCAGGAGCATCATGAGCACCCCGACGACCGACGGCACCTTCCCGGGCGAACGAGTGACGGATTACGACATCCTCGGCCGCCGCGATACCGACTACTACGCGGTGTTCGCCGACATCCCCGCCGCGGATCGCGCCGTCTGGGACCGCGCGAAGGCGTTCGTCGACGAGGTCGGCGACCGCATGACGCACGCGTGGGATGCGGCCGAGTACCCGGTCGATCTCACCGCCCGCCTCGGCGAGCTCGACCTGTACAACGACGGCATCGAGCACCCTCGTCTGACGCACTTCTCCCCCCTGGCTGCGGGCCTGGTCAACATGGAGATCTCGCGCGGCGACGGCTCGCTCGGCACGATCGTGGCCGTGCAGGGCGGGCTGGCCCTGCGTACCCTCGCGCTGTTCGGCAGCCCCGCGCAGCAGGACCGCTGGCTCGAACCGCTCGCTCGCGGCGAGGTGCTCGGCGCCTTCGCTCTCACCGAACCCGACCACGGTTCCGATTCGGTCTCGCTCGAGTCGGTCGCCCGCCGCGACGGCGAGGAGTGGGTGCTCAGCGGCACCAAGAAGTGGATCGGGAACGGCGCGTCGGGAGGAATCACGTTCGTGTGGGCCCGCGTGGATGACCCGGATGCGGCCGAGCACGGCGCCGTCCGATGCTTCCTCGTCGAGCAGACCACGCCCGGCTACACCGGCACGGTGATCACCGGCAAGGGGTCGCTCCGCGGCATCCACCAGGCGCACATCGTGTTCGACGAGGTGCGCCTTCCCGCCGAAGCGGTGCTCCCCGGTGCGCACACCTTCAAGGACGCCTCGATCGTTCTCTACTCCACCCGGTCGGGCGTCGCCTGGTCGGCGCTCGGGCACGCGACCGCCTGCTACGAGGCGGCGCTGTCGTACGCGCAGCAACGCGTGCAGTTCGGAAAGCCCCTCGCGAAGTTCCAGATGGTGCAGGAGCGGCTGACGCAGATGCTCGACGAGCTCACCGCCATGCAGCTCTACTGTCGGCGACTGGCTGACCTCGAGGCATCCGGGGATCTGCGTCCGACGCAGGCGTCGCTCGCGAAGTACCACAACACGCGCGCCGCGCGTCGAATCGCGTCGACCGCGCGCGATCTGCTGGGCGGCAACGGCATCCTGCTGGAGAACGGCGTCATGCAGCACCTCGCCGACATCGAGGCCATCCACACCTACGAGGGCACCGAGAGCGTGCAGGCGCTGCTCCTCGGCCGCGACATCACCGGCGTCAGCGCCTTCGTCTGACCCACCGGCCGCATCCGCTGCCCGGCCCACCGACCGCGAGACCGCAGTTTCGGCACGAGACGTCGGCTCCGGACCAACGTCTCGCCGCACAGATGCTGTCTCGCGGCCGACGAGCACGCGGCGGGGGCCGTCGTCAACCGTGGCGGGAGCGCGGCGGGGTACCGCTACGGTCTCAGCATGGGATTGTTCCGCCGCTCCGCCCGAGAAGTCCAGCTCACCTCCCGCGACGTCGAGTTGACGGCCACCCGCGCACCCTGGAGCCTGTGGGCCGACTCGTTCGGCTCGCTCGCCATCCGGGCCGTGCAGATCATCGTCGTGGTGGGGCTGGCTGCGGCGATATTCTTCGCCATCCACTCGGTCACCGTCGTGACGATCCCGCTCGTGATCGCGCTGATCTTCGCGTCCGCGTTCGCGCCGGCCATGGGATGGATACGGCGGCACGGCGTGCCCTCCCTTCTCGCCACGGTCGTCACCCTGCTCGTGATCGTGGTGCTGCTGGGCGGCGTCAGCTGGCTCATCGTCTGGGCGGTCCGCGACCAGTGGGACGACCTCTACTCGCAGGCCGAGGCTGGCGTGCAGGAGCTGCTCGCCTGGGTGAACACGCTTCCCTTCGCGCCGACCTCCGACCAGATCGATGACTGGCTGAGCACGGCGGGCGACTTCGTCACCAGCTCGCAGTTCGGATCGGGAGCGCTCGCCGGCGTCAGCGTCGTTGCGAACTTCGTCACCGGACTCGTGTTGATGGTCGTCATCCTGTTCTTCTTCCTGAAAGACGGACCCTGGATGTGGGAGTTCCTCCTCCGCCCCTTCCGCGGCCGCCAGTACGACCGCGGTCGTCGCATCGGCGACAAGACGGTCTCGGTCCTCGGAGCCTATGTACGCGGCACGGCGACCGTCGCCCTCGTCGACGCGATCGGCATCCTGATCGGTCTGCTCATCCTGCAGGTGCCGCTCGCCATCCCCCTCGCGGTTCTCGTCTTCCTTCTCGCCTTCATCCCGATCGTCGGTGCCACTCTCGCGGGCATTCTGGCCGCCCTCGTCGCGCTCGTCGCCAACGGGTGGGTCAACGCGCTGTTCGTGGTCGGTGTCGTGGTGCTCGTCAACCAGCTCGAGGGCAACTTC
This sequence comes from Microbacterium sp. cx-55, assembly GCF_021117345.1. Classification (NCBI taxonomy): domain Bacteria; kingdom Bacillati; phylum Actinomycetota; class Actinomycetes; order Micrococcales; family Microbacteriaceae; genus Microbacterium; species Microbacterium sp. cx-55. Next base: position 753,456 of record NZ_CP088261.1, on the reverse strand, counting down.
TTGCAGCCGTTCCTGATGGGGCGTTCGATGAAGTTGCACGCCTTCGTCATCCTGGTCGCCCTGACCGTCGGCACCGTGCTCGGCGGTCTCGTCGGTGCGGTGCTCGCCGTGCCGATCACCGCGACCGTCTGGGGCATCATCCAGGTGTGGGACGGCCCGAACACCCCGCCGCGGTGGGCGCGTTCGAAGCCTCGCGAATCCGCCATCGACTGATCCGGATCCCCCCGTGCGGTACGTCATCCCGGCTCCGATGCTCGCCAAGGCGGTGCCGCAGGTACCGGATGCGGAGGGCTACCTCTTCGAGCCGAAGTGGGACGGGTTCCGCGTGCTCGCGGCGTGGGACGGCGAGAACGTTGAGCTCGGCTCGCGCGGTGCCAAACCGCTCACGCGATACTTCCCCGAGCTGGTCGCGGCGCTGCCCGAGATCCTGCCCGAGCCCTGCCTGATCGACGGCGAGATCGTGATCCCGGTCGGCCCGAGCGGGGCGCAGCGCCTCGATTGGGAGGCCCTCAGCCAGCGCATCCATCCCGCCGCTTCTCGAGTGGCGACGCTTTCGCGCGAGACTCCGGCGTTACTCATCGCGTTCGATCTGCTCGCCCGCGGCGACCGCGACCTGCAGCCCGAACCGTTCGCGACGCGGCGCATGGAACTCGTCGGCCTGCTCGGGTCGGTGCCGCCGCCGGTGCACGTGACGCGCGCGACCGCGGATGCGGGCCTCGCGCGCCGCTGGCTCGCGGACTTCGAGGGGGCGGGCCTGGACGGAGTCATGGCGAAACGGCTCGACGCACCCTACTCCCCCGGAAAACGCACGATGGGGAAGATCAAGCACGCCCGAACGGCCGACGTCGTCGCCCTCGGTTACCGCGTGCACAAGAGCGGGACGGGCGTCGGATCGCTGCTGGTCGGCCTCTACGACGGTGACGGGATGCTGCGGAACGTCGGCGGGGTTTCGGCCTTCACCGATGCGCGGCGCCTCGCGCTGATCGACGAACTCGAGCCGCTCGTGCAGCGGAACGCCGACGGCACCCCCGTCGGCGCCGAGACGGAGCGGTCGCGTTTCTCCGGGTCGAAGGACGTGTCATTCGTTCCGCTCCGACCGGAGCGCGTGCTCGAGGTGCGTTACGACCAGCTCGAGGGGATGCGGTTCCGGCACACGGTGCAGTTCGAGCGCTGGCGCCCCGACCGCGACGCGCGGTCGTGCACGTTCGGCCAGCTCGACCGGGTGTCGGCCTACGACCTCGCCGACGTCCTGGACTGACCCGCTTCGCCTCGCTATATCGGCCCCGGCGCGCCTCCATCCGCTCCACTCGCCCCGCGCGCGCCGCCCCTCCCCCTGCTCACGTGGCGCAATACGTCGCCCCACCCGACCGATCGCGACACGTGAGCATCCGTCTCACCCACTCACGTGGCGCAAAGCGTCGCCCCACCCGACCGATCGCGACACGTGAGCATCCGCCCGACCCGGCCCGCTCCGCTCACGCCTCACCCGCTCACGTGGCGCAAAGCGTCGCCCCACCCGACCGATCGCGACACGTGAGCATCAGCCTCACCCACTCACGTGGCGCAAAGCGCCGCCCCACCCGACCGATCCCGACACGTGAGCGGCGGAACGCGGGCTACTCGGGCGTGCGGGCGCGGCTGGGCTGCACCCGCGGCGGTTCACCGGGCATCTTGGGGAACTCGGGCGGGAACGGCAGCTCCCCGAGGCCGTCGGCGATATCGCGCTCCCACCATTCCAGCAGCGTGTCGATGCGCCCCGGCCGCGCGGCGAACTCGGCCCACGGGTCACCGACCGTGCGCACGCGCTCGGGCACCGTCCGCACGGTGAACGCGTGCGGATCGACGCCGGGCAGCTCGTCCCAGGTGATGGGGGTCGAGACCGTCGCCGTCGGGAGCGACCGCGGGCTGTACGCCCCCGCCATCGTGCGGTCGCGGTTCGCCTGGTTGAAGTCGATGAAGATGCGCGCGCCGCGTTCTTCCTTCCACCAGTTCATCGTCACGCGGTCGGGCTCGCGGCGGGCGAGCTCGCGGCCCGCGGCGATCACGGCGTGCCGCACGTCGAGGAACTCGTGCGTCGGCTCGATGGGGCAGAAGAGGTGGATGCCGCGGTTTCCGCTCGTTTTGATCCACGACTCCAGTCCGGCGTCGGCCAGCACGTCGCGCATGAGCGGTGCGATGGCGGCAGCATCCGCGAAGTCCGTTCCCGGCTGCGGGTCCAGGTCGATGCGCAGTTCCACGGGGTGGTCCGAGTCGCCCGCCAGCGATGCCCACGGGTGGAACACGACCGTGTTCATCTGCACGGCCCAGAGCGTTGCGGCGGGCTCGTTCAGCACGACCTGCGGATGCCGACGCCCGCTGTTGTAGGTCACCGTCACCGCATCGACGTAGTCGGGCGTGCCCTTCGGCGGGTTCTTCGAGAAGAAGCTCTCCCCGCCGATGCCGTCGCGGAAGCGCTCGAGGGAGACCGGGCGATCGCCGTTCGCGCGGAGGAAAGCCTCCGACACGCTCAGGGTGTACTCGGCGAGTTCCCGCTTGGTGATGCCGACCTCCGGCCAGACCATGCGGTTCGGGCTCGACAGGTCGACCTCGCGGTCACCGTCCGTACCGGGAACGATCAGGGTGATGCGCTCGGAGGCCATGTGCTGACCCTAGGACGCCACCCGCGCCGGCGATACCGGTGGCGCGGAGCCGCCACGCACGGTAGTCGGCGTTCAGGCGCCGACGATGAGCAGCGGATGCAGCTGGTCGCGCGTGAGCCGGATCCAGGGACCGGCCGGGTCGACGACCACGCCGCTCAGCCCCGTGTCACCGCGGAGGGCCTTGGCTAGCTGCGTCGGTTCGACCTTGACGGCCTGGTCACCGCGCCCGAGCGCGAGCAGTTCGAGAGGGTGCGAGAAGACCTCGAGCAGCCGCGCGCCGTCGGGGGTGCGGAGTTCAGCGATACCGACCTGCCCGTCATCCGATCGACGCGCCGCGATCCACAGCGGAGCTTCGGTCATCGCGACCGCCACGTCGTCCGCGGTCTCGGAGGTGCGTTTTCCGGCCAAGAGCGACTTGATGCGCTGGGCGGGGTCGAGGTCGGCGAGCGCCTTCTCGATCAGCTGCTTCGGGAGGAGGGCCGACCCGGGACGCGAGGCGTGGTCGATGGCGACGCCTCCCATCGGACCCGCCACCACCTGCTGCAGCAGCCCGAGAACCGACTGCGCGAGCGCGGAAGTGCCCGCATCTCCGTCGGCCTTGATCGCGTCCTGCAGCGCGGCGCCGCCCGAGTACACCAGCATGTACTTCTCGTCCTTGAACGTCACCATCGACGTCGGCAGGCTCTTGCCCTGCGCGAGCAGCTCGCGCGCGTCGCCCTGGACGCGGATGTAGACGTGACCCTGCAGCAGCTGCCGGGCGACGTTGATCATCTCGGTCGGCTGGGCCTGGGCCGGGAGCGCGGCGAGCGCGTCGCGCAGCAGCACGTTGTCGCGGAGCCCCGGTACGGTCTCCACTCGGCTCGATGCCTCCGCGGCCGGCGAGGCGAGGTGCGCGGGGCGGGCCGGCGTCGCACCCGGCGGGATGGCGGGGGCCGGCGCGGCCGGGGTATCGGCGCGAGACGTGGCGGCACTGACGCTGCCGAACGTGGAGACCGAGATCCCCACGTGCGGCACCGGCTCGGCCGGAACGGACGGCTCGACGTCGGGGGCCGCCGCATCCGGCGTCTGCGCACCGCCCTGGGGCGGCACTGCGCCGGTCGAGTCGTCGTCGGAGTTCTTCGGTCGGCGCGAGAAGAGAGCCATCGTGCCAGCCTACGGGGCGGTCAGAGCTTCTCGATCTGCGCGATCTTGATCAGCAGCTTCTTCGCACCCGCCGACTCGAAACGCACGTGCGCGATGCGCTTCGCGCCCTCGCCGGTGACCGCATCGACACGCCCCTCGCCGAAGTCCTCGTGCCGGATGCGGTCGCCCTGCCCGAGTTCCATCGCACTGTTGTCGCGGACCTTCGCGGGGATGCGGTTCGGGAACCGATCGAGCGAGGTGGACTTGGGCGCGAGGGCGGGCGGATCGTCGCGTCGTCCGCCCCAACCGCCGCCGCTGCCGCCACCGGGCCGGCGCGCGTTGAGGGCCCGGGATCCGGCACCGCCGCGGGAGTTGACGTCGCCCGGCGACTGACGCCAGTCGATGAGTTCCGCCGGGATCTCTTGCAGGAACCGGGACGGCATGGCGACGGTCACCTCGCCGAACTGCGCGCGGGTCATCGCGAGCGTCAGGTACAGGCGCTGCCGGGCGCGGGTCACGCCCACGTAGAACAGGCGTCGCTCTTCGGAGGGGCCACCGGGTTCACCGGCCGAGATCCGGTGCGGGATGAGGTCTTCTTCGACGCCGGTGAGGAACACCGTGTCGAACTCGAGTCCCTTGGCCGTGTGCATCGTCATGAGCGACACCGAGCCCGACGCGTCGTCGAGGTCGTCGGCGTCGGCCACGAGCGCCACCTCGGTGAGGAAGTCGATGATCGTGCCGTCGGGATTGTTGCGGGCGAACTCGCGCGCCACAGCCACGAGCTCGTCGAGGTTCTCGAGTCGCGCCTCGTCTTGCGGGTCGCGACTCGCGCGCAGCGCATCGAGGTATCCGCTCTTCTGCAGCAGCAGCGTGAGGCCTTCGGCGACGGCCGTCGGCGGCGCGAGTTCGCCCGAGGACGGCAGCATGATCGCGGTCGCCTCGGCGAGCACGCGGTCGAGTTGCGCGATGGACGCCTGCAGCTTCGGCCCCACCCCCAGCTGCGCGGATGCCGCCAGGGCATCGCGGAAGGTGATCTCGTGCTCTTCGGCGAACCGGGCGATCGAGGTCGCGGTCACGTCGCCGATGCCCCGCTTCGGGCGGTTCAGGATGCGGCGGAGGGCCATCTCGTCAGCCGGGTTCGCCACCGAGACGAGATAGGCGAGCGCGTCCTTGATCTCGGCGCGCTCGTAGAACTTCGTGCCGCCCATGATCTTGTAGGGCACGGCGGAGCGGATGAAGATCTCTTCCAGCGCGCGGGACTGCGAGTTGGTGCGGTAGAAGACCGCGATGTCGGAGTAGGCGACGTTCTTCCGGCGCAGCTTCTCGATCTCGTCGGCGATGAACTGCGCCTCGTCGTGCTGCGAGTAGCCCGTGAAGCCGACGATCGGCTCACCCGCGCCCACGTCGGTCCAGAGCTTCTTGTCTTTGCGGTCGAAGTTGTTGCTGATGACCGCGTTCGCCGCCGACAGGATGTTCTGCGTCGATCGGTAGTTCTGCTCGAGCAGCACGACCTTCGCACCCGGGTAGTCGCGTTCGAACTCGCTGATGTTGCGGATGTCGGCGCCGCGGAAGGCGTAGATCGACTGGTCGGAGTCGCCGACGACGGTGAGCGACGCCCCCTCCGCCTCGGGCGCCTTCTCGGCCTCGAAGATCATCATGCCGCCGGAAGCATATGGCTCGGCTTCACCCCCGCCGACGGGGCGGGTGAGCTCGTGGATGAGTGCGTACTGCGCGTGGTTCGTGTCTTGGTACTCGTCGACGAGGATGTGCCGGAACCGGCGCCGGTAGACGTCGGCGACGTGCGGGAACGCGCGGAAGAGGTACACCGTCTGGGCGATCAGATCATCGAAATCGAACGCGTTGGCGCGTTGGAGCGCCCGCTGGTAGTCCCCGAAGATTGCGACGAAGATGCGCTCCGCGGGATCGGACATGTTCGCCTGACGCGCGTAGGACTCGGCGTCGGCGAGCTCGTTCTTCAGCTTCGAGATGCGACCCTGCACCGAAGAGGGGGTGAGCCCGTACGCATCCGCCTCGTGCTCTTTCACGAGCCGCTTGATGAGGGCTCGCGAGTCGCCGGAGTCGTAGATCGTGAAAGCGGTCGTGAAGCCGAACTGCTGCGCTTCTTTGCGAAGAATCCGCACGCACGCCGAGTGGAACGTCGAGATCCACATGCCGCGAGCGCTCTCGCCGACGAGGTGCCCGACGCGCTCGCGCATCTCGCCCGCGGCCTTGTTAGTGAAGGTGATCGCGAGGATCTGGCTGGGCCAGGCCTCACGGGCGCGCAGCAGCGACGCGATGCGGTGGGTCAGCACCCGCGTCTTGCCCGACCCCGCGCCCGCGACGATGAGGAGCGCGGGCCCGCGGTAGGTCACGGCTTCGCGCTGCGGCTCGTTGAGGCCGTCGAGCAGGTCTTCGTCGGGGCGTACGGACGCGGCCGCCTGCGGGCCGCGACCACCGCCGACGATGAGGGGCGTGGATGCGTCGGTCATTGCGTGTCAAGTGTAGGCGCGACCCCGGACACGGCGCCCGTGGAACGAGTGGCCGCGGGCCGGATGCGTGAGGATGAGCGCATGGCTCTGACGCACACCGATCTGCCGCTCGACCTCCTGCGGGAGTACGCGCCCGATCTGCCCGTTCCCGACGACCTCGACGACTTCTGGCGCCGCACGCTCGAGGAGTCGCGGGCGGCCGGCGGCGAGGTCCGCATCGAGCCCGTCGCCCAGCCGATCACCGAGCTGGTCGTGGAGGACCTCACCTTCCCCGGGTTCGCGGGCGAACCCGTGAAGGCGTGGATCACCCGACCCCCGGGCGACGAACCGAGGGCGACCGTCGTCGAGTACCTCGGCTACAGCGGAGGGCGGGGCCTGCCGGGCGAGCGGCTCGCGTGGGCGGCCGCCGGTTACGTGCACGTCCTGATGGACACCCGCGGTCAGGGCAGCGGCTGGGGAAGCGGCGGAGACACCCCGGATCCGCACGGCTCCGGGCCCGCCGTCGCCGGATACATGACCCGCGGCATCTCCTCCCCCGACACCTACTACTACCGTCGCCTGTTCACGGATGCGGTGCAGGTGCTGGACGCGGTCGTCGACCTGCCGTTCGTCGACGCCGCTCGCATCGCCGTCACGGGGGTGAGCCAGGGCGGCGGCACCGCGATCGCCGCCGCGGCGCTTTCCCCGCACGCCCGCGCGGTGCTGCCCGACGTTCCGTTCCTGTGCGACTTTCCGCGGTCGATCACGCGCACGCCCGAGGCGCCGTTCACCGAGATCACGCGCTACCTCGCGGTGCACAAGGATGCTGCGGCAGAGGTGCTGCGGACGCTCTCCTACTTCGACGGCGCCGTCCTGGCGCGCCGCATCACCGTGCCGGCGCTGTTCTCGGTCGGACTGATGGACGAGGTCGTCCTGCCCGGGTCGGTGTTCGCCGCGTTCAACGCGCTGTCCGCATCCGACGCCCACATCGAGGTCTACGGCTTCAACGGTCACGAGGGCGGCGGGTTCCGCCACTGGCACCGCCAGGTCGAGTGGTTGCGCGCCCGCTTTTGAACGCCGAATCCCCCGCGGCATCATGCACGCGGGGGACTCGGATCGTGTCGTCAGGCGGAACGGATGCGGCGACGCGCGGCGACCGCGATGCCCCCGGCGAGCAGCATCAGCAGCCCGAGCACCAACGCGCCTTCGGCTGAACCTCCCCCGGTGGCGGCGAGCGCACCATCGACGACGCGGAGGGCGGTCCATCCGATCAGCTCGCTGTCTGCACCGTAGACCGCGAGGCGGTGGTCGCCGAGCGCAGCATCCACCGGGATCGTGACCTGGATCCGACCGGATGCGTCCACCGCTCCGGCCGCGATCTGCACTGGCGTCGAGTAGAGCCAGACGGTGACGGGCTCACCGGCGTACGCCGTTCCGACCGACACGGTGATTCGCTGGCCGCGCTCTGCGGTCGCCGGGGCGATCACGGAGCCGCTGTTGTCGCCCGTGAGAGCCATGCCAGGCAGCGGCACCGACGGTCCGGTGCCGGGCAGCGGGACCGAGGGATCGGTGCCGGGCAGCGGGTTCTCGCCCGGTCCGGGTACCTCGGGGGTGGCTGCCGTGGGAACAGTGCCGAGGCGCAGCGCGCCGGATTTCACACCGTCTTCGAACCACCACGCGGCGCGCGTGCCCGTGCCGGCGGTCGGAGAGGTCGCGAAGCCCTCGTTGTTGACGTTCGGCATCCCCGCCGGGCGAGCGAAGTGCGCGATGGCCGGCTCGGTCGTCCCGTTCAGGGTGATCTGCGCCGCGGCGCCGTCGCATCCGTTGTCGCACACGGCCCAGAGGACGTCGAGCACCGTGTCGTAATCGAGCGCCATGACCCCTGCGAGGCCCGGGTCGATCGTCGCCACGAGCGACGCCGATCCGTCCGCCTTCAGGGCGAAGGCGTACACATCACCCGTGTCTTCGACGGCGACGAAGAACAGCCCGTTGCCGTGCCCGGGGTACTGCGCCGGGTCGTACAGCTGCCCGGTCGTGTCGTCGATCAGCGACGCCGACAGGTCCGCATCCGCGATCCACTCGACCGCCTCCATCCCGAGGTTCGCCTCCACCTTCGGCAGGAGGGCGGTGAGGTCCCACTGCTGGGTGGCGACGACATCCGGACCGGGCGCGTTCGGGTCGATCTTGAGCACGATGTTCTGGTTGACCGCTTTCGCGCTGTTGTCGCGCTCGGAGGCCAGATACACGAACCCGTCGTCGGCGACCGTGATGCCCTCGGTGTCGGGGCCGGCTGCGGTGGGCGCGTTCGCGTCCTTCAGGAAGCGGGCGCGCTTGCCGTCCTTCGTCCACCCTTCGGCGAACGTCGTCGAGCCGTCGGCGGCGACCGCGAGCTTCCAGAACGTTCCGGTGCCGTTGTCGACGGCCCAGAGGAAGGTTCCGTCCGCTGTCGCCTGCGCGTCGAGGCCGGAGCTGTCTTCGAGGAACGTGGGTGCCTCGTCGAGCACCGTCACGGATGCCGACCCCGGCCACGGGCTCACCGGGATCTCACCGGCGCAGATGTTGGCCGCACCCCGGGTGGACTCCACGGTCACCGCGAAAGGCCCGGTCACGTCGGGGCAGCGACCCCAGGTGGTCGCCGCGTGGCCGGCGCCCCACGTGGTCTCGTCGATGGCGAGGTCGCCATCGAACAGTCGCACCGCGTCGCCGCCACCCAGGCCGAAGCCGAGCGCGGCGCGGTCGATCACGAGGTAGCCGCGCGCAGCGATCGTCGTGTTCGCGGGGATCGCGTAGGCGTGCGTGTCGTCGTCGTCCTTCAGCACAATGCCCGAGACGTCGAGTGCCGCATCCGTCGGGTTGACGAGCTCGATCCAGTCGTCGGGTGATCCGCCGTCGGATTCGATCTCGTTGATCCGCACGGGGTTGCCGCAGGCGTTCCGGAGTCCCTTCGTGGAGACCGCGACGTCGATGAAGTCGCCCGTTCCGTCGGCGCAGCGTGCCCACACACCGGCGGCGTGCGCCGGGTAGGAGTAGGAGGCGACCGTGTTGCCGGTCGCGTCGCGAACGGTCGCGGTGTCGCCGTTGCCGAGTCCGAACACGAAGTTCGTGCCGCCGTCGAAGACGAAGTATTCGCCCGACGCGAGCACGGTGCCGGCGGGGAGCGGCGTGGTCTCGGCCGCGTGCCCGGCAGGGTCGTTGTCGATCAGGGTCCAGCCGGACATGTCGACCACGCCGGCGCCCAGGTTCACGACCTCGACCCAGTCGGTGGCGTCGCCGTTCGATTCGATCTCGTTGATCGCGACGTCGGGCATGACGCAGCTGTTTGACGCGCCCGGCGTCGGGTGCGCCAGCACGAAGGCGCCGACACCGTCGGGGCATCGCGCGAGGGTGGCCGCGGCCTCGGAGCCGTCGAGGCTTGCGTGCCCCTGCCACGGCAGCGAGTCGTCGATCAGCGCGCCGGATGCGTCGAAGAGGCGGATGCGGTCGGCGCTGCCGATCCCGATCGGTGCGCCGAAGGCGACCTGGGCACCGCCGGAGAGGCCGATCGTGTCGGCGGTCACGACGAGGAATTCGCCCGCGACGATCGTCGAACCCGGCAGGAACTGCCAGCGGTGGTCGTCGGAGTTGTCGCGGATCTCGTATCCCGATATGTCGAGCGCAGACGTGCCCGGGTTGACGAACTCGATCCAGTCGGATGGGGCCGAGTCGATCTCGTTGACGATGATCCGGCCCGGAGCGGTGAGGGGCGCGCACACGTTCGCGGCCCCGAGAGTCACGGCGGTGGCGGGTGCCCACGCGCCCGCGCCGTCGGCGCAGCGCGCCCACGTCGCGAGAGGGGCGGTGTTCGCGTAGGCGTAGCTGTCGACGATCGCCGAGGTGGCGTCGTACAGCACGACCTCATCACCCTTGCCGAGGCCGAACGTGAAGTCGGTGCCGTTCACCAGCACGCGGTACGCGCCGGGGGCGAGCGTTGCGCTGCCGGGCAGCGTCTCGGGCGCGCGCTTGTCGTCGGCGAGCTTCCAGCCGGTGAGGTCCACGGGGGTGCTGCCCGCGTTGTAGAGCTCGACGCTGTCCTTCGCGACGCCGGACACACCGTCGTAGACGATCTCGTTCAGGACGACTCCGGATGCCGGCGTCGTCGGCGCGGAGGGCGTCGGCGTCGGCGTCGGCGTCACGGTCGCGAAAGTGTTGGCCGCACCCTTGGTGGAGGCGCTGGTCAGCGCCCAGGTGCTGTCGGCGGTGCGCCCCCAGGTGGTCGTCGCGTGCCCGGTCCAGGTGTGCTCATCCACGAGCGCACCCTGCGGGTCGAACAGGCGCACGCCGTCGTTGGCGCCCAGGCCGAACGCGAAGGCGCCCTCGCCCGATGAGGCCTTCTCGTCGAGCACGAGATACGCCCCCGGTTCGACGATCGTGCCGGACGGGATGGCGTACGCATCCTTCTCCGTCGAGTCCTTGACGGTGTAACCCCCGAGATCGATGGCAGCGCTCGTGGGGTTGGTGAACTCGATCCAGTCTCCGGGCACACCGCCCGACGATTCGATCTCGTTGATGACGATGCCGGGCGAAGCGGCAGATGCGGCGGTGGGCAACGCGAGCAGTGCGGAGGCGCCGACGGCGCCGATCACGAGTGCAGCGAGCCCGCGGTGCAAGCGGGGCATGAGTCTCCTGAGCAGGGGGTGGAGGGGGACTCCCTCAGACCATCGGCCCCGCATGGCCGTCGCGCACACCGGAGGTGGCCGGGGCGTGAATCGATGGTGGCCACCGAGGGGCGACCAACCCCGTCACGTTTCGTCACGACGTGACACGGTCGGACTTTCTCGCGCCGGTGTCGGATGCGGCGGCTAGCGTCGAATCATCGCGGCGATCCGGGTGGTCCCGGGCACCGGCTCATACCCGGAGGCGTTGCGGGTTCGACTCCCGCCGTCGCGTCTAGTCCTTGCCGGGCTCGGCGCTCCTGGGAGCCTGCTCGAGCAGAGCGGTGGATGATCCCGTCATGGCGGAGAAGTGCTGTTGAGCGCCGCTGTTGACCTCGACTGGACGCGTACGGGGGGAAGCGAGCGGCGTGGCGGTCCGTCTGAGGCATCCGTCGTCATTCCGATGTGATCAGACGCCCTCGACTCTCGGCAGTGAGCTTCACCTGCGGGAACGGCTGCCCGACCGCAGTCACGAACGCCTCACAGCCGACCGGTGGCCTCCCACATCCGGATCAACTTGAGCGCCAGGTGCAGAGTGCTGCGCTTCATGCCGTCGGCGAGCGCATCGCGGACGACCGGCGGCATCTTTTCGAGCCGGTAGTACAGGGTCGTCCGGTGGATGAAGAGGATCCCGCACGCGGTGACGACATTCCCGCTGACGTCGAGGTACGTCTCGATCGTGCGGCGCTGGTATTCGCTGCCCTCGAAGTAGAGGGCGTGCGCGGCGGGCGAGATCACCTTCAGCTGCGACGGCTCGGCCGCCGATGACGCCAGCAGCAGCCACCCGCCGAGCGCGCTGACGTCGACTCCGGGCTGGAACTCGTCGAACGTGGCCGACAGCTCCGCGGCGCAGGATGCCTCGTACGCTGCCTGCTCGAGGTCTTCCGCGCCCGCCGACGGAGACGCCGAGCCGATCCCGAGCACGCGGATGCCGTGACCGGCCGCCTCGGCGAGAATCGCGTCCTCGAGCGGCGCGGTGGTGGGCACGCTCACCAGGTAGAGCGTGCCTTTCCTCACTCCGAGGGACGCGAAGGGCAGGTGCCGGGACGTCGAGAGCCGACGACCCAGCGCCACCAGCATGACGGTGCTGACCGCCGCGTCCACGCGAACGGCGTGGATCCTCATGCCCGCCCCTCGACGAACCCAGCGTTGTTCGATCGCGACCGAGAGGGCCGCCCGGCGCGCTGTCGCATCGTCCGAGAGGAGGTCGCCGAGCACATCGTCGCGACCGGGCAACGCCGGGAGCGCGGGGTCGTCGAGCGCTGCCCGAACCAGGGAGGTCGCGGCATCCAGCGCGTCGAGGTGTCCGTGCGGCAGCGGCCCGCGGGCCCCGGTCAGCACGAGAACGTGAGCGAGGAGCCCCGCGCGACCGTGCACCGGCACGTCGAGCTCGATCTCGTCCTCTGCCGCGTGCAACGTACGCAGGCCGCGAGTCATCCTCGCGGACGAGTTGCTGCGGACGGTGACCGCGGGCTGCGTGGTGCGGATCATCACCGTGCGGTCCAGCAGCGACGACAACTCCTCGACCACATCCCGGAGCGAGGCGAGTGGATCCCCGTACTGCACGAGCGCAATACTCTTCATCACACACTCCCCTGTCGGACGAGTCGCGGGACGCGTCAGCGTGGTGGGCCGATGCGCGGGACCGCCGCCCGAGGGCGGAATGGTCTCCGAGTCCATTGCACTGCTGTTCGCTGGTGAGCGCCATGCAGAAAGCAGGCAGAAATGCTGCGTATCGCAGTTTCTGCATGGGCGCCGCGGGTGAGTCGCGCCGATACGAGCACGTCAACGGACGGGTGTCGAAACGTGCGCGACGACTGTCGCGTCGTGCGGCGCGGGCTCCGGCGTAGCTTCGGAGGGTTGCTCCGACCCTTCCGAGGCAGGCGAATGTCTTCTCGTGTCACCTATGTTCTCGTGCACGGCGCGTTCACCGATGCGTCGTGCTGGTGGCCGATCGCCCTGCGTCTTCTCGGAAGCGGATGCCGTGTGCTCGCGCCGCCGGTCTCGATGCGCAGCCTCGCGGACGACGGCGGGTACATCCGCCGAATCGCCCGCGGGGTCGAGGGGCCGGTCATCCTCGTCGGACACGACTACGGCGCCGCGGTCGTCGCCGTCGCCGGATCCGCGTCGAACGTGGCGGGCACGGTCTTCGTGAACGGCTACGTTCCCGACAGCGGCGAGAGCATCGCCGAACTCCGCGATCTGTTCCCCGCCGCCGAGGCCATTCCCCATCTGGTCGCCTCCCCCCTCTCCGACGGCCAGGAATGCACGGAGCTCAGTGTCGACATCGACAGGTTCCCTCTCCTCGTCGCGGAGGGCGTCTCAGATGATGAGGCGCAGGTGATGGCGGTCTCGCAGCGGCCGATCGCGGTCTCCGCTCTCACCGAGCGCGCAGCAGCTGTCGCGTGGCGGGGCCTGCCGACCTGGGGTGTCGTCTCCGCAGCGGACCGCGTCATCCATCCGGAACTGCAGCGCTTCGGATGCCGCCGGGCTCTGGCGCGACGCATTCTGGAGCTGGACGCACCGCACCTCGTCATGCACACGCATCCGGCGCCGATCGTCGACCTGTTGCTCGACGCCGCCACCGAGATCGAGTCGCGCGCCTGACGGATCGACGACCCGCAGCCCCCATCTCCGAGGCAGTTTTGCGGGGCTGCGCCGGATCTGGAAAGGTCATCCGTGGGACAGCCGACCCGCGCACGCCCACGAGGCCCTGACCGCATCGACGTCCCCCCGCGCAAGGAGACGAGACCGCGTGTCGCACCCGTTCGGAGAGTTGCTGCGCCGCCGTCGCCAACGCGCCGACCTCACGATCGAGGGTCTCGCGGAGCAATCCCGGGTGAGCGTGCGAACGATCAGCGACATCGAGCGAGGGATGAGCGCCGGCCCGCAGCGGCGTACCGTGATCGCGCTCGCCGACGGGCTGCACCTGGCCGACCAGGAGCGCACCGAGTTTCTGAGCGCGGCGCGGCCGGGTCGACGCGGCGCGGCCCTCGATCGTCCGCCGGTGTCCGTCCGTCCGCTCCGACTCCCGGATTTCAGCGGGCGCGAGGCGGAGATGAGCGTTCTGGCGTCGATCCTGTCGCCGCAGAGCACCCCTCCGACGCCCGTCGTCGTCACCGGCACGGCGGGCGTGGGCAAGACGACCGTGGCGCTCGAGGCGCTCCACCGCGCCATCCCGGGCGGCGCCGACATCCTGTTCGTCAACCTCCACACTCCCGACACGCTTCCGCTCTCCTCGCTCCAGGTGCTGCAGGCGCTCCTGCGTCAGATCGGCGTCGACGACGAACTCGACACGATCGACGACGCCGTCGCGGCCTGGCGGCGATCGAGCGCGAACAAGTCCTTCGCCGTCCTCCTCGACAACGTCACGAACGAAGCGCAGGTGCGACCCGTGCTGACCGCATCCGATGCGGTGCGCATCGTCCTGACCTCGCAGCGGTCTTTGACGGGACTCGAGGGCTGCCAGCGCGTCGTCCTCGGCTCCCTCGCCCGGCACGAGAGCATCGACTTCCTCGCCCGCACGATCCCGCCGTCGCAACAGTCATCCGGGGAGCTCGCTGAGCTCGCCGAGCTGTGTGCCGACCTCCCGCTGGCACTGCGGATCGCCGGCAACCGGATCTCGTCGCGTCCCGCGTGGACCGTGGAGGATTTCGCACGAAGGCTGCGCGTGGACGCCACGCGGCTCCGCCAGCTCGTCGCGGGAGATCTGCGCGTCGAGTCGACCTTCACCCTCTCCTACGAGGCGCTCACGGCACGGTCGAGACAGGTCTTCCGCAGCATCCCCCTCATCACCGGCGCCTCATTCCGCGCCGATATGGTCGCGTCCCTCCACCCGTTCGACGACGAGACGACGCGGGAAGTGCTCGATGAACTCACCGATCTCGCCCTGCTCGAGTCGTTGAGCGGTGACCGGTACCGGATTCACGATCTCCTTCGGATCTTCGCCGACCGCCGCCTGTCGGCCGAACAGGACTCGCGCGAGATCGATGCGCAGCGCACCCGGCTTCGGCAATGGACGCTGCAAATGACACGCGAGATGGCGCTGCGCACGGAAGAGACGGATGCTGCCGCGATGCCCGGAGAAGTCACGCTCGCCTCGGCGCGAGCGTGGTTGATCACGGAGGCAGACACCTGGCTCGAAGCACTGAAGGTCTCGGCAGCGACACCCGCGGAGTCGCAGGTCGCCGTCCTCGACACGGCGCGGGCGCTCACCCAATTCGCGGAGCGATGGCTCGGGTATCGACACTGGCGCACGGTCGCGCAGATCGGGGTGTCTGCTGCCGAGCACCTGGGCGATCAGGGGGCCCTGGCCTACCAGCTGCAGATGATGGCGGCGCTCGAGCTCGGACTGATCGACGGGGATGCGGATGTCGCCGAAGAGATCGCCCTTCGGGCGCGCTCGACGGCGGAGGCGGCAGGGGCAGGCACTGTCGCCACGTGGGCATTGATCTCGCTGGCCTGGAGCAGCGCCCGGCGCGGCGAGCTCGACTCGGCCCTGGCGCGTGCGCGACAGGCTCTCGCGGAGGCCCGAGAACAACGCTCTCCCGAAGCCCAAGTGCAGACCAGATACTGGATAGCCATCGCGATGATGCCGGATGATCCGGAGGGCGCGCTCGGCGAAGCCCTTGAGATGCGTCGGGTGCTGGACGAGCACGAGGCCGATTTCTCGATCCGGGAGTGGTACTCCTCGAACAGCGTGACGACGGCCATCGCGGTGAAAGCGCTTCTCCGCCTCGAGCGTTACTCCGACGCCAAAGACGTCGCGAATCGGATCATGGACGACGCATCGTTCTTTCCGCACGAACCGGACTTCCTCGCCCGGGCGTACCGTCACCGTGGGTTCGCGCATCTCGGCCTGCAGAAGCACGACGAAGCGCGGAGCGACCTTCAGCGAGCGCTCGAGCTCGTCCAGGAGCACGAACGCCCGGACTGGTGGGCGGCAGAGATCCAGGCGGCGATCGATTCGCTCGGCCCACGCTGACGCCTCACCGCGCGCGGACGACCGGTGTTCACTAGCATTCGAGGATGACGAATCCGACCCCGATCCGCGATGTGTCCGTCGGCGAAGACGGCATCCGCCTCGGACAGTTCGTGAAGTTCGCCGGTCTTCTCGACTCCGGTGGCGACGTCAAAGAAGCCATCGTCGACGGCGAGGTCCGCGTCAACGGCGACGTCGAGCGCCGCCGCGGACGACAGCTGAGGGTCGGCGATCTGGTCGTCTTCGACGGCCGCACGGTGCGGGTCTCGGCGTGACGCGGAGCACCCCGACCGGCCGAGTCGGATGCGGTGCGTTCGCGCCCTCATCGCGTCTGTCACAGTAGTCACGTGCACGCTGTCGTCCTCGTCTCCGGTGGCGCTGCCGTCACCCCGTTCACCACGCCGGATGCCGGCGCCCGAACCGGGTTGGCCGCGGGCAACACGATGACCGCGGTGCGCGCGCACCTCCTACGCGCCGGGCACGCCGTGTTCACCGCTCCCGCCCGCATCGGGCCGGGCACCGTCGCCGACGACACCGGCTGGCAGGGATTCTCCGATGTGCCGGCAGAACTCCCCGCCGCGATGACCATCAATGCCGCGGGAACGATCGCGGACGCCGGACACGCGCTGCATACCTTCCTCGCTCACCTGACCGCCACCTTCGATCTCGACCGGATCGACGTCGTCGCGCACTCGATGGGCGGCCTCTTCACGCGGGCCGCGCTCGGGCAGAGCCGGGCCGATCCCTCGGTCGCGCCGCTGAGCCGACTCGTCACCCTCGGCACGCCGTGGTCCGGGTCACTCCTCGGCGATGTCCTGGCGGGCGACATCCGCCTCGAAGACGCCCACGAGGATCCGGCGACGATCGCCATCCTGGAGCAATCGCGCGAATACGCCGACCGGGTGTCGCAGGGCGCCGCCGGCCAGGTCTCGCACGCATTCCTCGCGGGCGCCGACGGGTGGAACGACACCCAACGCGGGGCGCTCGACGACATCTCCGTGACGCTGATCGGCGGGTCGTTCTTCGCGTCCGCCGACCAACCGCCCACGCTCTGGCCGCACGACGGGCTGGTGGCACTGCGCAGCGCGTCGGCGCGGGAGGTCTCGGATGCGGTCCTCCCCCGCCGCACGATCCACGAGGTCGACGACGTGCACAGCATCTATCTCGCGGACCGATTTGGCCTGAGCTGGGACCGCGCACTCACCTGGGATCCGCGCGTCTTCGATCTCATCGACGGTGCGCTTCGCGCCTAGCCGATACGCGAGAAAGGCGCGGAACCGATCGGTCCGCGCCTTTCTCGTGTCGAGCCTCAGCTCGTCAGCGTCTTCTGCGTCTCGGATGCGGCCACGCTCTGCACCTCGATCTTGCGGGGCTTGGCGCGCTCGCTCACGGGGATGACGACGCTCAGCACGCCGTTGTCGTAGCTCGCCGAGATTCCGGCCGTGTCGACGCCTTCGCCGATGCTGAACTGGCGAAGATACGTGCCGGCCGGACGCTCCTGCACGAGCCACTTCGCGCCGTCGGCGCTGCCGGCCGTGCGCTGCGCGCGGATCGTGAGCAACTGGCCGTCGACATCGACGTCGACCGAGCCCGGGTCGATACCGGGAAGGTCGGCGGTCACGACGTACCGATCGGCGTCACGGTAGAGGTCGACGGGCATCGTGCGCGGACCCGGACGAGACTGCAGAAGCCCTGCGGCCAGTCGGTCGAGTTCGCTGAAAGGGTCAAAAGTCATAGCCATGATGAAAGATCTCCTTCCGGTCGTGTAGTTGAGTCCCCACGACTCAACTACGGATATGTTAGCAAGCTCGTCGCGCGGATGCCACCTCTCGGAGCTCAGACTCCGTACTCGGTCCACGCCTCCGGCTGGTCGGCGTCAGCGAGTTCCGCAGAGGGTGCCGCCGGGCCGTACATGCGCAATCGCGATGCTTCTCCCCGCAGGAAGGCGACCAACTCCTCATCGATCAGTTCGTCGTAGGTCGAGGCCTCCGCACTCGAGATCAACTGGCTCGACGGGCCGACCA
Organism: Microbacterium sp. cx-55; assembly: GCF_021117345.1. Lineage (NCBI taxonomy): Bacteria > Bacillati > Actinomycetota > Actinomycetes > Micrococcales > Microbacteriaceae > Microbacterium > Microbacterium sp. cx-55. The sequence continues at coordinate 735,531 of NZ_CP088261.1, read as the reverse complement.
AGAACTGCGAGCGCCCCCGCGATCCGTCGTCGTTGATCGTCGGAACGTCGACCGTCGCGGAGCCGCCCGTCTGGGCGAGAGCCTGCGCGTAGTCGAGCAACGCTCGCGCGATGTCCGTGCCCGTCGCACACGAGTCGCCCGCATAGTGAATCCTGTCCATTGGTCAGGTGTATCCCGTGCAATCGATTCTCGGCCGATCTTCCCTTCGGAGACCAGATCCGTTACGCGCGAGCAGCCGCGGCGGCCCTCCTCAGCCCCGGCTCGACGAGAGATCGAGCCGGGCGGCCGCCTGGAGCTCGGCCGTGACATAGGCCGGCTCCGACGAGCACGTCAAGCCGTTGGGGCTGTTCGCCTCGGTCATCAGCTCGTCGATCCATCGCATATCAATGGACGGAGCACGGCTCCCCAGAAACTGGAACGACACGGGTACCCCGGCGCTGATCCACACACTGCGCGTCCCGATGCCGTTCGGGTCGGGAACTTGGAGCATGAAGGGCTCCCCGCGCCGCAGCTTATTCATGAAGACCACCCGCAGGTGCGCCAGCGTCCGATCGTCGATGTCGAACGGGAACTCCCCCGAGTTGTACAACAACTTTCCCACTGATGAATCCCCCTCACTCGTATGGAAAATGCGCATTCCGAATGCCTCGGAGCCGCGCAGAGCGGCCACCGTAAAGCCGGGCTCCGCGCCTCACAAAGGGGGTTGACATTTCGCCGTGTGCGCGCTCCCACGACCTATCCCACGCGCGCGCACTCGGCCGCGGAGGCTACTCCTTCCGACGCCATCCCACCAGTGCATAAACGCCTTTCCGGGCGGCCGTAACGTCGCCATCCCACGACCCGCACGGGTCCCGTCGAACCGAAGGGTTTTCATGTTCTTCCACAAGCAGGAACTCCAGTTCCAGGCGTCGCCGAGCAAACCCGACGCGATCCTCGCGCGGCGGATGCAGGAGCTGCTGGGGGGCCAGTACGGCGAGATCTCGGTGGCCATGCAGTACGGCTTCCAGGCCTGGAACTCGCACGTGCCCGGCAAATACCGCGACGTCCTCTACGGCATCGGCGCCGAAGAATTCGGCCACGTCGAGATGCTCGCGATCATGATCGCGCAGCTTCTCGAGAAGGCGCCGGTCGAACAGTCCGAAGCCGCCGCGGCGGCCGACCCCGTACTCGGTGCGGTCATCGGCGGGATGGACGTGCAGGCAGCGATCGTCGCGGGAGCGGGCGTTCGTCCCGTCGACAGCAACGGCAACCCGTGGCAGGGTTCCTATGTCACCGCGAGCGGCAATCTGCTCGCCGACTTCACCGCCAACGTGAACGCCGAGATGCAGGGACGCATCCAGGCCGCGCGGGTCTACAACATGACCGACGACCACGGCGTGCGCGACCTGCTCTCCTTCCTGATCGCTCGCGACACGATGCATCAGAACCAGTGGACGCGCGCCGTCCAGGAGCTTCGCGAGGAAGGTGTGGAAGACCTGCCCGTACCGAGCAACTTCCCGATCTCGCAGGAGAACCGCGATGTGAGCTACCAGTACATCAACTTCTCCGACGGGCAGGCGGCCGCCGAGGGGTCCTGGGCCTCCGGGCCGACGCCCGACGGCAAGGGGGAATTCACCTACCTCGCCGGCCCCGACTCCAGCGTGCCGATGCCGCCGCCCACCCAGCCCGACCCGCGGTTCTTCGGCACCGACCCGAAGCCGAACATCGTCGACAAGGCGGCCGGCGTCATCAAGGACACGTTCAGCACCAAGTAGGCCCCGCGCCTCGCGGCGCGGGTGTCCTGTGCGAGAACAGGATCCGTGCCGCACTCCACCCCCTCCCCCGATCCTCCGGATCGGTGATCGAAAGGAACACAATGTCGAACATCTACGGCGAAGGGTTGAGCGCTGCGCCGACCGCACAATCGTCCACCCCCTCGGGCACCGTCGACACGGCGAAGCACGAAGCATCCGAACTCACGGACACCGCCGTGCACGAGGCCGGGAACGTCGTCGAGACGAGCAAGAGCGAAGTCTCCACGGTCGCTCACGAGGCCGTCACGCAGGTCAAGGACCTGTACTCGCAGACGCAGCGGCAGCTGGCGGACCAAGCGGCAACGCAGCAGGAGCGCATCGCGTCGGGACTGCATACCGTGGGCGACGAGCTTTCGTCTCTGGCGGATGGCGCCGAGTCTCCGGGCATCGGCGCAGACCTCGTCCGCCAGGCCTCCGACCGGGTCTCGAACGTGGCGACGTGGATCGGCGACCGCGATCCCGCGGCCCTGCTCGAGGAAGTGAAGTCCTACGCCCGCCGCAAGCCCGGGATGTTCATCGGCATCGCCGCCGTCACCGGACTCGTCGTCGGTCGTCTCGTGCGCGCCCTCGGCGAGAACGCCAAGGACGAGCACGCCGCGGCATCCGAGACGGCGAGCGCCGCACCCGCACCCGCACCCGCTGCTGCTCCCGCTCCCGCTCCGCTGGACGCGACGCCCGTCTACGACCAGTCGCGCGCGGCATGGGCGGAATCCACCCCGACAGGAGGCCCTCGCGATGACCGATCCGACACCCTCTGAGCAGCAGGCCGCGACGACCTCGCTCGGCGATCTGCTGGGCGAGGTGACCCGCGACCTCTCGACGCTCATGCGTCAGGAGATCGCGCTGGCGAAGGCCGAGCTCTCCGAGTCGGCTCGTCACGCGTCCAAGGGCGCCGGTCTCCTCGGAGCGGGCGGGTACGCCGGCCTCATGGCGATCTACTTCGTCTCAATGGCGCTGTGGTGGGGCCTCGGCTTCCTGACGGGTCTCGTCTGGTCCGCGATCATCGTCGCCGTCATCTGGGCGATCATCGCCGCCATTCTGCTCCGCAGCGGCCGCAAGAACATGAAGAACGTCGAGGGAGCACCGCTGACCGTGGACACGCTCAAAGAGATCCCCGACGCCATCAAGAGAAATGAGGAGAACCGATGAGCGATTCACCCGAAGCCATCCGCGCTGAGATCGAAAGCACCCGCCGCGATCTCGGACAGAACGTCGACGCCCTCGCCGACAAAGTCACCCCGTCGAAGATCGTGCACCGCCAGACCGACAAGATGCGGGGCGCGCTGGGTTCGGTGCGCGACCGGGTCATGGGTGTCGCCGACGACGCCGGCTCGTCGATCCACGACGCCGGTTCCTCGTTCGCGGACTCCGGAGCATCCGCCCTCGCCGGCGTCTCCGGCGCCGGGCACCGCGCGGCCGCCAAAGCCAGCGGCAACCCGCTGGCCGTCGGCCTCATCGCCCTCGGCGCGGGCCTCCTCCTCTCCTCGCTGATTCCGGCGTCGAGCAAGGAGAAGGACCTCGCGGCAACCGTGAAGGACCAGGCCCAGCCGCTCCTCGACGAGGCATCGAGCGTCGCGAAAGACGTCGGCGAGCAGCTGAAGGAACCGGCGCAGGATGCGGCGGCCGCCGTGAAGGACAGCGCGACCGAAGCCGTCTCGAACGTAAAGGACGCCGCCACCGGCGCCGCCGCGACGGTTGGCGACCGCGCGCGCGACGCCCGCGAGAACGTCACCGCCCCGCAGTGATCACCGAACGGGGGCGGTGCGGCCGGTGCCGCATCGCCTCCGTTCTTCTTTGAGGAGAACCGTGAACGACAGCAGTACCCCGTCTCGCGCGCAGAGCACCGCCGCATCCGCCGAGGCCCGGAAGCCGGACTCGCCCGATGACCTCACCGGGCGATCCTGGAAGTACGTTCTGCGCAAGACCGTCCGAGAGTTCATGACGGACCAGTGCCCCGACATCGCCGCCGCGCTCACCTATTTCGGCGTCCTCGCCCTCTTCCCGGGACTGCTCGCGGTGTTCTCGCTGCTCGGCGTCGTCGGGCAGAGCGAGAGCACCGCCGAGACGGTCCTCGGGATCGTCGACGAGGTCGCCCCCGGGATGGCGGAGAGCCTCCGGGCGCCGATCGAGGAGCTCTCCTCGTCACCGAGTGCGGGGTTCGCCCTCGTCCTGGGGATCGTGCTGGCCATCTGGACGGCCTCGGGGTACGTCAGTGCGTTCAGTCGGGCGATGAATCGCATCTACGAGATCGACGAGGGGCGACCGGTCTGGAAGCTGAAGCCCGTCCAGCTGTTGCTCACCGTGATCGCGGTCGCACTGGTGACCCTCGCCGCCCTCATCCTGGTCGTCTCCGGCCCGATCGCGGAAGCCGTCGGATCGTCGCTCGGGCTGGGCGAGGCGGCGCTGACGATCTGGAGTATCGCGAAGTGGCCGGTGTTGGTGGCGATCGTCGTGCCGATCCTCGCCATCCTCTATTACGGCGCTCCCAATGCGAAGCAGCCGAAATTCCGCTGGATCAGCCTCGGCGCGGTGTTCGCCCTCGTCATCCTCGCGGTCGCGACGCTCGGCTTCGGGATCTACGTCGCGAATTTCTCCCACTACGACCGCACCTACGGGTCGCTCGCGGGCGTCATCATCTTCCTGCTGTGGCTCTGGATCGCGAACCTCGCCATCCTGTTCGGGGCGGAGTTCGACGCCGAGCTGGAACGCGGTCGGCAGCTCCAGGCTGGCATTGCCGCCGAGGAGCAGATCCAGCTGCCACCGCGCGACACCCGCAAGATCGAGAAGACGCAGGAGAAAGAGCGGGCGGATGTGGCCGAGGGACGCCGCATCCGGCACCTGAACCCGCCCGCGGGCGGTTCGGACCGCTGAAGATCACCGCACCCGCTGAGCGCCCCCGTCCGCGACGGACGGGGCGCTCAGCGGGGTCAGCGTCGGCGGAGGCGCGCCGCGATGCTCCAGAGCCCTGCCGCGGCGAGCACCCAGGGCCCCGCGACCAGGAGCGGGTCCATCCAGGTGTGCCGCGCGTCGACCCGCCCGCGGCCGTACCGCGACGACAGCGGGCGGGAGCGCCGCTCGGCGAGGATGCCGGTCTCGGTGATCGGGTTGTCGGGGCGGAGCGTGAACAGCGACCGCGCGTGGGCTCCGGCCGCCTCCACCCGATCCGCTGCGATGAGCAGGAGCCAGTGCCGAGCCCGACCCTCGCTGAACCGCGCGTAGGCGGAGCGGCGGATGGCACCGGACAGCCCGTGAAGGGGCTGCGCCGTGCCGTACACGGGGGTGAGCATCGCGTGCTCGATCGAGCGCTCCCGACCGGGATCGTCCGGCTGCCGTTCCGGCTCGTCCCAATGAGCACCGGTCGGCGGAAGATCGAAACGTTCCTGCGGGAACGACGGCCGGTCGGCCGTGTCGAGATCGACTCCCCACCCCGGGATGCGGGCACGGAGCTTCTCGACGGACGGACCGGGGTTCGGGTTCTCTGCGGTGTAAGGCATGGCTTCTCCTCAGGAGACGACGATGACGGGCTTGATGCAGTCGTCGAGTTTCGACGAGAACACGTGATAGGCCTCGGCGATGTCCTCGAGCGGGATGCGGTGGGTGATGAGGTCGCTCGGTCGCACGAGGCTGGCCTGGATGTGCTCGAAGAGCCGCGGCCACTGCCTCTTCACCGGCGCCTGGTTGGCGTGCAGGGTGAGACCCTTGTTGACGACGTCGCCGAACTTCACCGCCGCGTGGATCGGCCCGTACGCACCCATGACCGACACGGTGCCGCCCTTGCGGACCGAGTCGATGGCCCAGTTCAGCGCGACCGGCGATCCGCCCTGCAGCTTCAGCTTGGCGCCCGTCACATGCTGCAGCAGGCTGCCGTCGGCCTCCGCTCCGACGGCATCGATCGCGACATCGGCGCCGAGATACTCGGTCGCCTGTTTCAGGGCGACGACGATGTCCTTGTGCTCGGAGATCGAGAGCGTCTCCGCGTAGGCGAATTCGCGCGCCTTCGCCAGGCGGTAGTCGAGGTGATCGACGACGATCACGCGGCCGGCTCCCATGAACCACGCCGAGCGCGCAGCCGACAGGCCCACCGGCCCGGCGCCGAAGACCACGACTGTGTCACCCTGCACGATGTCGCCCAGCTGGGCGCCGAAGTATCCGGTGGCGAACGCATCCGTCAACATCAACGCGTCCTCATCGGCGAGCCACTCCGGGATGACGGTGGGTCCGACGTCGGCGAACGGCACCCGCACCCGTTCGGCCTGCCCGCCGTCGTACCCGCCGGTCGTGTGCGAGTAGCCGTAGATGCCGCCGACGGCCGTCGCGTTCGGGTTCACGTTGTGGCAATTCGAGTACAGTCCCCGAGCGCAGAAGTAGCAGGAACCGCAGAAGATGTTGAAGGGAACCATCACCTTGTCGCCGCGCTGCAGGTTCTGCACCGATGAGCCGACCTCTTCGACGACGCCGATGATCTCGTGCCCGAACGTGTGCCCGATCCGGGTGTCCGGCATCATCCCGTGATACAGGTGCAGGTCGGATCCGCAGATCGCCGCACGGGTGACGCGCACGATCGCGTCGTTCGGGTGCTCGATCCGGGGATCGGGCTTCTCTTCCACGCGCACCTTGTACGGCCCGCGGTAGGTCATCGCTTTCATGAGCACTCCCGTCTCTCGATGCCCCAGTGTGGTCAGGGCATGAGCGCGACATCCGGGCTTGCCAGAGCCACGCGGGTGTGCGACACGCGTCGGTGCCGGTGCGAGTCAGGTCGAGCGGGGTCCGGTCGTCACGCGCGCGGCGGAACCGGCACGGACGCGCCGAAGAACGCGACACCGAGGTCGGCGTGATCGACGAACACGCCGTCGAGTGCGGCCGCGCGGAGGATCTCCCACTCGCCCTCGTAGTCGCCGAACTGCGCGGGCTCCGAGCCGACGCGGAACTGCCGCGCGAGGAATCGGTTCTCCGGCCGGCAGGTCCACGTGAACACCTGCAGGCCGCGTGCCTTCGCCTCGGCGACGACGGCGGCAGGTCCGGTGATCCGGCCGAGCTTATTGGGCGCCAGGATCATCTTCTTATCGAGGCTGATGCCGTCCACCCGGTCGATCAGGAGATCGAGTCCGGCGGGAGAGACCATGTCCCGGTAGCTCGGCGCCGCGGCGCCCTGCGTGAGCAGGAGGTCGATCGGGGCGCCCTCGGCTTCGACGAGCTGGATGTAGGTGCCTGCGAGACCGTGCCCCCGCAGTTGCGCGAGCACGGTGGGCTCGAATGATTCGATGATCAGCGGGGCGTCCGCATCCGCCCATCCGGATGCGGCGAGCTCGCTCAGAATCATCGGCACGAGGTCGAGGCCGATCGCGGCGAAGTACGCGGCGTGCTTGATCTCGAGCACCATGGCGACCGGGCGCCCGGCCGAGGCGAGGATGCCGAGCAGGTCGGTCAGGCGGAGGATCGGATCCTCGTCGTCGTGGGCGGCGCTCGCGCGGCGGATGTTCGGGAGACGTTCGCGGCACCGCAGCGTCGAGAGCTCGGCCCAGGTGAAGTCTTCGGTGAACCACCCGGTCAGCGAGTGACCCGCGAAGTCCTTCGTGCGGTGCAGGTGCGCGAACTCGGGGTGGTCGGCCACATCCGTCGTGCCGGAGATCTCGTTCTCGTGCCGGATGACGAGCACGCCGTCCTTCGTCGGCACGATGTCGGGTTCGACCGCGTCGACACCGCTCGCGATCGCGAGTTCGTAGGACGAACGGGAATGCTCGGGCAGATAGCCGGGAGCGCCGCGGTGGCCGATCACGAGGGGAGACATCGCGTTCAGGCTACCGGGCGGGGGTCGCGCTCACCCTCGATCCGGCCGGGCACATCGGCGGCTCAAAGTCCACTCACAGGTCTCGGCTCGTCTCCCCCGTAATTACTCGGATATCGTGGGTTAACGGCACCGTGCCGTCACCCGATACCTGGAGTGTGATCGAGCCGATGGCTTCATCCAACCCCGCGTTCAACAATCCCGCGTTCCGTGACGAACGCGCGGTGCGTTCCTACCCCGGCGGCGCACGCGACGCGAGCCTCGTGCCGCCGCCCGCGTCGCAGTCCGCCGACCTGGCCGCGCACGCTCAGCTGGAAGGCGCCCTCGCCGGCCCGCCCGCCGGTGCGATCGAGACCGGTCGCATGACCGTCGAAGACACCGTCCACAAGACGCTCGCCCTGTTCGGCGTGCTCGTCGTCGGTGCGGTCGCCGGCTGGATGTGGACGATGGCCGGCGTCACCGCCGCCAACCCGCGCCCGTCGATCGCCCCGATGCTGATCGGTGCGCTCGTCGGCTTCGTGCTCTCGATGGTCGTCATCTTCACCTCGCGCAAGAAGATCCGCCCCGCGCTGATCTTCGCGTACGCCGCGTTCGAAGGACTCTTCGTCGGCGGAATCTCGGCGTTCTTCGAGTTCCTCTACCCCGGCATCGTCGTTCAGGCGACGCTCGCGACGCTCGCCGTCGTGGGTGTGACCCTGGCCCTGTTCGCCAGCGGCAAGGTGCGTGCCTCCAAGCGCGCCACCAAGGTCTTCATGATCGCGATGGTCGGCTACCTGGTGTTCAGCCTGCTGAACGTCGGGCTGATGCTCTTCAACGTGCCGCTCGCCGGTGGCGCGTTTGGTCTCCGCTCGATGGAGATCGCGGGTATTCCGCTCGGACTGATCATCGGTGTCCTCGTGGTGATCATGGCGGCGTACTCGCTGGTGCTCGACTTCGACTCGATCCAGCAGGGTGTGCGCAACGGAGCCCCGCGTCAGTACGGCTGGCTCGGCGGCTTCGGGATCATGGTCACGGTCGTCTGGCTGTACCTCGAGATCCTGCGCATCCTCGCCATCCTGCGCGGCAACAACTAGCCGCACGTTCGCACAGAAGGGGTCGCCGCGAGGCGGCCCCTTCGTCGTTCCCGCCGTCCTGCTTGCGCGTGCGGTCCCCCGCGTCGTCCGCGTCGCTCGTGCTCGCCCGCGTCGTCCGCGTCGTCCGCGTCGCTCGTTCTCGCCCGCGTCGCTCGTGCTCGCCCGCGTCGTCAACGCTCACGTGTCGCAATACGCTGCCCTCACCGACCGATTGCGCCACGCGAGCAGCCCTACCCTGCGCTCACGTGTCGCAATACGCGCCACGGAGCGACAGATTGCGACACGTGAGCACGGAGGCTGAGCGCCCTCGCGGGGGCGGGGGCGGGGGCGGCGCGAGGGCGGGGCGGCGCGAGGGCGGGGCGGCGCGAGGGCGGGCGGGCGAGAGCACGCGCGGGCGGAGCGAGGGCGGCGCGGCGCGAGCACGCGAGGGCTTCCGCGGGCGGGCGCGGGTCAGCGCAGGGCGTGACGGATGCCGGCGGCCAGCGCCGCGGCGGCGGCCTCCGGCGCGAAGCGGTGCGCGACCTCGAGCGCCTCGGCCGCCATCCGGTCACGCCCAGGACGATCGGTCAGCATCCGGATCATCGCCTCGGCGAGCCCGGTGATGTCACCCCGGCCACCGGGGTCGGGGACGAGGATGCCGGCGCCGTGCTCCAGCTGATCCTGCGGCCCGTACGGCACGTCGTAAGCGATCACCGGGCAGCCGCGGCTCATCGCCTCGAGCGTCGAGAGCCCCTGCCCCTCGTAAGCGGACGACTGCACAATTGCGACGGCGCCATCGAACACGACCGGCCCCGCGTCGTTCCGCCCGCGGAGCACGACGGATGCGGTGAGCCCGAGTTCCTCGATGAGGCGTTGCAGGTCGTCCCGCAACACTCCGTCGCCCCAGATCTCGAGCGTCGCCGCGGGCACGACGGAATGCACGCTCTGCCACGCGCGGATCGCGTGATCGACGCGCTTGACCGGGGCGAGCCGGTTCAGCATCACGATACGGTTCCCGGCGACGGGCGCCGGCTCCGCCAGAACGCGCGGGGCGGCGTTCGCCGCGACGAGGTACCCGGAGTGCGCGCCGAAGCGCTGCTCGACATCGCGCTTCTGCTGGGGCGTGGGCCAGAGCACCGCGTCGAACTCACCGGCGACGGCGAACCAGCGTTCCCAGAGCGGGTTGACCGGCGCGTCCGGCGTGTAGGGCGGCAGCACGTGCGCGATATGGATGGTGTGCGCGAGGCGAACGCCCTCCGGCCGCCAGCGCGCGAGCAGCTCACCGAGCTGGCGCGACTCGCAGATGAGGACGACGGGCTTATCCTCCCGGGCACGGAGCGACGCGACCAGCTCGTCGAGCCACGCGCGGTACAGCTCCCCGAAGCCGTCGACGACGCCGACCACGGAACCGTCCGCTCCGCGCACCCCCACGGGCGCCGCCGACGTGTGCCAGTCAGGGTCCTCGGCGATCACCGGAAGATCGACGACGGGACGGCCCATCGCATCCGTGACCTGCCGGTACTCGAGCGACTCATCGACGGACCCGGCGTGCGCCGCGCGGCGCAGCCAGTCCGCAGCACCGCCGTCGACCCCCGACGACGCCTCATCGAATAGGTTCCGCATCGCATCGGCGCGCGCGATGGCGCCACGACGCGCGAACTCCTCGCGGTGGGCGGCGTGGTTCTCCGGCCGGCCGGGATCCAGCGTCAGAAGGAGCGGCTCACGCCCGGCGTCGGCCAGCTGCCGAGCGCGCGCCAGCGTCGCCACGGTGAAGCCGCCGTCGAGATCGGGGATCAGTCGACTCGCGAGTATGAGGTACCAGGCGTCGGGGAACTCGACACCTCCGCCGGGCGCGCTCACGATCCGGCGCGTTCGATCCGGAACACCGGGAAGCCCGGCGCGATCTCCGACAGACGCTCATCCGGCGAGTTCGCGTCGACGCCCTCGAAAAAGCGTCCGACCTCCCAGGCCCACGCCTTCAGGTAGGCGCGCAGGATCGGCGGCTTGTCGACATCCGCCACCTCGACCGCACGGAATGCCACCGCCCGCCGTCCGGCGCGCAGCTCGCCACCTCCGGAGACACGGATGTTGCGCACCCACTGCGCATGCCCGCGGGGTGCGACGAGGTACTCCGCACCGCCGACGCGCAAAGGATTCACCGGGGTCGTGCGCCATTCGCCGCTGGAACGCCCTCGTACCGCCAGCACGCGGCTCCCCGCGAGAGGCAACCCGATGCGGGTCGAGAACCCGACGACGGCGTTGAACGCCGCGTCGACCCGCGTGGGACGGATGAACCGTGCGCTCATCGGCGCGCTCCGGCGCACGACGAACGTCCGCTCACGCAGAGCAGCACCCGGCGGGGTGCGCCCGGTGCCGAGCCCCGCCCGAAGGCGGGAGGGAGGGTCACTCCCACTCGATGGTCCCCGGCGGCTTCGACGTGACGTCGAGCACCACGCGGTTGACGTCGCGGACCTCGTTCGTGATGCGGTTCGAGATTTTGGAGAGCACGTCGTAGGGCAGACGCGTCCAGTCGGCGGTCATGGCGTCTTCGCTGGAGACGGGACGCAGCACGATCGGGTGACCGTAGGTGCGGCCGTCGCCCTGCACGCCCACCGAGCGGACGTCCGCCAGCAGCACCACCGGGCACTGCCAGATCTCGTTGTCGAGGCCGGCCTTGGTCAGTTCGGCCCGGGCGATGGCATCGGCCTCACGCAGAATCTCGAGGCGGTCAGCGGTGACCTCACCGACGATCCGGATGCCGAGGCCGGGCCCCGGAAACGGCTGACGGCCGACGATCTCCTCCGGCAGGCCGAGTTCGCGCCCGATCGCGCGGACCTCGTCCTTGAACAGGGTGCGCAGCGGCTCGACGAGCTCGAACTGCAGGTCTTCGGGAAGCCCGCCCACGTTGTGGTGGCTCTTGATGTTCGCCGTGCCCGTGCCGCCGCCCGACTCCACCACATCCGGATACAGCGTGCCCTGCACGAGGAAGCGGATGGGTTCTCCGTCGGCCGCCGCCTCGGCGACGAGCTCGCGCTCCGCGGCCTCGAACGAGCGAATGAACTCCCGCCCGATGATCTTGCGCTTCTGCTCGGGATCGCTGACACCCGCAAGCGCCGTCAGGAACTGCTCGCGCGCGTCGATCGTGATCAGGCGCACGCCGGTCGAGGCGACGTAGTCGTTCTCGACCTGCTCGCGCTCGCCCTTCCGCAGTAGACCGTGGTCGACGAAGATCGCGGTGAGCTGGTCGCCCACGGCCTCGTGCACGAGCGCCGTCGAGACCGCGGAGTCCACGCCGCCGGAGAGGGCGGAGATGACACGAGCGCTACCGACCTGCGCCCGGATGCGTTCGACCTGCTCGGCGATCACGTTGCCGCTGTTCCAGTCGGCGGGCAGGCCGGCGGCCCTGTGCAGGAAGTTCTCCAGCAGCGACTGGCCATAGTCCGAGTGCTTGACCTCGGGGTGCCACTGCACGCCGTAGAAGCCGCGCGCGTCGTTCGCGAACGCGGCAACTGCCGTCGCGCCGGTGCGAGCGAGCACGTCGAAGCCCTCGGGCGCGCGCGAGACCTGATCGCCGTGACTCATCCACACGTTCTGCTCGACCGGCTGACCCTGCATGAGGGTTCCCTCGGTGAGGATCGTGGCGTCGGTCGCCCCGTATTCGCGCAAGCCCGTGTTGGCCACGTCGCCGCCGAGGGCGCGGGCCATGACCTGGAAGCCGTAGCAGATGCCGAGGGTCGGAACTCCGAGCTCGAAGACGCCGCCGTCGAGGTTCGGAGCACCCTCTTCGTACACCGACGAGGGCCCACCGGAGAGGATGATGCCGACCGGGTTCTTCGCCGCGATCTCGGCGGCCGACGCGGTGTGCGGCACGATCTCGCTGTAGACGCCCGCTTCGCGGACGCGGCGCGCGATCAACTGGGCGTACTGCGCCCCGAAGTCGACGACCAGGACGGGACGCTGGGAAGTTTCGGTCTGCTCGGTCACCGGGGACTCTCTGTAGCGGCGGCGGATGCGGGAACGGCCTCGGCCGCTTCGCGGACGGCGAGGTAGTGCTTCACGTCACGGGCGACGAACCACTCCATGACGAAGGACAGGAAGGGAACGACACCGCCGGCGGCGAGCAGCAGGAAACGCCAGAACGGCCAGCGCATCAGGCTCCACACGCGGAAGCAGGCGAACAGGTACACGACATAGAACCAGCCGTGGATGATGAGGATCGCGAGCGACAGGTTGACCCCGTCGCCGGTCGACACGAGCTCGCCTTCGGGACCGGCGATGACCGGAGCGAGCCACAGGGCCCCGCCCGATCCTCCGGCGAAGACCTCGACCGCGAGCGGCGTGTACTTCAGGATCATCTCGGTGACCAGCAGGAGCAGTCCGACGCCCGTGATGATCGAGCAGATCTGATAGAACCGCAGCGCCCCGCGGATCGCCGGGAAGGTGGCGAGTTTCGGCTGAGGCATGGAGTCCATCCTACCCGCGGCGGTTCGCCGCATCCGCCCCGCCCGCGCCACCCCGGAGAGGGTGCGGGTCAGGCAGTCTCGTCTTCGAGAAGCTCGAGTTCCTTCTCCCACTCGTCCTTCGCGAGGCGATACCAGAAGTAGAACGCGAAACCGGCGAACACCACCCATTCGGCGGCGTAGAAGATGTTCAGCCAGTTGACCGAGGCTCCTGCATCCGGAGCCGGCGAGTGGATGTCGACGAGCCCGCCGAAGGGATCATCGGCCACCACGAACTGGCGATAGACGTTCAGGTCGACGGCGTCGTGCCAGCGGCTGAGGAGCGCCGCGGGAGACATGCGCGTCATGTCGGTCGGGTCCGCACCGCTCGAGGGCGGTACGGGGCCCTCGTCGGGGATCAGCCTCCCCGTCACCTCGAGGTTCGCCGGGGCGTCGGCGTTCAGCGCGGCGGCGGCGGCATCCGCCTGCTCCCGCGTTTCGGCCCAGCCCACCGCGACGGCGATCGAGGTCGGCTCGGCATCATCCGTGCGCAACTGGCCGGTGACCCAGAACCCCTCTTCGCCGTCGTTGAAGCGCGAGGAGACCACGATGAAGTCGTCGGCGACGAACGATCCGGAGACCTCAATCCGCTGACCCACGAGAGGATCACTCAGATAGGACCCCGGCGTCACGACGTCTGCGAGGGGCATGACCTGCTCGGTCGCGCCCTCTTCGCGCGGTGCCGTGTCGATCGCGCGCGCGAGCTGCCACTGACCGAGCCAGGCGAAGATGCCGGCGACGACGAGGCACAGCAGCAGCACGCCGATCCACTTCGGCCGCAGCATCACTTCGCGCAGCGTCGGCGGAAAGACCTCGGGCACGGATGCCGCCCGGTTCTGCTCGTCCACGGACGTCATCGCGTTCTCAGCGGCCGTAGGGCGCGACAACCACTTCGACCCGCTGGAACTCCTTCAGGTCGGAGTAGCCGGTCGTCGCCATCGACTTGCGGAGCGCGCCGATCAGGTTGGCGGTGCCGTCGGCGACCCGCGCGGGGCCGTACAGCACCTCTTCGAGCGAGCCGACCTGCTCGACCTGCACGCGGTGACCGCGGGGAAGACGAGGGTGATGTGACTCCGGGCCCCAGTGGAACCCGCGCCCCGGGGCGTCGGTCGCGCGTGCGAGCGCCACCCCGAGCATGACGGCGTCGGCGCCCATCGCGAGGGCCTTCACGATGTCGCCGGAAGTGCCGACTCCGCCGTCGGCGATGACGTGCACGTAGCGCCCGCCGGACTCGTCGAGGTAGTCGCGTCGCGCGCCGGCCACATCGGCGACCGCCGTCGCCATGGGTGCGTGGATGCCGGTCGTCGCGCGGGTCGTCGACGCCGCGCCGCCGCCGAATCCGACGAGCACCCCCGCCGCGCCCGTGCGCATGAGGTGCAGCGCGGCCGTGTAGGTGCCGGCGCCGCCCACGATGACCGGCACGTCGAGGTCGTAGATGAACTTCTTGAGATTCAGGGGCGCGGCAACCGACGAGACGTGCTCGGCCGACACCGTGGTGCCCCGGATGACGAAGAGATCGACGCCCGTCGCGACGACGGTCTCGTAGAGCTCGGCCGTGCGCTGCGGAGTCAGGGACCCGGCGACCGTCACGCCCGCGGCGCGGATCTCGGCCAGGCGGTCGCGCACCAGCTCCGGCTTGATCGGCTCGGTGTAGAGCTGCTGCATCCGGCGCGTCGCGTCGGCGCCCGGGAGGCCGGCGATCTCGGCGAGGAAGGGCTCGGGGTCGTCGTAGCGAGTCCACAGGCCCTCGAGGTCGAGCACGCCGAGCCCGCCGAGCTGGCCGAGCATGATGGCCGTCCGGGGGCTGACCACGGAGTCCATCGGCGCACCCAGGACCGGGATGTCGAAGCTGAACGCGTCGATCGACCAGTGCGTGGAGACGTCTTCGGGATTGCGCGTGCGCCGGGAGGGCACGACCGCGATGTCATCGAAGGTGTACGCGCGGCGAGCGCGCTTGGCGCGTCCGATCTCGATCTCCATGCTCACCCCTCCAGCCTAGCCGCCGGGGACGACAGCGACGGGCGGGTCACCAGGGCTCGTCGACACGGGGCGCGAGGCGGAGGACGACCGCCTTCTCCGTGGGGAAGCACGCGGTGAACAGATCGGTCACCCGGGGATCGTTGCCGTCATCGTCGGCCATCCGCAGTCCGATCAGCGTGTTGAGCATCATCCCCTGCGCGATGAACTCCTGCGCGCGCTCGGCCGACATCCCGAGATCTCGCACGTACTGCCAGACCCGCGCGAAACCGTCACGCGCGCGCGGCCCGATCACCGGGTGCGCACCCAGGAGGAAGGCGTGCGAGAGGGTCTGATGCAGACCGCGGGTCTGCAGGAGGCCGATGTACTCGTGCCCGAGTCGCTGTTCGAGCGGCTCATCGGGGTTGCCGGCGGCGGCGCGTTCGAAGGCCGCGAAGAGCTGCCCGAGGGCGTCATCGAGCACGTCGAGGAACAGGCGCTCCTTGCTCCCGAACAGGCGGACGACGTAGGGCTGCGACACGGATGCGGCACGGGCGATGTCGTCGGTCGTGGTGCCCACGTACCCCTTCGCCCCGAACACCGCGATCGCCGCCTCAAGAATCTGGGCCCGGCGTTCCTCGGAGCTCAGCCGCGGCTTTGCGGCATCCGTCGCAGTCATGGTTGACATGTTATCAGTCGATTACTACAGTCACTCTCGTCAAGTAATCATTCGATTACAAACAGGAGACCTCATGTCCACTCCCCTTTCCCCGCGTCCGTTCGGACTCGTCGTCGCGGCCACGGCCCTGCCGATGTTTATGGCGACGCTCGACAACCTCGTGATGACCAACGCCCTCCCCGTCCTCCACGACGATCTCGGCGCCAGCGTCGAGCAGCTGCAGTGGTTCGTCAACGCCTACACCCTCGCGTTCGCCAGCACGATCCTCATCGCGTCGGCCCTCGGCGACCGTTTCGGTCGGCGCACCGTCTTCCTCGCCGGCATCGCGATCTTCGGAATCGGCTCCGTGCTGGCGGCGCTCAGCACCGACCCCGCGCAGCTCATCGCGGCGCGCGCCGTGCAGGGCTTCGGCGGTGCCGGCGTGCTGCCGCTCTCGCTCGCCCTCCTGTCGGGCGGCGTCTCGCCCGCACGACGACCGCTCGCCATCGGCATCTGGGGCGGCGTGTCGGGCCTCGGCGTCGCGGTCGGCCCGCTCGTCGGCGGCGCGGTCATGGAGGGGTGGAACTGGCAGGCCATCTTCTGGCTGAACGTGCCCGTGGCGATCATCGCGATCCCGCTCGCGCTCCTCGTGCTGCGCAACGACTTCGGGCGCCGGCAGCGGATCGACGTCTTCGGCGCGGTGCTCGCCGGCCTCGGCGTGCTCGCTCTCGTCCACGCGATCGTGCGCGGCAACGATGACGGCTGGGAGTCCTTCAGCGTGGTCGGTGAGATCGTCGCGGGTGCCCTCCTCATCGCCGGCTTCCTGTTCTGGCAGTCGCGCACCCGGGCGCCGCTCATGCCGCTCCGGCTCTACCGCGACCGGTCCTTCACCCTCACGAACGTCGTCGGCTTCGCGTTCAGCTTCGGAACCTTCGGGGCGATCTTCATCCTGATCCAGTACATGCAGGTCGTGCAGGGCTCGACGCCTTTCGAGGCCGCGCTGCAGACGACGCCGTGGACGATCGCCCCGATGTTCGTCGCGCCACTCGCCGGCATCTTCTCGGGCCGGATCGGCACCCGCGCGCTGCTGGTCACGGGTCTCGCCTTCCAGGGGATCGCGCTGGGATGGATCGCCGCCATGCTCTCCGAGACGCTCGACTACGGAGTCCTCATCGCGCCGTTCCTGCTCGCGGGGATCGGCATGGGACTCGTCTTCGCCCCGTCCGCGACCGCGCTGCTCGCGACCCTCGGGCTCGTCGATCACGCGACCGCATCCGGGGTCAACTCGACCGTCCGCGAGATCGGCATCGCACTCGGCACCGCCGTCATGACCGCGGTCTTCGTCGGTGCGGGCGGCGCGCTGCTGCCGGACCAGTATGTGGATGCGGCGCGTCCCGCCGTCTTCATCGGGGCAGCTGTCCTCCTGATCGCCGCCGTGGCCGCGCTGTGGCTTCCCGCTGGCCGCGCCGCCCGCCCGGTGCCGGCGACCGCTGCGGACGAGTCGGCTCTGGCGCCGGTGGCCTGACGTCAGGGGCGAGGGTCCGGCGCCGGTGCGGCGCCGCCCTCGTCCTCACGGGCGGGCCCGGCGTCGGCCGTGCGCTCATGGCCCGGCACGCCCGGCGTACCGCCGAGGGCGCGGGTCAGGAGACCGTCCGCGAGGAACAGCCAGAATGCCCACGGTCCCACCCACGGACTCGCGACGACGACCGCGGCCGAGATGATGAGTGCGCTGAGCGTTGCGCCGCTCCCCCGGCGAGCTTCCGCCGCGGACAGGCCGGGCGTGAGGATCTCGCGGCGCCGCACGGCCCATCCCCACTGCATCCAACTCATCAGGATCGCGAAGAAGAAGTTGATCGGCAGCAGGATCCGGCCAAGGAGAAAATGCGAGTAGTCCGTCGACAAGGACGAAGTGAACGGCACGAGCACGATGAACAGCAGCCGGATGTTGTTGATCCACATACCGGGCCCGTCGATCCGCGCGATCCACTCGAACTGGGCGACGTGCGTCGTCCACATCAGGCTCAGGATCACGAAGCTGACGATGAACGTCAGCACCGGCTGCCACATGTCGAGCAACGCGTCCGCGAGATCGGCATTGCTCTTCAGATCGCCGAACGAGCGGGTCGTGAGATCGAGGACCAGCAACGTTGCCGCGATGGCGAAGACCGCATCCGTGTACGCCGCAACGCGCGTCGTCGTGACGGACGAGTCGGGGTGCGAACGGCGGCGGATCACACCGTCAGCGTAGTGACGCGCCCGGGCGACGCGCGGGTGCTCCGCGAAGGAGCCGCCCGAAGTTCGCAGACTCAGCGCTTGTAGTTCGGCGCCTCGACCACGATCTGCACGTCGTGCGGGTGGGACTCCTTGAGCCCCGCCGACGTGATGCGGACGAACTTGCCCTTCGCCTTCAGCTCGTCGACCGTGCGGGCTCCGACGTAGAACATCGACTGGCGAAGGCCACCCACGAGCTGGTACGCGACGGCCGAGAGCGGTCCGCGGTAGGCGACCTGGCCTTCGATACCCTCCGGGATCAGCTTGTCGTCGGTGGGCACGTCGGCCTGGAAGTACCGGTCCTTGGAATAGGACGTCTTCTTTCCGCGCGTCTGCAGCGCGCCGAGCGAACCCATGCCGCGGTACTGCTTGAACTGCTTACCGCCCTGGAAGACGATCTCGCCCGGCGACTCGTCGGTGCCCGCGAAAAGCGAACCGAGCATGACGCTGTCGGCACCGGCGACCAGCGCCTTTGCGATGTCACCCGAGTACTGCAGACCGCCGTCGGCGATGACCGGAACCCCGGCCTCGCGCGCTGCGAGCGACGCCTCGTAGATCGCCGTCACCTGCGGCACACCCACACCCGCGACGATGCGGGTCGTGCAGATGGAGCCGGGGCCCACACCGACCTTGACCGCATCGACGCCCGCGTCGATGAGCGCCTGCGCGCCCTCACGCGTGGCGACGTTGCCGCCGATGACGTCGATGTGCGCGAACGACTCGTCGGCTTTCAGCCGGCGCACCATGTCGATGACGCCGGCGGACTGGCCGTTGGCCGTGTCGACCACGAGCACGTCGACACCGGCATCGCGCAGCGCCTCCGCGCGCTCCCACGCGTCACCGAAGAACCCGATGGCTGCCCCGACCCGCAGGCGTCCCTGGTCGTCCTTCGTCGCGAGGGGGTACTTCTCGCTCTTGTCGAAGTCCTTGATGGTGATGAGGCCCGCGAGCTTGCCGTCGCCGTCGATGAGCGGCAGCTTCTCGACACGGTGCTTCGCGAACGCGGCGATCACGTCGCCCGCGCTGACCCCGACCGGGGCCGTGATGAGACCCTCGCTCGTCATCACGTCACGGACGACGGTGCTCTTGCGCTCGAAGTGCGAGACGAACCGCATGTCACGGTTCGTGATGATGCCGACGAGGCGGCCATCGGGATCGACCACGGGCAGACCCGAGATGCGGTAGGTCGCGCACAGCGCGTCGACCTCGTCGATCGTCGCGTCGGGCGTCGTCGTGACGGGGTCCGAGATCATGCCGGACTCGCTGCGCTTCACCCGGTCGACCATCGCGGCCTGGTCGGCGATCGAGACGTTCCGATGCAGGATGCCGAGGCCACCCTCACGGGCGATAGCGATCGCCATCCGCGTTTCGGTGACCGTGTCCATCGCGGCGGCGATCAGCGGCGTCGCGACCGTGATGCGGCGGGTGACACGCGACGAGGTGTCGGCCTCGCTCGGGATGACATCGGTGTGCCCCGGCAACAGCAGGACGTCATCGTAGGTCAGCCCGACAAAGCCGAAGGGATCGTGGTGCTCCATGAGTTCTCCTCTCCGATCGCCGACACGCAGCGATCGGGCGACATCGACCGTAGCGCGGGATCGCGGAGATCTCCGGCTCACCGATTCTAAGCGCCGTGTCATGCACTTTTGTTCCCGGTGCACCTTGATCACTCGCGCGCGATGCGCACGCGCGCGTGACACATGCGCGAGCCGCCGGGTGACCAGACTGCGCATTCCCGTTATCAGTTGCGGCCTGGAAACACACAGGCAACAATCACTGGGTACGTTCAGGTTTCGCCGAGGTCACCGACGGGTTCTCCGGTACACCGACACATCGACCGGCAAGACCGTTCACCCCAGGAGGTGCCAGTGGGGATCACCCGCACATCGCGCGCTGACAACCGCTCGAGTCGCGCGATCGCAACGCTGATCGCCGCGTTGTTCGCCGCCGTACTGCTGCTGGGCTGGGCATCGCCCGCATCCGCGCAGACCGACGACCCGGAGGATCTGCCGTACACGATCGCCGGTAACGTCCGCACGGACGGAGCACCGATCCCCGACGCGACCGTAACCGTCACCGGGGCCGACGGATTCGAAAGCGAAGCGACGACCGCCGAGAACGGCAGTTTCCGCATCGGCGTTCCGACCAAGGACACTCCGTACACGATCGACCTCGAGCTGCCCAGCGGCGTGACCGCACCTGACGGCTTCGAATCGTCCGTCGAGGTCACCTTCGGTGCGACCAGCACCATCACCCGCAACTTCACGCTGACCGCCGCTGAGCGGGTGACGACGAGCTTCGTCGACCAGCTGATCTCCCGCACGGTGAACGGCTTGAACTTCGGCCTGATGCTCGCGCTCGCCGCGATCGGCGTCTCGCTCGTGTTCGGCACCACTGGGCTTTCGAACTTCGCTCACGGCGAGATGGTCACGTTCGGCGCTCTCGCCGCACTCCTCTTCTCCGCGGGCCTCGACGTGCCGATCTGGATCGCGATCCCCCTAGCGGTGATCGCGTCGGCGCTCTTCGGATTGGGGATGGATGCCGGAATATGGCGACCACTCCGAAGAAAGGGCCTCGGAACCGTCCAGCTGATGATCGTCTCGATCGGTCTGTCGCTCGCCCTCCGGTACGTCTACCAGATGTTCGTCGGCGGCGGTACAGAGCAGCTCCCGGGCGGTGATTCCGCATCCATCCCCGGGCTCGGCCCCATCCGACTCACCGTCACCGACGTCGTGAGCATGGCCGTCTCGATCGTCGTGATCGCGGGCTTCGCGTTCTGGCTGATGCGCACCCGCATCGGGCGCGCGACGCGGGCCGTGTCCGACAACCCGTCGCTCGCCGCCGCCAGCGGTATCGACGTCGACGCCGTCGTCCGAGTGGTGTGGGTCGTCTCCGCAGCCCTCGCGGGCCTGTCGGGTGTGCTGTGGGCCTTCTTCCGCCCCGGCATCAAGTGGGACATGGGAACCAGCATCCTGCTCCTCGTCTTCGCGGCCGTCACGCTCGGTGGTCTCGGTACCGCCTTCGGCGCCCTGATCGGCTCGATCATCGTGGGTCTGCTCGTCGAGGTCTCGACGCTCTGGATCCCCTCCGACCTCAAGTACGTGGGCGCGCTCGTCGTGCTGATCGTCATCCTCCTGTTCCGTCCGCAGGGCATCCTCGGACGCCGAGAAAGAATCGGATAGGTAGGGCGCCTTCATGGACATGCTGCAAATCCTCTCCAACACCGCTGCGCAGATCCTTGCGCCGGCCACGCTCGGCTACGTCCTCGCGGCGATCGGCCTGTCGGTGCACTTCGGCTTCGCCGGGCTCCTCAACATGGGCGTCGCGGGCTTCATGGCGGTCGGCGCCTACGGCTTCGCGATCTCGATCGCGTCGTTCGACGTGCCGTGGCCGATCGCGATCGTGATCGGGCTCATCGCCTCGATGGTGTTCGCCCTGATCATGGGCATCCCGACGCTCCGGCTCCGCGGCGACTATCTCGCGATCGTCACGATCGCCGCGGCCGAGGTGCTCCGGCTCCTCTTCCTCACCTCCGCGTTCCGCAACTACACGGGTTCGGCGGACGGTCTCTCCGGCTTCCAAGCGAGCTTCCGCGCCAGCAACCCGCTTCCCGCCGGTCGCTACGGCATCGGACCGTGGACCTATCAGTCCGACCAGTGGTGGGTCATCATCGTCGGCGTCATCACGATCGCGATCGTCATCGCCATCGTCTGGCTGCTGATGCGGAGCCCGTGGGGCCGCGTGATCCGCGGCATCCGTGAAGACGAGGATGCGGTCCGCTCGCTCGGCAAGAACGTGTTCGCGTTCAAGATGCAGGCGCTGATCGTCGGTGGCGTCATCATCGCCGCCGGTGGCATCGTCACCGCCATGGGGACGAACGTGAACCCGAACGTCTACGTCACCTCGCAGACGTTCTACATCTGGACGGCCCTCCTCCTCGGTGGCGCCGCGACGATCTTCGGCCCCGTGCTCGGCGCTGTGCTCTTCTGGATCGTTCGCGCGTTCCTGTCGAACCTGCTGCCCGCGCTCGTCTCGATCGGCTGGCTGCCGTTCCTCACCACGGAGCAGAGCCAGATGCTCGTCTTCGTGCTCGTCGGTGTGGCCCTCATGCTGCTGGTCATCTTCCGCCCGCAGGGAATCCTCGGAAGCAAGAAGGAGCTGACCTTTGTCCGCTGAGGCCGTGCCCCCCACCCCGCGCCCGAAGACCACCGGCCTGCACCAGGGCGAACCCCGCCCCGGTGTCGCCAAGGTCGACCCGATCATCGTCATCGACGGCGTGCGCCGAACCTTCGGCGGCCTCACCGCCGTCGACGTCGAGCACCTCGAGATTCCGCGCGGGGCGATCACCGCCCTGATCGGCCCGAACGGTGCCGGCAAGACCACGCTG
The DNA here is from genome assembly GCF_021117345.1 of Microbacterium sp. cx-55. NCBI lineage: Bacteria > Bacillati > Actinomycetota > Actinomycetes > Micrococcales > Microbacteriaceae > Microbacterium > Microbacterium sp. cx-55. The sequence continues at coordinate 713,130 of NZ_CP088261.1, read as the reverse complement.
TTCAACCTGCTCACCGGCTTCGATAAGCCGAACGACGGCAGCTGGTCGTTCGACGGCACGAACCTCGCCGGCATCCCGGCATACAAGACGGCCCGCATGGGTCAGGTGCGCACGTTCCAGCTCACCAAGTCGCTGGGCCTGCTGACGGTTCTCGAGAACATGAAGCTTGGCGCGACCAAGCAGTCCGGTGAGCGCATCTGGGCCGGCATCCTGCCCTTCCTCTGGCGCAAGCAGGAGACCGACATCGAAGCCAAGGCCCGCGAGCTGCTCGCGCGCTTCAAGCTCGATGCCAAGGAGAAGGACTTCGCCGCCAGCCTCTCCGGCGGTCAGCGCAAGCTTCTCGAAATGGCGCGGGCGCTCATGAGCGACCCCGTGCTCGTGATGCTCGATGAGCCGATGGCCGGCGTCAACCCGGCGCTGACGCAGTCGCTGCTCGACCACATCCTGGATCTGAAGGATCTCGGCATGACGGTCGTGTTCGTCGAGCACGACATGCACATGGTGCGCCACATCGCCGACTGGGTCGTCGTCATGGCCGAGGGCAAGGTCGTGGCCGAGGGCCCGCCCGACGCCGTCATGAAGGAGCAGGCCGTCATCGACGCGTACCTCGGTGCGCACCAGGACGTCGACCTCGGTGTCGTCACCGGACGCCACGCCGGCACGCTCACGGCGGAGGGTCAGGAGCTCCTGGAGACCGCTCAGGAACTGGAGCAGGCCGTGGAGGCCGACATCCACCGCGATGCAGACAAGCCGGAGGACGGCCGATGAGTACGAACGTCGTCGAACTGAACGATGTCTTCGCCGGCTACCTGCCCGGTGTGAACATTCTCAACGGTGCGAACCTCACCGCCGCCAAAGGCGAACTGATCGGCATCATCGGGCCCAACGGTGCCGGAAAGTCGACCATGCTGAAGGCGATCTTCGGACAGGTGAAGGTGCGCGAAGGCTCCGTCATGCTGAACGGCGAGAACATCACGGGGCTCCGCGCCAACAAGCTCGTCGCCAAGGGCGTCGGCTTCGTGCCGCAGAACAACAACGTCTTCCCCAGCCTGTCGATCGCCGAGAACCTGCAGATGGGCGCCTACCAGCGGCCGAAGGTGGTCAGCGAGCGCATCGACTTCGTCGCGTCGATCTTCCCCGACCTCGCCAAGCGGCTCGGACAGCGCGCCGGCTCGCTCTCCGGTGGCGAGCGGCAGATGGTCGCGATGGGCCGTGCGCTCATGATGGACCCGCACGTGCTGCTGCTCGACGAGCCGTCCGCCGGCCTCTCCCCCTCTCGCCAGGATGAAGCGTTCCTGCGGGTGTCGGAGATCAACAAGGCCGGCGTGACGACGATCATGGTCGAGCAGAACGCGCGACGCTGCCTGCAGATCTGCGACCGCGGCTACGTGCTCGACCAGGGCCGTGACGCCTACACCGGCACCGGCCGCGACCTGCTGAACGACCCCAAGGTCATCGGCCTGTACCTGGGCACCCTCGGGACCTGACGCGCCGCTCGCGCCCGACGCGCCGCTCGCGCCCGACGCGCCTGCGCGCGCCTGACGCGCCTGCGATCGCCTGATGCGCCTGCGCGCCGCTGCACGGAAATGCCGGTCCACCTTCGGGTGGGCCGGCATTTCCGTGCGCGGGGCCCCTCTTTTCTTGCTCACGTGGCGCGATCGGTCGGGAACCACGGCGAACTGCGACACGTGAAGCATCCGAGGTCTGGCTCGGGCCATGCTCGGGTGCCGCTCACACGGGATCTGGCTCACGTGACGGAATCGGTCAGGAACGACGACGGATCGCGACACGTGAAGCATCCGGAGTCGGGCTCACGTGACGCAATCGGCCGGGAACGACGACAGATTGCGACATGTGAGGCATCCGACCTTCGCTCACGGAAGGCATAGGCACGAGCACGAGCAGGGCACGGGCCGGGGCACCGGCACGAGCACGTGCAGGGGCCGGGGCACGCGAAAGGGCCCCGGTCCGAAGACCGGGGCCCAGATCCTGCGGTCGGGTCAGCCGACGTTCAGGAACTCGTAGTTGTTGTCTTCGCCGTACTGGAAGATGCCGATCGACGCCTCGGTCGGGTCGCCGACCGCGTTGAACGTGATCGGACCGGAGACACCGTCGTAGTCAGCAACGCCACCGGCGATGATGATGTCGGCGCACTCCGCGTACGTCGTGCACTTCGTGCCGTCATCCGCGCCGCCCGAGACGGACTGCAGGTGCGCAGCGACGTCGGGGCCTGCGGTCGAGCCGGCCTCGAGAGCCGCCAGCGCCAGCAGGATCACGGCGTCGTAGGACTCCGGAGCGTAGGTGAAGTCAGCCAGTTCGGCGTTGCCCGCACCGGTCCAGAAGGACTGGAGGTTGTCGCGGAAGGTCGCCGTGGTGGCCGGGTCGACCGCCGGGTACGTACCCTTCGCGCCCGCCATGGTGCCCTCGGGGAACTCATCGCCGAAGTTAGCGAGGTTTCCGTCGACGAGGTACATCTTGTCGGCCGGGAAGTCTGCACCGAGCAGCTCGGGGATGATCGTCTTGACCTCTTCGAAGGTGATCAGGGCGATCGAGTCGGGGTTGGCCGCCATGACGTCCTCGACCTGGGCCGAGAAGTTGGTGTCACCCGTGTTGTAGAGCGACGCCGCGACGACCGATCCGCCGGCTGCCTCGAAGGCGGCCTTCGTGAAGCACGCGAGTCCGGTGCCGTAGGAGTCGTTGAGCACGATCATGCCCAGCGTCTCGTTGCCGTCGGCCGCGATCAGGTTGCCGAGCACCTCGCCCTGGAGCACGTCCGAGGGGGCGGTGCGCCAGTAGAGGCCCTTGTCCTCGTAGCCGGTGAAGGCTGCCGACGTGTTGGCCGGGGAGAACTGGATCGCGTCGGCCGCGATGACCTGGTCGATGAACTGCAGCGAGGTACCCGAGGATGCGGCGCCGATGATGGCGGTCGCGCCCTCGCCGAGGAGGCGGGGGATCTCGGTCTCGTAAGCCTTGTTGTCGGTGTCACCCGAGTCGCCCTGGATCAGGTCGACCGTGACGCCCTTAGCAGCCGCGTTGACCTCGGAGGTCGCGTACTGGGTGGCGGAGATCTCGGGCGGTCCGAGGAACGCCAGGTTGCCGGTGACCGGCAGAGCGGTACCGATCTTGTAGGTCAGGTCGGTGCCGGGGCCCTCGGAGGTCGAGCTGAACTCCGGGGTGTAGGACGCGGGCTGGGCCGCGTCGCAGTCGATCGGGAAGTCCGAACCGGCTGCCTCGGTCGACGTGGCATCGCTGCCACCGCCGCCGCTACATCCGGCCAGAACGAGTGCACTCGCGCCGATCAGGGCGATGCCGCCCAGGACCTTTGCGGTACCGGAACGCGGGAAAGCGCGCATGGTGCTCCTTGGTGAGAGTCGGAAACGCGGGCTCGTCGCCGCGCGAATTGTGACAAACCTAGCCAAGGGACCGCGTCGCACATGTTGCGATGTGTTAACGGAAGGTTTCGCTACTCAATCGTTATCAAATTGCTGTGAGTTCCTCTGCGTGAGCGAGCACCTCTGCGAACCCCCGTCGTGCCCGTTCGCCGCGCGATCACGTCAGTTCTGCGACATCCGAGGGCGCGTCGTCGCGCTCGCGGGCGGCCGCCGCATCCGCTCGCCCGCGTCGTGTGCGGCGCGCCGCGAGGAGCGAGTCGGTGGTCAGCAGGATCAGGGCGACCCAGACGATCGCGAATCCGATCCAGCGGCCCGTCGTCATCTCTTCGCCCAGCAGCCACGCTCCGATGACGAACTGCAGGACCGGAGCGACGAACTGCATGATGCCGAGCAGGCTCAACGGGGCGCGCCGGGCGGCGGCGGCGAACATGAGCAGGGGCGTCGCGGTGGCGATGCCCGCGGCCGCAAGAAGCGCCGTCTGCGGCATGCCCACGGAGACGACGAGAAGGCCACCCGTCGCGGCCACCACACCGAGCTGCACGAGCGCGACCGGGGTCAGCCAGGCCGACTCGAGGGTGAGCCCGCTGACCGCATCGACGGCCGGGCCGATCTTCTTCTTCACGAGTCCGTAGAAGCCGAACGAGAAGGCGAGCGACAGCGCGATCCACGGGAACACGCCGTAGCCAACGACGATCACGCCGACCGCGACCGCGGCGAGGCCGATCGCGATCCACTGCGTGAGACGGAGACGTTCGTGCAGCAGCAGAACACCGAGCAGCACCGTGACGATCGGGTTGATGAAGTACCCGAGGCTCGTCTCGATGACATGCCCACTCAGGGCGGCGTACAGGAAGACCTGCCAGTTGACGTAGATGAGGGCGCCCGCGAGCGCCGTGAGCCCGAGCAGCCGGGGCTGGCGCAGAATCGCGACCAGCCGCCCCCACGACCGGGTCACGAGGATCAGCAGCGCGCAGAACACCAGCGAGAGCAGGATGCGCCACGCGACGATCTCGAAAGGGCCGATCGGTGCCAGCAGCACGAAGTACAGCGGCAGGAATCCCCAGAGGAAGTAGGCGCCGAACGCGTACAGCCCGCCCGCGGTGGTCTGGTCTGCGGAGGCGTTCGGAGTCACCTCCTCAGCCTACGGCGGGGGAAGGACACCGGATGCGGCGCCGCATCCGGTGTGCTGCCGATCACCCGCGGGATCCTGCCACCGCGCTCTTCCCGCTGCGCCTCTCCCCAGGGAGGGGCGCGAAAAAGAGAAGGGCCCGACCACCGGAGTGGTCGGGCCCTTCGTCAGAGGATCGTCAGCGAACGACGACCGCGAGCACGTCGCGGGCCGAGAGCACGAGGTACTCGTCGGCACCGAACTTGACCTCGGTTCCGCCGTACTTGCTGTAGATGACGCGGTCGCCCACGGCGACGTCGAGCGGAACGCGGTTGCCGTTGTCATCGATGCGGCCGGGGCCGACAGCCACGACCTCGCCCTCCTGGGGCTTCTCCTTGGCGGTGTCGGGGATGACCAGACCACTCGCGGTGGTCTGCTCTGCCTCGACCTGCTGGATGACGATGCGGTCCTCGAGCGGCTTGATGGAAACCGACACGGTCTACCTCTTCTTTCTCGCTTCGTGAAACGGAAGACTCATTAGCACCCTCACATCGAGAGTGCTAACGCAAGTCTAGAGGCGTCCTGGCACTCGTGCAACGCGAGTGCCAATCCGCGCCCGCTCGCCACGCCACGAGCCCGCCTCACGACAGCGGACGCGCCGCCGACCGTAGGCTGGCGGGATGGAGATGGCGGACCTGCGCACGCTGCTTACCCCCGAGGGCCTACGGCTGCTCGATGAGGTCGGCACGGTCGAGTCCACCGACGACGCCGCATCCGCCGTCGGCCGGCTGCGAGCGCAGGGGCACTCCCCCGAGCTCGTCGCGGTCGTGGTGACGCAGGCGCGGCTCCGCACGCGGGCGCGCGCGAAGTTCGCGCAGTTCGCCGACGGGATGCTGTTCACCCGGGCAGGTCTCGAACAGGCGACACGGCTCGGGATCGCCGCCCGGCACGCCGCCCGCTTCGCGGCGCTCGCGCCCCGCGGCGAACGCACGCACGTCGCCGACCTCGGCTGCGGTATCGGCGGCGACGCCCTCGGCGTCGCGGCGCTCGGGATGCGGGTGACGGCCGTCGACGCCGACGAGGTCACCGCCGCGGTCGCCGCTTACAACCTGGCGCCGTTCGGGGATGACATCCGCGTGCTCCACTCCCGCGCGGAGGAGACCCCGCTCGAGGGCATCGACGCCGTGTGGCTCGACCCCGCGCGTCGAAGCGCCGGCCACGACGACACGACGCGCCTGCGCGCCTCGGACTACACACCGTCGCTCGACTGGGCGTTCGCGCTGGCCGAACGCGTGCCCACCGGCATCAAACTCGGCCCCGGCTTCGAGCGCGCCGACATTCCGGAGGCCGCCGAGGCGCAGTGGATCAGCGTGGACGGATCGACGATCGAGCTCGTGCTGTGGTCGGGGGCGCTCGCCCGCGAGGGGGTGCGGCGCGCGGCGCTCGTCATCCGGGGGGATCAGGCCCACGAGCTGACGGCCGCGGGCGACACCGAGGACGCCCCGCCGCGCGAGCTCGCGGAGTTCCTGCACGAGCCCGAGGGGGCCGTCATCCGCGCGCGCCTGATCGGAGACGTCGCGCGCGCGCTCGATGCCGGGATGCTCGACCCGAGGATCGCGTACCTGACGTCGGATGCGGCCGTCACGAGTCCGTTCGTGCAGTCGTTCCGCATCCGCGAAGAACTGCCGTTGGACACGAAGAAGCTCGCCCGGGCGCTCAAGGAACGGGGCATCGGGCGCCTCGAGATCAAGAAGCGCGGCGTGGACATCGACCCGGCGACGCTGCGGACGCGGCTGAAGCTCTCGGGCGACGCAGGAGCGACGCTGATCCTCACCCGCACGGGTGGGCGGCGTCGCGCGTTGCTCGCCGACCGGGTGGGCTGAGCGCGCAGTCGCGCCGTCAGCCCCACGATCGAGCGCGCCGTCGCGCCGTCAGCCCCACCATCCGGCGCGGTACGCGGCCCACGCCAGCCATCCGGCGCTGTAGATCACCGCGAGCGCGCCGAGCGCGATCGCCCAGATCGCCATCTGACGCGACTCGGCGCGGCGTCGCAGAGACAGCGCGCCGAGCACGAGCCCACTGAGCGCGATCGGCAGCGCGAGGCCGACGACGAACGACGCGATGAGTCCGACGACGGCGAAGCCGAGGCCGATCGCCGCCAGGTTCGCCGGTCGAACGGCGGCGATCGGCGCCACCGACGTTCCCGTCGCTGGCACGAGCTCGATCCGCGGCTCGTTCGCGTCGAACGATGCGAGTGCGAGGGGCGCGGTCGGCGGGCGCGTGAAACCGCCGCGGTGCGTGCCCGGCAGAACGGCCTCGGCGACAGGCGTCTCCACGTCGGTCGACGGCGCCTCGACGGAGGTCAGGACCGTGGGCGCCGGGGGGCGCGGCCGCGCCGTCTCGGGAGCGAGCGCCTCGGTGGCGGCCAGAATCGGCTGCGCAGAGGCATCCGCCGCATCCGTCTCCGGTCCCGCCTCCCGCTCGGTCATGCCGGGACCACCGCCGGGGACTCGGCGACCTGGATCTCGGTGACCGGCAGCGTCGAATCCGCGCCGAACGACAGAGTCGACGGGCGCCGCCCCGACATGATCAGTTCGGAGGCGAGCGCGGCGATCATCGCGCCATTGTCGGTGCAGAGGCTCAGCGGCGGGATGCGGACCGCCACGCCCGCCGCCGAACCGCGCTCGAGGGCGACATCGCGGAGCCGCCGGTTCGCGATCACGCCGCCGCCGAGCAGCAGGCGGGGGACGCCGAAGCGGGCGCACGCATCGAGCGCCTTGGTGACGAGCACATCGACGACGGACTCGCGGAACGATGCGGCAACGTCGGGCACGGACGGCTCCGGAGTCTGCTCCACGTACCGCGCGACGGCCGTCTTCAGCCCCGAGAACGAGAAGTCGTAGCGATGCCGATCCATGTCGGATGCGCGCGTGAGTCCGCGGGGGAAGCGGATGGCGGCGGGATCGCCGGCAGCGGCGACACGGTCGATCTCGGGACCGCCCGGGTAGGGCAGGCCGAGGATGCGCGCGACCTTGTCGAACGCCTCGCCCGCTGCGTCGTCGACCGTCTCCCCCAGCAGCTCGACGTCGGTCGTGAGGTCGCGAACGAGCAGAAGAGACGTGTGCCCGCCGCTCACCAGCAGGGCCACGGTGGGGTACTCCAGCGGCGGCGCGTCGGCGTCGAGGATGTCGGCGGCGATGTGTCCGACGAGGTGGTTGACGGCGTACAGCGGCTTTCCGAGGCCGACGGCGAGCGCCTTCGCGGCGCCCACACCGACCATCAGGGCACCAGCGAGACCCGGGCCCGATGTCACCGCCACCGCATCGATGTCACCCAGCTCAACGCCGGCATCGACGAGCGCCGCCTCGATCGAGGGCTGCAGCGCCTCGAGGTGCGCGCGCGCCGCGACCTCGGGAACGACCCCGCCGAACCGCGCGTGCTCGTCCATCGAGCTCGCGATGGTGTTGGAGAGCAGCGTACGGCCGCGGACGATGCCGATGCCCGTTTCATCGCAGCTCGTCTCGATGCCGAGAACCAGGGGTTCGGATGCGGTCATGTCGGGCCTCCTCCGTCCGCGGTGGCGGGTGTCGGGCCGGTGGCGGCGGGTGTTACGAGATTCGGAGATGTGACGGGATTCGGATGCGTGCGGGCCGCCGCATCCGAATCCGGTGACATCTCCGAAACCGGTGACGGCGTCGCGGCCGGGGCGGGCGTCGCGGGCGGAGCGACCGGAGCGGGTGCGGCCGAAGCCGCGGCGGCGGGCGGGACCGGGCGGGCCGCCCACGCGGGCACGTCGAGGGTCATCACGATCGCGTCGACGTCGTCGGGCTGGTAGTACCGCGGGCGGCGGCCGGTCTCGACGAAGCCTTCCGAGGCGTACAGCTGCTGCGCGACCGGGTTGTCGTCGCGGACCTCGAGGAAGACCGTCCGCGCGCGGCGTTCGTGCGCGATGCCGATGAGGGCGCGCAGCAGCATCCGGCCACTCCCGCGCCCCCGCTCGCTCTCGGACACGGCGATGGTCTGGATGTCGGCGTCGGGGGCGCCGGCGACCGAGCGGAGTCCGGCGTACCCGGCGAACACGCCGTCACGTTCGAGCACGAGGTAGCGGCCGTGCGGCGACGCCAACTCGGCGCGCATCATCGCGGTGCTCCAGGCGTCGGTCGGAAACGAGGCCCGCTCGAGCGCCATGATCGCGCCGAGATCGTCGGCGGTCGCCTCCCGAATCACGCCGGCCTGCGGATGCGGCGCCACGTCGCGCATCACGAGACCCGCTTCGGCGCGTGCGCGACGGTGACGTCGGGCGAACGCAGGTAGAGCGGTTCGGGGCCGGCGAGGCTGCGCCTAGCCGCGACCGCGCGCGCGCCGGTGATGGCGAGCAGGGCCGCCGAGACCGAGGTCGCCTCGATCCGCGCGGCGTCGAGCTCGCGCAGCCGGTCATCGAGCAGGTCACGGGGCACGAGCGCCGGCTCCGCGACCCGTACCGGCAGGCCGTCATCGTCGAGCCCGAGATACACCGTGTAGGCGAACTCCTTGCGCCGTGCGTCGGTGACGACGGCGAACCGGCCCGCTTCTGCTCCCTCGAACGCCGCGGCCAGCAGCACCCCGAGCGCGACCGCGTCGTGGCTCGGCACGGGGATCACCGGAATGGCACGCGCGAGGGCGAAGGTCCGCGCCGCGGCGATCCCGATCCGGAGCCCCGTGAACGGACCGGGCCCCATGCCGGCGACGACGTGCGTGATCGGGTCGTCACCGGATGCGGGCAGCCCGCTGCCGTGCGCGGCGGTCGTTCTGGCCGCTTCCGTCGCCTGCACGAGAAGATCGCCGATCACCTCCGCGTGGCCGAGCGGGTTGTCGCTCGCGACCTCGGCCCGCACGACACCGTCGGGGTCGACGAGTGCCACCGCCGTGCCGAGGGAGGTGTCGATGCCGAGGATCACCCCTCCAGGGTATCCGGCCGGTTGCGTCCCCCGTCGGCGAGGCTCGACCGCGGGGACGGATGCCGGTGGGTCAGCGTGCCGACATCCGCGCGCCGGGCGCCAATCCGCGGCCCCCGCCGCAACGAATAGCGGGTATGCACCGAGACACGAGCCTCACCGCGCTCCGCACGAGCGCCGCCGCCCTGGGGCTGCGACGAACCCGGCTGGGCCGGATGACCGTGCACGCCGGACGCGAACGCGGCGAGGTCGCGACGCTGCTGCTGCACGGCGCCGCCGGGTCGTGGACGACGTGGACGCCGCTGATCGCCGCATCCGATCGTCTGGGCACCCCGCTCACCGACGTGATCATCCCGGACCTGCCCGGATGGGGCGACAGCGCCGGCACCGTCGACGACATCGGCGCGGTGTCGGCCGAGCTCGCGGCGATGGTTCGCTCGCAGGGATTCGAGCGCTGGCGCGTCGTCGGACACTCCCTCGGCGGATTCGTCGCCCTCGACCTGGCGGCGCGCGAGCCCGAGGCGACCGTCGGGGTCGGACTCGTGTCGCCGAGCGGCCCCGGGGTGCAGGCGGTGGTCCGCCGGCCGTTCGCCCGTGCCGCACGAGTGCCGGGATTCGCGGGGATGCTGCTCGCGATGCGGGCGCTCTCCGGGCTCGGCGCGGGCGCACCCGACCTCCTGCGCGGCCTCGATCGGGTGGGACTGCTGCGGCCCCTCGCCGCCCCGCTCTTCGCGCGACTCGACCGCATCGACCCCTCGGTGATCTCCGCGCTGGCCGACGAGATCCGGCCGGTCGCGTTCGGCGGTGCCGCCCGCCTCGCCGCGGCCTACGACACCGCCAGGTGGCGCACCATCACGGCGTCCGTGGTGTCGGTGCGCGGCGAACGCGACGTCTTCGCCGCGGCGGATGAGCAGGCCCGACTGGCCGCGATCGTCCCCCGTTTCCGCGAGGTCCGGATGCGGTCCGCCGGGCATTTCGCCCATGTGGAACAGCCCGTGGCCACGCTCCGTGCCCTCGGCCTCGGCGCCGCGGGCGGGACGGACCCGCGCTGGCGGGACTACCGCCGCGTCACCGCCTGACCGACGCCGCCCGGGGTGGCGAGCGGCGTCAGGGGCGGCGGCTGATCGTCACGAGGCGCGGGGTGTCGGCGTCGAGCGCGAGCGTCGCCTGCGAGTACGTGCCGCACGCGGTGTCGACGCCGCGGCCGTGCCACTCGCGGTCGAGTTCGACCTCCCACCACGAATCGGTGACGGCTCCCGCGAACGGCGCGCCCCACTCGACGACGACGACCGAACCGGCGAAGTCGATGTCGAGGTCGTCCAGCTCCGCTGCGGAGCCCAGACGGTACGCGTCGACGTGCACGAGGGGCACGCCACCGACCAGCGAGGGATGAGTGCGCGCGATCACGAAGGTCGGGCTCTGGATCGGGCCGCGGACACCGAGCGACTCGGCGATCCCGCGCGTGAGGGTGGTCTTTCCGGCACCGAGCGGGCCGGTCAGCACCAGCACGTCGCCCGCGCGCAGCCGGGAGCCCATGTCGCGCCCGAGCTGTTCCATCGCGTCGGGCGAATCGATCTCACGCTGCCCGAGGAGGTCGTCGAGTCCGGTCGTCTGCGTGTCCTGTGCCATGTGATCTCCAACGCTGAGCGCGCCCGCTTCATGCCCCGCGTCCGCATCCGCATCCGGCCCCGCATCCGCATCCACCTCCGCCGAAACGGGATCTTCGCGCCGAAACGGAGGGGTTACCCCACTGTCTCGGCGCGAAGATCCCGTCTCGCGGTCGGATGCGGGGGTGCCGCCGGGGACGCGGCGGCTCACGACGCGACCTGACGGCGGGTGACGCGGGCGCCGATCCGGGTGACGATCTCGTAGTTGATCGTGCCCGCCGCATCCGCCCATGCCGACGCGGCGGGGGCGCCGAGCGTCGGATCGCCGAACAGGATCGCCTCGTCGCCGACCGACACGACGGCGTCGCCGACGTCGACCACGAACTGGTCCATCGCGATGCGACCCGCGACACGGAAGCGCTGTCCGCCGATGACGACCGGTCCCGCGCCCGACGCCTGCCGCGGCACCCCGTCGGCGTACCCGACCGGGATGAGGGCGAGCGTCGTTTCGCGCTCGGTGACGTAGTCGTAGCCGTACGAGACCCCCTGCCCGGCGCCCACGCGGCGCACCGCGGCGACGGACGCACGCAGGGTCATCGCCGGACGCAGGCCGAGGTCCGCGGAACTCCGGTCCGCGAACGGCGACAGCCCGTACAGACCGATGCCGATGCGGACGCAGTTCAGCCGCGCTTCGGGCAGGTCGATCGCCGCGTGGGTCGCGGCGAGATGGTGAACGCGCGGCGCGAGTCCGGCGGCACTCGCGGCCGCCACACCGTCGTGGAATCGCGCGAGGGCGGTGCGGTCCGCATCCGCCGACGCGTTGGAGAGGTGGCTGAAGATGCCATCGACGCGGATGCGGCCGAGCCGCTCCAGCCGCGCGGCCTCCGCGAAGACGACCCGGTCCTCGCCGGCCGCGAGGCCGTTGCGGCCGAGGCCGGTCTCGAGCTTCAGGTGCACGACCGCGGGCCGGTCGGCGGTCGAGGCCGCCGCGGCCGCGTTCAGCTGATCGAGGCTCGAGATGCCCAGGTCGATGCCGCGCTCGACTGCTTCACCGAAGGTCGCCCCGGGCGCGTGCAACCACGCGAGGATCGGGGCGTCGATGCCCGTGCGGCGGAGCGCGAGCGCCTCGGGCACATCGGCCACGCCCAGGCGACTCGCCCCGCCGGCCAGAGCCGCCGCGGCGCTGCGTCCGGCGCCGTGCCCGTAGCCGTCGGCTTTCACGACGGCGAGCACATCGACGCCGACCATGCGGCGCAGCTGCCGGACGTTGTCTTCTATCGCGCCGACGTCAATCGTGGCTTCGCGCATGACCCCCGCGGGCAGCGTGCTCATGCCGCGTCCTTTCCCTCGCCCGGTACCGCGTGACCCGTCGCGGTGTCGCCCGCATCCGGAGATCCCGCAGCGTCGCCCGCCGCAGCGTCGCCCGCATCCGGAACCACGGACGCGGCGCGGAGCGACTCAGCACCCTCGGCGACGACGTACGCCGTGGCGAGTCCGGCGTCGTGGCTCATCGAGAGGTGCAGGGTCACGATCCCGCGCGCCGCCACGACCTCCGCGGTCGACCCGGTGAGGGTGAACCACGGCCGGCCGGACGGTTCCGGGGTGATCTGGATCTCGGTCCAGTGCACGCCGTCCGACCCGCCGAGCGCCTTGATCAGCGCTTCCTTCGCGGCGTAACGGGCCGCGAGCGAGCGCGGTTTGAGGGCCTGCTCGGCGACCGAGAACAGGCGTTCGCGCAGCCGCGGTGTGCGCAGCAGGGTCTGCTCGAACCGCGGAATGTCGACGATGTCGACGCCGATGCCGACGATCATGTGTCCTCCCGGATGCGGCGGCCCACCGCATCCGCCACTCTATCCGCGCCCCGCGGGGCGCCTCCATCCCGCGAGACTGCAGTGGCGCCGCGAGACTGCGGCCTGCGACCAACGTCTCGCCGCGAAAGTGCAGTCTCGCGGGTGAAGAGCTCGCGGATTACTCGACGGTGACGGACTTCGCGAGGTTGCGGGGCTGGTCGACGTCGAGGCCCTTGGCGGTTGCCAGGCCCATCGCGAAGATGTGCAGCGGCACGACCGCGAGCAGCGGCTCGAAGAGCGCACCGGCGAGCGGGATGCGGATGACCTCGTCGGAGAACGGGAGCACCGACGCGTCGCCCTCTTCCGCGATCACGATCACGCGCGCGCCGCGCGCCCGGATCTCCTGCACGTTGGAGACGACCTTGTCGTGCAGCAGCGACGACTCCCGCGGCGACGGGACGATCACGAAGACCGGCTGGCCGGGCTCGATGAGCGCGATCGGTCCATGCTTCAGCTCGCCGGCGGCGAAGCCCTCGGCGTGGATGTACGAGATCTCCTTGAGCTTCAGCGCCCCCTCGAGCGCGATCGGGTAGCCCACGTTCCGGCCGAGGAACAGCACCGAACGGGTGTCGGCCATCCAGCCGGCGAGCTGCGTGATGCGCTCCTGCTCCTCGTCGAGGATGCGCGAGATCTTCTTCGGCACGGCCTCGAGCTCGTGCACGTGACGGGCGATCTCGGCGTCGGTGAGCGAACCGCGCACGTGCGCGACATGCAGCGCCAGAAGGTAGAGCGCCGTGATCTGCGCGACGAACGCCTTCGTCGATGCGACCGCGACCTCGGGGCCGGCGTGCGTGTAGACGATCGCGTCGGACTCGCGCGGGATGGTGGCGCCCTGCGTGTTGCAGATCGAGAGCGTCCGCGCGCCGCGCTCGCGGGCGTACTTGACGGCCATGAGCGTGTCCATCGTCTCGCCGGACTGGCTGATCGAGACCACGAGCGTGTCGGGGCCGATCACCGGGTCGCGGTAGCGGAACTCGTGGGCGAGCTCGACGTCGACGGGAACGCGCGCCCACTGCTCGAGCGCGTACTTGCCGGTCTGGCCGGCGTACGCGGCGGTTCCGCAGGCGATGACGATGATGCGGGTGATGTCGCGGAAGAGGTCGTCGAGTCCGTCGAGCTCGGGGACCCGGACGATGCCGTCCCGGATGCGGCCGCGCACGGTGTTCGCGACGGCCTCGGGCTCTTCGGACACCTCCTTCGCCATGAACGAGGACCATCCGCCCTTCTCGGCGGCGGCGGCGTCCCAGGTCACCTCGAACGGCTCGACCTCGACCACATCACCGCGGAAATCGGTGACCTCCACGCCGGACGGCGTGATCGCGACGATCTCGTCCTGGCCGATCGCGAGCGCGTTGCGCGTGTGCTCGACGAAGGCGGCGACATCGGATCCGAGGAAGTTCTCCCCCTCGCCCAGACCGATCACAAGCGGCGAATTGCGGCGCGCCGCGACGACGAGTCCCGGCTGATCCTGATGCATCGCGAGCAGCGTGTACGCGCCCTCGAAGCGGGAGACCGTCGCCCGGAAGGCCTGCACGAGGTCCTTCGACACGGCGTACTCGCGGCCGATCATGATCGCGGCGACCTCGGTGTCGGTCTCGCTGCGGAACTCGTAGCCTTCGCTCACGAGCTCTTCCTTCAGGTCGGCGAAGTTCTCGATGATCCCGTTGTGGATGACGGCGAGCTTGTCGTCGTCGGCGAGATGAGGGTGCGCGTTCGCATCGGTCGGGCCGCCGTGGGTCGCCCACCGGGTGTGGCCGATGCCGGTCGTGCCGTCGCCGAGCGGCGTCTGCGCGAGGTCGTCGCGGAGGACCTTCAGCTTGCCGGCGCGCTTGCGCATTCCGAGCGCACCCTCGCCGTCGATGACGGCGATCCCCGCAGAGTCGTACCCCCGATACTCGAGCCGGGCGAGCCCGGCGATGAGGATGTCCTGGCTGGGCCGAGGACCGACATATCCGACGATTCCACACATGGGGTCAATCGTAGGCGAGTGGGCCTGGCAGCCGGCCCGGTCGGAACGTGGGCGTGGCGCGACGGAGAGAGAACGGACCCTCTCGAGCGTCCCAGTGGGGACTGGATAGCTCGAGAGGGTCCGCGAAACCGCCCGGCGCCCTGCGGACAAGCGTTGGGGACGAATCGCCCGCGTCACCGCTGGGGGCGGTGCGGGTGCTCAGAATGGCGGCACCCCTATGGTATTCCTATCCGTGCCCCGCAGGAAAGCCGCAGCGCCGTAACGCACCATCCGACTCCTCCGCCCTCGCTCAGCTCGACGCACAGGGTTCCGCGGCCGCCACCCGAGCGGCGCCCGGTTCGGTCAGAAGCGGCGTGTGGATCAGGACCGGCTCGACATCGCCGCCATCCGGTGCGATGAACCGGAAGACGAGCGTGCGCGAACGCCCCGGCGCGAGGTCGGTGCGGCGGGTGACGGCCAGCCGCTCGCCATCCTCGACGGCGACGCTCGCCACCAGGTCCCCGTCGAGCGACACCCCTCCGGGCAACCAGCCCGGCGGCGTCACGACCGTGACCGTGGGCGCGATATCGCCGACAGCGGCGCCGAAGAGCCCTCCGCCCGTCACGCTGACGGGGAATGCGGTGGCCGCATCCGTCGGCAGAGCACTCCCAAGATCGACCGTGATGCTCACGTCTTCCCGGCCGTCGGGGCGACACGTCGTCGTCGCGACGCCGAGGCCCACGCTCAGATACGGGGTCAGCTTGCCGCCGGTGGCGTCGTTGAAGTAGACCGCGAACGCGTCATCGCCGGCCTGCTCCTGCCGGGCGAGAGGCCCGGCCAGAGCCGACCGCGAGATGATCTCCTGCTCGGCGGGGCGCGCGCTCCACAGCGACACCCGCCCCTCGGCCAGCGGTGCGCGGAGCGACTCCACCAGCCCGAGCACGTCCGCTCGTTCGACGAGCGCGGTGAACACCGCGGTGGCCGCATCCGCGAACTGGTCGCTCTGCTCCTCCGGCGTCGACGACAGATACGGAGTGACCAGCAGCCGGTCGACGATGTCGTCGGCGGTCAACGTGCCGGCGATCGAGTCGACCGGGCCGGTTACCCGCAGAACGGCGGCCATCACGAGCGGATCGACCGACACGACCGCATCGGGGACGACCCCGGTCGCCGACTCCCACCACGTCGAGGCGAGGCGCGCCGTGAGCGTGAAGTCCGCCGTCATCGAGGCGTCCTGCACGAAGCGTCCGATGCCGTCCCCGAAGGAACGCTGCTCGCCCGCCCGCAGCGGAAGGAGCGGCTCAGCGACGGGCGCGAACGACGACGAGTCCCGGATGCCGGTGACCGCGACCCGTCCGCCCTCCGCATCCAGCTGGATGAACGTTCCCGTGATGCCCCCACCCGTCCGGAGCTCCGCCGTGTTCTGCACTGCCACCAGCACGGTGCGCGGCTCGTCGATGCCGAGCAGCGGCGGCAGGAGGGCGGCCGCCTCCGCGGCGCCCTTCGTGAGCGGACCCGCCTCCGCCAGCACCCGGTCGAGCGTGTCGACGCCGCCGCTCACCTCCGGGATCAGCGCGCTGCGGTCGAGGCCCGCGAGTTCGTCCCGCACCGCGCCGACCGCGTCATCCGCACCCGCGAGGTCATCCGCCGACGCCGCGAGCACCTCGTTCGCGCGCGCCGAATCGACGCCGCGGAGCTCCCGCGCGACCGACAGAAGCGGCACGGCGGTGTCGCCACCGAGACGGGCGAGACCGTCGGAGACGATGCGCACCGCGGCGAGATTCGCGCCCGCCCCGGGCACCGTCTCGGCAAGCCGCCAGACCGGATCCGCCCCCACGTCGACGCGCGCGGCGTGATCGGTCATCGCCGCGATCGCCGTCTCGGCCCCGTCGACGTCTCCGCCCGCGAGGAGCGCGGAGGCCTGAGCCGCCGCATCCGCCGCTGCGGCCAAATGCTCTCGGGCCTGCACCGCGCGAACCCCTACGTACAACACCGCGACCGCCGCGAGAAGCACGACGGCGATGACGGATGCGGTGATCAGGCGACGAAGGCGATGGGCCCTCATCGCCCCACCGCAGCACGGCGCGACCGACGCCGCCCGATGGCGAAGACGACCACGCCGCCGACCAGCACCGCACCGCCGAGCGATGCGATCACGAGCGGAACCTCGGCGCCGGTGCCGGCCAGGGTGGCGGCGCCGACGGCGGGCAGGGCGCAGCCCGGGCCCTGCGGCCGATCGAGCGGCACGGCGAGCGCGGTTTCTCCGACCCTCACCTCCGCACGCACGGCGGCAGCCGTCACGTCGGTCTCCGGCCACGGCCAGGCGACCTCGCCGTCGAGCCGGCCGTCGCGCATCGTGCCGAGCGGCAGGCTCGACGGCGACACATCGCCCGTCACCGTGAGCACCGCCGACGCGGCGTCGGACACGGTGCGGGCCGCCGGTGGCGACGCGGATCCCTCCGTCATGACGAGCGAGTAGACGATCATCGGCTCACCCGAGCGACACGCCGTCGTGAACACCGAACCGGCCAGCGTCGACTCTCGCGGCGTCACCGGCGTGTACGGATCGAACCCGTCCACTGCGGCGACTCCGCTCGGAACTCCGGATGCGAGTACTCCGCACAGCAGCGCGGATCGCAGAACATTCCCCCACATATCAGCCTCCCCCAGGCTGTCGTCGGTGCCGATTCTCCCCAGACTCGGCACCGCATTTGAATAACGGGGTGAACGTTACCCCACATCTCACCGAAACGTATCCCCCGATTTTTCACGATCTCCCTACACCAGCAGCACCCGCGAAGTAAAGAGATTTGTCCACCACTTGGGGGACACGGCGTTCCTGGAGTAGCGTGACGAATGCCGCAGTCCGAAGTGCTTTGGGGAGCGCAACGGCAATTCACGGCAAGGACAGCGTGGCCTAGATCTGGGGGATCTGCTCACGTTTGTCAGGGCCCCTTGTGCACTCTGCTCACTAGAGCGAGGCGCAAGGGGCCCGACGTCATTTTCGGGGCCGAACCGACGCCGTCCGATTCGCGCACTTGTGATTGCAGCCGGCGTGTGTCATGCTCGGCCCACGTCAGCCGCTGAACGCGGAGTCGGATCACCGAGGGGTCGGTGTTCCGAGGGGCGACCCGATATGGGAATCGGGCTCGCCGCGACGTGGGATCCGGGAAACCGGAACCCTGCACTGGGGAACGCGGGCTCTGTCCGCACTGGGGAGGCACGGATTTCGGTCCGGGCCTGAAATCTGGGGAATGACGTTCATGGGGATGGAACGTGGCATGCGTGCGCAATCGACGCGCCGCAATGGCAACGAACAAGGTCGTTTCGGCGACCGGGTGTCGGCATGCTGACGGCGAGCGCGCTGACGCTTCAGTCCGTCGCAACGCCGCGGCCGACGACGACGCTGCTCAGGCGTCTGCGTGATCGGCAGCGACATCGCGCCCTGGTGACGGCGACGGATGCCGCGGCCCTCACGGTCGGCGCCGCCATCGTCAGCGCCGCGACCGTTGGCATTGCCGCCGCCGGGCCGACGGCCGTCGACGTGGCGCTGCTCTGCGGCATCGCGGCCGGAGGGATCACCGTCTGGCTGATCGCGCTCGCGACGACGCGCAGCAGGTCCACCGAGATCCTGGCCGCATCCGAGTACCGCCGGCTCATCGCCGCCGCGGTGTTCGTGTTCGCGGCCGGGGCGAGCGTGAACACGGTCGCACCGTCGACCGAGTTGCGCGTGCAGGTGCTGCTCGGTGTGCCGGTCGCGCTCGCAGCAGTTCTCCTGAACCGCACGTTCTGGCGTCGGTGGGCCCCCCGCCGCCGCCGGTTGTCCTCGCCGAGGACGCTCCTGGTCGGCTCTCGGGCCGATCTCGACATCCTGGCCCGGACGCTGCAACGCGACGGTCGACTCGGTTACCACGTCGTGGGGACGGCGTTGGTAGGAGCTCACGCGATCGAGTCGACCGTCGTCCCCGACCTTTCGGCGGCGTCACCGGGGGGCGTGCCGATCCTCGGTCCGGCCGTCGCCGCGGCGCAGTTGGCTCGCGAGATCGACGCCGAGATCGTCATGGTCGCCGGCGCCACCGATGACGCCGATTTCATCCGCCGTCTGAGCTGGCAGCTCGAGGGCACCGCCACGAGCCTCACGGTGGCAACGCTCCTCACCGACGTCGCCGCGGGCCGCATGTCGCTGCGCACCGCGCCGGGACTCGCCCTAATGAATCTCCGCATCCCGACGTACACGGGAGCGCCCCATCGGGTGAAGCGCGTGATGGATGTGCTGGCGGCGGCGTGCGCGATCGTGCCCATCGCCCTCATCACCCCCCTGATCGCCGCCGCGATCCGACTGGATTCGCCCGGGCCCGTGTTCTTCCGTCAGCGCCGGGTCGGCCGCGACGGCCACGAGTTCGACATCGTCAAGTTCCGCACCATGCGGCCCGACGCCGAGTCGGAGCTGGCCGGGCTTTCCGCCGCGAACGAGGCGGCGGGCGCGCTGTTCAAAGTGCGCCGCGACCCGCGCGTGACCCGGGTGGGCGCGATCTTGCGCAAGTACTCCATCGACGAACTGCCGCAGTTCTGGAACGTGCTCCGCGGCGACATGAGCGTGGTCGGACCGCGCCCTCCGTTGCCGAGCGAGGTGCGTCAGTACGACGACCCGGTCTTCCGGCGCCTGTACCTGCGGCCCGGGATCACCGGTCCCTGGCAGATCGGCGGGCGAAGCGACCTGTCGTGGCAGGAGAGCGTGCGGCTCGATCTGCACTACGTCGAGAACTGGTCGGTACCGAGCGATATCGGAATCATGCTGCGCACGGCCGGAGTCGTCCTGCGCGCGAAGGGAGCCTACTGATGGCTATGCGTGTCGCGACGACGCCCGTCTTGACGGGTCGTCGCTCCATTCCCGTCCGCGTGCCGGTGGCACCGCGACCCACCCCCGTCGGCTTTCCGGCCATCACGATCGCCGACACCCTCGTGCATCTGACGGATGCGGCCGGCGCCCGCGAGGCGATCGCCGATGCCGCACGATCACGCACCTCGTCGCCGCTCGCGGTGGCCTCGGTGAACCTCGATCACATTCACCACCTGCCATCGCTCCACGGCGACGCGCCCGTCGCCTCGGCGACGCGATGGATGAACCTGATCGACGGCGCACCGATCGCCCGACAGGCACTCCGGATGACGGGAACGCCCTGGCCGCGTCTGGCCGGTAGCGACCTGATCACCGGCATCCTGACCGACGCGCAGGCCAGCGGTTCCCGCGTCGCCGTCCTCGGCGGCAGCGATGAGATTCGGGGCGCCCTCACCCGGCGCTTCACCACAGACTGGCCGACGATGACCTTCGTCGGACATTGGACTCCGACACGCGATGCTTTGTCCTCGCGCGAATCCTCGCTCGCTCTGGCGGCCGAGATCCGTGCGGCGGGAGTGGACATCATCATCGTGTGCCTGGGAAAACCCCGGCAAGAGAAGTGGATCAACGACTACGCGGAGGCGACGGGCGCGGGTGTTCTGCTCGCCTTCGGAGCCGTGGTCGACTTCTTGGCCGGTCGGGTCTCGCGCGCACCCCATTGGGTGAGCGCGGCGGGATTCGAATGGATGTGGCGGCTCGTGCTCGAGCCTCGACGGCTGGCTCGGAGGTACCTCATCGAGGGACC
Source organism: Microbacterium sp. cx-55 (assembly GCF_021117345.1). Taxonomy (NCBI): domain Bacteria; kingdom Bacillati; phylum Actinomycetota; class Actinomycetes; order Micrococcales; family Microbacteriaceae; genus Microbacterium; species Microbacterium sp. cx-55. Next base: position 692,646 of record NZ_CP088261.1, on the reverse strand, counting down.
CCCGGCCTATCTGGCCGTCCGACGGTCGTCGAGACCCGGTCGAGCATGACCCGCCACCTGCACGCGGGCACGGTCGGGCGCTCCCCCCGTCCGGCCGTGTCCGCCCTGTGGGTCGATGGGGCCCCACCGGATGACAGACGGCCGCCGCGTCCGTAACGCGGTTCGAAGGGGGAGAAATGGACACCGAGGTATCGACCTCGCCGGCACCACCACGTCACCGCCCGACCAGGGCGGTGATCGTGGTGGCGCTGACCGCTGTCGGCGTACTCATCGGCGCGGCCGTTGCGCTGGGCATCGGCGGCGGCTTCGGCGGCGGCCCGGCATCGGAGAACGCACCGACGGTCGCGGGTCAGAATGCACCTGACGGTGAGACCGCGGACGCGAGGGAGCGCCGCGGGCCCGCGCCGGGAGCAACACCCGTCGACGGGAGTGAAGTGCTGCCCCCGACGAGCGGGGAGGATCCGAACCGCATCCCGCCCCGCGAGGCGGACCCGCCGATCGTCTCGGCGCCGCTTCCCGCCGCTGCATCCGCCAGCGGCCACCTGGTGACGGGATTTCCGGCGAGCGTGGTCGGTCCGGCCACCGGCGACGACGTGATCGACAGCTCGGTGTCACCCGAGGGAACCACCCTGCAGGTCACCCTCACCGCGCGCTCTGACCGGGGGGCGGACGAGATCCGCACGCACTTCCGCGAGCTCTGGGCCTCGTTCGGACTCCTCGCCCGGGATGCATCGGTGGAGAACCAGCTCTTCGCGAGCGACACCGCATCCGTCACCCTCGACGTCATCGAAACCGGCACGGGCACGGTGTACTCCCTGTTCGCAACCCTGCGGACGGAGTGACATGTACATCTCGCTCCGAAACGCCCCGGCATCGACCGGCTCCGCCCCGCGTGCGCGCGGCGTCCGCACGGTCTCATCGACCGTCATCACGCTCGGCGTCGTCTCGATGCTGACCGACATCTCCTCCGAGTCCGTCTCGGCCGTTCTTCCGCTCTACGTCACCGGGATGCTGGGCCTGTCGGTCATCGCGTTCGGACTCATCGACGGGCTCCATCAGGGTGTGAGCGCCGTCGTGCGCATCGCCAGCGGCTACACGTCCGACCGCATCGACCGCCCGAAGTGGGTGGCGTTCGCGGGATACGCCGCCGCCATGGTCGCGCGGATCGGACTGCTCTTCGCGAGCGGCTTCGCCGCGCTGTCGGCCGTGATCGTCGCGGACCGCATCGGGAAGGGCATCCGCACCGCACCCCGCGACGTGATGATCACGATCGCCTCGCCGCCTGCCGACCTCGGGCGCGCGTTCGGCGTGCACCGGATGCTCGACAACATCGGGGCGGCTCTCGGGCCCCTGATCGCGTTCGTGATCCTGCTCGTCGTTCCGGACGGCTACGCGGTCGTCTTCACCGCATCGCTCGCGTTCGCCGTGATCGGCGTGCTCATCCTCGGGCTGATCGTGCCGAACCTCCGGAGCCGTGGGAAGACGGATGCGGCGCTCTCACCCGACCGGGAGGCATCCGGGGCGGCGCTCTCGGCCACGGCGGCGCCTGTACGGAATCGGCTCGCGCGGGATCGGCCCGCGCGGGCGCGGATGACCGACGTCTGGCGCGGACCGATGCGGCGGGTGCTCGCCGTATCCGGACTTCTCGGGATCCTCACCATCGGCGACGGATTCGTCTACCTCGTTCTGCAGTCCCGCAGCGACTTCGCGGCGCAGTGGTTCCCGCTGCTCTACGTGGGCACGAACGTCGCCTTCCTGGCGTTCGCCATCCCGTTCGGGCGTCTGGCCGATCGCATCGGCCGCGCGCGCGTGTTCGTCTTCGGTCACCTCGGCCTGCTCGCCGCCTACGTGGTCGCGGTGCTCGCGTGGGACGACGCGGTCGCAACCGTGCTGTGCCTCTTCTTCCTCGGCGCGTTCTACGCCGCAACCGACGGCGTCCTCGCTGCCCTCGCCGCGCAACTCACGACGCCCGACAACCGCGGCACCGGGATCGCCGCCGCGCAGACGGTCGTCGCCGTCTCGCGCTTCCTCTCCGCCGCAGGCTTCGGCGTGCTCTGGTTCACCGTCGGGCCCGAGGTGTCGTTGTTGATCGTCGCCGCGGCCCTCGCCGTCGCGATTCCCCTCGTGCTGCTGTTGCTGCGGCCGTTCCTGTCGTCCGCCCGGCAGGTGCCCGCGTGAACCCGCGTCGCGCCTGGGCGATCATCGCCGGCGTCGCCCTCGTCGCCCTCGGCGGCACCGCGGCGGCCGGCGCGGTCGCCTGGGCGCAGTACGACGAGCGCGCGAATGCGACGAGCGAGGTGGCGACGGGCGGGCCCGCCGCGATCGACGAGGGTCGCATCGTGTTCCGCAGCACCGCATCCGGCCGCGGCTACGGGCACGTCGCGAGCGTGAGCGCCGCCGCCCCCGAGGGCGAACGCGCCGTGAGCGACGCGGTGTGCGACCGTGTCGACGCGGATGCCGGCATCATCTCGTGCGTGCGCACGGTGCGCGGCATCACCCCGAGCTACACGGCCGAGATCACCCGCCTCGATGGCACGCCTCTCGCACAGTGGCCGCTCGCCGGCATCCCCTCTCGCACGCGGATCTCGCCGAGCGGCGAGTTGGTCGCCACGACCGCCTTCGTGACGGGTCACTCGTACGCCACCGTCGGTTTCTCCACCGACACGTCGATCCACCGCCGGGACGGCGAGGATCTCGGCGATCTCGAACAGTGGACGCTGCTCATCGACGGCACACCGAGTGCGCCGGTCGACCGCAACTACTGGGGCGTCACCTTCATCGACGACACCTCTTTCTACGCGACGGTCGGAATCGCCTCCGCGGGCACGACGTATCTCGTGCGCGGCGACATCGCCACGCGCACCTTCACCGCCCTCGCCGAGAACGTGGAATGCCCGTCGCTCTCACCCGACGGCACGCGGATCGCGTTCAAGCGACTCACCGCGGGCTCCGGCCCCGACGCGCACTGGACGCCGGCCGTCTACGACATCGGCACGGGCGACATTCAGCTGCTGCCCGAGACGCGCGGCATCGACGATCAGATCGAGTGGCTCGACGACGACACGATCCTGTACGGCCTTCCGCGGGACGACGTGCCCGGTGATTCCGACATCTGGGCTCTCGCCGCCGACGGCTCCGGCAGCGCACGCGTGTTCATCGCCCACGCCTGGTCGCCGGCCGTCGTGCACGACGGGACGGACGGATGAGGACGACCCACGCGATCGCCGCCCCGACCGCGGCGCCGAGCGCATTGGCGAGCACGTCGCGGGGACTGGGCAACCGCGCCGGGAGCAGGATCTGCACGAGCTCGACCCCGATCGAGAGCACCAGGGCAAGCGCGAATCCCCACCAGGGGCGGCGGAACAGCCCGGTCAGCAGGAAGCCGAGCGGCACGAACAGCGCGATGTTGGCGCCGAACTCGATCCAGCCCTGCCGAACCGTGCTCCACCCGAGATCGTTCTGCACCCACCCGGTGACCGCCGCCACGATCTCGCCGGGGCCGATCGGCGAGATCAGCAGAACGAGCGCCGCGAGGCCGTACACCGCCAGCGCCACGATCAGAACGATGCGCCGTCGGTTCACGGTCCCACCTTGGCACAGCGGCGCCGCGCCCGTCGCTCTCCGGCGCGCGCCGTCTCGCACGCCCGACGATCATCACCACCCACACGAACAGAGGACCCGACCGTGACGATCACGTCGCCCGCCGCTCCCGCCTCCACTATCGTCGCCCCGTCGGCGCAGGCGACGACCGGCGCTTTCCACCGCATCGGCACCGTCGAGGTGGCGGTGCTCATCGTCACCTACAACAGCGCCGCCGACCTCGATGCGCTGATCGCGGATCTTCGCATCGAGGCGGCGGACTCCCGTATCCGGGTCATCGTCGCCGACAACGCGTCGCACGACGGCACGTGGGACGCGGCCGCGGCGCACCGCGACGTCGTCGCCCTCCGGACGGGTGGGAACCACGGGTATGCGGGCGGCCTCAACATCGCGATGCGCGCGGTCGGCGACGCGGAGGCGGTGCTGGTCTTGAATCCGGACCTCCGCGTGCGCGCCGGCGCCGTCTCGGCGATGCTCGCACGCCTGCGTTCGCACGAGGCCGTCGGGGCGGTCGTGCCGCTGATCGAGCAGGGCGACGGCTCGGTCTACCCCTCGCTCCGCCGCGAGCCGGGCGTCCTCCGCGCCGCCGCCGACGGCCTCTTCGGACGGATGTGGCCGGCGCGCCCCGCCGCCCTCTCGGAGTACGTGCGGGATCCGCGCCGGTACCGGGACGCCCACTCGATCGACTGGGCCACGGGCGCGGCCCTCCTCATCCGCTCGTCCGCCGCCGCATCCGTCGGGTCCTGGGACGAGCGGTTCTTCCTCTACTCGGAGGAGACCGACTTCCAGCGCCGGCTCCGCGAAGACGGCTGGCGCATCGAGTTCGACCCGTCCGCGGTCGTCGTGCACCGCGGCGGCGGGTCGGGCGTCTCGGACGACCTCGTCGCGCTCACGATCGTGAACCGCGTGCGGTACATGGACAAGCACGCTCCCGCCCGCGCCGGCGCCTTCCGCGCGGCGATCATGGCGGGCGAAGAACTCCGCCGCGACCCGTCGCATGCCCGCGCGCGTTGGGCGCTCCGTCGGCGGGCCCGGTGGCAGCAGCTTCCGCGGGCTGAGGGCGCGGACGGGCTGGGTCGGACTGAAGCTGGAGCCACCGGGGCCGCCGGGGCCGCCGGGCATGCCGGGGCCGAGGCCGAGGCCGCCGAGGTGTCCGTCGATCACGTGCTCCTGACCCGCTTCAACCTGCCCACGCCCGGCCCGGAGAGTCTGGTGCGCGCGCGCGACGGATGGCTCCGCGAACGGATCGACCTGTTCGAGCGCTACACGATTCCCTCCGTCGACCGGCAGACGGTGGGGGGCGTTCCGTGGATCGTCTACCTCGACCCGCAGAGCCCCGCCTGGCTGCTGGATCGGCTCCGCCCGTACGTCGATCGCGGACTTTTCACTCCTCTATATAGGGACGCGGTCACGTGGGTCGATGTCGCGGCCGATGCGCGCGCGCTCACGGGCGCATCCGGGGACGTTTTGCTGACCACGAATCTCGACAACGACGACGCCCTCGCCGACGACTTCGTCGAGCGGCTGCAGCGTCTCGCGCGCCGTCATCGGCACGCCGTGATCTATCTGACGTCGGGTCTCATCGCGCACGGCGACGATCTGTACCTGCGCCGCGATCGCCGGAACGCGTTCTGCAGCGTCGTGGAGTCGTGGGAGTCTCCGGGCACCGCCTGGAACGACTGGCACACGCTCCTCCCCCGCCACTATCCCGCGGTCACCGAGGCCGGCGCGCCCGCGTGGTTGCAGGTGGTGCACGGCGGCAACGTCAGCAACCGCATCCGCGGTACCCGGGTGGATCCGGCCGCGTACCGCGCACGGTTCGCGCCGGCCTTGCCAGCCGTGACCCCCACCCGGGCGTCCCTCCTCGCGGATCGCTGCGTCGGCGCGCCGGTACGTGCGGCGCGCGAGCTCGTCCGCGCCACCGCGAAGAGCGTGCTTCTGGGGGTCCTCGGCAAGGACGGATGGGATCGAGTCAAGGCCCGCCTCATCCGCCGCTGACCCGGGTCTCACCCGCCGGCGCGGGGTGCGGCAGCGAGTCACGTCCTCCGGGTTTGGGGCGCAATCCTACGTTCGGGGCACGAATATCGCGCCCCGAACGAAATATCGTGCCCCGAACCCGCGGATGACACAACGGGCGCGAAGACGCGCGTGGCGCGGTGTGTCACCCGCCGGCGCGAGACGCGGCGACGGGAACCAGCGGAGGCGGGAACTCCCGCATCCCGTCCAGCTCCGCGACCCACGTGTGCGAGAGCCAGCGGTCGGAACGCCCGACCGTCCGCGCCGCCGCGCACAACCCGAAGATGAGGAATGCGGTTCCGGGGGCCATGGGGAACGCGAATGCGTCGAACAGTGAGAACAGCACCGCGATCGTCACGACGCAGGCGGCCAGGCACCGGCCCACGACCTGCAGATCCTCGAGCGACGACTCGCGGCTCGCCCGCCAGGCGCTCCAGATGGCGACCGCGAACAGCGCCGCGAGCGCGGCGACGCCCAGGATGCCGACCTCGACGGCCGTGTGGATCCACTCGTTGTCGAAGATGCGGTACCTCGGCAGGAACGTTCCTGTGCCCGCGCCGAGCAGCGGCGACGACGCCAGGAACTGCGGCGCGAGGTCGAGGGCCACGGTGCGCGACTGCGTACTGGTGTCGGTGCCGATGCCGAGGAACATGCCGACGATGGTGCCGTAGAGGCCCGGCACGGTCAGCATCGCCCCCACGAACGCCGTGACCACCACGACCATGACGACACCTCGGAAGCGCCGCGGGAGCCCGGGGATCACCGCGACCGTCGCGACGATGAAACCGATCACGGCCGAGCGCGACACCGCGAGGAACGAGGCCATCGCGACCGTCATGACCGGCAGCCACCAGCGCAGCCGCTTGTGGCCGTGATCGCCGATGATCGCACTGGCCACGGCGAGCGGGAGAGCCACCGAGATCGCGATGGCGTACTCGAGCGGATGCGTGGCGGTGCCCGACGCACGGATGAATCCGCCGCGGCTGTCGATGCCTCCGGCGTCGCCGCTGAAGCCGGGAAGGCCGCTCAGGAAGTCGATGATCGGCTGGTCTGTCGCGAACTGCAGCAGCCCGAGCGCGGCCACCAGCCCGCCGGCGAGCGCGACGCGGCGCACCAGCGTCATCAGTTCGTCCATCGTGCGGATGCCGTCCATCGCGACGAGCGCGACTCCGGTCCACGACAGCAGGCGCGCGAGAGACGACACGGCAGGGCTGATCTGATCGGCCGGCTGACCGCGGAACATCGCCTGCGCGAAGCTCAGCAGGAAGACGACCAGCAGCACGCAGAGCGCGAGCCGAACGGGTTGCGACACCGACCGCGACAGCGTCGGCGGCTGGAAGCGCGACAACACCCACCACAGCAGCAGCACGAGCCCCCAGAGAAACTGCGGCCGCCCGTAGGAGCCGAGGAACGACAACGCCAGGTTCGACGGGAAGCCGTAGAGCAGCACGATGTACACCGTCAGCATCGACACCGCATCCATCCCGGGTCGCCGCGACACACTGTGCCGCGACGCCGCGATCGGCGTGTATCGCGCGCCCGCCACCGCGTCCATCAGCGGGTCGGCCGCTTTCCGACCAGCGACCGCGCCCGTGCCGCGGAACCGCCGGTGCGACCGTTCCGCGCGGGGCGCGCGTCCGCCCCGCGCGGCCCACCCGCGGATGCCGCCGCCACGGGCGGGTCCGCGTCCGCGCCCGGCTCCGGCTTCGCGTCCGTGTCCGTGTCCGCGCCCGGCTCCGCATCCGTGTCCGGCCCGGCCTCGGGCTCGACGCCCGGTTCCGCATCCGAATCCGCGTCCGCATCCGCATCCCGCTCACCACCACCGCCGTCCGCGGCGGCACTCTCGTCACCCGCGTCGGCGTCCGCCACCGCACCCGTCGGCGACGGCTCGCCGGCCGATTCACCCTCGGCCTCCGCGTGATCCGCGCCGGCCGGCGGCTCCGCGTCGTCGCGCAGCTGCTCCGAGCGGGAGCTCACGGGCTCGACCGGATCGATCGTCGCCAGGGGCCGGCGGACGACGCCGACGGATGCTGCGCCCACCGCAGCTTCACCCGTCGTATCGCCGCCCGTCGTATCGTCGCGCGTCGCGTCATCGCCCGCCCGACCGCCGCCCGCGGCATCCTGCTCGCGCGGGATCGCCCCCGCGCGCGCTCGGCGACGTGCCCGCACGATGCCGTCCAGGACCACCGCGATGCCGAGCGCGAGAAGCAGCACGGCCGCGCCCGCGAGGGCGGTCACCGTGAGACGTGTCTTCTGGATGACCGTGCTCTCGTCGGCCGCCGTCAGCGGGGTGATGACGACCCGCTCGTCCGCGGGGATGCGCTGCTCGTTCTGCAGCTCATCGAGCGTTCGCCCGGTGATTCCGAGCATTGTGTCGAGCACGGCACCGGCGTCGGCATCGCTCGACGCCGTCACCGTGACCACGAGCACCGCTCCCGCAGCCTGATCCCGCCCCACGACGACATCGGCGCCGGGATAGTCCCGGGTGGCCTCCGCGATGTCGTCGGGTCCGATCGCCCGCACCACGACATCGGCGATCTGGTAGAGCCCACCCACGAACAGGTATGGATTGGCGTGCTCGGGGATCGTCGCGAGCCCCGGAAGCAGCAGCTGAGTGCCCGTCCGCTCGTACTCCGGCGGCACCGTCGACCAGAGGAACGACGACACCCCCGCGGCAACGAGCACTCCAGCCAGCAGCACGTACCACCGTCGGCGCAGCGCCCCGATCACATCGGCGAGTTTCATCGAACGACTTCCTTTCCCCCGACGCGTCGTCTCTCCGGGCGCGTCACCCGTATCCGGCGCGCGACCGCGCGCCGATCCCCCCATACCGCCGCCGCGGACCCGATCAGCAGTCCGACGGCGGCCAGCGCGGTGAACCCCAGGATCTGGCCCAGCCGCGACGGTCCCACCTGTTGGATGGCCGTGCTGAGCGGTTCGACATCGACGTCGATTCGAGCGGATGCCGGAATTCCGACCTGCAGCGCGGCGGCGGCCGCGTCGACGGCCTGGATCTTCTCGGCCTGCTGCCGTTCCACCCACGCCCGGTCGGGCGATACCGCGTCGATGATGATCGCCGCGCGGGTGTAGCTCGCCTGCCATTGGCCGCCCGAGTCCGGAACACTCACCCGCACGCCCTGGCGGATCCCCGCGCCGTAGTACGGGGCATCGGATGCGGCGTACGCGGCGGCATCCGATCCGACGCCCACCTGCTGGGAGACGGCGATGGCGAGCGAGATCACGCCGGTCTCGCGAGACCCGTCGGTCTCCCACGGACCGGGATCGGATGCCTCGAACGTGACGGCCGTGCGGGTGACGAAGAGTCCGTCATCGCGGGCGAACAGCATCCCCACACAGGCTGTGACGACGAGGACGCCGACGAGGATGTACCACCGCCGGAGCACGACCACGAGCAACTCCTGGACCGTCACGATGCACCGCCCCGCACGGCGGCCACGAAGTCCTCGGTGCGGTGCCGGGCCAGAACCTCGGCGCGCCCGCGGCGCCCGATCTCGTCTCCGACGTCGGGGTTCTCGCGCAGGTAGTCGATCTTCGCGCGAAGCGCGCCGGCATCGCCGGGCGGCACGTAGAAGCCGGTGCGACCGTCTTCGACGACATCGACCTGGCCCACCGTGCGGGTGACGATCACCGGTCGTCCCATCGCCATCGCCTCGAGGACCACGCTGATCCCCGCGTTGTTCTCGGCCTCGACGAGCGGCACGACGACCGCGTACGCCGCCGCGTACGCGGCCCGGAGCTCGACCGGCGACAGCGGGCCGACCGTCACCCCGGGGGGCGCCGTCAGCAGGTCTTCGGCCGATCGCAGGCGCGTGCGGAATCCGCCGAATGCGCCGATCCGCCCCGCCGCGATCGTCGTGACGATGTCGGAGCCGTCGACCGCCCGGATCAGCGTCGGAAAATCGCGTTGGGTCTCACCGGCCGACATGACCTGCACCCGGGTCGCGTCGAGCGGTGCGAAGAAGTTCTCGTCGACGGGGTGCTCGATGCGCTGCACCTGGTCGGGCCGGAATCCGATGCGGTCGACGCAGACGGCGCCCTGGACGCTGCTCCAGGTGAGCACGCGGTCGACGCCCCGGCGGACCAGCCAAAGCGGGATGCGGACGACGGGCTTGGACACCCAGTCGAGGATCGCGACGTGACGCGGCCGGCGGCGGCGCGGGCGCAGCAGCAGCGCGCCGGCGACGGCGACCGTGAAGCGCTCGGCCCAGGTGAGCACGACGTCGTAGTCCGGGCTCCGCCGCAGCGCCTCGGCGGCGAGGGCCAGCGGCATCGGCACGGCGCGCAGCATCCGCCCTCGCCAGCCGGTGAGTGCGCGGATGTCGGACTCGCCGAGCAGATCGAAGCCGAACGCCTCTTCGACAAGCACGCGGCGCGGAACGGACCCGGCGAGCTCCCGCGCGCGACGCGTGGCCCGTGGCTCGGCGCCGCGCCCTTCCGTCCGCACGTAGAGCACGCGGGGCGAGCGCTCAGTCATGGCGCGCCCCGATCGTGCCGGAACGGCCGACGACGCACCACGGTGCCGCAGTCGCACGCCTCGGGCGCACGAACGCCGGGCACGATGATGAACCGGATGCGGTTCCCCGCCTCATCCGGAGGCGCGAAGGCGCGCCTGAAAATCCCCCAGTTGTCACCGTCGGCCCCCAGCCATTCGGATCGTCCGCTCACTCTATACCTCCCCCGCGGCATGCGATACTCTCCTCGAGCAGGATGGGGACGCACGACCGTGCGCCTGCGCACGCACTCGTGGGGGGATGCATGGGATCTGGGGGACGACGTCTGCTCGCGCGCGTTCGCGGGCGTTCGCCGCGATATCTGGCGCAGTACGCCGCGCTGCGGCTGACCGCCAGACTGCGCGCGCACGAGCTCGAGTTTCCGCTGCTGTCGCAGGATCTCGCGGATTCCGCGAGCCTCCGGCCCCCGGTCGAACGGGAGCGGAACGTCGATCGCGCGCCGGAGGTGGCGTGGCTCGCGGCACCTCCCGGACCGGGTTCGGGCGGACACACGACCCAGTTCCGGATGATGGCGGCGGCGATCGAGGCGGGGCAGAAGACGACTCTCCTCCTTTACGACCGCCACGGCGGCGAATTCGCTCGCAAGGCCGACGTGGTCCGGCGGGCGTGGCCGTGGATGACCGCCGACATCCGGCCCGCGCCCGATCGGATCACGGGCTACGACGCCGTCGTCGCGACCTCGTGGCCGACCGCGCACGTCGCCGCATCCCGGGTCGACGAGGGGCGCCTGCTGTACTTCGTCCAGGACTACGAGCCCTATTTCGTACCGCACGGCGCCGAGTACGCCCTCGCGCAGGACAGCTACCGCTTCGGTTTCCGTCACATCGCCCTGGGCCACATGGTGCAAGATGCGCTGCGAGACGAGGTGGACGCCGCGAGCGACTTCGTGCCCTTCGGCTGCGACACCGATATCTACCGCGCGTTGCCGGCCGCCGGCCCGCGTCGGGGCGTCGTGTTCTACGCGAAACGCAGCAACGACCGCCGCGGCTTCGCGCTCGCCATCCGAACGCTCAGCGCGTTCCACGAGGCGTGCCCCGACGAACCGATCCATATCTACGGTGATGCGGTCGACGATGCGCCGTTCCCGCACGTGGCGCACGGCAACCTCGACCCGACGGCCCTCAACGCGCTCTACAACACCGTGGTCGCGGGCCTCGCCCTCTCGTTCACGAACATCTCGCTGGTGGCCGAGGAACTTCTCGCGGCGGGGGCGATCGCGGTCGTCAACGACTCGCCGCTTCCTCGAGCGGACCTCGGCAACCCGCACGCCGCATGGGCGCGGGCGACCCCCTCCGCCCTCGCCGAAGAGCTCATCACGGCAGTCCGGCGCCCCGACCGCGACGCGCACGCCGCCCGCGTCGCCGCGTCGGTGGTCGGTCGCTCCTGGCGGGAGACGCAACAGGCGACCGCCGCCCTGATCGCGGACGAACTCACCCGCGTCGGTCACCCGCGCGCCTGACCCGCGGGCGCGCAGGGGTCGGCGCGCAGGGGTCGGCGCGCGCAAGAGTCGGCGCGTGGTTCTGCACGCGCGTCGACACTCCGGTGATCAGCGCGCGCGGTTCGCCTCCCGCTCGGGGGCCGCCGCCGATTCGAGCGCGTCCAGGATGCGCCCCGCGACGTGACCCCACGAGGACTCGCGGGCGGCGGCGCGGGCCAGCCGGCCCCGCCGTTCCGCCTCCTGCGGCCGGCAGAGCATCAGCATCGCGCGCAGGATGGCGTCGTCGTCACCGGGTGCGACGGTGATCGCCGCGTCGCCGAGCATCTCCCCCGCGCCGCCCTCGGTGGTCGCGATGACCGGCAGACCCGCGGAGGCCGCCTCGAGGTAGGCGATGCCGAAGGGCTCGAACGTGCTCGGGAGGACGAACGCCGTCGCGCTCCGAAGAACGCCGTCGAGCTCTGCCTGCGCCCGCGGATCCTCGCGGGCGAGGAGTCCGTGGTCGATGACCCCGTCCTCGTCGACGCGCTCGTGCGCCCCGACCAGATGCAACGTCGCCCGGGGAAAGTCCGCACGCACCCGACGGAAGGCACGCAGCACCGCATCCCCGTTCTTGCGGCGCCAATCGACCCCGATGAACAGGAACGTGGGCGAAGCCCAGTCCCGCGACGCCTCCCCGCCGTCGTCCCGGGGCCGGTGCCCCATTCCGACGACCGCGATCCGCTCTTCCGGCATCCGGTCGCCGCGCACGAGCGAGCGACCCGCCCAGGCGGTGCTGACACAGGCGACGGTCGCCGCGCGCTGCGACGCACGCTGCACCGCGATCCACCGCGCGACATCGGCCTCGCGGAAGCCGGCCTGGCGGATGTCGGAGTCCGGGTGCGCCCACATCCGACTGAGAGACGCATCGTCGTAGGTGGCGGTCGGCGCCGACGCCTCGAGCCGCCCCAGGCGGAAGCAGTCCGTGCCGACCGCGATGACCGCGTCCACCGGAGGGACCCGGGCGAGCTGGCGCCGGAGCGAACGCTCGCGCAGCCAGACCTTCAGCGGGCTGCGTTCGGCGGCGGTCGGGTTCGGCGTGGTCGCGCGCGCCAGCAGATGGACAGCCGCGCGGACGGGCGCGGGCACGTCGTACCCGATCTCTTCGACCTCGATGCCCCGCGCGCGGAGCGCGGTGACCAGGCCCGCGGGTGTTCCCGACCAGTCTCGCTCGGTCAGCGGCCCCCGGGAGGGGTGCACGAAGGCCACCCGCCGGATCGTGCGTGCGGCGCTCATGTGCCCAGGTACCTCCAGCGTCGCCAGCGCAGTCGACCCGCGACGTTCCGCGCCGCGGATCCGAGCCGGATGCGGATGCGGTCGCCCGCAGCCGACGAGGGGCTCCGCCGGAGCGCGAGCTCGCGCACCCCGGACAGGCGGTGCGCGCCGTCCCAGGTCGCGAGCGCGAAGGCCAGGCACCGGTCGATCTCGGCGCCCGGGAGGGGCGCCGGTTCGCTCAGCCGGTCGCACGCCCACCCGATCGCCTCCGCGGCGAGCCGCTTCTGCATCGTGCGGCGAAGGCGTGCGACGCGCGCAGCGGGCAGCGACGAGCGGTCAAGGAACGACTCGTAGGCGGCGCGGCGCTGCTCGAGATCGGCCAACGGGGTCGCGAACGCCGTGTGCATCATGCTCGCCTCGTGCACCCGCCGGTACGCCTGATCCGGACCGTTGATCCGGGCAACGTGCGCGACGTCGGCCAGTCGCAGCCACATCTCCAGGTCGCCCGAGTGCGGAAGTTCCGGTCGGTACCACCCGGCCTGCCGGTGCGCGGCCGTGCGCACCACGGCCTCCGGGCTGTAGATGATGCTGAGCCCGCGACGGAACTGCCGGTCGATCCACTCCGGACCCGTCCACGCGGTCCACGTCGTGATGCTCGACGGCGTCGGGTCGGGCTCCCCCTCGAAGTTCTGCGGATGACCGTAGACGAGGCCGATCCGCGGATCGGACTCCATCACCCGCACCGCGCGCCCGAGGGCACCGGGCGCGAGCAGGTCATCCGCCGACAGCAGCACGACATACGTCGTCTCGGCGCTCGACAGACCCTCGTTGTACGTGCCGATGTGTCCGACGTTCGCGGTGTGCACGACGACCTCGATCCGATCGTCGCGTGCCGCGAGCGCACGCGCGACCGACGCGCTGTCGTCGGTCGAGGCGTCGTCGATGATGAGCACGCGCGGTGAGACACCGGTCTGACCCAGGATGCTGTCGACGCACGCGGGCAGATAGTGCCCGTAGTTGTAGCAGGGCACGACGACGAGAACCGTGGGCTGCGTCTCCGCGGCGGGCAGGAGTCCGACTCTCATTCGGGCACCTCCGTCGGCATCCGGGAACCACGTCCGAAGCGCGAGAGCAGCAGCGATCTCGCGTCGGCGAGCGCAGCGGGAACCAGGATCCGCGCCATCAGGAGGTGCGCGAGCACGACCAGCGGGCCGACCGCCAGCAGCACGACGAACGCCGGCGCACCGAGCACACCATCGAGGACCGCGGCCGCGAGGGCGCCCACGGCAATCGAGACGGCGACGCCGAGGAGCGGGCGGATGCTGAGACCCACGACCCGCCGTACGGGCAGCTCGAGCAGCGCGGCGACGAGGAACCACCGGACGACGGTCGCGACGGCGGAGGTCGCCACGAACCCCCACGCGACGGCGTCGAGCCCGTACCGCACGACGACGAGGGTGACGGCCAGTTGCACGGTCTCGATGACCACCGCGTAGACGAGCCACCGGCCGGGTTTGCCGAGCCCGTAGAACAGGCCGTGGTCGAGGGTGGCCGAGAGCCCCACGATGCCGGCCAACGCCAGGGCGACGGCGGGGAGGATGCTCGCGGTCCACTGCGGACCGAACAGCAGCGGCACGAGGATCGGGGCGAGCACGGCGACGCAGGCGAGGGCCGGGGCCATCACCATGAACGACAGCGCGAGAGAACGGCCGTACCCTGCGGCGAGCCGGCCGCTGTCGCCGCGAACGCGCGCGAACACCACGGTCGACACGGGCGCGATCGCCGAGCCCATCAGATCCCGCACCGTGAACACCAGGCGCTGCGCGATCCCGAACTGGCCGAGCGCGGCAACCCCCAGGACACGGGTCACGGCGGCGTTCTCTGCCCAGAGCCGTGCCATCGCCGCGAAGTCGACGCCGACGACTTTCGAACCGAATCCCATGATCTCGGGGAGGAGCTTCCGGTCGGGCCATCCGCGCGGCCACCACCGCGCCGTGCTCCATACGAGGAGCAGAGTCATCCCCTGGGAGACGAGGATCTGCGCGATCAGCGCCCACACACCGAACCCGCTGAACGCGAGAACGAGGGCGCAGACCTGGCCGATGACCGCCGCCGCCGCGCCCTGGATCGACAGCGCACGGAAGCGCATCCCGCGGCGCATGAGCGCGGTCGGCGTGGCCGCGAGCGCCACCATCGCCACCGCGGGGGCGACGGCCATGATCACCGCGGCCGCATCCGGAGTCCCGAGGAACCCGGCGATGGGTACCGCGGCGACGATCAGGACACCGGCGAGCAGCAGCCCGAGCCCGGTCGATGCCCAGAAGGTCGTCGTCGTGGTGCGCGGCGTGAGGGTCGTGGCCTGCACGACGTACGTCGTGAACCCGAGGTCGGCGAAGAGGTAGACCATCGAGAGCACCGTCATCGCGATCGCCACGAGACCGAACTCGCCGGGGGTCAGCAACCGCGCCAGGATGGCGACGGTCACGAACCCGCTCAGCCGGGTCACCCAGTTCTGCAGGGTGAGCCAGACAGCGCCGGCCGACGCGCGGGACGCGAGAGGCGCGCTCGCCTCGCGTTCGATCACCACGTGCTCACCCCCGGGCGCCCGCGGCGACGGTGCGGCCGCTCAGCGGGCCCGGACGGCATCCCGCACACCCTCCGCGACTCGGTGCTGCTGCGCGGCGGTCAGGTGCGGGAACATCGGCAGCGACAGGATGCGGTCGGCGGCGGCTTCGGCGACCGGGAACTGCCCGCGGCGGTACCCGAGGTCGGCGTACGCCGCCGTGAGGTGCACGGGCGTCGGGTAGTGGATCCCCGCCCCGATCCCGGCGGCGCCGAGCTCGGCGAGGACGCGGTCGCGCTCGTCCACCCGGATCACATACAGGTGCCAGACGTCGTCGTTGCCCGGGCGAGAGACCGGCAGCCGGACGCCCGGAACATCCGCGAGCAGCTCGGCGTACCGGTCCGCCGCGGATCGGCGCGCGCCGTTCCAGCCGTCGAGTCGCCGGAGCTTTGCGCGCAGCACGGTCGCCTGCACGGCGTCGAGGCGCGCGTTCATCCCGACCCGATCGTGCACGTACTTCACCGAGCTGCCGTGCGCACCGAGCGTGCGGACGCGGGCGGCGAGCGCGGGGTCGTCGGTGAGGACCGCCCCCGCGTCGCCCGCGGCGCCGAGGTTCTTTCCCGGGTAGAAGCTGGTCGCGGCCACGTGGCCGAGCGAGCCCGCCGGCCCGCTCGGACCCGACGCTCCCTGCGCTTGCGCGGCGTCTTCGACGACGAACAGGTCGTGACGGCGGGCGAGCGCCGAGATCAGTCCCATCGGGGCGGTCTGTCCGAACAGGTGCACGGGCGCGATCGCGCGGGTGCGCGATGTGATCGCCGACTCGATCATGGCCGGGTCGATCAGCAGCGAGGTGTCGTCGATGTCGACGAACACCGGCACCGCGCCGAGACGGGATGCGGCCTCCGCGGTGGCGATGAACGTGTTGGCCGGCATGATGATCTCATCTCCCGGGCCGATCCCGAGCGCCCGGTAGGCGAGTTCCAGAGCGTCGGTGCCGTTCGAGACGCCCACGACGTGCGCGACGCCGATGTAGTCCGCGTACTCGCGTTCGAAGGCGTCCACGTCCGCGCCGCCGATGAACGCGGCGGTCCGCAGCTGGCGTTCCCAGCCTCGCAGCACCTCGTCGGCGACCTCGGCCTGCTGCGCGGCGAGGTCGAGGAACGGCACCGCCTCCGCATCCGTCTTCGGTGCGGCTGTCGTCACCGTGCTCATCGCTTCTCCTCCGTCCGGCGGGCGGGCACGCCCACCCAGGTCTCTCCGGGGGGCACCTCGTGCAGCACGGCCGCACCCATGCCGATCACCGCGTCCGCGCCGATCGATACGTCCGGTCGCACCGAACTCTGCATGCCGAGGTACGCGCCTTCGCCGATCGCGACGCGGCCGCCGAGGGCGACGCCGGCGGCCAGCGTGGCGTAGTCGGCCACGGTGTCGTCGTGCGTGATGACGGCGTTCGGCATGATGACGACGTGCCGGCCGACGCGGGCGTGCGCCGTGATGACCACGCCGTCGAGCACGATCGTGCCCGCGCCGATGGCGCTCGAGGAACCGATGCGGGCGGACCGGGCGACGAACGTCTCGTACCGCGCGTCGTCGACGCCCGCGGCGCGCAGGCGCCGCACCACCGACCGCCGGGCCGCGCTCGGGCCGATGCACACCAGCAGCCGGTCGCGTCGCTCGGCGGCGAGGGCCACCGGGCCGAGCACGGGTACCCCGTCGATCTCCGTCTCGTGCAGACGCTGATCGTCGTCGAGGATCCCGGTGATCCCGACCATTCCGGCCGCGACGACTTCGCGCGCGAGTCCGCTCGCCCCCACGAGCAGCACGCCGGAGGTCACGGGCGCGCCCCGCGCAGCACGTCGATGACGCGGGCCAGTTCGGCATCCGTCATCGCGTGATAGATCGGCAGGATGAGGGTGCCATCCGTGATGCGGTCGGTGACCGGGAGCCCCGCCGCCGGCACCAGATGCCGGTAGGGCGGCTGCCGGTGCGCAGCCATGATGCCGCGTCGGGCGGAGATGCCACCCTCCGCGAGAGCGGCGAGGAGGCCGTCGCGATCGAGCGGATAGTCGTCGCCGACCTCGACCCAGAAGGACTGCGCGTTGCCGGTGCCGTGCGCGGGGTCCCGCACCGGACGGAGCCCGGGCACGTCCGCGAGCGCCTCCCGGTAGATCTCGGCGATCTCCCGGCGTCGGCGCACGATCTCGGGCAGCTTTCGGAGCTGCACGATGCCGACGGCCGCCTGCAGGTCGGTCATCCGGAAGTTGTAGCCGACCTCCCCGTAGTGCTCCGCCGGCGGCAGCACCGACTCGTGACGGTCGGTCGCCGACACGCTCATCGCGTGTTCGCGGAGGCGTCGCGCGCGTGCCGCCCATTCCGCGCGGGGGGTGGTCAGCATCCCGCCCTCACCCGTGGTGAGCACCTTGCGCGGGTGGAACGACCAGGCGGTGAGTTCGGCGCGGTGGCCGACGGGTCGCCCGCGGTACTGCGACCCGGCGCCGCACGCGGCGTCTTCGATGACCACGATGCCGCGGGCGTCGGTGACGGCGCGCACATCGTCGAGGTCGACCGGGACTCCCCCCTGGTCGACCGCGATCACCGCGGTCGTGCGTTCGGTCAGCGCGCGGCGCACGGTCTCACCCGTCACGTTGCCGGTCATCGCGTCGACGTCGGCGAACACGGGGTTCGCCCCGACGTACCGCACGGCGTTCGTGGTCGCGATGAACGAGAGCGACGGGATGACGACGTCATCGCCCGCGCCGACGCCCGCGACGATCAGCGCGAGGTGCAGCGCGCTGGTGCAGTTCGTGGTGGCGACCGCGTGCGGCACCTCCATCGCGAGGGCGAACTGGCGTTCGAACTCGGCGACCCGCGGCCCCTGGGCGACCCATCCGCTCGCGATCACCTCCGCGACCGCGTCGATCTCCTCCTGGCCGAGCCACGGGACCATCACGTTGATCCGCGGCGGAGCCTCGTCGACGATCGCCGTCTGCGTGCGCTCAGCCACGACCGGCCCCCGCTCCGACGGCCCAGTTGCGCTCGGCGACCTGGGACAGCATCTCGGCCGGGCTCGATTCGCTCGCCCGCATGTGCGCGAGAAGGTCGCGCACCCCCTCGTCGAACGGCACGCGCGGCGCGAAGTCGGTGAGCCGGCCGAGCAGCGAGGATTCGGCGAGCAGGCGACGAACGTCTCCCGGGCGCGGATCGAGGCGCAGCACCGCGAGGTCTTCGCGCCCGGCGGCCGCGCGCACGATGTCGGCGAGCCGATTGATCGTGACGTCGCTGCCCGAACCCACGTTGACCGTGAGACCGATCGACTCGTCGGACTCGGCGAGGGCGATGATGGCGCGCGCCGTGTCGGTGACGTGGGTGAAGTCGCGCGACTGTTTCCCGTCGCCGTAGACGATCGGGGGTTCACCGGCCAGCACACGCACGATGGTGCGCGGCAGGACCTCGCCGCTGTCGCCCTCGAAGTGGCTCCGCGGACCGTAGGCGTTGAACGGTCGCACGACCGTCACCGGAAATCCGTGGGTGCGGAACGCCGCGCGGGCGTACGCCTCACCGGCGAGTTTCGCGCCGCCGTAGACGGTCTCCGGGAAGGTCGGATGCCCCTCATCCATCGGCGCGTACTGCGCGGATCCGTAGACCTCGCTCGAGCTGACGTGCACGAAGCGTCCGACGCCGCGGTGGCGCGCGAGTTCGAGCAGATCGAGGGTCATCGTGGCGTTCACGTCATGGTTCTCGCGCGGATCGTGCAGGCTGTGCCGCACGCCGAGGCAGGCGAGGTGGAAGACCACGTCCGCGCCGGCGACGGCGCGCGCCATCGCCACCTGGTCGCGGGCGTCGTGCTCCGCGAGGTGCACGCGCGGGTCCCGGAGAGCACTCGCGAGATTCGCGCGCGAACCGGTCGCGAAGTTGTCGACGACGCGCACTTCCGCGACGTCGGTGTCGAGCAGGGCGTCGACGAGGTGGCTGCCGATGAATCCGGCGCCCCCGGTCACGAGCACCACGGCACCGCTCAGCCGGGTCATGCCGCCACTCCTTCGACCGCACGCGCGGCGGAGAACACCGGGGTCGGCACGCCGCCCGCGGCGACGCTCTCCGCCGCGGCCCCGAGGATCGAGAGCACCCGGAGCCCCGCGGCTCCGCTCGTGCGCGCGGGGCGCCGCTCGCGGATCGCTGCGGCGAACTCGGCCACGACCCCGCCGAGCGCTTCGCGTTCGGGCAGCGCCGGGGCCCACGTGTCACCCAGCCGGTACGAGATGTTCGCGGCGCGGGTGTCGACGCCGGTGACCTTCGAGACGCTGTCGATGTCGACGCCCCGGTCGTAGACGCTCAGGCGCTGCTGCGGGTTGAGGTCGTCCCACACCAGGGTGCGCTTCGTGCCCCCGATCACCATCTGGCGGATCTTGGTCGGGCTCAGCCAGTTGACGTGCACGTGCGCCATGGCGCCCGAACTCAGCGGCAGAGCCAGGTAGCCGACGCAGGATTTGCCGGTGCGGAGCGGGTCGGAGCCGTGCGCAGCGACGGATGCGGCGTCGAGGCCGCCGGGCAGCACGAAGTCCATGATCGACAGATCGTGCGGGGCGAGGTCCCAGAAGACGTCGACGTCGGGCTGGATGAGTCCGAGATTGATGCGCACGCTGTCGACGAACAGGATGTCGCCGAGCGCGCCGTCGGCGATGAGCTCTTTCATCTTCAGCACCGCGGGTGTGTAGCAGTAGGTGTGGTCGGCCATCAGGACGAGACCGTTCGCTTCGGCGGCCCGCACCATCTCCTCACCGCGTTCGCGGGTGTCGGCGAGCGGCTTCTCGACCATCACGTGCTTCCCCGCGGCGAGCGCAGCGAGCGCGATCGGATGGTGCGTGCGCGCGGGTGTCGCGATCGCGATCGCGTCGATCAGCGGATCGCGCAGCACCGCCTGCAGATCCGTTGTCACCGGCACTCCGCCGACGGCGTCGGCGACGCGACGGGCGCGATCGATGTCGACGTCGCAGATCGACGCGAGGTTCCAGTCCGCGCCGGCGCGGAAGTTCCGCGCCAGATTCGGCCCCCAGTACCCTGCGCCGATGACGGCGACGTTCAGTCGTCTGTTCATGTTCTCCCCCGGTGTCCCCACTGTGTTCCCCCCAGTAACGCGGCTGCGCCGCTCATCGTCGGGGGACGTTTGCGGCGTCCCCCGAGTCGGTCCCGAACGAGATCTCGGCGTCGACGAAATAGCTCGACGACCTCCACGATCCGGTCGGGAATCCTCCGCCATCCCGGTACAGGAAGCGGCCGTTCTCGCCCGCGGGCGCCACGATGCGCCCGTTCGTGCGGGGAGAGACGAAGTAGTCGTTCGCGATCGCGAAGCGCCCGTCGGTGGCGAGGTACGACGCGGTGTAGGTGTCCCCGGGCACCACGTCGACCGGCGCGGCGAGCTCCACCCGTTGCCAGCCGGATCCGGTCTCTCCGGAAGACTCCTGCTGGGCGAGCACCCGGCCATCCGCCGACCACAGCGTCACCCGGTGGGTGCCGACGCTCTGCGGCGTCGCGAAGAAGCGGAGCGCCGTGACGGTGCCCGACTCGGTGACCTGGAAGGCCGTGCCGAGCTCCACCGGGTCGCCGTCGTTCGTGGCGGTTGCGGCGGGATCCGCGGTGCCGAAGAGCGTGTCGGTCGTGCCGGCGCCCGCGGCCGCCGTCGTGCGGAAGGTCCACGAGTCGAGCGCTGATCCGTCGATCGTGACCTGCGCGGTGTAGAGCGTGTCGACGGCGAGTTCGGTGAACGGCGCGAACGTGAACGTGTGGTCGGGCGTCGAGGTCACCGCGCCGCCGACGGCGCCACCGGGTCCGGTGAGGGTCATCGACAGGCTCTGCCCCACCGGGAGCCGGTCGACGCGCGCCGATACGGATGCGTCGATGGCGACGTCGGTGGCATCGCGGGCGGGCGTGACGGCCTGCACCTGCGGCACGGGTGCGGCGGCGTCGGAATCCACCACGAACTCCACGTCGACGAAGTAGTTCGTCGAGTTCCACGAGGCGACCGGACGCAGCCCGCCCGGACCGTACCGGTAGACGCCGTTCTCGGGAGCCTCGGTCGTCAGGGGGCCGCTCGTAATGGGGGCGGTGAGCGCGGCGCCGGTGTTCGCATAGTGTCCCTGCGGCGCGTAGTACGACACGGTGTACGACGTGCCCGCCGTGATCTCGACCGGTTGGTCGAGCACGGCCCGCTGCCAGCCGGAGGGCGTTTCGGCGCGGAATGTGACCTGGGCCAGACGCTCCCCGCCGGGACCCCAGAGCGAGCCCGTGTGGGTTCCGCCGTTGCCGGGTCCTTTGTAGAAGCGGATGGCGCGCACCTCGCCCGGAACCGAACTCCGGAAGGAGAGCCCCAGCTCGACCGGAGAGGAGTCGGAGTCGGCGACCACCGAAGGCAACGCGTTGCCGAAGATCGTCGTGCGCGGCGTGGCCGTCTGCTCGACCGTGAACGACCAGGAGACGTCGGCGCCCGCGCGCCCGTCGGGGCCGACGAGTCCGGTGAGCGCCGCCGAGACGACCGCGCCGGCGGGCAGATCCGCCGCGGGCGCGAAGGTCAGCGTCCGCCCGTCATCCGACCTCGCCCAGGTTCCAGACACGGGCGCGCCGGCGGCGGTGACCGCACCGGCGAAGCCGGGCGAGACCGCGGCGCTGAACGACGCCGACAGGGTCGTGTCGGCCGGTGCGTCCGCGGCTCCGGCGGAGGGCGTCGTGCCAATGAGGTCGAGGGCGACCGCATCCGGAACGAATGTCACATCGACCGCGTAGTCCGTCGACGAGGCGTTCGCGGGGAAGCCGTCGGCGTACGTGTAGGCGCCACCGAGGGCCGGCACGGTCAGCGGACCCCGCGTGTAGCCCGCACCGAAGACGTCGGGCGAGACCGGGTAGGCGCCGGCGGGTGCGAGGTACGCCGCGACGTACGTCTCCCCCGGCACGACGGCGGCCGGCTGGTCGAGCGCGACGTGCTGCCACCCCGACGAGGATTCATTCACCGAGGTGCCCGACCCGAGCACGGATCCGTCGGCACGGTAGAGCGTCACCCAGTGCGGGGCGGTGTTCCCGCTCCCCCGGAAGAACGAGACGGTGGTCACGGTGCCGGGCGCAGCCACCGTGAACCGCACGCCGAGGGTCACGAGCGACGTGTCCGCGTTCGTGGCGAACTGGGGGCGGCTGCTCTCCGGGAAGAGCGTGCACGGGCACACCCCTTCGGGCAGGTCGGCCGCCTGCGTCGTGAACGACCAGGCGGCGTTCGGCTCGAGCGCGACGCCGGCGGGGTCGGATGCGGACGGCGTCACCGTGTAGCGGGTCGACGGCGCGTAGCCGCCGGTCGGCGCGAACCGCACGGTGCGACTCGCTGCGTCGTACGACACGGACCCCGGCAGCTCTGCCCCGGACGGATCGGTGACCGACACCGCGACGGTGGCCGGGTCGGCGGCGCGCGTGAACACCGCGTTCACCGGCGCATCGAGCGCCACGCTCGACGAATCCGCCTGCGGTGTGCGCGACGCGATCCGCAGCGGCGAGGAGTCGGTGGCCTCGAACACGGCATCCACGAAGTAGTTGGAGCCGCGCCACGCCGAGGTGGGCAGCGTGCCCGCCCGGCCCGAGACACCGGGGGTGCCGGGGCCCGTCGCGGGAGCGAGCGGGGCCGACGCGCGGGCACGATACGGCCAGTAGGTCGTGGCGATCGCGTAGCCGCCGGCCGGTGCCGTGTACGACACCGTGTACTCGGACCCGGCCGTCACCGGCACCGGCACCGACAGCGGGGCCGTCTGCCATCCGGTGGCCGTCTCGTTCGCGAAGACGACGGATGCGACGCGGTTTCCGGCGGCGTCCCATAGCGTGCCTGTGTGCACGCCGGTGTTGCCGGGCCCCTTGTAGAAGCGGATCGCCGAGAGGTATCCGTCGGAGGACGGAGTGATCCGCATCCCGAGTTCGACGGGTTCCGGGTCGTCTGCCGACGCGATCGCTGGCACGGTGTCGCCGAAGACCGTGGCCGGGCCCGAGACCGAGACCTCGCGGGAGATTCCCACGCGCGAGAAGTTCGCGGAGTCATCGATCGCCCGTGCGGTGATGACGGCGGTCCCGCTGCCCTGCGGGAGATAGTCGTACGACCAGTTCGTCGTGCCGGTGGCCGGATGCCAGCTCGCGCCGCCGTCGGTGGAGACCTCGACGCCCGCCACCGAACCGCCGACGTCCGATGCCGTTCCGGTGACCGTGACGGTGCGTCCGTGGGTGAGCTGCTGCCCCGCCGTGGGCGACGTGATCGTCGTCGTCGGCGGTGTCTCGTCGTCGCTCTCCTCCGCGCGCGTCAGCTCGGGCATGAGCGAACCGGGCTGCACGCCCATGTCGGCGAACAGGTTGACCTGGGCCTGCTGCATCCGCGGATCGGCGGGAGGCTGCTGGCCGTCGTGCTGGCTGTCGAGCCCCCAGGACCACTGGATGCTGGCGGACGAGAAGACCAGCGCGTCGCTGTCTGCCCGGTAGAGCGTCACGTGGTGCATCGTCGTGCCGTCCACGAGCACGTTGCCGTAATCGGTCAGGTACTGCGGGGTCGGCCCGACCGTGGTCGACAGGCGGATGAGGCCCGCCGGGCGGAAGCCGTTGTCGACGTCCTCGTTCGATTCGTAACCGACGGTCTGCGCGGTGAGCTCCGCCGCTTCGCCGGGATCGAGGTCCGACAGCCCGGTGTCCCGCCAGAGCCGGTAGTCGCCCTCGGTCGCGTCGACCGTGACCGGCAGGTAGACGTCGTTGACCATGTACATCGTGCCGGTGACCGAGTTCTCGGGCGAGTGCCCGCCCTGCGCGGCATCCGCGAACCGGGGGTCGCGCCAAGTGCCCGTCCACTCCGGAGTCGGGTCGATCTTCTTGTCGGCCCAGGTCTCTTTGTACGACACGAGCGTGCGCCGATCGGTGAGCGAGCCGTCGGCGGAGGGCTCGTAGCGGGTGCGCCAGTAGCCCTCGTTGCCGGTGAGGAACTGCATGTTCACGCCCGCATCCCGGGCCGCTTCGATGTTCGCGCGCTGCGCGCCCGACCAGTACTCGTCGTGCCCGACCGACATGAACACTTTGTGGTTCAGCAGCTCGGAGCCGCGTCGATCGGTGTCAAGTCCCGCGATGTAGCTCACGTCGTAGCCGTTGCGTTCGAGGAACCGCACGGTCGCGTACTCGGAGCTGAAGTAGAAGTCCCGCTGCGTGTACCCCTGCCGGGTCGCGAACGGACGGTTGTAGCTGATCTTGTACGCCCGGCCGTTCGCGGCGCCCTGGTAGAAGTCCGAGCCGCCGTACGAGTTGTACGCGTGCCAGGTCGGGTCGGAGGTCTGGAAGAGGACGTCGGACGTGTTGCCGTCGTTGCGGACGATGAAGGTGATGTGGCTGGCGCCGGCGGTGTCATCGCGCTGCAGGCGCGCGACGTAGACGCCCGACACGGCCGTCGCGGGAACCGCCCACGACGCCGAGACGTCCCACGTGCCGCAGTCGTACAGCTCGGTGGCGACGTCGGAGATGCACTCGTTCGTCTGCGATCCGAGACGCGTCGGAGTCACCGAATCGATGTGGCGGGCGCCGAGGCCCTGGTACCACCCGGTGCGGTAGACGTCGATCGTGTAGCCGGGGGCATCCGTGTCGATCTTGAAGTCGATCCGCTGCCCCGCGTTGACGCTGATGTCGGTCGCAAATCCCTGGATCGTCGGGTCGCCGGCGCCCTCGATGTCCCAGACATCGGGAGAGGTGCCCTCCTGCTCGTTCTCGCACACGATCGCGTTCACCGTCGGACCGCACGGGCTGGACGCCACCGCACGATCGGCCGGCTGCACGGCGACCAGCGCGGTGCCGAGCACGGCGGCGAAGGCGATGGCGGCGATGATCCGCCGCACGCGCGATGATGAGCGCTCCGTCGACGCGGCAGCGATCCCCGATGTCCCCATGCTCTTCCCCAGACGCACGCACCCCGAGCAAGCGGTGCGAGCCATAAAACCGGATGCGGCGAAACGATCCCACTCGTTGCCGTGCGCGGCGTCCCCAAGACGCGTTGCTTCCGGTGTCCCCGCGGCAACTATATCGATCGTGGGCGCCGACGCAACCCGAAGCGGCGAGTATTCGTCACGCGCGGGCCGTCACGTCGGGCGGTCATGTCGCTGCGGCGACCCGGCTGGACGCGTCGCGCTCCCAGCCGGACGCGCGACCCGACTGCCGCGCCGACCGGCGCCGCCCGATGAGCGTCAGCAGCACGTACCAGGCCGCATCCGCCGCGCTCCGCGGACCCCGGATGCCGGCGAGCAACGCCGTGCCGCGGGACGCCGCCTCGGACGAACCGCCGAGCTCCGTGACCCCGCGCCGCTGCCGCGTGAGCACCGCGAGCAGGCCCGCGGTGTCACGGGGCGTCCGCACCCGAGCGGCGGAAGCGGCGACGATCCGCTTCTCGCCCCCGGCGAACTGCTCGTCGACCCACGCGTCGTCGGCGGTGACGTCGGGGAACTCCCCCACCCGGCGGTGGCCCGCCTCGTTCATCGCGTACCCGCCGGCTCCCCACAGCCGCACCGCGACGGGGATGCGGCTGCGCGCCCGGTAGTACGCCCGCACCGGCAGCGACGCACCGGCGGTGTCGTAGGCGAACGGGGCGCGCGCGGCCAGCACCCCCGGCTCGTCGAGCGCGGCGAACACGGCCAGCACGGCGGACGGCGCGATCTCGATGTCGGCGTCGAGATACAGCCGCGGCCACGCCGTCGCCACGCTGTCGCCGAGGTTCAGCGCAGCGGTCTTCGACGGTCGTTCGGTCTCGATCACCCGCACGCCCGGGTATCCGCGGGCGATCGCGGCCGTGTCGTCGCGGCATCCGTTGCACGCCACGACGATCTCGATCCCCGGCATCGCCCCCAGCGGCGCGAGCGCACGGAGCGTGCGGCCGATGACCGCCGACTCGTCGTGCGCCGGGATGATGATCGCCCCCCGCACGTCGTGCTCCCGCGCCGCGACGGTGCTCCGAAGGTGGTGTTCGCGTTCCGCGACCGCGCCTCGAACACTGTGCTCGCGTGCCGCGATGGCACTCCGCGCGCTGAGTTCCGGTGCCGCGATGGCACTCTGAACGTCGATGTCCGTGGCGGCGTGCGCAGCCCGGACGTCCCCTGATGTCCCCATGCTCTTCCCCAGATGCGCGCACCCCGAGCGAGCGGTGCGCGCGTAAAGCCGGTCCGGTCGACGATCCCACTCGCCGCCGTCGTGTTCGCGTCCCCAGACGCCCACGACCGGTGTCCCCGCGGCCACTGTAGCGAGCCGCGCGGCGTGCGCACAATACAATTCGACGCACGGGCGCATCGGGTTGCGGTGTGCTCGCCGCATCCGATCGCGCGGCGGCATCCGTTCGCGACACCCGAGGGAGAGGTCGACCATGGCCGGCACCGCATCGTTCACGCATCCGTCCGCCGACCTCGACGACGACGTCGAGCTGGGCGCCGGCACCCGGGTCTGGCATCTCGCGCAGGTGCGCGAGGGCGCCCGGATCGGCGCGGACTGCACGATCGGACGCGGCGCGTACATCGGCCCGGGCGTCGTGCTCGGCGATGCCTGCAAGGTGCAGAACTACGCGCTCGTGTACGAACCGGCGGTCGTCGGGGACGGGGTGTTCATCGGCCCCGCGGTCGTGTTCACGAACGACGAATTCCCCCGCGCGGCGAACCTCGACGGTTCGGCGAAGACCGCCGAGGACTGGCACGCGGTCGCGGTGCGGGTCGACCGCGGCGCATCGATCGGGGCCCGCGCGGTGTGCGTGGCGCCCGTGCACATCGGCGAGTACGCCCTGGTCGCGGCCGGCGCGGTCGTCACGACCGATGTGCCCGCCTTCGCGCTCGTCGTCGGGGTTCCGGCGCGCCGCATCGGCTGGGTCGGTCGCGCCGGACACCGCCTGACCGACGCCGGCGACGGCACCTGGATCTGCCCCGAGGCCGCCGAGCGCTACCGCGAATCCGCCGGCATCCTGACCCCGGCCTGACCCCCGCGCCCGCCCGCGCGCGTCGCCCGCGCCCCAACCCGCGAGACGGGATCTTCGCGCCGAGACAGTGGGGTAACCCCGCAGTCTCGGGGCCCAGATCCCGTCTCGCGGAAAATGGGGCGGGACCGGATGCGGCGCGAGCCCGGATGCGGGGCGAGCCCGCGCTATGGGGTCAGAGCTTGCGGAGCAGCACGCGGTCGACCGTGTGCTCGCGGCCCTTCTGCAGCACCAGCGAGGCGCGGTGCTTGGTCGGCAGCACGTTCTCGACGAGGTTCGGCAGGTTGATCTCGTTCCAGAAATAGCTCGCGCGGCGCACGGCCTCGTCATCCGAGATGTCGGCGAAGACGCGGAAGAACGAGTTCGGGTTGCTGAACGCGCCCTGGCGGAGCGCGAGGAACCGGTCCACGTACCACTGCTCGATCAGGGCGGGGTCCGCATCCACGTAGATCGAGAAATCGAACAGCTCGCTGATCGCGACGTCGTTCGGCGTCGGCGGCGGCTGCAGCACGTTCAGTCCCTCGACGATCACCACGTCGGGTCGACGCACCGTCGTGTGCGCGTCGGAGATGATGTCGTACCGCATGTGCGAGTAGTACGGGGCGCGCACCTCGGGCTCGCCCGACTTCACGGCGGTGAGAAACTCGACGAGTGCGCGGCGGTCGTACGACTCCGGAAAGCCCTTGCGGTCCATCAGCCCGCGACGCTCGAGCTCGGCGTTCGGATACAGGAACCCGTCGGTCGTGACGAGCTCGACGCGGGGCGTGCCGGGCCATCTGCTCACCAGCTCACGCAGCAGGCGCGCGATCGTCGACTTGCCGACGGCGACCGATCCCGCCACGCCGATGACGAACGGCGTCGTCGTGTCGGCATCGCCGAGGAACGCGCTTTCGTCGGCGCCGAGCCGCTTGGTCGATGAGGCGTAGAGCGAGAGGAGGCGGCTCAGCGGCACGTACACCTCGCGCACTTCGGCGAGGTCGAGCCGGTCACCGAGACCGCGCAGCTGCACGACCTCAGATTCGGTCAGCGGCTGCTCGATGCCGGCGGCGAGTCGAGCCCACTCCGGTCGGTTGATCTGGCGGTAGAGCGACAACGCGAGCGGCTCTGACACGGAGGACACCTCTGGCACGCGCCCATCGTAACCTCCGCCCGGCCGCAGCGATCTGCGGCCGCAGCGATCTGCGGCCGCCGCGCGGGGACGCCGCGCCGACCGGACGCCGCTGCCGCGCGGGTACGCTGGGCGGGTGCGTCTGGGCGTTCTCGACATCGGATCCAACACCGTGCACCTCCTGGTCGCTGATGCGCATCCGGGCGGTCGCCCGTTGGCGACGACGAGCCGTCGCACCGTCCTGCGCCTCATGCGCTATCTGACGCCGACCGGCGCGATCAGCGAGCCGGGCATCCGCGCGCTGGAGGATGCGGTCGCCGAAGCGCGCGCGCACGCCCGCGCCGAGGGGGTCGCCGAACTGCTCGCGACCGCCACATCCGCGGTCCGCGATGCCACGAACGGCACCGAGGTCATCCGCCGCATCGAAGACGCGCTGGGTCAACCGCTGCAGGTGCTCGGCGGCGAAGACGAAGCGCGGTTCACGTTCCTCGCGGTACGTCGCTGGTTCGGCTGGTCGGCGGGGCAGATCCTGTTGTTCGACATCGGCGGCGGCTCACTCGAGATCGCGGCTGGCGCCGACGAACTGCCCGCGGCGGCCGCATCCGTCCCCCTCGGTGCGGGGCGGATGACGGTGACGTTCCTGCCCGAGGATCCGCCCGGCGAGATCGCCGTCGATGCGCTCCGCGCCCACGCCCGCGAGACGCTGGCGCCGATCGTGGCGACGTTCCGCGATCAGCCGACGCCCGATCACGTCGCCGGGTCGTCGAAGGCGATCCGCTCGCTCGCGAAGCTCGCCGGTTACCCGGTGCCGGGCTGGTCGGGCAGCGAGCGGTTGATGCTTCCGCGGGCGGCACTCGGCTCGTGGATCCCGCGTCTCGCGCGGCTGCCCGCATCCGCCCGCCAGGAACTGCCGGGCATCACGGCCGACCGCACGTTCCAAATCGTGGCCGGCGCGGTCGTCTTGCACACGGCGATGCGCGAGTTCGGCATCGATGAGCTCGAAGTGAGTCCGTGGGCGCTCCGCGAGGGCGTGCTGCTGCGCTACCTGGAGAGCCTGGCCTGGGGATGAGCCTCCGGCCCCGGCCGCTCTTCCCTCGCGGGAATTGCGCCCATAGGATGAGGCATCCGCACGCCCGACGGGTGGAAAACACCCACCGTCGGGCATGCGGCCCGCACCGACGACCCCCCAAACAGGCGGCCAACAACAACAAGGACCATCCGTCGGTATGAACGAAAATAGATCAGTTTCGTCCGCCGGACAAGACTCTGGACTTATAGTCCATAACGATCCGGCATCGGATGCGGCAGCACGCGGTGAGAGCGCTCCCCGCAAGCGTTCGACCCGCATCTCGCGCGACGAACTTCGCACCCGCGTGCTCGATGCCGCAACCGTTCTGCTCGAAGAAGGCGGCATTTCGGTCGGACTCCACCACCTCAACATGGAGGAGCTGATCCGACGGGTCGGCGTGCCCCGCAGCTCCGCGTTCGCCGCGTTCGGCGGCAAGGACGAACTGCTCACCGCGCTGATGCTGCGCCTGCTCGAACCCGACGGACCGCACGCGCTCGGTTACTCCCCCGGCTCGAACGACGTCGCCGCGGCGACGTTCACCCGCCACGCCGATCGCCTCGTGCGCGCGGACGGAACGCTGGATCCCGAGGGCGCCGCGGAGGTCATGCGCGAGTCGATCCGGCTTTCGCTCGCGCGAAACGTCGCCGACACGATGCAGTCGACGCAGTGGCGCACCTACATGGCCCTCTCGGTGTCGGTGGAGAGCCTTCCGCCCGTGCAGCGTCCGCGCGTGCAGGCGGCGCTGCGGGCCGCCGAGACGGCGTTCCTGCAGCAGATGGGCGAGCTCTACCGCTCGGTGCTCGAGTACCTCGGGCGGCGACCCGCGGAGGGCGTCACCTACCTGCACATCGCCGCCGTCGGCGCCTCGCTCGTGGAAGGCATGGCCAGCAAGCGCCTGATCGGCGTCACGGATGCGGACAGCACCGTCACCCGACCCGGACTCGACGGCGAACCCGTCGAGTGGGAGGTCACCGCGCTCGCCTTCGCCGCCATGCTCGACGGCCTCACCCGCCCCGTCTGACCGCCGCGCCCCCCCGCCCTTTCCCCCGCGCGCTCCCGCCCCGCCTGACCGTGCTTTTGGCCGCGAGACGGGATCTTCGCGCCGAGACCGTGGAGTAACCCCTCCCCACCCCCACTCCACCCGCGCTTCGCGCGCGCGGAGCCTCGGGCGGCGTGGGCCCATGTCTCGGCGCCCCGATCCCGTCTCGCGGATGCCGATGCGGAGCACCGACGCGCGAGCGGACGCCCGCGGCGCTACAGACCGAGGCGCGTGCGGACGACGTCGGCGAGGCGCTCGGCGATGCGCTGGGCGTCTTCGACGTTCTCGGCCTCGACCATGACGCGCACGAGCGGCTCGGTACCGGAGGCGCGCAGCAGCACGCGTCCGCTGTCGCCGAGCTCGGCTTCGGCTTCGGCCACGGCCTCCGCGACGCCCGCATCCGCGACCCGGGTGCGGTCGACGCCGTCGACGTTCAACAGCACCTGCGGGAACACCGTCATCACCGACGCCAGCTCGGCGAGGGACTTACCCTGCCGCGCCATCTCGGCCATGAGGTGCAGGCCGGTCAGCAGACCGTCACCGGTCGTCGCGAACTCGCTCATGATCACGTGGCCGGACTGTTCGCCGCCGAGCGTGTACTTGCCCGCATCCATCGCCTCGAGCACATAACGATCGCCGACGCCGGTCTGTACGACGCGGATGCCGCGCGCGGTCATCGCACGGTGCAGTCCGAGGTTGCTCATGACCGTCGCCACGAGCGTGTCGTCGCGGAGCACACCGCGGTCCTGCATCGCGGCGGCGAGGATCGCCATGATCTGATCGCCGTCGATCTTCTCGCCGGATGCGGTGACCGCCAGGCAGCGGTCGGCGTCGCCGTCGTGCGCGATGCCGAGGTCGGCACCGGTGCGCAGCACGTGCTCCGCGAGGTGGTCGAGGTGGGTCGACCCGACCCCGTCGTTGATGTTCAGTCCGTCGGGGTCGGCCCCGATCACAGTCACCTGCGCGCCCGCGTCGCGGAACGTCTCGGGCGACACGCCCGCGGCGGCGCCGTGGGCGCAGTCGAGCACGACGTGGAGCCCGTCGAGCCGGTGCGGCAGCGACTGGAGCAGGTGCAGAACGTACCGGTCCTCGGCATCCGCGAACCGACGGATGCGGCCGACGTCGGCCCCCGTCGGCTGGAGTTTCTGGCCGGCGATCGCGTACTCGATGCGCTGCTCGACCGCATCCGGGAGCTTGACACCACCGCGCGCGAAGATCTTGATCCCGTTGTCGGGAGCGGGGTTATGCGAGGCCGAGACCATCACACCGAAGTCCGCGTCGATGTCGGCGATGAGGAACGCCGCGGCGGGCGTCGGCAGCACACCGGCGTCGAGCACATCGACACCGGAGGATGCCAGGCCGGCCGCGACCGCAGCCGAAAGGAACTCCCCCGAGATGCGCGGGTCGCGGGCGACGACGGCGGTGAGCCGTTTGCCTGCCGCGCGCCGCGCTTCGGCGGAACGGCCCTGGCCCAGGACGACAGCAGTCGCCTGGGCCAGGGAGAGCGCCAGATCGGCGGTGAGGGGGCCGTTCGCCAGCCCCCGCACGCCGTCCGTACCGAACAACGCCATCTGGCGTGTCAGCGCTTCGAGTACTGAGGAGCCTTGCGCGCCTTCTTGAGACCAGCCTTCTTGCGCTCCTTGACGCGAGCGTCACGGGAGAGGAAGCCGGCCTTCTTGAGGGTGGCGCGGTTGTTCTCTTCGTCGATGCCGTTCAGCGAACGAGCGATGCCGAGACGCAGTGCGCCGGCCTGACCCGAGGGGCCACCGCCGGAGATGCGGGCGATCACGTCGTACGCGTCGGTGAGGTTGAGCACCGTGAAGGGGTCGGTCACGAGCTGCTGGTGCAGCTTGTTCGGGAAGTAGTCCTCGAACGTGCGGCCGTTGATGGTGATGTTGCCCGAGCCGGGAACGATGCGCACGCGAGCGATGGCCTGCTTGCGACGACCGACGGCAGCGCCGGGAACCGAGAGAACGGGGCGCACGGCCTCCGCGGTCTCCAGGTCGGCCGGGGTCTCGGTGGAGTAGTTGGAGTCGGTGGATTCTTCGAGATTCGCCACGAGTATGTCCTTAGTCAGTCTTGGCGGCGCTTACTGGGCGACCTGGTCGAGGGTGTAGGTCGTGGGCTGCTGCGCACCGTGAGGGTGCTCGGCGCCGCGGTAGACCTTGAGCTTGCGAAGCTGCTGGGCGCCGATGCTGTTCTTGGGCAGCATTCCGCGGACAGCCTTCTCGACGGCACGCTCGGGGTTCTTCGTGAGCAACTCGTCGTACGTGATCGACTTCAGTCCGCCCGGGTAACCCGAGTGACGGTAGGCCTTCTTCTTCTCGAGCTTCTGACCCGTCAGGGCCACCTTCTCGGCGTTGATGATGATGACGAAGTCGCCCATGTCGATGTGGGGAGCGAACGTCGCCTTGTGCTTGCCGCGCAGAAGCGCGGCAGCGTGCGAGGCGAGGCGGCCGAGCACGACGTCGGTCGCGTCGATGATGAGCCACTCGCGCTGGGCTTCGCCAGCCTTGGGGGTGTAAGTGCGCGTCACAATAGTGCTGCTTTCTTGATCGAACGGAGATGTTCGTGAATCCCACTCCGGGGTGCTTGCGGCGACGGATGTCGAGGCAAGACGCCAGTGGAGGGCTCACGTTCGCGGGCCGGTCCAGCAGGGACACGGCACCAAAGAATCAGAATAGCACGCCGACCCTCGCGGCCACGAATGAGGATCCCGCCGATCGGCCCCGGGCGGGCGCCGGGATGCGAGGCTGTGTGGGTGACCGTCCCCCGCCCCGCTCGTGCTGCTGGTGCCGCTGATCCCGCTCGCTCCGCGGGTGCCGCCCGCGCCGCTCGTCCGGCTCGCGCCGCTGATCCCGCCCGCGCCGCTCGTCCCGCTCGCCTGCCGCTTCGGGCCAAGCTCCTCACCGCGCTCGCGGGCGATCCCGACGGCACGCCCGCGTGGGTACGGGAGCTGGCGGAAGGCGACGACACGGGCTACTTCGCGGAGGACGGCGCCGCGTGGACGGTGCACGGCGGGCTCGCGACCATGGTCGCCGGCATCCGTGCCCTGCTCATCCAGGCGCTGCATCCGGGCGCCATGGCGGGCGTGCACGACTGGTCGCGTTTCCGTGAGGACCCGCTCGGCCGACTCAGCGGCACCGTGCGTTGGATCATCGTCGCGACCTACGGGTCGAAGACGCAGACGCACGCGGAGGTCGCCCGGATCGGCCGCTTCCACTCCCGCGTCGAGGGCGACTACACCGGCGGCGACGGATCGGCGCGCACCTACACCGCCGGAGACGGCGACCTCGTGACCTGGGTGCACCTCGTCTTCGCGGATGCGTTCCTCGGCGCGCACGAGACCTGGGGCGGGCCGATTCCGGGCGGGGCCGACGCCTACGTCGCCGAGTGGGCCACCGCGGGAACCCTCATGCGAGTAGCTGCCCCTCCCCGCACGGCGGCCGAGCTTCGGGCGCAGATGCAGGCGTTCGCCGACCGCGGCGAGCTCCGCCGCGACGAACGTGTGGACGAAGTCGTGCGCTTCCTTCGCCAGCCGCCGTTCACCGGGATGATGGCGGTCGCGTACCGCGTGCTGTTCGCCGCGGCGGTGGCGAGCCTGCCGACGAAGTGGCGACGGATGCTGGGGCTGCGCCGCTCGATCTTCCCCGTCGTGACCCTCACCCGGGTGGTGCTGGCGGTGTCGGCGCGGGCACTCGGGTCGGGTCCGCGAGCGCAGGACTTCGCCCGGCAGCGGCTGCGCCGGCTCGAGCGGGACGCGCAGCCCGGCCGCTGACGATGGTGCGCGCCGCGTCGCATGCACGGCTCGCGGCCGGATCGGGTCGTGTGCGTGTACCGCGGACGGGTAGCTTCGGTCAACCCGGCGCAGAGCCTCGCCGAGTTCGGCACGCTGGGAAGCTGTTCCCCGAGTCGGCCCGAATTGCGTTCGGGGAACGCTTCCTGTCCTATGCACCATGTTTCGCGGGCTTCGGTCCGCGTAGAGAAAGGAGGCCCTGATGGGCTTCTTCGGATTCCTGCTCCTCGGTCTCATCGCCGGCGCCATCGCCAAGCTCATCCTGCCGGGTAAGCAGGGTGGCGGCTGGTTCATCACTCTGCTCCTCGGCGTCGTCGGCGCCCTGCTCGGCGGATGGCTCGGCAGCGTGCTGTTCAACGCGCCGCTCGAGGAGTTCTTCTCGATCCAGACCTGGCTGCTCGCGATCGGTGGTTCGATCGTCGTGCTGCTGATCTACGGCCTCATCTTCGGTCGCAAGAACCGCAGCCGGGCGTAATTCCCGCTGCACCGATGCCCGCCGGATCGCGCTTCGCGCCGACCCGGCGGGCATCGCCGCGTTCGGGCGGGGTCTGGCGGGGCGGGGCGGGGCGGGGCGGGGCGGGGCGGGGAAGCGTGACCGACGGCGGCTAACTCCTCCAGATCCGGTCCTCGACGGCGCCTGGCGCAGAAGCGGCACCCCTTTCGGAGGAGTTAGCCCGACTTCCCGGCCGACAGCGAGGCGGGATGCGGGCCGACCGCGAGCGCCTCGTCCCGCGCCGGGCTCCCGCGGCGCGGCGATAGGCGCGAGCCCACCGCGGATAACTCCTCCAAATCCGCGCCTCGGCGGCGCCTGGGGCGGCACCGGCACCCTTTTGGAGGAGTTAGCAGGAACTCCCCTCCCGTAAGCGCGTCGCGATGCGCGCCCGACCGCTGGCTAACTCCTCCACATCCTGGCCTCGGGGGCGTTTGGGCCTGATCCGGCGCACTTATGGAGGAGTTGGCGAGACTTCCCGTCCGGCAGCGGCGTGCGGATGCGGGAGGGGCCAGCGCCAACTCCTCCAAACCTGGGTCTATCCACGACCTGGACCCGGCCCGCGGGTGTATTGGAGGAGTTAGCGAGGCAGCGCTCAGCGACCCGGCGCGGCGCGGGGTTCAACGCCCGCAACTCAGGAGAGACGACCGCCGCACGGCGCGGGCCCCGCGCAGGCCCGCACGACCCCAGCCGCGTCGCCCGCGGCCGGCTCAGACGCCCGGAACCTCGGCGAGCGAGCGGTACACGGGCAGTCCGCGCTCGAGCGCGATCTCGACGTCCTTGTCGGCACCGACCGAGTCGCCCGGCAGGCGCAGCACCGCGTCGCAGTGCTGCAGCAGCCGGTGCGCGACGGGGTACATGACGTCGGCGGCCAGCGGATCGGCCGGCCCGGTGGCTCCCGCGCTCGACAGCACGGGAAGCGCCACCCACTCGCCGATCATCGGAATGTGACCCGCCCGGAAGATCGGCCACGCCGCCTCCTCGAGTCGGTCGAGGTTCTGCC
Organism: Microbacterium sp. cx-55; assembly: GCF_021117345.1. NCBI lineage: Bacteria > Bacillati > Actinomycetota > Actinomycetes > Micrococcales > Microbacteriaceae > Microbacterium > Microbacterium sp. cx-55. The sequence goes on along the minus strand of NZ_CP088261.1, from coordinate 656,749 downwards.
GCATCAGCGCGGGATCCCCGCCCGTCCCCGATGCGTATGGTCCAGCGATCAGAATCATGAGAGGTTTGGTCATAGCCCCAGAATAGTGCATGAACGTGCAACAACGTGAAGGAATACGGATGCTGGCAGCCGCGCGCAAAGACCTGCTCCTCGCTCGACTGCGGGCCGACGGCCGCATCATCGCCAAGGAATTGGCGGCTGAACTGGGCCTCTCCGAAGACAGCATCCGGCGGGATCTGCGCGAACTCGACGCCGCCGGTCTCGCCGTCCGCGTCTACGGCGGGGCGCTGCCGGCGTCTCCCGCGGTCGCCGATTACACCGCGCGGCAGACCGTCGCCACCGACAGCAAGCAGCGCGTGGGCCGACTCGCCGCGTCGCTCGTCGAACCGGGCAGCACCGTGCTGATCGACGGCGGAACGACCGCGCTCGAGATGGTGCGCGCGATCGACCGGACGACCGACTGCACGATCATCACGCACAGCCCGACCATCGCCGCGGCCCTCCTCGACCACGCCGCCGACGTGCTCATCCTCGGCGGTCGCCTCTTCAAGCACTCCGCGGTCGCGAGCGGCGCGGCCGCGGTCGAGGCCACCCGCGCGATCAGCGCCGACCGTTTCTTCCTCGGCGTGACGGGCATCCACGACACGGAGGGGCTCACGACCGGCGACGCCGACGAAGCCGCCATGAAGCGCGCGCTCGCGGGCCGCGCTGCCGAAACGTTCGTGCTCGGCAGCAGCGAGAAGATCGGCGCGGTGTCGCGCTATCTCGTGATGCCGCTGGACGAGGTGACCGCCGTCCTCATCGATGCGGCGGATGCGGACTCCCCCACGGCCCGGGCACTCACGGCCCAGGGCCTCGACCTCCGTCTCTCCGCCTGACCCGGAGCATTTCCGCCTGACCCGGAGCGCTTACGCGCGGCGGTAGCCGCCGTCCGGAGTGCGCACGACGAGCCCGAGCGCGACGAACGCGTCGAGCCACCCGGTCATCGGCCACCATCCCCAGCGCTCCGCGAAGATCGCACCGTTGCGCAGGATCGCGTCGACGTGCCGCACCGGCGGGCTCTCGACCGCGTGATGCTGGTGGTACGCGCGGGCTGAGCCCACCCACGCCATCTCGACCCCGCGCGCGTGCGCCGTGTGCCCGAAGTCGGTGTCTTCGCCGCCGTACCCGACGTAGCGTTCGGAGAACCCGCCGATGCGCCGCCACGTGGCGGCCGTGACCGCGAACGACAGCGACCAGAAGAGGTTCGGGTCGCCGCCGTGCACCACCTCGCCGGGGCCCGGAGCAGGACGCGCCGGATGCGGCCGGTCGAGCGCCGCGAGCGTGCCGAAGTCGTAGCCGTCGGGCGGTGCGGGCGGCAGGTAGGTGACGGGTCCGGAGAGCAGCCGGTCCGCCGTCGTCGGATCTGTCGCGGCGGCCGCGTAGGCACCGACCAGGTGAGGCCCCGGCAGGCAGTCGACGTCGAGGAAGATCAGCACCTCGGCCCCGCGATCGATCGCGGCCTCGGCGCCGGCATTGCGCGCCCGGGCGAGCGGGAGGCCCTCCGGCGCCGCGGCGAGCACGAGCACGTGCGTGCCGGGATGCGCGAGCGCACCCAGCGCGGGATCGTCCATCGTCACCAGGATGCGGTCGTCCGGCGGTTCGATCGACAGCGCGAGCGCGTCGGCCTGGCGCCGCGCGTGCGCGTGCCGCCCGTGCGCGATCGTGATGACGGCCGTGCGGGTCATCCGTCGCCCCGGATGCGGTCGCCCGCCCCGCCGGCGCGGGATTCCGTACCGACACCGCCCGAGCCAGACCCAGCACCGCCCGCGCCGGCCCCCGCACCCGCCCCCGCACCGCCCGAACCAGACCCGGCACCGCCCGAGCCTGCTCCCGTCCCGCGGCGCGAAATCCCACGCGAAACCCCCGCCCCCGCCCCGGCAGCCCCGAACCCCACTCCGCCGCGCATCACGCGGATGATGATCTCGGCGGCACGCGCGGCGCCGCCGCCGTCGTTCCACGCTCGCCACACCGACCCGTCGAGCCGGTGCGCCGCGTCGAGCAGGTCGCCCCATCCGCCGTCGGGCAGGCGCGGCACGACGATCGCGGGCCAGTCCCCCGCCGCCAGCACGCGTCCGGTGGCGGCTTGCTCGTCGTGCGGTCGCGCCTGCGGCACCACGATGGCGGGGCGGCGGGCGGCCGCGACATCCGCGATCGCGTTCTGCCCCGCGTGGGTGATGACGACGTCGGATGCGCGCACTGCGTCCCGCGGGTCGGCGACCCACGCGCCCGACGAACCGCCCAGGTGCGTGATCTCCCATCCGGGGGTCGCGGCGCGCGCGGCGGCGACCGCATCCGGGGTGAAACCGTCGCCGCCCGCCCCCGCGAGCACGAGCGCACGTCGCCGGGTGCCGGCCGGCGGCACCCCGGCGCCCGCGCCGAACGGGTAGCGCGAGATCGCCCCGACCGGATGCAGCCGGGCGGCGGCCGCATCCGAGAGCCCGGTGACCA